>NZ_JBAQCR010000311.1:0-35379 GCF_049294395.1 Prosthecobacter sp.
GCGAGAAGCAGCGCAAGTGCGCCAGCGGCAGAGGAAAGAGTTTGGCGTGTCATGGTTGTCGGGGGGATCATAACGGCGACCCTTCCTGCCAACTTAGATCATTTTAACCTGCCTCGCCAACCGCAAAACAACCGGCCCGCAATAGAAACGCACGGGGACTTTCGTCCCCGTGCGTAACCAACTTAACTTCTGACTCAACCTGACTAAAACTCGAAATTAGAAGCGGATGCTCATGTCCATGGTGAAGCGGGTGTTGGCCAGGCCGTAAGGCTTCACAACCGCCATTTCATAGGCAAAACCGATATCGACATTCTTCTGAATGCGTGAGCGGAAACCAAGGCCCAGCATGCCCTGAGTGGCACCGCTGGCATTGCCCGCGCCGAAGTTGATGACATCGTAGCCGTTCGTGCGCAGGCCGGGGATGTTGGAGGCATTGTTGAGCGTGGTCCAGAAGTTCGCGGTGGCGAAGGGGATGAACCATTTGCTGACGTAGTAGTCCACCATCAGGCTGTAATGCGCCATGGTGTTCTGTTCATCGCGCAGCATCGGAATGAGTGCGCCGACATTGCCTGTGATGTGCAGATCGCCGTAACCCTTCGCAAAGGAGATGAAGGGATTGAACTGGCCTGAACCACGACCATTGAACACATCTTTGTCACCGGTCGGGAGCTGGAACGTGAAGCCCGGGGTGAGGATGAACTGATTCTGCACGTCATTGATCAGCGCGTACTTGAAGCCGGCGGCCAGATCCATCCAGCCGCTGCCCTTCACTCCGGTGCCATTGATGTTCAGATAACCGTCCTGCGTCGCGATGAAGGCAAGGCGGTCCGTGATCGCATAGCGGAACTGGACAGCTCCCACTCGTGCACTGCCACGACCCGTGACGAACTGGTTGTCGAAGTTGTGATAGATGAAGATCGGGCGGATTTCGGAGCGGATCACCGGATCTTCGAAGTACATCGGGTTCGTGACCGGGGAGATGGTGTTCTCCTTCCAGTCAAACGGCTCGGGTGCGGGGTTCTTCGCAGCGACGGGCGTGCCCGCAGTGGCGGTTGAAAAAGACACGGTTGCTACGACGCTGAGGCTCAGCGCAAGCAACCACCGGTTTTGGGAGTGTGGTTTAGGGTCCATGCCGCATATAAAGCATGGATACGTTCGCTTTGATCCGCGTGGATTGGCATCCAGTAAGCAAGTTATGCGACGGGCATGAGAAGAGTATGAGACGCAATCTCTTCACGCTTCCAGCAGTCGCAAAACAACAGGCCTACAACGAACTCACGCCGCTGCCACCGCGTGAATCCTGCAGCCCTCAAATAGGGTTCCACATTGACCAGTTCATGGGCCGGCAGTCGTGTCACGCAGCGAAAAAACGCATAAAGAAACCCCACGATCACGCGGCTGCACACACGCCGAAGGCCTGCGGGCGCAATTTGAAAATCCGCATGCAGCCAATGCGCATCTGCTGTGGCGGCACTGGCAATGGTTGGCACCAGATGTTGCAGTTGATCCGCACGAAAGCAGTCGAGAAAAAAGCACGTCACAATGAGATCAAACACCGCCGTGGGTGGCTGCCATGTTAAAGCATCTGCATGGATGAATTCCACCTGCGCACCTGCCAGTCCTGCACGCCGCAGCCGCGCACGTGCGAGATCGATCATCACCGCACTGGCTTCCACCACGGTCACGCGCGCATGAGGAAAGCGACGGCATAGTTCAACGAGAAAGCGGCCATTGCCCTCGCCATAGATCAGCACCTGCCGCGGCGCTGGAATGGTCCCCAGCAATGCCGTGCGGCAGAGCTGCACCTGACCCGCGGCACACAGCGCCTCCATCCAGCGGTAATGCGGTGCCAGCAGATCAAAACTCATGCCGCAGTCAAAGTGCTAACACCTCGATCCGCAACATCACCGATTCCCCGCTTTCACGATCCCCATTTCCGTTCTAATTCGGCATTCCAACATTCGTCATTCGTCATTTTTCCCCATGAAACTCACCTCCTGGAACGTCAACGGCATCCGTGCCTCCCTCGGCAAAGGCCTCCGCGAATACATGCTCGACGGCGATGCCGATGTCATCTGCCTGCAGGAAACCAAGGCGCAGCAGGACCAAGTGGATCTCGGCTGGTTCAGCGGCTACAACGCCGTCTGGAACAGTGCGGTGAAGAAAGGCTATTCCGGCACTCTCATCCTCAGCCGCGTGCCCTTCAAGACGAACACGCTGGGCTTCGGCATCGACGAGCACGACCGCGAAGGCCGTCTCATCACCGTCGAGTTCCCGGACTTCTTCCTCGTGAATGTGTACACGCCAAACTCGCAGGCCGAACTCGCACGCCTCAGCTATCGCCTTTCCTGGGACGATGCCTACCGTGCGCACCTGAAGAAGCTGGAGAAGACCAAGCCCGTCATCGCCTGCGGCGACCTCAACTGCGCGCATCAGGAAATCGATCTCGCCAATCCGAAATCCAACCGCATGAACCCCGGCTTCAGCGATGAAGAACGCGCCAGCTTCACCAAGCACCTCGACGCTGGCTTCCTCGACGTCTTCCGCCAGTTTGATCCCAACCCCGGCCGCTACACCTGGTGGACCCAGCGCACGCCCGATGCACGGGCGAAGAACATCGGGTGGCGTCTCGACTACTGGCTCGCCTCGGAGAAACTGAAACCCGCGCTGAAGTCATGCACCATTCGTGCGGATGTGATGGGCAGTGACCACTGTCCGGTGGAGCTGGTGGTGGGGTGAGATGGCTGACCTGCTGTTTTTTGTCATCTTGACGCCGTGAGTTTGGAAAGCGACAATCCAGCCATGGAAGCCACGCTCGATTATGCTGAGACACACTTCTCCCAATTGCTGCAGCGAGTGGCTTTAGGTGAGGAGGTGCTGCTGCGTCAAGGCACACTCGCAGTGGCGCGAATCGTACCGGTGAAGTCATCGTCGCCGCTGAAACGCCCCCGTGTCGGTGAACGCACTTCTTCTCCCGTTCGCTGGGACAAAGAATCTTTTGCGGCATTGGACGAAGTGGGCATGCGTGAACTTGGACTGCTGTGAAGCTGCTCCTCGACACCTGTGCTTTGATCTGGCTCGCCAGTGAGCCGGAACAGCTGAGTGCCGAAGCCGTAAAAGCCATCAACGATCCTGGCTCAATTCTCCATGTCAGTCAGGCCAGCTTATGGGAGATTATTTTAAAACACGGAGCCGGAAAACTAGCTCTGCCAGAGCCTCCACGAACGTGATGGTTGAACCAAGTTTCGAGGTGGGGGCTCATTGAACTTCCCATTTCAGCAGAAGCTCTTTTCTCCAGCAGCGAGCTGCCCAAGCACCACAAAGATCCCTTTGATCGAGTGATACTTGCGCAAGCGCAACTCGACGCCTGCCATCTCGTATCGTCAGACAGCGAGTTCCCCGCTTACGGTATTTCGTTGGTTTGGTGAGGCTTCGGTTCTAACTCTTTTTCTTGAGCTCCTCCCGAACCTTCCTCGGCAGCGCGTCCACCACAAGCTGATACGAATGGGTGACCAGCTCCCGCACCAGCGCCGGCGGCACGGTTCCGTCCAGCATCACGGTGTTCCAGTGCTTCTTGTTCATGTGCCAGCCGGGCTTGATGCCTTGGCATTCGTCACGCAGTTCGATGGCACGCTCGGGATCGCATTTGAGATTGATACGGGCGGGAAACTCATCCGGTGAGGTGACGGCAAACATCTTGCCGCCGACTTTGTAAACGAGCGCCTCAGGTCCAAACGGCTGCGTTTCTTCCGCGCCGGGAAGGCTCAGGCATTGTTCGATGACATCGGGCAGTTCCATGCGGCATGATAGTTCATCCGGGAGTCACCGTGCAAATGATACCAAGTGCCGCAACACCCCGCTGCTTTCCACCGACGAATCCCAACATGCCCCGCAAAAGCTGACCAGACCCGCACAACCCATGCAGCATGAGTGCTCCGCAGGCGCCGAATGCTGCTCTAATCGTTTGATGAATGGTGCATCACGGTTCTTTCTTGGCGGCACAGCCCATGCGTGCGCCCTCCCAGTCCAGCCGAAAAATAATGATCGTGGTTTTTGCCTCGGCACATCTGGTCTTTCTTCTGTTCGGTGCTCTGCCTACGCGCTGGAGAGACCGGATTCATGTGTCTTCAGTGTTCAACCTGTATGAGCGTGTCACCCGCTGCCACCAGCTCTGGACCATGTTTGAAACCATTCCCAACATGCACCGCACGGAAGCGCGGCTGATCGTCCAGGAGCAAGGACAAAAACCCAAAGAGGTGGGCATGGTGCTGCCGGGACTGCGGCGTTTTTCCCAGCACGACCAGGTGCGGCTGAACAACTGGATGGCCAATGTCGTCTTCAATCCCACACGAGGCGTGTTTCGTGAGTCCTACATGAAGAGTGCTGCGGAGGCGCTGCTCCGCACGGGGCGTTACAGCCCCCGGACCCTGGTGAGCCTGGAGGTGATCCCTGCCTACACCCGCAGCCTGCTGGGAGTACGCTCGCTCAAGGAGATCGCTGTGGAGCGCCCTTCCGTGCTGGGGCCCTTTGAGCTCGGCACGCTCGTTGCCAGTAAAACAACGGCTCCACCCACTCCATGATGACGGGCCCCCAAAGTCTTCCATCCCGTTTCACCGGTTTGTTTCTGACCCCGGTGGATTCCCGTTTGTATGCCTGCATACGAATCGCGTTCGCGTTCGTGTCGCTGCTGAATCTCATGCAGATCTGGCCGGATCGTGAGACTTTCTTCACGGATGTGGGGATGGCGGATCAGGAAGTCGTGCGGAAGTACACCGTCGGGGCTTATCTGTCTGTGTTTGACCTGTGCCGTGACGTGGGCGCCGTCAGCAACTACATGTTTTTCAGCGGCTGCGGCATGGTGATGCTGCTGCTGGGCGTGTGGCCCCGGGTGGCTGCAGGCATTGTGTATGTCTGGTATGTGTCCTATGCCATGCGTGATCCGCTGATCTTGGTGGGCTGGGATGAGGTCTTGCGCTGCACTTCTTTTCTGGTGCTGGTCTCCCCCATGCCTGCCTGCTGGTCGTTGCGCTCACGCAAAGCGCGCAAACGTGCGGCGCCTGAGGTGCAGGTGCCATGCTATGGCCTGACTCTGATGAAGGTGCAGCTGGCGGCGATTTATCTGCAGGCCGTGCTGGCAAGGCTGGACAATGAATACTGGATGAGCGGAGACTTCATGAGTTTCTTCCTGCTCTCCCACAATGCGCGGTGGCCCGGCCTCTGGGTGCTGAACTATGGTTTCCTGCTGAAAATCGTCACTTACCTGGTGCTGCTCATTGAGCTCGCGATTCCCATTCTGCTCATGGTTCCTCGCTGGCGCTGGTTTGGCTTCGGCGCAGGAATCCTCCTGCACGCGGGCATCAGCATCATGTCATATAACCTGATGCTGTTCTTTCTCTCGATGATGACGCTCTACCTGAGCTTCCTGCAACCGGAGGATATGGAATGGCTGCAGCGCCGCCTGCCACGTCCCAAAGCGAGGTAGGGCTGGCTGTCTCCAGCCAGCCGCCGTCGGAGCCTATGACTTTCTTTCCAGAGTCAGCCTGCTAAACGGAAATGTGTTTTGCGATTTGCTATCAACAAGGCTCGCCAAGCCCCTGCGCCGTGGGCCAAAGGCCCGCAGGAGTCAGCCCAGGGCGCAAGCCCTGGGTGTTGGATGTGCGGCATTCTCGCTCAAAGCCGCGCTCTGAAGGAGCGCGGGAGTAGCTGCGAGATCATCTGCAACTTGCAGGCCACTCTGAAGGTATCCGCGCCTGTTCAGACCTGTTTTCAACGGATCACTGTCTTACACCAGCATCAGCGCCGGGTTTTCCAGCAGCTTGCGCATTTCTGCCAGGAAGGTCGCGGCAACAGCGCCATCCACCACGCGATGGTCTCCGCTAAGCCCGACCCACATGCGCTGACCGACGACGATCTGGCCCTTGTCATTGACGACAGGTGCGGAGCGGATGCTGCCGATGGCCACGATCGCGGCCTGCGGCGGATTGATGATCGCGGCGAACTGGTCGATGCCATAAGCACCGAGATTCGAGACGGTGATGGTGCCGCCGGCGAAGTCATCTGGGCTGAGCTTCTTGTTCTTGGCCTTGCCGGCGAGATCTTTGACGCCCTGGCTGATCTGGAGCAGCGTTTTCTTTTCCGCCTCCTTGATGACCGGGGTGACGAGGCCGTCATCAATGGCGATGGCGACGCTGAGACCGACGGATTTGAACTTCACGATGGCATCGCCATCCCACGCGGCGTTGATCGCAGGCTGGGCCTGGGCGGCGCGAATGACGGACTTGACGATGAAATCGTTGACGGTGTACTTGTTGCCACCGGTCTTCTCGGCAGAAGCGTTCAGGTGGGCGCGGAAGGCCATGAGCGGGCCGGCATCCACTTCCATCTGCAGGTAGAAGTGAGGGATCTGCGTCTTCGAGGCCAGGAGGCGCTCGGCGATGATGTTGCGCATGCTGCTGGTGGGCACGCGTTCGTCTTCAGGACCAATGACCGGGCGGATGGCCGGTGTGGCAGCCACGCGACCCGCAGAAGCACCACCCACAGGGGCGTTTTCGACGTCTTCGCGCACGATGCGTCCGCCAGGGCCGGTACCGACGAGTGAGTTGAGATCCACGCCACGTTCCGCCGCGACTTTTTTGGCGAGAGGGGAGGCTTTGACGCGCAGGGCAGCACTGCCTGCGACAGCGCGGCTCTTGTGCTGCGGGGCCAGGGGAAGACGCGGACCGGCAGCGGTCACCTTGGCGGCAGAAGAAGCAGGCTTTTTCTCAGCCGCCGGGGCAGGGGCCGCAGAGGCCTTGGCTTTGGCGATGAGGTCATCCAGATCCGCCGGAACGGCCTCATCGTCTTCCAGAATCACGGCCAGCGGGGCGCCCAGGGGGACTTTGCCGCCGGGGGTGGCGATGAACTTGTGCAGCACGCCTTCAAACGGGCTGGCATATTCCATGGTGGCCTTGTCGGTCTCGATGTCGGCGATGGCTTTCCCGACGGTGACTTTGTCCCCTTCCTTGACGGTCCATTTGGCGAGGGTCCCCTCGGTCATGGTGTCACTAAGCTTGGGCATTTCGATGAATTTAGGCATGGCGGGAAAAAGTTAAGGGCGGGGGATTTCGAGGTCTTTGCAGATTTTGTTCACAAGGAAGTCGTTGATCTCGCGATGGCGCGGGACGGAGGAGCTTTTGCGCGTGGCGCGATTGACGTATATCGAATGATTGCCGCCTTCACGCAAGAGTTCGCAGCCGTGGTCATGCAGATGTTGGAGGAGGTCACGAAGTTTCAAGCAGCAGCCAGGAGCATGGTTTCACGATAAACTTCGTCGCTGCCAATCTCCTCTTCGGCGAGCACGCGGTTGGCCTCCATGACCAGTTCAATGGCTTCGCGCAGGTTGGCGCGGGTTTCATCCAAGGTCGCGCCTTGGGTATTGGCTCCAGGCAGCTCCTCGACAAAGCCGACGTAGCCTTCGGGCACCTTTTTGAAGACCTGGGTGAATTTCATGGCGGTTCCAGCTTAGAAAATACTCAGCGCTTTGGCGACAACGACTTCCGCCGTCGGCAGCTGCAGGGCTTCGAGCGGCGGGCTGTAGATCGCGGGGGAATCGAGGCTGCACACGCGCTGCACGGGGGCGTCAAGTTCGTCAAAGATCCGCTCCTGAATCATGTAGGCGATCTGGGCGCCGATGCCGCAGTAAGGCTTGTTTTCTTCGACATAGACGGCGCGGTGTGTTTTCGCGACGGAAGCGAGGATGGTGTCTTCATCCAGCGGGCGGATGGTGCGCAGATCGACGACTTCGGCGCTGATGCCGTGCTCTTCTTCGAGGATCTTCGCGGCTTCCAGGCAGGTGATGACCGCCTTGCCATGGGCGATGAGGGAGATGTCGGTGCCTTCACGCTTCACATCGGCAAGGCCTAGGGGGATGAAGAGTTCTCCATTGGGCAGTTCGTCATTGGAGGGCACATCCCATTTTTCGCCGTAGAGCTTGGTGCTCTCCATGAACATGACGGGGTCATTGTCGCGGATGGCGGCTTTCATGAGGCCCTTGGCATCGTAGGCGTTGCTGGGGCAGACGCACTTCATGCCGGGGAAGCTGGCCATGATGTTTTCCGGGGTGTGGGAGTGGGTGGCGCCCACGCTGGTGCCACCGTTGGCAGGGCCGCGGATGACGATGGGGACGTTGATCTTGCCACCGCTCATGTAGCGCACCATCGCACCGTTGTTGACGATCTGATCCCAGGCGACCGTGTAAAAGCTCCAGAACATGAGCTCCATTACCGGACGCACGCCCAGCATGCTGGCACCGATGCCCATGCCGATGAAACCGGCCTCGCTGATGGGGGTGTCCACCAGACGCTTGTCGCCCCACTTGTCCCAGAGGCCTTCCGTCACCTTGTAAGCCCCGTTGTACTGGGCGACTTCTTCGCCCATCACCACGACCATGGGATCGCGAGCAATTTCTTCGTCAAGGGCTTCACGGATGGCTTCGCGGTAGGAAATTTGGCGGGGCATGGCAATTTTGAGGGAGCAGTAAGTCGGGGAAGGAGCGGGCGGTGTCAAGCGGGCGGCATCACCGAGGAAGGACAAACTGCCAGCCTTGATAAAAATCCAAAAGCGCCACCCTGAGTCTCTAAAAGCTGAAAAAGTGCCGATTTGCAGGTGTTTTTATTAACAAATCTTAACTTTTTTTAGAAATGATGTTGACGATCACCCGAAAGTTTAGTTGAACGTAGGTTGTCTATTCTTCGCTTGTGCCACTTTCCTTCGGTCCAATATCCTATGCTGGCCGCAAACTTGCTCAAAAAACACGAGCGAAGTGTGAATTTGCTTTTATACTGACTACCCCCTGCGTCTCAGCTCGGGGCAAGGACGTTGGTCCTTGTATCGTATTACCCAACTAGAACGCTCATATGGAACTCGACGGAGGCATTAAGATTTACCTGCGTGAGATCGGCAAGACAGACTTGCTGACTCCCGACCAGGAGGTCGAGCTTGCTGAACGCATCAAACGCGGCGATCCCGAAGCCCGTTCGCACATGATTCGTGCGAACCTGCGCCTCGTGGTGAAGATCGCCCAGGATTACGCCAACTACGGTCTGCCACTTCTCGACCTCATTTCTGAAGGAAACATCGGCCTCATGAAGGCCGTGGAACGCTTCGACCCGAACAAGGGTGGCAAACTTTCAACCTACGCCGCCTGGTGGATCAAACAGTCCATCAAGCGCGCCCTCGCCAACCAGTCCAAGACCATCCGCCTTCCTGTCCACATGGTGGACAAGATCAGCAAGATGCGCCGCGTGGCCATGGCGATGTCCGAAGAACTCGGCCGCGAACCCACGGACGACGAACTCTCCGAAGAAATCGGCATTGATCGTGCCAAGCTCAGCCAGCTCAAGGTCGCTTCCATGCGCCCTGCTTCGCTCGACGCCCCGATCAGCGACGACGACAGCACCGAGTTCGGCGAAATCGTCGGCGATGAAAACGCCCAGACCCCGTTCGACCTGCTCTCGCACAAGAACATGCACAGCCAGCTCGATGGCCTGCTGACCGTTCTCGACGAACGCGAACGCAAGATCATCGACGCCCGCTTCGGCCTTGCCGGCCAGAAGCCCCGCACGCTGGAAGAAGTCGGTCAGGAGTTCGGCGTCACGCGCGAGCGTATCCGTCAGCTGCAAAACATCGCCCTGCGCAAGCTCCGCCGTGCATTGCAGAAGAAGGAAGACCCAATTCCGAAGGCTCTCCGCAACGCCGGTGGCAAGAAGAAGCGCAAAAAAGCCGCTGCCGCCGAAGCCGAGGACGATTAAGATCCATCAATCACGAAGCCGGAGTCGCAAGACTCCGGCTTTTTTGTGGGCTGCTGGGCCACCGGCAGAAACTGCACCGCATCTGCAATCACCACCTTGTCCGCCTCCGTGCCCTCATTGGACACCCGCACCCACCCCGCACGCCCTTCTTCAAACCGAAACGTGCCCAGCGTGCGAAACAGCCGCCCATGCTCCGGCTCCTGCTGCTGATTTATAATCACCTTCGCCTCCCCATCCGCATGATGAATCGTCACCGGCGTCTTGGTGGAGCGCCTAACATTGTAGCAATGCGCCAGCCGCACCTCATACCAGCCCGCCTTTGGAAGCTTGGGCGTAAAAGTCACCGACTTGCTTCCCTTTCCTGCCTTCATGTCATGCAAATAACCCAGCCCGACATAGGGCGGCGTGTGTGTTGAGTACTGCCACTCCCCCACCAGCTCCGCATCCACCTCATCCACCACGATGCCCGGAAGCGATGCCGCAGTGGCTACAATGAACTTCACCATCTCCGGCCGGTCCACCTCACCGACTGAATGAATATTCGGCACCGCTTTGGGATGCGGTTTGAGCACGTCGGCGGCCAAGGTGAAACCAAGAAGCATGCCTAGCCGCAATGTGGTTAACAGAATACGACGAAGGGCCGCTCTCCAGAGCAAGCATTCAGCTATGTGGATGTCGAACAATGCTGGCATGGATAAAAGGCAGCTTAGCCTTTCTGCTTTTCCACTATTTGATGATAAATACTAGCCATCTCTCGCTTCCACTCAGGCATCGGAACTGGAACTGGGCTTACTGGACATTCAAATGCACTTGGATGGCCGTAGCCTGACATGTATCGAATGATCGTAGGCGTGCGAAAATCGCTCTTCTCCACCTTGGGCTTATAGCGACAATCACAATCACCCTCACAACAGCATTCCACATAGTAATCCTCATCCTTTTCCAAGTACTCGAAGTAAGTTCGCATCAAGCCTTTGTATCCCCCCTCTAATCGGCCGATTTCATCATCACTGTAGAGGCTTGGGTGCGGATAAAATTCGGCTTGCTCCAAAAATCGGTCACTCACCAGCCAAGGTTCTCGCTGCGCGATGAGCTGTAAGACATCAAGGGAGCAATAGTGGAGATCTTTTCCTGCGACTCGATAAATCACGGCGACGCGTCCTGTCCGAATGATTGCCTCGTCTCGTTGACTATCTCTTCCTACAGAATGAAAATTTTTGCCATCACACTCGACCACAATGGCCCGACCTGTAGTGCGATGGGTGAGCAAAAAATCTACTCGATAGAGACCCGAGCTTGTTGAGAACTCGTATTGTGTTTTTAGATCGGTCTGATCACCTGTGAACTTGTGTATCTCATGGAAAAAATCATTTTCGATGGGAGTGTCGCACTCTCGCCATCCAAAGGGATCGCCGGGCCATTGAAGCCATTCCGCCATAACCTCTGCCGAGGAACTTCCGTTGGTTTCTTTGGAGGACATAGCAGCCATAAAGCGTTCCAAACCATTCACAAATTAGGGTGTTTGCCAGCTGCTTTCTGACTTTGTGCTTCCTCACTTCCCCGCCTTCTCATTCATCAAATAGCCCAGCAGATTAATAAACGTCATCTCATCCAGCATCTGCCCAAAGACCGGCGGCATGAGCGACATGGGCGTCGTCACATCCTTCGCGAGATCATTCTTGGAAACACGATGCTCCTGCCCCGCAGCATCGGCGAGGATCAAGACCTGGCCTGCTTCCCCTTTGAGGAAGCCGCTCAGTGCGGAGCCATCCTTCAGCGTCAGTGTGTGCAGATGAAAATGCGCGTCCACGTTGCGGTTCGGATCGAGGATGTCTTCGCTCAACCGCTCCGCTCCGCGTGCGCCGATGCCATCAAGCTGTGGGCCGATCAATCCACCCGCACCACGAATTTGATGACACACCGCGCAGTTTGTGGTGAACACCATCTTCCCTGCTGCCACATCCGGTTTTGATTTGGCAAACGCCGCAGACCGCGTGGCGATCAAAGCATCCAGCTGCTTGCGCTGCTCCGGTGAAACGGGCAGCGGTGGTGGCGCGGGTCTGGGCGGCAGATAAGCGACGAGTTTCTCACGCAGCGCAGCGGGTGCTGTGTGCTGTAGAAGCATCGCGAGTGTTTTGAGCGCGCTGCGTGTGCTGTCTTCGTTTTGGAAATCATTCACGCTCACCACCGCCGGCTCAATTCGGGTGACGCCAAGCCAAGCATAACCCTTCCCATCATCCCCATCCACGATCTCAAGCCGCACGGACTTGCCGATGTGTTTGGCGAGATCCAGTTCCTCCCGCCGACAATCATTGTGTCGCGGTGGAAACACACTCGCGAGCGTGGCACCGCTCTGCGCATCCACCACACGCACGAGGTTCTTGTCATGCGCCTCCGCTGTCGGTGGTCCACGATGTCCGTCGACCCAAAGCACAAGCTTCTCTGGCGCGGCAAACGATTTGGATTTCAGCATCCCTGTGCGCTGCTCTTCATCGCCACCACCTTTGATCATGCTCTGTAGCACCTGCGCCTCCGTGCCATCCGTACACTTCCTCGTTTGCAATGACCACTTGGCATCGCCCAGCGCAGTCCATGAAGGCGCAGGCTGCTTGTCAGCAGAGCCAAGGAGCTGCGTGGCAAGTTCTTGCGCCCATTGCAGCAGCTCCGGATTTGCAGGCGCTCCGCGCTCGCTGAGGCCGTTGTGGATGGCCTGAATCATTTCAAGCTGGGTTGAGAGTGGTTTCGTGGCGCATTCCTGATGTCCCTTTGAAAGCGCGGATTTCAAGAGCTCCGGGTCACCGTAGCGAGCGACATGTCCAAGAATCAGAGGCCGCGCCATGGAGCCTTTCGAGTCTAAAGTTTCCATCCGCCATAGCCATGCGCTGGATTCGGCATTTGGTGTGGCCAGAACAACCTCGGCGGCACCTGTGGCGTCGGGAGGCAGAGCCTTGAAGTTCCCGGGCAGGGAGAGAACTCGCCTCAAGGCGATCTTGGTGGTCAGCGTGATCGTGGGGTCATTCTTCCTGGTTCCCATGGAAAGCAAAGACTGAAGTTCCTGCACCGCCCCCGGATCCTCCGAAATACCAAGACACTCGATCTTAGCTTTACGATTTTCCGCAGAATCACGGGTTTCAACCGCCTTGCCATTCGTCACATTGAACTCCGTTGTCTCACCGACACCTCTTGATGTGACAGTTACATGACTGCTCACACCTGGAATTGTGACATGGTCAAATTCAGGCAGGGCAAATGCAAAATAACCGGGCACGGCAGTCTGATCCCTGAAAGCACTCAACACCTTGTAGCAGTGGACCGAGTTGAAAAGATCCAGTGATTCAATGCGCTTGAACTGGCTGGCTCCCGCTTTGCCAAACCGGGCGCCGATCCAAAGACCATGGGCCATGCGCAGGGACATTCCTGGAGTCAGCGGTGTTTTTGGACTCGATTTGGGTATGACTGAAATAACCTCTTCGAACGCTACCCCGCCTCGCTGGCTGATCAGCTCTCCCGCAAGATAACGGCGTCCGAGGTTTGGGGACTCCAGCTGCTGCGCCAGTTCCTTGTCCGACAATGTTTCCAACTGGCAGTCGGTCAGTAATTTGGCATGGTCATCCTTCACCACCCGCCAGATCCTGCCGCGTTCTTTGTCCCGACCCGGATGATCCAGTGGCACTTCGTAGTGGCCGATGATCTTGTTGTAGAAGTCGGCGATGTAGAGGGCGTTGTCGGGGCCGAGTTGGAGATCGACGGGACGGAACCACGGATCGTCGCTGGTGATGAAGTCGGGCTGTTCGTTGGCTTTGGGCGTGGAACCGCTGAAGGTGACCTTGTCGTGATTCACGCGGGAGGTGACGCAGTTGCCCACCAGCGTGTGGTCATCCCACTCGGGGCCCCAGACGCCGCCATCGAGGTAAACGATGCCGCAGATGCCGGTGGAGCCGTGGCTGTGCTCACACATGACGGGGGCGAAGCCGAGGCCATCGTCGGGCTTGCCGAAGCTGGGATAGCACGCGCCACGGATGAGCTGGTAGATGGGAGAGCTGTGGCAGTCGGCGCTGTAGAGATTGCCAAAGCGATCCCAGCACAAGCCGAAGGGATTCACCTGACCGCTGGTCCATTTTTCGACACGCGAGCCGTCGGGACGAAAGCGGAAGACGTTGCCGCTGTGGAGATCAAGCGTGCTGCCGTCTTTGGCTTTGAAGTGACTCGTGTTGTTGAAGCCATGCGTAGCATACACCCAGCCATCCAGGCCGAGACGGAAGCTGCTGCACATGCCGTGCGTGTCTTTTTCATATCCGAGCGGGCCGAAGAGAATCTCGCGATGATCGGCTTTGTCATCGCCATCGGTGTCGGCGAAGTACCAGATGTTGGGAATGCTCCAGGCGATGCAGCCGGCTTTGTGCTCAGGCTTGTGCCAGGGGAGAAGGCCGGTGGGGATATTGAGGCCGTCGGCGAAGTCGGTGACTTTGTCGGCCTTGCCGTCGCCATCGGTGTCTGCGAGGATTTTGATCGCGTCGCGGCTGTCTTTGACGCGCGTGCCTTTCTCATCGGACCAGCGGCTTTTGTCGGCGGCGTAGGGATACTCGACGGTCGATGACACCCAGAGGCGGCCCCGCGCATCGAAGGCCATGTTGATGGGCTTGTTGATCATCGGCTCGCTGGCAAAGAGCTGTACCGTGAAGCCCGGGGGAACGTGCAGGCCCGCGCGCTCCTGCTCTGGAGTCAGTGCCTCTGTTTCGCGCACGAGGCGCATTTTATCCTCGGCGGCGTGGAGGCTGGCGGCAAGGGTGCAGGCGATGAGGAGGCTGCGAAGGAATGACATGCAGGCATTACAGCGCAGACCGCTGTCTTCATTCAAGCCGCGTTTCGTGTTTCAATGGAACAGGCCCCATTGTCACAGGCCGTCTCTGTGATCTGCGCCCGCAGCGCGTCATCACTGCGCAAGCGCAGAAGGTGGGAAAGGCCGATGCGGTTGCTGGAGATCCAATGCACCACACGGCGGGCGATTTGCTGCATCGCAGGACTGGCGAGCCGCAGGGACCATTCGCGATACTCGCGCAGCGCCCAAAGGCATGTCACCCAGGCGCCCGCGCCCTGCCAGAGCGAGCCATCATCGCTCATGACGAGGATTTCTTGATCTGCACGCAAGTTCGGGAGATCCGGGCAGAGGCGCAGGGCCTGCGGCGAATCGTAAGGCAGAAACTCCAGCCGCACATAAGCGGCCTGTTCGAGCATCCAGCGCCTGAAGCGCGAGCACAGACCGCAGCGGGCATCGTAGAAAATGGTGAGGGTGTTCATGATTTTTTTGTGTCGGGTTGGTCATCACGCGATCTCACACATGCCGCCACCATGCCGGTGATGCCTGGGCTGCTGGCGAAAGCGAGTCCAAACCATTCAAAGTGGGCGGAACTGCCTCTTGAATATCCGTTATTCCACGTCTCGCCGATAATGACGGCCAGCAACACACTGCTCCCGGCGAGGAAGCCGCAGACGGCTGCCACGCGCGGTCCGCGCAGCCACGATGGTTCGGGCACCAGCAGATCAACCGGAAAGAAGACGAGCAGCCATGCGCCGAGAATCACGATGCCGCTGCCAAAGCCATACGCCGCGATGCCGCCCACCAGATTTTGAAGTGAATGGTTCTGACGCGGCAATTCAAGCAGCATTCCCACCAGCAGAGCCATGTTGCATGCGACCCAGCCACACAACATGGCGCGAAGCGAGAGTTTCATTTTTCGCAGGACGGTTTTCATCACAGTGTGTCTAGAATGTCATGAGCTTTGCTGACGCGATGCATGGGCGGCACGGGTGGTGGCATGTTGGCCAGGGTGGCGCGGCGGCGCATGCGGGTGAAGACGTAGAGATTGAAGAAGTGCATGCCGCCGAGCATGAGCAGCACGACGCCCATCTTGCCGCTGAGCAGTTCGAAGACGCCGCGTGCGCCGCTGATTTCCTCGGTGCTTTTCAGATAGAGCGAGACGAAGCCGATGTTCACGAGGTAGAAGCCGACGACGAGCAGGTGATTGACGCTGTCGGCGAGGTCCGTGTTCCCGTTGAAGCAATCGACGAGGAAGATGCGGCCGTTTTTGTGGAGGGTGCGCGCCACCCAGACCGTCATGCTGACGGCAAGGATGAGGTAGAGGCTGTAGCTGATGACGGTTTCGTTCATAGTGTTGTGTGGTTATGGGTTTGGGTTGAGGGGAATGAGTTCCGGCCGTGCCGGCATGTCGGCAGGCAGCTTCACCTGCGTGATGAGTCCGAGGAAATTCAGCACACGCAGCGCCCACCAGCCGGGATCGTGCTGGCCTTCCGTCAGCCCCAGACGAGCAGAGTCAGGAAAAGCGTGATGGTTGTTGTGCCAGCACTCACCCATGGTGAGAAGACCCAGGTGGGGGAGGTTGTAGCCTTGCACCGCATGGCCTTGCAGGTGCCAGTCACGCTGGCCGATGTTGTGCGCGCAGTAGCCAATGAGCCAGTGACCGAGCAACGAAACCACAATGCGCACCGAGATGCCCCACACCACCCAGCCGATGCCACCGAGAAGGTAGAACAACAAGGCATAGGGAAGCTGCTGCAGCATCCAGGTGCGCTCCAGCATCTGGTAGAAGCGATCCTCGCTTACCTCGCGCTCGATCTCAAATTGCGGCGGATGCTTCAAACGCAGCTTGCAGTGGAGCTGCCACAACGCATCCCGCCAGATAGGCCGCTGGTCGATGTAGAATGGGTGGCAGGCCGAATGCCGCTGCGCCCAGTCACGGATGTCATGCAGGTAAAGCATGCTGAAGGGACCACCCATGCCAACCACCGTGCCGAGATGCACCAAGGCATGCTCCAGCCAGCGAGGGCAGGCGAAGCTTCGGTGAATCAGCAGGCGATGCAGGCCAATGGTGTGCCCAAGGCATAGGGTGAGCACCGTGAACACGCCCGACAGAAGCACGGCCCCCGGGCTGAGCGTGAGCCAGCCACCGATCACGGCAATGACCAGATGCGTAGTGAACCAGAGCGACTTCACCGGACTCCACACGACCCGGCCCTCGACCGGATTCGTCTCGTCACAAGCCAGGCGCATGCGGCGGACTTCATGTGGAGCGGTGTTCATGGTGACTTTATATTCTGAATTTTCAGTATTTAGTGAAATGCACAGGCATGAAAAGATCAGCCGAGGAGGCGCATGGCCCATTGCAGGGCGGAGGCGTGCTTCATGGAGATGACGGTGTCGGCGACTTTGACGCCGAAACTGAGGAATTCGTCGAGGTCCTGCATCTGCTGGTGGAAGTCCTTGCCGGGGCCGGTGGCTTCGTCCTTGGTGCGGGCGGCGCAGTCGCGCAGGAGGTGGATGGCGGGCTCGATCTCGCGGCGCTTGCGCTCCTTCGAGATGGTGATGAAGATCTTCCAGACATCCTTCTCGGCCTCGAAGTACTCCTTGCGGTCGCCCTTCTTGGTGATGATGCGGACGAGGTTCCAGCCGACGAGATCCTTCAAATTGGTGTGGGCATTGCCGCGGCTGATCTCCAAGCGCTCCATGACATCGTCCGTGCACATGGGTTCCGGGGCGGTCATGAGCAGGGCGTGAATCTGGGCCATGGTGCGGGGAATGCCCCACTGCGTGCCGAGCGAACCCCACTGGACCACGAATTCCTCGCGTGCCTTTTCCCATTCTGGTAGTTCCTTGCTCACGATTTCATTAAAAACTGAAAATAATGAAAGGCAAGTGGCTTTCGAGATTTCTTCGGTCTTGGGGTGGGAAGTGGCTCAAGGCCAAGGAGCAGCACTTGCCAAGTGCTGTGTGGACGGATTCGAATGAAATACTCCCATGCCCTGAACCGGCACTTGGCAAGTGCCGCTCCTTGGGGATTACGGGCTCAGGCGCACTTTGACCCACACACCGTTTTCTTTGCGATAGCGGATGCGGTCATGCAGGCGGCTCACGCGGCCCTGCCAGAACTCGATTTCGTCTGCCTGGAGGGTGTAGCCACCCCAGTGCGGCGGGCAGGGGACCTGGCCTTCCGGATACTGCGCCTTCAGTTCGACATCGCGCTGCTCCAGCCATTCACGGCCTGAAATGACGACGCTCTGATCGGACACCCAGGCGCCGATCTGATGCCCGTAGGGGCGGCTGGCGAAGTACTTCTCTGCATCGGCACGGTCGAGCTTGGAGATCGAACCCCGCAGGCAGACCTGATGATGGCGGTCCGTCCACAGGAAGCAGGCTGCGGCCCGGGCATCGGCGGCGATCTCGTGGCCTTTCCGGCTTTCGTAGTTGGTGTAAAAATGAAAGCCGCGCTCGTCGATGCCTTTGAGCAGCACCGTGCGCACGGTCGGAGTGCCATCGAGGCCGTTGGTGGCGAGGCTCATCGCATTCGGCTCTGGCAGCTTGTGCGCGAGGGCGTCGTTGATCCACATCGTGAAGAGCGCCAGGGGATCGGCCGGGGCGCTGTGTTCGTCGAGTTCGCCCTGGTCGTAACTCACGCGCAGGTCGGGCAGGTTCGGTTTGTCAGTTGGGTTCATTCAGGTTACAAGAAACGCGTGTCGTGCGGCCTGCGCTACGTCAGCTTTGGCCTTTTACACACTCTTTTGCTCCATGCCATCTTCTGTCACCGGCGTCATTCAAGATCTCGAACGCATCCTGCTCACTCCCGCGCAAATCAGCGAGCGGGTGGACGCGATGGCCGCGCGCTTGAATGCGGAACTCGCAGGCAAAGTCGTCACCGTGGTGGCGCTGATGGATGGCGGCCTTTTCTTTGTAGCTGATCTGCTGCGCAAACTCGAAATGCCCGTGCGGCTGTACACCCTGAGCGCCAGCAGCTATCAAGGCGGAACCGCCACCACCGGCGAGGTGAAGGTGAACTGGCCCGCGAACTTTGACATGCGCGATCAGGACGTGCTGCTGCTGGATGACATCCTCGACACCGGGCTCACGCTCAGCGCCATTTGCGAGCGCCTCCTCGCGCAACAGCCTGCCTCGCTGCGCACCTGCGTCCTGCTGAGCAAACGCCGTGAGCGCCTGCGTGAGGTGCCGCTGGATGACGCCGGCTTTGAGATCGACGATGAATTCGTCGTCGGCTACGGCATGGACTACCAGGGCCGCTTTCGCAATCTGCCCTGCATCGGCATCCTGAACCCGAATCCCGCGTCATGAAGCTGCGCGTGCTCTTTTTCTCCGTCCTGCGTGACATCACCGGCACGGACGAAATCTCCCTCGAAGTGCCCGCCGGTGCCACGATGGGCGACTTGCTCGCTCAAATCGAAGACCGCTGGCCCAAGCTGAGCGACTGGCAGAACAGCCTGCTCCTGGCTCTGGACCAAACCTATGTGAAGCGCGATGAGCCGCTGCACGATGGCGGCGAGGTGGCGATCATGCCGCCGGTGCAGGGGGGGTAGAACTCACGCATGGCGCGTGGTCACGAGGTCTGCCTGCGCGGCCCAGAGGGCGATGTCCTCCTTCTTGATCGCAGCGGCCATGAGCGCGGGAAATTTGTCCGGCGTGCAGGCAAAGCTGGGAACACCGAGCAGGCTCATCTTGGCAGCGAGCTGCTGGTCATAACAGGGAGCACCTTCGTCGCTGAGCGCCAGCAGGGTGATGAACTGCACGCCGCTTTGCACCAGCTCGTTGGTGCGCTGAAGGAGGTTCTTTTCCACCCCGCCCTCGATGAGGTCGGAGATGAGCACGAGGATGGTGTTGGTGGGATCGGTGATAAGGCTCTGGCAGTAGCCTACGGCTTTGTTGATGTCCGTGCCGCCGCCGAGCTGGGTGCCAAAGAGCAGTTCCACCGGATCATCAAGTTTCTCCGTCAGATCGACCACCGCCGTGTCAAAGACCACGAGCTGGGTCTTCACCGCAGGCAGGGAGGCCATCACGGCCCCGAAGATGCTCGAATAGACGACGCTGGCGGCCATCGAGCCGCTCTGATCGATGCAGAGAATGATGTTCCGCTGGGTCTTCTGCGCCTTGCGGCCATAGCCGATCAAAGTCTCCGGCACCACCGTCTGGTAGTCTTTCTGATAATGCCGCAAATTGGCGCGGATGGTCCGGTTCCAGTCGATCTCCGCCAGTCGTGGCCGACGATTGCGCACCGCACGGTTCAGCGCACCCGTCACCGCCGTGCGCATGGGCTCGGCGAGCTTGCGCATGAGTTCTTCCACCACCTTGCGCACGACCATGCGGGCGGTCTCCTTCGTCTTGGCGGGGATGACGCCGGAGAGTGAGATCAAACTCGCCACGAGGTGTACGTCCGGCTGCACGGCCTCCAGCATCTCCGGCTGCAGCAGCATTTCGCGCATGCCCAGACGGTCCAGCGCATCCTGCTGCATCACCTGCACGACGCTGGCGGGGAAGTATTTGCGGATGTCCCCCAGCCAGCGTGCGACGCGTGGAGCGGATTTCTCAGTGCCGCCACGCCGGGCACCTTTCATACCACTGGGGCCTTCAGGCTCATAGAGTGCGCCGAGCGCTTGATCGATTTCCAGATCCTCGCCGCTCAAGCTACAGCAGGATTCATTGGCCTCGCCGCCGAGGGCAAGGCGCCAGCGGCGCTGTCGTTCGTTGTCTGTAGATGGCGTGCTCATGACTTCAGTCCAAGAATCTGTTCCAGCACAGCCAGCGGCTTCTGGGCGCGCGTTTCGTTCCACTCCTCCGCCATGACGGTCTTCACTGCCGGACCAGCCGCACCCGAGTGCTTCGCACGAGCACCGAGCTGGGTGCGCTCCGTGCCGGGAAACAGTGAGAACGTGCGCCGGACCAGCGGCAGGATGCGGGTGAAGCCTTCATCACTCAAGGAAGCAAGCCAGGCATCCAGGGTCTGCCACAACCGGTCATCGTGGAGCAGCACCATGCCGCTCTGATGCAGGAATCCCTCCAGCCAAGCTGCAGCGGGCGCGGGATCGTTGCCAATGGAAAGCGCCTGGCTCATGCGTGTGGCCGTGGCATCGGCATCCTCGGTCTTTTCATCAAACAACAGGCGTGCAGCCAGCCCGCACACAAGTCCATGCGTCCCACCCAGTACCGCAAGACGCGTGAGCGCCGGCATCCAATCGGCGAGATGGCTTTCATTCCCGATGAGCTTGATGGCCTGATGCGTGGCGATGATGCGTTTGCGCATGGCAGCGGCTGCGTCGTCATCCAGCGAAGCACACGCCCCGCCGAGGCTGATGCAGGCGCGCGTGACGAGGCCATCGAGCACATGCCCGACCAGCGAGGCGTCGGTCTGGCGCACATTACCATAACGGAAAATATTGGCCAGCGGTGGAATGGCTTCGAGGAGCTGTGAAGCATCGCCCGCGATGGCGGCCAGGTTTTCCAACGCGTGCGTCACAGGCTCCACCGCATGCGGGAGATGGGCGAGAAGCACACGATCAACCAGCGCCGAGAGCGCGGGCAGAGACTCCGCCTTCTGCGCCTGATCAATCGCCAGCGCCGTGGCCGCATCACTGATCGTATGTCCCCAACGGCAGGCTTCAATGATGGCCACGGCAAACTCGGGCTGCCATTGCACCTGCCACACTTCATGAAAGGTGCCCTTCGCACTGCGTCCGGTGCCACGCACCTCGCCCCATTGGATGCCGAGCAGTTTCAGCCTGTGCAGCAGGTGACTGCGGCTGAGGTCGTTCTCGTTGCGCAGATCCAGATCGAGTTCCTTCGCCAGGGCTTCCGGCTTCAGTCGCAGGCTGCGCTGCTGTTTTTCCAAATCCTGCTGCAGCGGCACGATGGGCACATCCGGCGGAACGCGGCCCAGTTTTTCGCCCACGATCAGCCTGGAACGGATGAGCTTCAGCGGTGCATCCTCGCCCATGCAGATGACGGTGCGGATGGACTCATTGATTTCATCCAACCCTGCGGCAGGGCGTTCGCGCATGGCGGCGAGGGCATCGCTGAGACGTGCGGCTTCAATGACGTGTGCGGACGAGCAGTCGATGTCCTCCTCGCGCATCAGCCGCGCGACTTTGGAGATCCATGCTATGGAGCGCTGCGAAGCTTCAGCAGCTTGGTTTTTCCAAAGAAATTCATACCAGCCCGGCGACAGCACCCCGGCACCGTAGCCACTCGCAGCAGCGAGGCGGCCGTAGGTCCAAGGTGCCCAAGTCGCGGCTACTTTGACCTTCGGCAGGCCTTTGAGCAGGTCGTTATCCGCTTTCGCGCTTGGCATGGCGGCGAGCGCGGGCACATGCCATGCGCCGCAAACCACGGCGATTTTTTGAAAGCCGTCTTTCTCCGCCTGACGGATGGTTTTGCGCATGTGCGCCTCACGCAGCATCTCGCGCTGCTGCGATGGTGGAGTGAGCTTGCGTGGGATCTCCGCACGGACACTCGTCATCGCTTCTTGGATCGCGGCAAAGAGGCCCGCGCTGTCGGCATCACGACGCTCTTCGACCATCTGGTTCCACCACGTTTCGCCATCGCCATAACCCGCCGCACGGCCCAGCCAGTCGAGCGGATCGCCCGAGATGTCTTCTGCTTCAGATGAATCAGAAGCTTCCGCTTCATCCGCCAGCGGGGCGGCCATCTCCGCATCTCGCAGCGCCAGATCATGTGCCTGCGGCAGGTCCATGAAGCGCACCGGCACGCTGCGCGTGAGTCCAAAACGAATGGCCTGCCACTCCGGCGAAAACTCCGCGAAGGGATAAAACGACGCCTTCTTCGTATCGTCCGGGCAGTACAACAGCAGCGCCACCGGCGGCTCGATCTCCGCATGAATCGCCGACGCCAGCACCGCTTCCGCCTCCGGCGGGCCTTCAATCAAGATGCAATCCGGCGACAGCTCCTCCAGCGCGCGAACCAAGGAACGCGCGCAGCCAGGGCCATGATGGCGGATGCCGAAGAGGTGAGTCATGGGTGTCAGTCGAATCAAATCATCTCCCGGCATGCCCGGTAAAGGTCCTTCCAATCGTCGCGTTCCTTCACCACGGTTTCGAGGTACTCCTTCCACACCACCAAGTCCTGCACGGGATCTTTGATGATAGCACCTACCAGACCGGCAGCGACATCGCCTGCACGCAGAGTGCCGTCTCCAAAGTGCGCGGCGAGCGCGATGCCGCTGTTGAGCACGCTGATGGCTTCGGCGGTGCTCATGGTGCCGGTGGGTTGCTTGAGCTTCGTTTTGCCATCGGCAGTCTGGCCGTCGCGCAGTTCACGGAAGACCTGGACGATGCGCCGCACTTCCTTGAGCGCGGGTGGTTCGGCGGGAAGTTCGAGCGCTTTGCCCATCTCTCCCACGCGCTTGGTGACGATGGCGATTTCCTCCGCTTCGGTGGCGGGAACGGGAAGCACGACGGTGTTGAAGCGGCGTTTGAGTGCGCTGCTGAGTTCGTTCACGCCTTTGTCACGGTTGTTCGCGGTGGCGATGACGTTGAAGCCGCGATTTGCCTGCGCCTCGCTGGAAAGTTCCGGAATGGGCAGCGTCTTCTCGGACAAAATGGTGATCAGCGTGTCCTGCACATCTGCCGGGATGCGTGTGAGCTCCTCCACCCGCGCGATGCGGCCATCGCTCATCGCCTTCATCAGCGGACTCGGCACCAGCGCCTCTTTTGACGGGCCTTTGGAAAGCAGCAGGGCATAGTTCCAGCCGTAGCGCATCTGTTCTTCGCTCGTGCCAGCGGTGCCTTGAACCAGCCGCGTGGAGTCACCGGAAATCGCAGCGGCAAGATGCTCGGACACCCAGCTTTTCGCCGTGCCGGGCACGCCGTAGAGCAGCAGCGCACGGTCGGTGGCCAGCGTGGCTACCGCGATCTCGATCACCCGTCGGTTGCCAATGTATTTGGCGCTGACCTCAAAGCCGTTATCCAGCTTGCCGCCAAGCAGGTATGTGGCCACCGCCCACGGCGACAGCTCCCAGTTCGTGGGCCGCTGCCGAGTATCGGCCTTTTTCAATTCGTCGAGCTCGTGGGCAAAGAGGTGTTCAGCGTGTTGGCGGAGCGTGTTGATCATGGATAAGCAGGGGTTCTGTTTCAAAGTTTCACGAAGCAAGCTGGCGGCGTTGATCGAGCACCAGGCCCACACGCGCCACGGCCTCGGCAAAGGGCTGGGCTTCCTCCTTGGTAAGATCCCAGCCGCTGGCGAAGTCGTTGAAGGCCGCTGAAGGCATGAGGCATGCGAGCTCGACGAGTGAGGCACGGAGCTGCCAGTCGTAGCGCGCCTCGCCGCTCTGGATGCGCTGCTTCAGGATCTTGATCACTTTCGCGGCCACCGCAGGCGACAGCATCGGCGCGCCCAGCGGCAGGCCTTTGATGAAGCGATCGATCACCGTGCTGAAGGCGACCACGTTGGAGTTGTTGTCGGTCAGCAGCTTGAGGAAATGCGGCTCCCGCATGGCTGGCGGCAGGGTTTCGAGCAGGTCAAAAAACGTGAGCGGACCGTTTGGCGGCAGGGTCGTGCTCAGGAAGGCCTCCGCCCACTCCACGCGCCGCTGCACCGCCTGCGCCTCGGCCCAGCCTTGCAGCAGCACGTCCTTCCAGTCCGACTTTTGCGCCCAGGCCAGGCATTCGCCAGGCGTCATGCCCGTCTGCGTTTCCCACCAGCGCAGCGGCACCTGACGCACGATTTGAAACAACCACCACGCGCGCTCGCCCATGCTCAGGCCCTTCGGCTTTGCTTCCTCGATCAAATCCGGCTTCCATGTGGCATCGTAGGCGGCGGGTGCTTCAAGGGTGCTGACCGTGCCGCGCAGCAGTTTCTTCTCGGACTTCAAGCACAGCGCCGCACGCGCCGACATGCGCTGGGCGAAGCGCGAGTCCGGCAGCGTGGAAAGCAGCCGCGCCGCCACCTGCCGTGCCTCCTTGCTTTTGTCCGCGAGCGTCGATTCGAGCAGATCTTGATCTTCAAGAGTGAGCCCAGTGCCCAGACATTCAATGAACGCGGTACGCTCCTTCGCCCCTTCTGTGCTCATGGCGGCGCGGCACAGCTCGCGCGCTTTCGCGGCATCGGTGGCACGCAGTGTCGTCAGATAGAGCCGCCGCTGATCGAGACTGCCGAGCTGCCACACCTCATCGCTCACGGTGTCCATGTTCACTGCACCTGCGGCGTAGGACCACGCCTCATTTTGCACGGCAAGCCAGGCTCCACGCGAGCCGAGCACCGCCAGCAGACTGGGGCGCAAGGCGATGCTGCGCCGTCCGCACTCCAGTGCTTTTGGCAGCAGACGATGAGGGAGGTGTTTGCCGGCGGAAGCAATGGCTTGAAACGCCTCGACCTGCAGCCGCTCGGGTCCATCGGCAAGAATGGCTGCCAGCAGGTCCATCCGCACATCCTGTGGCGAAGACTCTGACGGTGCAGGTGCAGAACCCACCTGCGCTGGCAGCAGGCCCGCGAGCTGACAGGTGCCCAGCACGCCTGCCGTTTGCAGCAGCGCTTTCTCCACCGCATCGCGTGGGATGCGTCCAAGCAGATCTCCGACCGGTCCCTCAGGAGCCGGCCATTCGGGCGGATGCCGAGCGGTGCCAAGGAGCGCACTGGTGGCAAGTGAGGCGAGCGCGCTCATGCGACTGTGAGCACCTCCGTCCAGCAGGGAGTTTCTTCATTCGGGTGCCAGGCCGTCAGCGGCCGCCAGTGGACCCCATGCCATTCGCCGAAAAGCGTCAGCGGATTTCCACCGCCAAGGGCGAGCAACTGCCAGCCATCATCATCACTGACACGCAGAGGTGCCTCGCGCCCATCAGCATCACGGGCAAGCCACTGCCGCCCGCGCAGCACAGGCGTGGCATGGTGCAGCAGCACCGGCAGGCGTTGAAACCACGGCTGCCGCGCCAGCGCAGAAGCGACAGAATCCAGCGCACGATCCCAGGTCACAACAGCTTCACCATACGCGCCTGCCGCAGCCTCCACCGGAGCATCCACCAGCAGCGCGCGCAGCGGCGCTGCACTCGGGAAGAAGCACAGCGTCGCCTTCAGCCGCGTGCCAGGTACAAACACCTGATCAAAGCGCCGCCCACCATGCGAAAAGTCGAGTAGCAAGGCATCGCGGTCCGAGGTCAGGCCACGCAGCCACACGCGGCGCTCCCACAGCTTGTCGTTCTCATCGTGGCTGACACCCAGCACCTGCCATGTGTCCCCCACCCGATCATTGCCGGCCAGCACCTCGTCTTTGTCCGCGGTCCAGCCCGCGCTGCCGCGCACATCATGCCGCAGCGGTTCAGGCAGCGAGTCCAGCCGCTGCAGCGCATCGGTGAGCAGCTGCATCCGGCCCATCTGCAACAGCGCACGCTCCTGCCAGCCCTCGCCAGATGACACCGCACTTTCGAGCTGGCGCACCCACACGGCAAGACCTGTGGCCTGCGCATCCACCAAACGCGCCGCAGTCTCCCGCCAGTAGGTGGCAGGCTTCGCTGGCAGATCCGCGATCCCCTGCCGCACCAGATCCGCCAGCCAGCGTTCCAAATCACGCGCGCCACCCAGCATGCGGTCGAGCCGTTTCGCCTCCCGCTTCGCAACAGCCGCTTCATCAACGGGCTTCGCCTCGGCCTGCGCCGCTTTTTTCTCCACCTGTTTTTCGCTGCGCTGCTGCCGCGCGGAGAGCCATTCATTCACCCAAGCCGGCTGCGTGTTCGCCGTGAAGGCGCTCTGCTTCTGCGCCAGCAGCAGGTACAACGCCAGCCCGTGCTTGCATGGAAACTTGCGGCTCGGACAGCCGCATTTGAACGACGGCCCGCTGACATCAATGATCACCTGATATGGCTTGGAGCCGCTCCCCTGGCACTCGCCCCAGATCGCTGCTTCATCATGCCCGAGAGTCGGCCACTTCGCCGGAGCCAGCAATCCTCGGGCCGCCTTGGCCGACGAATCGTCGGGGGAAAGGGCAAGGATTTGGTCGGCGGTCAGCATTCGGCCCGATCCAAGCCAATGCCTGACGAAATGGCAAGAAAAGCCTTCGACTCATTCAAAATAGTCGGCTCTCACGCCAACAGATCCTTCACCACGTGTCCGTGGATGTCGGTGAGGCGGTAGTCGCGGCCTTGAAAGCGGTAGGTGAGGCGCTCGTGATCGAAGCCGAGGAGGTGCATCACGGTGGCCTGGAAGTCGTGCACGTGGACTTTATTTTCAGCGACGCTGAAACCGAGTTCGTCGGTGCTGCCGTATTCGAAGCCGCCTTTTACGCCGCCGCCGGCCATGAAGAGTGAGAAGCAGTCGGGGTAGTGATCGCGGCCGAGCACTTTGCTGGCGGCGGTGCGGCCTTCGCGGAAAGGGGTGCGGCCGAATTCACCGCCCCAGATGACGAGGGTGTCGTCCAGCAGGCCGCGCTGCTTGAGATCTTTGATGAGCGCGGCCACGGGCTTGTCGGTGGCGGCCATTTTGTTGGTCAAGCCTGTAGTGATGCCGCTGCCTTCGCTGGTGCCGTGGAAGTCCCAGCCCCAGTCGAAGAGATTCACGAAGCGCACGCCTTTTTCGATGAGGCGGCGCGCGAGCAGGCAGTTGTTGGCGAAGCTCGCCTCGCCGGGCTTGGCGCCGTAGGCTTCGATCACGTGCTGCGGCTCCTTCGAGATGTCCATGACCTCGGGCACGCTGGTCTGCATGCGGAAGGCGAGCTCATACTGAGCCATGCGCGTGATGGTCTCTGGATGGCCGAATTCGGCGACCTGCTGCTGGTTGAGATCCTGCAGGGCATCGAGCGTCTTGCGGCGCATTGCGCGGTTCATGCCAGCGGGATCGCTGACAAAGAGGACGGGATCGCCCTTGCTGCGGCACTGCACACCCTGATACACGCTGGGGATGAAGCCGCTGCCCCAGCAGCCCTGGCCGCCGCTGGGCTGTGTGCCGCTGGAGATGAGCGCGACGAAGCCTGGCAGATCCTGATTCTCCGTGCCGAGTCCATAGGTGGCCCATGAACCCATGGAGGGCCGGCCCTGCCGTGCATGACCGGTGAAGAGCAGCAGCTCCGCCGGCGCGTGATTGAACTGATCCGTGTTCATGGAGCGGATCATGCACATCTCATCGGCGATGGTGTGGAAGTTCGGACAGGCATCGCTCATGGTGATGCCGCCTTTGCCGTAGCGCGCAAAGGTGCGCGGGGTGCCCATGAGCTTGGGCACGCCGGTGGTGAAGGCGAAGCGGCGACCTTTGAGGATCGAGTCAGGGCAGTCCTGCCCGCTGCGCTTCACGAGCTCGGGTTTGTAATCAAACAGATCGAGGTGCGGCGGCGCACCCGACATGTGCAGGTAGATCACGCGCTTGGCCTTCGGCGCATACTGAGACTTCTTGGGTGCGAGCGGATTGTCCGAGGCCGCACTGGCTCCCGCCTTCTGCTGCATCGCATGCATGGCGATAGCCCCGAGGCTGAACTGCCCCGCGTTGCCGAGGAACTGGCGGCGCGTCTTGAGCTGAAGGGTGTCGTGAGTGATGGGGTTCATGGGGAAATCAGTGTGGAATTAACGGCGCATCAAAAACTCATCCAGATTCATCACCACGTTAGCGATGGTCGTCCACGCGGCGAGTTCGGCAATGTCGGTGTCTTTGGGCGCGGGGCCGAGAGGATCGGTGGCCATCTTGGTGGCGTCCGCAGGATCGGCGCGATAAGTGGTGAGTGAGTCGTTGTAGAGCTGCGTCAAAGATGAAGTTTCATGCGCATTCGGGGCGCGTGAGAGGCAGAGTTTGAAGAGGAGGGCGAGGCGCCCGGGGGTTGCCTTGGCTTCGGCGACGAGGCGGCGGGCCATGGCTTGATTCGTTTCGATGAAGACGGGATCATTGAGTGTCACGAAGGCCTGCAGGGGTGTGTTGGTGCGGCTGCGGCGGATCATGCAGACTTCGCGGTTGCCGGCGTCGAAGGTGGTGAAGCTGGCGTAGGGGCTGTTGCGGCGCACTTCGGTGTAGAGGCTGCGGCGGTGCTTGTCCTCGCCGGGGCTGATCGTCCAGTCGTTGCTGCGGCCAAAGGCGGTGGTGAGGCCGAGATTGGGAGTCAGCGGGCGCACGGGAGGGCCATACATTTTGGCGCTGAGGAGGCCGCTGACGGCGAGGGCTTGATCCCGAAGAAGTTCACCGGTGGGACGGAAGCGTGGGCCGCGGGCGAGGAGGCGGTTATCGGGATCGCGCTCATTGAGTTCCGGTGTGGTCTTGGTGGTTTGCTGATAGGCCTGGCTGGTGAGCAGCAGCTTGAGCATGTGCTTGATGTCCCAACCGCTGTCCATGAGCTCGGCGGCGAGCCAGTCGAGCAGCTCTGGATGCACCGGCAGATCTCCCTGGCTGCCGAACTCCTCGCTGCTGCGCACGATGCCGGTGCCGAAGATGCTTTCCCACAGGCGGTTCACGGTGACGCGTGCGGTGAGCGGATTATCGCGACTGACGAGCCATTTGGCCATGGTGAGGCGATTGCGCGGGGCATTGGCGGGCAGGGGATTGAAGGTTGCGGGAGTGCCTTCGCTGACTTCATCACCCAGAGCCTGCCAGTTGCCACGGAGCTGGATTTTCGTGACGCGACGCTGCTTCGGATCGAGATCGCGCATGATGGGCACGGTGACGGGCTTGAGGGCGGCGAGTTCTTTGTTCGCGGCGGCGAGGCGGGTGCGCTCGGTGGCGGATGCTTTGGCAATATTCCGCACGAAGTACTCCACCACGGTCTGCTGCTGCGCGGACGTGCGTTTGTCCTTGGCCTGAGCGAGAGCGGCGACGACATTCTGCGGCACTTTGGTGACCTGCTGCACGCGGGCATCTCCTGTATAGCTGAGGCGGAAGCTGCCGAGGGTGTGCTGCTTGAACTCGCTGTTTTGTGCGAGGGTGATGCGGAGCTTGGAGCCGGAGGGAACGACCACCGGTGATGCAGCCAGCAGGGTGAGGGTGTGCGACTTGTCGGCGGCACCCGAGACGGCCCAGCCCTGCTGCTTTTTATCTTTGGGTTTCAGCACGGAGGCAGCGGTAAAACCGGTCTGTTCATAATCAGCCAGTGCGGTGGTGAAGCTCACGGCGACCGGGCCGCTGATGGCGAAGGCTTTGTCTTTCGCAGGCGCGGGAGTGTTTTCGCTCTTCCACACGGTCTGGCGTTTGTCATCGAGCAGCACGACGCGGAAGCCATCGAGACGGCTGCCGACGTTGCCATCGGTGCGGTTCCAGATGGTGACACGATCCACGGGTTTGGAGGCCTTCAGATCGACTTCCCACCAGGGATCGTTGTCAGTGCCGGCGGTATGAGCCACGCTGCTTTTCGCGTAATCGCCTTCGGTGTTGCCATCGATGGCACGCTTGGCGGCGGCATCGGTGTACATGCTGCTTTGTGTGGCGACACCGGCTGGCCCGATGTTTTCACTGCCGCTGAACACCTGGACTTCGGCCAGTTGGAGCATCTTTTTATCACCGGGCAGTTCGATGCGTACGTAGCGTGCCTGCGGTGCTTGTTTGGAGTCTGGCGGCACGACTTCCGCTTTCACGTCGGTGATGACGAAGTTGCTGAAACCGGAGGCTGGCATCGTTTCGATGCGCAGGGCACTGAGCTTGTCGCCGGTGGCCGGGAGTTCGATGGTGTAGCTGTCTTTGTCGCTGTTTTTGGGGATCGAAACGGCACCGCCTGCGGCGATGGCGGCGGTTTGTTTGGACTGCGTGGTCACCTTGGCCGGCTGCGGGGTCTGCCAGCCGAGATCGCGGGCAAAGCCCTGGTCCCAGGCATCGAGTCCAGCAAGCCACGCGGGGGCAGGGGAGGTGAACTTCTGCTCCAGAGCGTCGATCTCCTTTTTCAGATTTGTGCGTTGCTGGATCAACTCGCGGGTGTCGAAGCTGTGCAGGGGTACTTCGTCCTTCTTGTCGCTGTCGGCGCTTTGATTGAGGAAGGCGTAGAACTGGAAGTACTCGTTGATCGTGATGGGATCAAACTTGTGGGTGTGGCACTGGGCGCAGGCCATGGTGGTGCCCATCCAGACGGCGAAGGTGGTGTTTACCCGGTCAATGATGGCGGCGTTGCGGAACTCCTCGTCATCGGTGCCGCCTTCATTTTGCGTCATCGTGTTGCGGTGGAATGCGGTGGCGATGAGTTGATCATCTGTCGGATTAGGCAGCAGATCGCCGGCGTTTTGCTCGATAGTGAACTGATCAAACGGCATGTTCGAATTCAGCGCGCGCACGACCCAGTCGCGGTAGGCCCAGATCTCACGTGGCTGGTCGCTGGGGTAGCCGGAGCTGTCCGCGTAGCGTGCGAGATCGAGCCACTGCCGTGCCCAATGCTCGCCGTAGGCAGGGAGGGAGAGGTAGTGATCGACGATCTTGTCGTAGGGCTGCTTGGACAATGAATCGAGCTCTGCGAGCGTGGGAGGCAGGCCGGTCAGATCGAGCGCGACGCGGCGGATCAGCGTGGCGGTATCGGCCTGGGGCGAATACTTGAGTCCTTCCTGAGTCAGGCGCTGCAGGAGGAAGGCGTCCACGGGCTGTTTGGAGCCTGCCGGAACGGCTGGTTTCACCACCTTCTCATAGCTCCAGTGCTTGCCCCAGGGCGCGCCTTGTTTGATCCATTCGGTCAGAAGGGCGATCTGCGCGGGAGAGATGGTCTTGTGCTGCTTTGGGGGCGGCATGACCTCATCAGGGTCCTTGGTGAGGATGCGCTCCAGAAGGGCGCTTTTTTCGGGATGTCCCGGCACCACAGCGGTGGCGCCGTCGTTGTTCTTTTTGGCGCTGGTTTCGTCGTCGAGGCGCAGGCCGGCTTCGCGCTTCTTTTCGTCAGGGCCGTGGCAGAAAAAGCAGTTCTCACTCAGGATGGGCCGGATCTCTTTGGAGAACTGGATGGGACGCGGTGCCGGCTCCGCGACGGCGGAGGCAACCAGAAAAAGGGTGATGAAGGGGCGAATCACCTCTCAGATACGCCGGAGAATCACCAATCTTGACGCGGAGCGGCATTCTCCATGCCCGGAGCGGATGCGCATTGGCGGCACGCCCTTATGGATGGCCCGGCTCATCCTCAGCGGCCACTCCGGGCCCTCCAGACGCTAAAACCCCGCCTTTACCTTCGGCCTCATTCCGCTACCATCCGCGCTCCCTTTTCCAGCCATGTCCGCCGTCCCCACCGCCGCCCAGATCCGCCAGAGCTTCCTCGACTTCTTCAAGGAGAAGCAGCACACCATCGTCCCCAGTGACAACGTGGGCTACACCAGCCGCGACGGCGCACGCATTTTCACCAATGCTGGCATGAACCAGTTTGTGCCCATTTTCCTCGGCGAGCGCAGCGCGGACGTGGACACCTGGCCGGGCGTCCTTCACAAGGGCCTGCCAACCCGTGCGGCGGACACGCAGAAGTGCATCCGCGCCGGCGGCAAGCACAACGACCTGGAAGACGTGGGTCTGGACACCTACCACCACACGCTTTTCGAAATGCTGGGCAACTGGTCCTTCGGCGACTACTTCAAAAAAGAAGCCATCTCCTGGGCCTGGGAGCTTGTCATCGAGCGCTGGAAGTTCCCGCCGACCCGCGTGTTTGCCACCATTTATCAGCCCGGCAAGGGCGACCCCGCTGAGCGCGACCAGGAAGCCTGGGACATCTGGGCGGAGAAGTTCCGCAGCATCGGCCTTGATCCCGACATCCACATCGTCAACGGCAACAAGAAGGACAACTTCTGGATGATGGGTGACACCGGCCCCTGCGGCCCCTGCACCGAGATCCACATCGACCTCACTCCCGGCGCTCCGAACCTCGACGAAGACCGCCAGCGCGCAGGTGCCAAGCTCGTGAACGGCAGCGACGCGAGCTGCATCGAGATCTGGAACAACGTCTTCATTCAGTACAACGCCAACCCGGATGGCAGCTTCGTCCCGCTCCCCGCGCAGCACGTGGACACCGGCATGGGCTTTGAGCGCGTGTGCTCGATCATCCAGGGCACGAAGAACTTCACCGACTTCGAGACCGCCAAGATCAGCAACTACGACACCGACGTCTTCAAGCCCATCTTTGATGAGCTCACCAAGCTCTCCGGCAAGACCTACGCCAGCACGCTGCCGAAGGCCAATGAGCAGGGCCATGTGGTGCCCGTGACCGAGCAGGAGAAGATCGACGTCGCCTTCCGCGTCATCGCCGACCACCTGCGCACCCTCAGCTTCGCGATTGCAGATGGAATTCAGCCTGGCAACAGCGACCGCAACTACACGCTCCGCCGCATCCTGCGCCGCGCTGTGAAGTATGGCCGCACGCTGGAGTTTAAAGAGCCGTTCTTCTTCAAACTTGTCGATGTTCTCGCGGCGCAGATGGGCGATGTGTTCCCGGAACTGCGCACGAAGAAGGAGCAGATCAAGAGTGTGCTGAAGTTGGAAGAGGAGGCGTTCAATCGGACGCTGGATCGTGGAATGGAATTGTTTGATCGAGAAATTGCGAGACTCCGTCAATACGTAAACTATGAGAACGTTGGAGGGGAGACTAATCATCCCGCGCCGATTGAAGCGGAGTTCGCCTTCAAGCTTTATGATACCTACGGCTTCCCCCTCGACCTCACCGAGCTCATGGCCCGCGAACGTGGTGTTTTTGTAGACGCCGAGGGCTTTGACAAGCTCATGGAAGAGCAGAAGGAGCGCGCCCGCGAAGCCGGCAAGAAGAACAAGCAGGTCGTCTCCGTCTCCGAAATCGAAACCAAGGCGCCGACCAAGTTCATTGGTTACGATGCCCTCGAAGCTGACGTGCGCGTGCTTGAAGTCGTCGAGATGAAGGACAAGACCGCCGTCGTGCTCGACGTCTCCACCTGCTACGCCGAAATGGGCGGCCAGATTGGCGATGCGGGTCAGTTGATTCTCGGTGCGAACACTTATCCGATCAGTGCCACGACCAAGGTCGGCAACACCTGGCTGCACTTCCTCGAAGGCGACGAAGCGCCTGCCGTGGATGCCACGGTGAAGCTCATTGTCGATGCGCCACGTCGTCACGCCATCGAGAGGCACCACACCGTCACGCACATCCTGCATTGGGCGCTGCATGAAGTGGTGAACAAGGATGCCACGCAGAAGGGCTCCTCCGTCACGCCTGACAAGCTCACCTTCGACTTCAACAGCGCCGCGCTCACCGCGCAGCAGATCAGCGACATCGAGCGTCTCGTGAACGAGCGCATCGTCGCCAACGATCCCGTCTCCTGGACCGAAGTTCCCTACGTGGAAGCCAAGGCCAACAACGGCATCATGGCGCTCTTCGGTGAGAAGTACGGCGACCTCGTCCGCGTGGTGCAAATCGGCGGCCAGCGCAACAAGCTTGATGGCTGGAGCATGGAGCTCTGCGGCGGCACCCACACCCGTAGCACCGGCGAGATCGGCCTCTTCCGTCTTGTCAGCGAAAGCGCCGTCGCCTCCGGCGTGCGTCGTATCGAAGCCATCGCCGGCCTCGAGGCCTACAACGCCGCGCGCGCTGATGCTGAACTCCTCAAACTCCTCGCTGGTAAAGTCAGCGCGCAAGGCGCCGCCGATTTGGAGAAGAAGCTCGATCAGATTCTCACGCAGCAGAAGGAACTCGAAAAAGCCCTCAAGGCTGCGCAGCAGCGCGAGGCTTCTGTGAAGGCCAAAGACCTCATCGCCACTGCTGCGAACAATACCATCATCACCAACCTCGGTGATGTGGATGCTGATTACGCTGTGGGCGTGGCTGAAGCCTTGAAGGGCACCTTCAACGGCATCGTCGTTCTCGCTGCAACGGGCGGTGGCAGCGTGGCGTTGATCGCCAGCGTCGCCAAAGAGCATCAGGGCAAAGTGCAGGCTGGGAAGATCATCCAGAGCATTGCTCCGATCGTCGGTGGCAAAGGCGGTGGTAAGCCCGACTTTGCACGCGGCGGCGGCAAGGACGTGGCCAAGGTGGATGCGGCGCTGACGGAAGCGCGGAAGCTGATTGGGGCATAAACCTCACTTCGCTTCCCAGCATCGTATACCCACCGTGCGTATTGTAGTCCCGCCTTCAGGCGGTTCCGGGCGCGCGTCCGCATAACACCCGCTGTCCAGAACCGCTTAAAAGCGGGACTACAATACGGCCTTGCGTGGCTCGGACACTCGCGCTGAAGTCACGCCATGTACGCCTGGCGAAAATGGACGCAGGAGATGCGTGAAGAAGTGCTGAAACGCCGCAAGCTGCTCAATCGTCCTTGGCACGGCCCGCCGCACTTCAGTGGTCAGCAGACGAGCCAGTATCTCATCACGGGCACATGCTACGAGCATGCACCAATCATCGGAGCCTCGATAGAACGCATGGATGATTTCGTGAAGCAGATGCAACATACGTTTGAGTCAACCAATGCCGTCATCCACGCATGGTGAGTCCTCCCCAATCACTACCATGTGCTGGCGACCACCCCAGACCTCCCGCCCCTCATCACACACCTCGGCAAACTGCATGGCCGCATGTCCTTCGCCTGGAATGGCGAGGACAATGCACGTGGGCGTATCTGCTGGCATCGCACCACCGATCGCGCGATGCGCAGCGAATCCCACTTCTGGACGACCGTGAACTACATCCATCACAACGCCGTCAAACACGGCCATGCCTCCAAATGGACCGAATGGCCTTGGTCCAGCGCTCATGATTACCTGCGAGAGACTGGCCGAGATCAAGCAGCCTGCATCTGGCGGGCCTATCCCCTCCTTGAATACGGCGCACTCTGGGATGATTGAATCTTCGTATTGTAGTCCCGGCTTTAGCCGGTTCCGGGCGAATGTTCCAAGACACCCGCCATCCAGAAC
>NZ_JBAQCR010000312.1:0-1683 GCF_049294395.1 Prosthecobacter sp.
CACCATCATCGTGCGTCTCCACCCCGAATCCTCGCTCGCCAAAGAAGCGGACAAGGATCTCGCCGCCAACGCCCAGCTCATGAAGACCACCAAGACCGGTCTCCTCGCCCACCTCATCCAGCAGACCCTCGGCCCTGCCTTCTCTGTCCGCGCCGCTTAGCGGCCTTCCGGCGCAGCGATGCGCCTTCCCTCAGTCTCAAGGCCACGTCATGCCCACCGCCCCCGTCAACCCCGCTCCTCGTCCTATGAACCCTCCTTTTACTCTTCCTGCGTCCGCTGCCGTGCAGCCTAAACAAACTGTCGGCACCCGCACCATCCGTGTCACTCTCGACATCCCCGAAGCCGACCTCGCCCACCGCTGGGCAGACGTCACTTGGGAAGGTCGCACCCCCACCTCGATCGAGGAAATCATCGCAGGCGATCTTAAAGCCTCTGCCGACACCCACCGGGCACTGGTCGCTGAAAGCACCAAACACACAGGACTCGCCGAACACCGCATCCTCACTGCTTTTCGCACTGCCCATCCCAACTTGGTCACTGTCTTTTAACTTTTCCCTCTCACCACCATTCCACCCGAAGTCATCATGTCCGCCGAAGCAACCCGTGTTCCAATCTCTGACAAAGTCCTCACTCTATTCGTTGATGAGTACACTGCCCAAGAAGCCGCCGCAGTGATACGCGCCATCAACGGCACGCCTGAACCTGTTCAGGAAATTATCAAGGTGACCACCTCTTGGGCTGAAGCCGCCCGCAGCGTCCTAACAACGCTCATCTGGGCCGCAGCCATTGTGTCCATCATCTGGATCTCCCATCGCTAACACACCCCTCCACCGCCATGGACACCCGCACACCTCACTACATCTACCTCAAACGCTCGCTCGACTACCCACGCGGCTCTCTCTCACCTCGCAGCACCCCGGAGCCCCGCTGTCGCAGAGAAGCCCGTCAGGACGCCCAGGAATGCAGCAGCAGCATGGTCTGGCTCTTCCTCGGCTTCATCGTCCTCACTCTTGCCATCTACCACCACCACGACGCCCTCCTTCACCTCCTCGGTTTCTAATCCCATCTCAGTTCATCCTCATCCTCCTCTCCCCACCATGTGTGACTTCTTCTCCGCCATCATCCGTGCCGACGGCACCCTTTACCACCAGCCCTCCAACTCCCATTCCGGCATTGTCGCCTTCTACAAACTCAAAGAAAACGACACCTTGTCCGAAATGCGGGACACCGCCCGCTTCTACGAGTTCGAATGGTCCGGCCAGGGTGATGTCCCACAAAACATCAGCAGCATTCTCCGTGGTACCAACCACCCTCAGAAGGTGCTCGACGCCGCAAAGGTGCTCGCCAAAAACCTCAAACGCGCGCTGGAGGAACCCGGCTGGGGTCTGGTTGGAGACGGCTTCTTCGCCGGCGGCGAATACGCCGATCTCCGCTGGAAAGCCCTGATCCATGAGAACTGCCCCCATGAAATCGCCGAAGCCATCGCCGTACGCAGCCTCCACGCCCAAGGCGAAGCCATCAAATCACTCCACCCCCTCGTCACCCAAATCGATGGAGAGAAAGGTTTCTCCATCGCAGATGGCTACTCGATCACCGCGCCCGTGCTCGCCTCCGTGACCGGCTCCGTCGATGTGAGTGCGAACGCCACCTTCACCGCGCCCGTGCTCGCCTCCGTGACCGGCT
>NZ_JBAQCR010000313.1:0-8227 GCF_049294395.1 Prosthecobacter sp.
GGGTGAGGGGATTGGCTTTGTGCCTGCATGATGGCATCAGGGGCATCAAATAGCCACAAAGCTCTAGAAATCAGCTCCGTCATGATACTTTCCCAACCCGTCGAAGCAGACTGCAAGACCTTCTCGAAGCTTCTGAAATGCGGCAGCATCAAGTTCGAAGGACACTTTCATCGTCGAAAGTCCGCCCATGAACTTGGATCCTTTGCCATTGAAGTGGACCTCCAGATGATCACGAAACAACGAGACACTTTCAATGCCGCCATACCCTGAGAAGCCCTGATCATTTCTTTCCGCATAGACTCGGTTCAGGCCAAGGCGGACACTTTGCTCATCCGGCTCCAGAGCCCGTTGAAAAGTTAAATAATCTACCTCCACGGGGTCAGCATCGGCCAGCCACACCGCAATTCCTTTTTCGTCTTCGATCTCATCGACACTAACACAAGAAACTGTGAAATCGGACTTCATTCGTCATTCGGGTTTCGTCATTCCGCGCAGCGGCCTCACCCCAGCACCTTCTTCCGCACGATCTCCGTCACCATCTTCGGGTTCGCTTTGCCTTGGCTGGCCTTCATCGCCTGCCCCGTAAACCAGTTCATGGCCTTCTCGTTGCCGCCTTTGACTTCAGCCACCTTATCTGGATTGGCGGCAAGGATCTGCTCCACAATGGCCTCCAGAGCCCCCGTGTCGCTCACCTGCTCAAATCCTTTGGCCTTGATGATTTCGGCCGCAGGCTTCCCGGTCTCAAACATCTCAACAAACACTTCCTTGCCCTGGTTGTTGGAGATTTTGCCGCCTTCAATGGTGGCCACCAGCGCACTCAGCGCCTCCGGCTTCACCGGGCAGTCGGCAAGCGTGAGCGAGCGGTCATTCAGAGCACCCAGCAGATCGTTGATCACCCAGTTGGCAATTTTCTTGGCCGGCACCTTCGTGTCGGCGGCCACGGCTGCCTCATACCAGAGAGCCAGCTCCTTTTCACTCGCCAGCACGCTGGCATCATAGGCGCTGCAGCCATAGTCCTTCTCAAAACGCGCACGTTTTTCATGCGGCAGCTCAGGCACCTGCGACCGCATCTTGGCCACGAGATCCGCCGTACGCACCGGCAGCAAGTCGGGATCCGGGAAGTAGCGGTAATCATGCGCGTCCTCCTTCGAGCGCATGAGCGTGGTCTCCCCGCGGTCATCGTCCCAGCGCAGAGTGCTTTGCTCCAGCTTGCCACCCGCGTCCAAAATGTCGGCCTGACGCTCGGCCTCAAATTTGATCGCACGCCGGATGGCTGACATCGAGTTGATGTTTTTCAGCTCGATCTTGGTGCCCAGCTCCTTCTGGCCTTCGGGTCGCAGGGAAATGTTCACGTCGCAGCGCATGTTGCCCTTCTCCATGTCAGCATCGCTCACGCCGCCATAGATCAGGATCTGCCGCAGGCTCCCCAGGTAGGCCACAACCTCCTCCGCACTGTCGAGGTCGGGCTCGCTGACGATTTCCATCAGCGGCGTGCCGGCGCGGTTGAAGTCGAGCGCACTGAACTTGTCATAGTGCGTGGACTTGCCCACGTCCTCCTCCAGATGGATGCGCGTCAGCTTCACCACCTTGCCCGGATTGGCGATGCTCTTCTGCGCATCCTTGGGATACGCATAATCATACAGCGGCACACCACCGCCCAGGCAGAGCGGGAAGGGCATCTGCGTGATCTGGTAGTTCTTCGGCATGTCCGGGTAGAAGTAATTTTTGCGGTCCCAGTTCACCACCGGCGGCGTCTCGCAGCCCAGCATCAGCCCCGTGAGAATGGTCTTCTCAATGGCCGCCTGGTTCAGCACCGGTAGTGCTCCCGGCAGCCCCATGCAAGTCGGGCAGGTGTGCGTATTCGGCTCCGCACCATACTCGACCGGGCAGGCGCAGAACATCTTGCTGCGCGTCGTGAGCTGCGCGTGAACTTCAAGGCCGATGGTAAGAATGTATTTGGGCATGCGAAAAGGAAAAGGGCGAGTGCCGGAAGATCAAAGCGAGAGCCACGCCCGGGGCAACGTGCCGTTGCCGGTTTTTTTCGGTGCGCTAAATCAGCTAGGGTGTCGCCACGGTCACCACACGGAAACCGTGGTTGTTGCCCTGGTCATGGGGCCTGCGGCTGTCTCTGGCAGAGGAAAGGATTCTTTGACGAGAGTTGATGTTCCAGGCAGCGCCGCGCAAAGTACGCTGCTGCTTCGCCTCATTGAACCAGTCATCCACCCACTCCCAGACGTTGCCTCCAAGATCATAGATGCCCAGTGAGTTAGGCTTGAAACTCATCACCGGTGCCGTGTAGGGATGTCCATCAGAAAAATTGCCATCAATAGGACTCTTGTCTGCCATTTTGGCATTGAGCGTCACGTCAGCATAATTGCCAATCCGGTCAGCTGTTTGTGGAGGAAAGATGCCACCCCACGGGAACTCGTCCGGCACTCGCTCGTTCAGGCTCTCCGGCGTGGTGGTCTTGGTCCAGTTTTCTTTCTTGTCAAGCCCCACCGCAATGCTCCACTCGCGGTCGGTAGGAAGACGATAAGTGTGCCCTCCCTTCTTTTTGCTCAGCCAGAGGCAGAAGGCCACCGCCTCTTCGTAACTGACACCCGTCACAGGCCTGTCGTCATCTTCACGTGAAAACATCTGTGCCGCCATCTTTTTCCACATTTCGTTCACGCCCGGAGTGCTCGCCGCATAGGCGGCATAGTCGGCGTTCCGTGTCTCATGAATGCACATCAGAATGTCGGTGCCAGGCACAGGGACAAACACCATGCCCAGACTGTTGGTGAACAGTCCGACAGGCTTGGCTCCATGGACGGCAGGCAAAGGAGTCACAGGCGTTGTCAGCAGAGCCTGCAGCATATTCTTCGTGGCTACGGCTTCATCTAGTTTTCCGCTTTTGGTCAGCGTTTCCACAAGCCCTTGAAATGACGTCGTGGCCATTGCCAGAAGCGGGCGCAGCTTGCTGTCACGGTCCTGCTCGAGCCGCAGCATGGCCAGACGATACGTGCTGCGCATTTTCTGCATGCTCAAGGGGCCGGCACCGCCGCTGGCCTCACCCGTGTAGCGCCCCGCCAGCACGGCCTCGCGTTCCGCCTTGAATGCCAGGGCTTCTTCCAGTTTCCCCCCTTTTTGCGCTGCGTCCTGTTCCCGCTCCAGCGCCTGGACAAATTTCGCGTTCAGATCAGTTATCGCCAGCTCATGCGGCTTCATCACATCCGCTCTCACCTTGCTTTCATATTGCGTCAGCAGCAGCACCGCTTCCGCAGGTGCCTGCTCCACAGCCTGGCTGAGAGACGAAGCTGTCAATAACCCAAAGATTGCCAAGGCCACGCGAATAAGGGGTGCAATTTTCATGACTGGGAGTCGCTCATACAAGGTGGTTTTGGTTCGCGGCTCAAGTCAAAACCGAAGACCGCATCACTCCCTCCACCTCAATTCAACCTCACCGGCTGCGGCGGCGGTGGCTGCTTGTACACCACCGAGTCCATCGCCTGCTCCAATTGCATGCCTCCAAGAATAGGCTGCAGGTCCGGGTGGTTCGCCACTTTCTCGACCTGGGGCAGTTGCATCAGCCCCGCGAAGTCCTTGTTCTCGATGGCCTTCCGCACTTCCGGATCGTAGCCGAGCTTGGCGATCAGCGGATGGTTCAGCGCATTGGCCGTGGCTGGACTTTGTTCGGCCAGTCGCTGCCACATCGTCCCCTCCGGCCACAGAATCAGCAGTCGTGCCAGATTCGCCGTCGGCTTGATGTCATACGGGTCCAGCCTCTTCACCAGCCCGCCGATGGGGCTGTTGTCGATCTTCTGGCTCAGGCTGTAAAAAATGGACTTCGCCTGGCTCTCGATCGAGCCACCCTTTTTGACGATCTCCGCCGCGTTCTCCATGCCATACAGACTCCCCACGATGCGCAGCGCCACGCTGCCCATCCACATCAGCGCGCCGGAAGGCAGGATGCTCACGATCAGTCCCTTCCACCCCGTCAGCCCTCCCAACATTCGCATCAGGCCAAAGGCCGCCAGAAAATACTTCCCCACCTTGCACACGGCGAACATGATCCCCGCCGCTATCACCGACGCAACGACCATCCGGTTCGTCGTGATCTGCATCCCCGCCGCGCCGAAAATCACCGTCCGGTGCATGAACACATACCACGCCGCCGCCGCGCACAGCGCCAGCGTTGCCACATTGATGATCTGCTGCACCACCCCCTTCGCAAACGCCAGCCCCGCCGCAAACGCGAAGAACCCCACAATCGCGATGGTGGCCCACATGGTGTGCGGCACCTTCTGGGCGTATTGAAGCACTTCACTGGGGTGAGGCATGGGCAGGAGAAAAGATTATTAGGACATCCTAACATCTTTCCCCTGCCTGTCTTGCGGGAAAATCAGCTCAAATCAGATCCTGCATTGCCCGCAGCTTGGCATGCGCCGCGCCACGCTCCAGCAGTTCCTCAGCCAGTGCTTTGCCTGCCATCAGATCCGCAGCCATGCCGGTGATCACAAAACCCGCCGCCGCATTCAGCACCGCGATGTCACGCTTGGCCCCCTTGATGGTTCCCGCCAGCACGCCTTCAAGAATCGCCGCGTTCTCCGTGGCATCACCCCCCACCAGATCTTCCAGCGCCGCTGGGCCAAAGCCGAGGTCCTTCGGATAAATCCGCGTCTCGCTGAGTTTCCCCTCCGCGACTTGACACACATCATTCACCCCCAGCGTCGAAAGTTCATCCATCCCCTGCCCATCCGCAGCGCTGCCATGCACCACCCAGGCTCCCTTGCGGCCCAGCTGCACCAAAATCTCGCCAAACGCCCGCGTCAGCTTCGGATCAAATACACCGATGAGCTGGTAATCAGGCCGCCCCGGATTGAGCAGCGGCCCGAGCACATTGAAAATCGAACGCTGCCCCTCCGCCGCGAGCAGCTTCCGCGCCTCCGCCACCGCCTTGAATGTAGGGTGATACAGCGGGGCAAAAAAGAACCCCAGCCCGATGCTCTCAATGCCCGCCACGACTTTCTCCTTCGGCAGGTCGATCTTGATGCCCAGCGCCTCCAGCACATCCGCACCGCCCGCCTTCGAGGTGATCCCACGGTTCCCATGCTTCGTCACGCACACGCCACCGGCCGCCAGAATGAACATCGCCGTGCTCGACACATTGAACAAATGCAGCTGGTCCCCGCCCGTGCCCACCACATCCAGCATCGGCCCCGGCAGCTTCGCCCGGTCAATCCCCGGATCGACCGCCAGCTTTAAAAACTCCTTCACAAACATCGCGATCTCCGCCGGCGTCTCACCCTTCTTCGACAGAGCCCGCAGAAAATGGGCTTTGTCGGCCGCCGTCACCGCCGCATCCACCAGCTGCGCCGCCGCATCGGCAATTTGGTCTTCGGTGAGGTGCGCCCCGGTCATCAGGCCTGTAGTCAGTAATTCCATGATTTGATTTTGACCAAAGCGCAGTGTTTAGCAAGCCCACCCGTGTGAACCTCTCGAAACGTTGAATCCAAACTCCCCCATCCTCGGCATCGATCTCGGCACCACGAACTCCCTCGTCGGTGTCGTTGACAGCGGCTTCCCCATCCTCCTCGCCGATGAAAACGGCAGCCGCAGCACCCCCAGCGCCGTGTGCATCGCCCAGGATGGCAGCATCTCTGTCGGAGCCGTGGCCTTGCGCCAGCGCGCCCTGTACCCCACGCGCACGATCACCTCGGTCAAACGCCTCATCGGCCGCCGCCCCGGTGAGGCCGGATGGACACCGCCCTACTCACTCAGCGAGCTAAAAACCTCCCCCGTCGAAGTCTCTGCAGAGATCCTCAAGCACCTCAAAGCCGTCGCCGAACGCGCTCTCGAACAATCCGTTTCCCAGGCCGTCATCACCGTGCCTGCCTACTTCAACGACGCCCAGCGCAACGCCACCAAGCGCGCCGGCGAACTCGCCGGTCTCGAAGTCCTCCGCATCCTCAGCGAGCCCACCGCCGCCGCACTCGCCTACGGTCTCGACAAACTCACCGAGCATCAAAAAATCGCCGTCTATGATCTCGGTGGCGGCACCTTTGACATCTCCGTTCTCGAAATGCGCGACGGCACTTTCCAGGTGCTCTCTACCGCCGGAGACACCCAGCTCGGTGGCGATGACATCGACCGCCTCCTCGCCGAATTCATCGCACAAAAACTCGCGCTGCCCTCCCACGACATCCGCGTCCTCGAAGCAGCCGAGTCCGTCAAAAAGCGCCTATCCACCGACGACACAGCCAGCTTCAATGGACTCGATATCACCCGCGCCGATCTCGAAAAAATCGCCCGCCCATGGATCGAGCGCACCCGCATCCACTGCCTGCGCGCCTTGAGCGATGCCGGCGTCAAAGCCGAACAGCTCGATGAAGTCATCCTCGTCGGCGGTAGCACCCGCATGCCCTTGGTGCGCGACTACGTGCGCGAAATCTTCGGCCGCGAACCCAACACCTCTCAGAACCCCGACGAAGCCATCGCCCTCGGTGCCACCATTCAGGCAGGCATCCTCGGCGGCAGCCTGCGCCAGGTCCTCCTCCTCGATGTCACCCCGCTCTCGCTCGGCATCGAAACCTTCGGCGGCTTGATGAACATCATCATCCCGCGCAACACCACCATCCCCGCCAAGGCCGGCGAGATGTTCACCAATGCCGTCGCCAATCAGGACAGCATGCTCATCCGCATCCTTCAGGGCGAACGCGAACTCGCCAAGGACAACTGGGAGCTTGGCCGCATCGAAGTCCCCTTTCCCGCCGGCCCCAAAGGCAGCGCCCGCGTCGGCGTGCAGTTCAGCATCGATGCCGATGGCATCCTGCACGTTCTCGCCCGCGACACTGCGACCAATCAGGACACCACCCTGCAGATCAGCGGCACCGCCGTCGATGTCGAAGACGAACGCGTGGAGCAGATGATCTCCGAGAGTGTCGATTTCGCCTTCGAGGACATGAACGAACGCATCTGGACGGAAGCAAAACTCAAGGCGGAAGAACTCCTCCCCGCTGTCGATGCCGCACTGGATCAACTCGGTGATGCCATCAGCACGGAAGAGAAATCTGCCGTGGTCAGTCAGGCCGCCACGGTGCGTGTCCTGCTTGACGCCACGGATCATGACGCCAAGGCTCTCAAAGCCGCCACTCAGTTGCTGGATGACGCCACTCAAACACTGGCCGTGATGCTGATTGATCGTGCCATGGAGGAATCTCTGGTCCGCCGCGGCCTGATTTGATTTTCCAGTTCCCATTCTCAAAGCCGACGGCTACGCTCCGCCGCTAATGATCGTTTTCACAGGGCATGAATGAGAAACCTCCACATGACGGAGCCATGGGTTGGACACCGCCATCACCAGAGCATCTGCAGGCCATGCTGCCTCAGTATGATCAGTGGGAGATGATCGGCTGCGGTGGCATGGGCGCCGTCTACAAGGCACGACAGACTTCTCTCGACCGGCTCGTGGCCATCAAGGTCCTCCCACCTCAGGTGGCGGAAGACGAGGCCGAGTACATCGAACGCTTCAAGAACGAAGCGCGCACGATGGCAAAGATGAACCATCCCGCCATCGTGGCCGTCTACGATTTCGGCGAAACCCGCGATGAACTCCTCTACATCGTCATGGAGTACATCGACGGAACGGACGTCTCCAAGATGATCCAGTCGCAGGGCAAACTGCCGGTTGATCACGCGCTGGCCATCACCGCCCACGTCTGCGACGCGCTTGCTTATGCTCATGAGCACGGCGTCGTTCACCGCGACATCAAGCCGGCGAACATTCTCATCAACATGGAAGGCGCCGTGAAGGTGGCCGACTTCGGTCTGGCGCGCATGCACGATCCGGGGCAGTCCGGCAGCCTGACTCAGGAAGGCACCACCATGGGCACCCCGGACTACGTCGCGCCCGAGGTGCTGGTCATCGGCATGCAGGTCGATGGCCGCGCTGATCTCTATGCCATGGGCGTGATGCTCTACAACATGCTCACCGGCAAAATCCCACGCGGCAATTTCCAAATGCCCAGTGAAAAAGTGGGCTGCGACACACGCTATGACGCCATCATACGCAAAGCGATGGAGCAGGATGTCGCCAGGCGCTATCAGTCCTCTCGCGAACTGCGCCGTGATCTCGATCAGATCCTCACCGTCCCCGTCGCCAAAGAAAAACCGGCCCGTCAGGCGCCCGCCGGCGGCATGCTGCCTCGCCAGCCTACCCCACCCCCGCCGCCCCCAGGCACCCCATGGG
>NZ_JBAQCR010000314.1:0-3676 GCF_049294395.1 Prosthecobacter sp.
ATCCAAGACCGAAGAACGCGCCAGTTTGTTTGAGCAGGTCAGCCAGCTCGAAGCCCAGCTCACGCAGCTTCGTCAGAGCTTCAACGGCCTCAACGAATCCCGCAACCGCGCCGAAGTCGCTCTCACCCGCGTGGACCTTCGTCTCGAAAACCTGATCAATCAGGTGCAGGAGCGTTACAGCTTCCACATCGAAGCCTTTGAGCCTGACTACCACGTGCTGATGGTCACCATCGAAGAGCAGAAGAAGAACCGCAACCGTGGCAAGAAAGGCGCGGCCAATGCCGCAGGCTCCAGCGCATCCACCGATGGCGCCGAGCCCAGCAACGAAGATACTGAAGACGCCGAGCCCGCTGCCGAGGAAGCCGAAGCTCCCGTCATCCGCGCCGTGTCCAATCGTGATGACGATGCCGTGGACATCGACGAAGTCGTCATTCCCGGCGAAGAAGCACAGCCCGACTGGGCCTTCGTCATGGAAGTCGTTTACGAATTGCGCCAGAAGCTTGAAGGCATCGGCCCCGTCAATCTCGACGCCATCCAGGAGTTCGAAGAACTCGAAGAACGCCACAACTTCCTCGACACCCAGCACAACGACCTCGTCAAATCCAAGGACGAGCTGCTGCAGGTCATCGCCAAGATCAACGAGACCACGAAGACCATGTTTGTGGAGACGTTCACCCAGGTGCGCGGCTTCTTTAACAACAACTTCCGCGAACTCTTCGGCCCTGCCGCCAAGGCCGACCTCATGCTGGTGGATGAAAACGATCCGCTGGAGTCCGGCATCGAGATCATCGCCAAGCCCCCGGGCAAAAAGCTGCAGACCATCAGCCTCCTTTCCGGTGGCGAGCGCAGCATGACCGCCGTGGCCCTGCTCTTCTCCATCTACCAGGTCAAGCCCAGCCCCTTCTGCGTGCTGGACGAGCTTGATGCACCGCTCGATGAAACCAACATCGGCCGCTTCCTCAAGATGCTGGACGCCTTCATCGACAACTCCCAGTTCATCATCGTCACTCACAACAAGCGCACCATGAGCCGCGCCGATGTGATCTACGGTGTGACCATGCAGGAGTTCGGCGTCAGCAAGCCCGTGGGCGTCCGCATGACCACGGAAGAAACCCGCACCATGGACAAGACCGTCCAGGAACTCGCCCTCGAAGCCCCGAACCAGCCCAAGCGCAAGAAGAAGGCCGAGGACGACGCCGAAGCTTCAGATGCTTCTGACGATGAGCAGCCCGACTCCGTGCCCGTCAACGAAGACCTCGATGAAGAGCAGGCCCGCCTGACTGCCATTGAGGAACTGGAAGAACAGACGCCGGCGGCGCTGGTGTGAGGAAAGTACTCGCGAGCTTCAGCTCGCTCCCAGCGCATCAAGACGTCAAGCCGTGCGCCATTCGGCAATGGCTTGCGACTGCAGAGTTTCTTGTCGTAGACCGAACTTCCAAGCTCGGTCTACCTCAAGCCTCGCCCTCATCCTGGCTCCTTGATCTCTTGGCAGCCTCCGCCTCGTCCCTCTCCCTCAAGAGCCCTTCAAACCTATCGCGCAGTTCCTCATCCCGCACACGCTGCGCCAGCTCGATCACCTCCAGATACGCATCCCGTTCCTCGGGATAATAAAACAAGATCTTCTCATACTCCTGCACCGCAGCCTCCACCTTGCGCTCCTGGCTGTAGCGACGCGCCAGCTTGTAGGACAGCGGCGGCTTCTCAAACTCATCGGAAGGAAAGAACAGCTCCGCGAACGGCTTCGCAATCCACTCCGCCAGCTTGAAAGCCGTGTCCGGAGCCAGCAGCAGCACCGTCGTCACGAGCAGCAGCATGCTCCCGATGACCCGAAAGGCCGCAGACAGCCAGTCCATCTTCAGCGCTGCAGACATCATCCACACACTCGCGACCAAGGCGAGTCCGGCCAGAATCCTGCGAGCTTTCTGCCAGTTCATGCGAAGGGATAACTCCAATCACAAGCTCTGCAACTGCGAGGCAAGCGCCTTCGCGTGCCGCACGCACGAACAACCTAGGTCGTGTTTGAAAACGTGTCACCGCCTGCGCTATGCGTTTTGGACTGCGCCGGTCCTCCGGCGCTTTCGAGTGCCTCGTGGCCTACGAAAAGCTCCAGAGGACTGGAGCACTCCAAGACGCTCCGCGTTCTTCTCCGCGCCCCGGCCTGAAAGTGCGCCACACCGCCCAGCGCTATTCTGTCTTTGCGCGGCTAACTCTACTTCACCGCCTCATATAGCGAAGCGATGCCAAGCGTGAGCTGGCGTGAACTCGCACTGGCGAAACCATTCTCGCAAATCAAAGCCTCCATCTCACGGCCGGAGGGAAAGCGCTCGATGGAACCGCAGAGGTACACGTAGGCTTCGCGTTTGCCAGTGATCCACCCGGCGACGCGGGTCATGATCTGCTTGAGATAAAACAGGTACAACTGGCGGATGCCAGGAATGCGCGGGATGGAAAAATCGAGCACAAACAAGCGACCGCCGGGCCGCAGCACGCGGTTCATTTCCTTCAGGGCGGCAGGCCAGGAAGCCATGTTGCGCAGACCGAAGGCAACCGTGAGCACATCGAAGACACCATCCTGAAAAGGCAGCGCGAGTCCATCTGCGGCGACGAGACTGGTGAACTGACGCTTCTGCGCCTCACGCATCATGGGCACCGAGAAATCGGCCCCCAGCACTTTCGCCTGCGGACAGGCGGCTTGGATGGCCTGGGCGAGATCCCCGCTGCCGGTGGCGAGATCGAGCACACGCTGGGGTTTAAGTTCCGCAATGCGTTTGGCTGTCGTGCGGCGCCAGAGGCAATCGATGCCGAGACTGAGGACGTGATTTGCCAGCACATAACGCGATGCGATACCCGCAAATGCCTGCCTCACGAATCCTGCGTCTTGCATGTGACTTTCTGTTTAACCGGTTACCCGAGGCGGCACTGTTGCCGCTGGATGGTGCTCACGACTGGACTCGAACCAGCACAATGTTACTTACTAGAACCTGAATCTAGCGCGTCTACCAATTCCGCCACGTGAGCAAAGGAGTCGGGTTAACCGGGTCGAGAGTTTTGACCAAGCCGCAGAATACTCAAGCGAGAAAATGACTTTCTTCTGGCGACATGGCGGGCTTCGGGTAAGTCGCGTGGCATGTCCTTTCGTCTTGAGATGCTGCAAGTCGCACGCCTGGCCCCCAAACTCCTCGGTGAGTCGGCGGAGCTGGTGGAGTCTTTCCTGCGTTCGCGCCTGTCCCCTGAGGGCGGATTCCTGGATCGCAACGACAAGCCGGACCTCTATTACACCGTGTTTGGCCTGGAAGGCCTGCAGGCGCTGTCCGTGGATGCCACCACGATTCCTGATGTGCGCCCCTGGCTTTCACCCTTCGGTGATGGGGAGCGGCAGGATTTCGTACATCTGTGCTGCCTCGCGCGCTGCTGGGCGAATGCCGGCATGCAGGATTTTCCGATGGCCTCGCGTGAAGCGCTGGCGGCACGCATTGAGGCCTTTCGCTGTCGGGACGGCGGCTACCATCAGGCACCGAAGCGTGCCAAGGGCAGCGCCTACGGCTGCCTGCTGGCCTGGGGGGCCTATCAGGACCTCGGTGGCATTCCGCCTGAGCCTTGGCGGTTGGTGGAATGCATGGGCGGCCTGCGCACACCGGATGGCGCATGGTCCAACGAACCCGGCATCCCCGTGGGC
>NZ_JBAQCR010000315.1:0-8212 GCF_049294395.1 Prosthecobacter sp.
TCACGCGTGCCTTCACCTTTGTCATAGGCGCTGACAATGCGTTCACGTAAATCCAGAGAGAGTGTTGCCATACCACTTTATAGCAGGCCTCTACCCGGATGGCTATATAATTATTTAAAATGCTCTAAGCCGCCGGCTGCCGCAGTTCCACGCCACCGCAGTCAGAGCAGGCGGTCATGCCGCTTTGGAATTCAGCACCGCACCGCGGGCAGGTGGGAAGTTTTGCCGTCGCGGGCGGATCGTAATCTGCTTCTGCGATGCCTTCGTGGCGGAAGAATTTTTCCAGTGCCTCGGCTTCGAGCGGCAGCGATTCATTTTGAGGCCAGCCGGGAACGTAGCGTGACTCACGCCAAAACAGACGCGCACTTTCCAGCCAGCGCTTGTCATCCAGCAGTCCACGCCAGGCGAGCGGATGAGGCGGTTCGGCATCCGTGGTCAGATTCACGACATCAAAGGCACGCATCGCCAGTTGCGGCAGGAAGGCAATCCCGAGCGCGCGCCAGCGACGATGCGGGATAGTGACGCGGCTTTTCCGAGAGCTGCGCAGAAAGAGCCATGACTGGATGAATTGCAGCAGCAGCAGCACACCCGCAGCCGTGAGCACGATCAGACTGTCGCCAAAGCGATGATACAAAACGCTCATCACACCAAAGCACCACATGAAGTGAATCGTGGCACACAGCCGCAGTGATCGGGTCAGCTGCGAGGTGGCCGTGGCGGTTATGTTGGCAGATTTCGTATCGAGTGACGTGCGGGCGTGCTTGAGGAAAGCACTGCGGCGCTGTTCAGGTGTCAGGCCTTGCCACTCGGTGAGCCTTTGCTGCCAGAGGTCCGCCAGCGTTTTGGAAGGCAGGCGCACACGAGTGACGGTGTCGAGATGCAGCGTGCTTTCCTCGACACGCGGGGCCAGCTTGTCCCATGCGATGCTGACGCTGATGCTGTCGGTCAATCGCACACGCAGCGAATCCTGCTCGGGCACAAACAACCATGGCAGGGCTATTGCATGCGCCTGCATCGGCGGCAGAGGAGAGAGCAGCAATGGCGAGCCGCTGCCGATTTGCAGCCGCATCCATGGTCGCAGCGGGCTCCAGCCCGACTTGCCCGTGCCCGCAGCCATCCAGGCCGTGGAAGGCACGAGGCGCAGGCACTCGATGAGATACAGCAGCACGAAGACTGCGAGAAGCGTCTGGCCGTCGGTCATGCGCTATTCGCCTGGGGGCTGACGCGAGCCGAAGATTTTGCCGAAGAGTTTTTTCAAGCCGGCCAGAGCACCCACCACCAGCAGGATCGCCGCCTTGCCCAGCTTGGCGAAGAACAACCCGAGCTTGCCAAACAGACCCATCTTGGCCGCGGCGAAGGCGCCTGTGCCTGCAATGAGCGCGGTGAGGCCGTATTTTGCCACCTTGTCGCCTTCGCGGAATTCAGCGTAGCGCTGACCTTCGACATAGGAGAAGCCGCCCATGACTTTCTGAAACTCGGCCAGCAGCGGCTGAAACTCCGCCGGGTCGCACACGAGCTGCACCTTCATGGAACCCGTGCGGCCCAGCAGCCGCGTCTCATAGTTCACAGACTCTCCGCCTGTTCCGTCCAGGCTCTGAATTCGAACCGCCCACTCAAGGGTCTTGGTGGTGTCGTTGAAGCGCGGCGGCATGGCCCAGCCAAGAATGGCCAGTTCATGGATGCCGCGTTCCTTGCGCACTTTGTTGGATTCCGCCAGTCCCTCGCGGCGGAGTGCCAGCAGTTCATCCGCATTGATGTCGTTTTTCTCATCGTCTTTCACATGGCCGGAATCGTCGTAGCCAAAGATGATCCAGGGCCCGAATCCCTCGGTGGTAAGCATGCCTGAGGCGGAGGGCTGGGGCAGATTGCCAAACAATTCCAGCACACGGCTGGTGCCGCTGCCGTGGGTAAAGCGGTAGCCCTTCGGGATGGCGATCTTGGCCACGCCGCCGAGATCTCCTGCGCCTTCACGCACCCAGCCGACCTTTTCCATGTCATCCAGCAGCTTTTTCTCCTGCTCCTCCACGTTCTGATTCGCGGGCTGTTGAGCCTGGGAGGTGGAGAAAACTGCGAGACAGGCCAGCAGCACAGCGCGTGAGAGAAATGAGGACTTCATGCGTCGTCAGTCTCGCAGGGGCTGCGGGAGATCGTCAAGGCGAGGTTTTTACCAGATTCGTAATTGGCAGAGGAAGCCTTAGGCCGCATGTTCAGGGGCCTTTGACTCACTCTTTATTCCATGGATGAACCAAATTCTGCTCCAGCACCCGCGCCGCGCCGCGGGCCAGGATGCCTCTCCACCCTGGCCCTGACGTTTCTGGCGCTGGTGGTCATTGGTGGCCTCGTGGTTTGGAAGGTGGTGGATTCAGGTTTTGGCATGAAGTGGCTGGTAGAGCATTTCCAGAAGCAGACCATCACCGAGAGTTTTCGTGAAAACGTGAAACGCATCGCCTCGACTCAGGGGGATGTATTGGAACTCGCCACCATGGAAACCGAGGAGACCGTCACGAAGTATGACACGAAGACCTTGTTCAACGATGCCGTTTACCTCGGCACCACCGTGGCGGAGATCCGCGCGATGGTGGTCTATCGTTACCATTTGAAGCTGTCCGACGAGTGGAAGATCACGGTCGAAAACGGTCGTTGCGTGGTGATCGCGCCCGCCATCCGGCCTTCGCTGCCACCGGCGATCCGCACGGAAACGATGGAGAAAAAGGCTGAGGCTGGCTGGCTGCGGTTCAATGCGGCGGAGAACATGGCCGAACTGGAGAAAGGATTGACCCCGATGCTGGAACGTCGCGCGGGTGTCCCCGGAAAGATCAAGCATGTGCGCGAAGCCAGCCGTACTTCCGTGGCCAAGTTTGTGCAGCACTGGGTGCTCAAGGAGCAAAAAGCGCAAGACCAGGGCGGCATTCGCGAAATCGTGGTGATTTTTCCTGACGAACCGGCGGCTGCCAATGCTGCCGAAGCATCGAAGCTGCCCGCCACTTTGAATGTGGAAGTGAGCGTCGATTAACTCAGCGGATCAAGGCTGCAGCCCTTCAGGGTCGTAGAGCAGCAGGCCGGACTCGAACTTCACAAAAGACAGAGCTCCGGGCAGGTCGCTGGGCCGCATGTTGGTAAGGCTGAAAAGTTTGTCCTTCCACATCCCTTGCTTGCCGGTAACACCGCCTATCAGCTTGGCTGCGGTGGCCAGTTTGTCCCCTGGCACCACAAAATCCGCATTGCCCAGCGTGGCATAGACCCCGAGAGAAACAATTTCCTGCGCGTTCCGCTGGTTGATCACACGTTCTATCACACTCCTTTGGTTTCCGCCGTGCCAGCCAAGTGCAATGCTGGTGAAGATGCCGACCAGGCAGATAACGGTGAGCAGTTCCAGCAGTGAAAAGCCCGCAGACATCCAGTTTTTTGGCTGGGGTTGTGGACGGAGGGGGCTGGCGGAGGTGCGCAACACGGGTTATATAATTATCATAAACATCTTTTCGCCGCAATCTCTCGTTTTGACGGGGGTGACAGTCTGCATTTAGACAGAGGCTGCAGAACACATGATACCTGACTTGTTGGAACCATTACCCCGATCGCAGCGCGAAGCTGTCGATTCTGCCGGCTACCGTATCATGCGCTGGATGGCGGCCCGCGAAGTCTTGCAGACGCGTGTTACGAAAGGCCGTGTCGCAGGGCCATTGGGTGATTTTTTGGCGCACTGGCTGTCACTGGCCCCCGCGCCCAGGGGGGGCTCAGATCTTTGGCTGTCATTCAATTATGCACAGGATCAAGGGGGACTGAAACTCTCGGGAGGCAGCGCAACGCTCGCCCATTCTCCACTGGAGCAAGGATTGCTGCATCTGCCGGCGCTGCGCTCATTTTGGAGCCAGGAATTGCGCCAGCAGCATTTTGTGGCGTTGCGATCTCTGGTCCCTCAAGCGTGGCTGATGGACCCGGCTCAGGTTCCACCCGGAGCGGTGATTCAGGGCTTGAACACGGTTTCTTGGGAGCGCACCCTACAATTGTGGGGACGGCAGTGGGAAATCAAAGACCCACAGGGGCAGATCCTCACAAATCGGTCTCTTGCGCAGGACAGCATTTTGACCTCACGACCGGTTTCAGGCGTAGTACTCAAAGCATGGTATGGTCGGAATGACGATGAGCAGGTTGTTTTAAGTTCTATAGAAGCAGCACCTTGACGTGCATCCCGCTTCCGTGCGACATTATACTATCCCCAAAAACCATGGCACGCGGCTCCAACGTTACTCTCTGCTCCTTCTGCGGCAAAAGCCATGCAGAGGTCAAAAAACTCATTGCAGGTCCGGGGGTGTATATTTGCGACAACTGCATTCACGTCTGTAAAAACATCCTCGACAAGGAAACCTCGGTCGATTCCGAGGGTGGTCCAGCACTGCTGGTGCCACGTCCGGCGGACATTGCCGCGCTGCTGGATCAGCATGTGATCGGCCAGTCTCAGGCGAAGAAGGTGCTCAGTGTCGCGGTGCACAATCATTACAAGCGCATCCTGCACACCCAGCAGCAGGCCACGCGTGCCGGCAGCGGAGCCCCTCGCAAAGTGACGACCGCCCTGCCCGACCCCAATGATGTCGAGATCGAAAAAAGCAACGTGCTGCTCATGGGCCCCACGGGCTGTGGCAAGACGCTGCTCGCCAAGACTCTCGCACGCATTCTCAATGTGCCTTTCAGCATTGCAGATGCCACCACGCTGACAGAGGCCGGCTACGTCGGCGAAGACGTGGAAAACATCGTCCTGCGTCTACTGCAGGCGGCGGACTACGATGTCGCCCGCGCCGAGATGGGCATCGTCTACATTGACGAGATCGACAAGATCGGCCGCAAAACCGAGAACGTGAGCATCACGCGCGATGTCTCTGGTGAAGGCGTGCAGCAGGCACTGCTGAAAATCATCGAAGGCACCGTGTGCAATGTGCCGCCGCAGGGCGGACGCAAGCATCCGCAGCAGGAGTACATCCAGGTGAACACAGAAAACATTCTGTTCATCTGCGGCGGGGCCTTTGTCGGCCTCGACAAACTCATGGAGCGGCGTCGTGGCGGCAAGACCATGGGTTTTGTGAATTCCCAGGCCGCGAAACCCGAGACCGCCAAATCCAGGGCCGAAGTCGAACCAGAGGACCTGCTGTCGTTTGGCCTGATTCCGGAGTTCATCGGTCGTCTGCCGGTGGTTTGCTCGCTGGAGTCACTGACGGAACAGGAACTCGTGCGGGTGCTGACCGAGCCGAAGAACGCTTTGATCAAACAGTATGCGAAACTGATGAACATGGACGGCGTGGAGCTTTCCATCACACGTGATGCAATGCTGGCCATGTCCAAGGAGGCGGTGACACGCGGCACAGGTGCACGCGGACTCCGCAGCATCTTCGAACGCATCATGCTGGACGTCATGTATGACGTGCCCAGCCGGATGGACGTGCGCGGCGTCACCATCAACGAAGGCGTCGTCAAAGGCGAGCGTGCGGCCATGCTGCGCAAGCGGGTGGAACGCAAGGCGGCATAAGCTTCGGGTTACAAAGTCGGGGCAAAAATTCTGCTGGAGCTTTGGGGGCTCCTCACATCATAGTGGGTGCTATCACACCCATGACCTCCCGCCGCCACTTCCTTCAACTCGTCACCACAGCCATTGCCGCTGCAGGTTCACGCCAAGTCATCGCCGCTGACAAGGAGCCGCCGTTCAAAATCTCGCTGGCTGAATGGTCGCTGAACAAAGGCATTTTTGGGAAAGGAAACGCAGAGCGCCACGAGCATCTCGACTTCTGCAAGATCGCCCGCAGCCTGGGCATCGACGGCGTCGAGTATGTGAACCAGATGTTCTTCGACAAGGCAGCTGACGCCGCCTACCTCGGCGAAATGAAAAAGCGCCAGGAAGGTGAAGGCGTGAAAGGCCTGCTCATCATGTGCGACCGCGAGGGTAATCTCGGCGATCCCGATGAGGCCAAGCGCGCAAAGACCGTCGAAAATCATCTCAAGTGGCTGGATGCCGCTTCCACCCTCGGCTGCCACAGCATCCGCGTGAATGCCGCCAGCGATCCGAAACTGAGCTGGGACGAGCAGATGAAGCTCGCAGCGGATGGCCTGCATCGTCTGTGCGTGGAAGGCGACAAGCGCGGCCTCTACGTTGTCGTGGAAAATCATGGCGGACTCTCCAGCAACGGCCTCTGGCTCACTGGCGTGATGAAAGCCGCAGACCATGCCCGCGTCGGCATTCTGCCGGACTTTGGCAATTTTTACACCGACCGCGTCAAAGGTGAGCTCTACAACCCCTACAAAGGCCTGCGTGAGTTCATGCCTTGGGTGAAAAAGGGCATGAGCGCCAAGGCCTACGACTGGGACACCGGTGCTGGCAAATTCTACACCGAAGACCGCCGCGAAGGGCGCGAGATGACGCTCGATTTTGAGCGTTTGATCAACATCGTCGTCAAGGCGGGCTATAATGGCTACATCGGCATCGAATACGAAGGCGACAAGCACACTGAAATCGAAGGCATCAAACGCACCAAGCAGGCGCTTGATGAGATCAAGTCGATGCTCTGATTTTCCAACCGCTTCCTAAACTCACACCCCCTCGCACATCATGCCTACAGAAGACGCTCCCATTCCTGCCGCCGTCGCGGAAATCAATCTCTGGTCCGGTCACACCTCCCAGTGGGTTCATTTCTGGTATTACTTCTTCTGCCTTATCTTAGCTGGGGGCATTGGCTTTGCGGCCACGGTGTTCGGTCTGGCGACTGCTGGCATCGGAGCGCTGGGGTATCTGGGGTTGATCATTCCGTTTTTGATGTGGGTCTTCCGCTGGTGGGCGACAAAATGCACCACTTATGAGCTGACCAGCCAGCGTTTGCGCATTCGTTCTGGAATTCTCAGCAAAAAGACCGATGAAATGGAGCTTTTCCGGGTGCGGGATTACACGATGGAGCAGCCCTTTTTGCTGCGATTGGTCGGTCTTGGCAACATGACCTTGATCACCTCAGATGCGACGACGCCCACACTTTCCATGCGTGCCATTCCGGGAATTGAGAACGTGCGTGAAAAACTGCGCACGGCTGTGCAAATTGAACGTGATCGGAAGCGGGTGCGGCAGATGGATGTGGACAGTGTGGATGACAGCGGTGGCGGTGGTCTGCACTGACCCCTTGGGGCTGATCAGGAGCCTTCGACTTTTTCGGCATTTACGACGCGGGTTTTTCCATCTTTGACTTCGAGTTGCATTTTGATGCGTGCATATTCCTTTTTGTAGCTCCAGCCGGCTTCGGCGTCCCAGGTGGTGGCGCTGGTGGGCTGGAGTTTGCGGAGTTGAAGGACAAAGGCGGCGAGGCGTGTGTCGGATTCGGCAATGGTGTGGTCTGGCTCGATGACTTTGAGGTTTTGGGCGTTGACGAATTTGAGCTTTAGGTCGGCGAAGCGGTTGGTGAAGGGGTCGGTGGCGGGGGTCATGCCGTCGCGGTTGATCTCGCCGAGGACGATGGAGTAGCTTTTGGGGACGCCGGGATTGATGTCGGGGAGGAGGGTAATGAGATGGCGGACGGCGGCTTCGCCGGCATCGCACTCATAGAGGTTCAGCGGGAGGGGGGCGGTGTCTGAGGAATCGCAGGCGGCGAGACCGAGGCAGAGGCTGAGCAGAAGGAGGCGGCGTGTCATGTGGGTTGGGAGTTCATGGCATGGAATACGCAGCTTGGCAATGCGCTGGCGTGCTCCATACTGGCAACCCCATGTTTGACATTCGAGAAAAACCCAATGCCGTTGAGAACGCTTTTCTGGTCGGTGCGTACTTTGACCGGCGGCAGAAGCAGGAAGCTCACGATTTGCTGGAGGAGCTGGCGGAGCTGGTGGGGACGCTGGGGATCAATATCATTGGCAAGGAGCTGGTTTTTGCGCGGGAGCACACGGCGCGCTACCTGATTGGCAGCGGGAGGTCGGCGGAGCTGATGAAGCAGGCGAAGGAGCTGGGGGCGGATGTGATTGTGTGGGACAATGAGCTGAGTCCGGGGCAGCAGCGGGCGTGGGAGAGCGAGGGGGACATCTGCGTGATCGACCGGCATGAGGTGATTTTGGACATTTTCAACATGCGGGCGAAGACGCGGGAGGCGCGGCTGCAGGTGGAGCTGGCGAAGATGGAGTATTCGATTCCGCGGCTGACGCGGATGTGGGCTCACTTGGACCGACAGGGCGGTGGCGCCGGCGGTGGGGTGGGTGG
>NZ_JBAQCR010000316.1:0-1735 GCF_049294395.1 Prosthecobacter sp.
GGGTACGGAGGTCCCCTTCGACGTGAACGACCAGCTGGTCGTCCTGACGGACGATGTGCTGCATTCCGGCCGGACGGTCCGCGCCGCCTTGAATGCCATGATCGACCTGGGCCGCTGCCGGGCCATCCGGCTGGCGGTGCTGGTGGACCGCGGCCACCGGGAGCTCCCGATCCGGGCGGATTACGTCGGCAAGAACATCCCCACGGCCGAGGATGAGAAAGTGATCGTCCATCTCAAAGAAACGGATGGCGAAGATGCCGTGATTGTGAGGAAGAAAGCGACATGAACGCGGTTTGGACGCGCAAGGATCTGATCGAGATCAGGAGCCTCAGCAGGGAGGAGATTCTGCTCGTGCTGGACACGGCGCGGGTCTTCAAGGAGATCCTGGCCCGCCCGATCAAGAAAGTGCCCTCCCTGCGCGGCAAGACGGTGGTGAACCTCTTCGTCGAGCCCAGCACCCGCACGCGCGGTTCCTTCGAGCTCGCGGCCAAGCGGCTCAGCGCGGATGTTGTCAGCTTCGCCAGCGAAAGCAGCAGTTTCAAGAAGGGGGAAACCCTCAAGGATACGGCCCTCAATCTCCAGGCGCTCAACGCGGATTACCTGATTCTCCGGCACAGCGCTGCGGGGGCGGCCCAATTCCTGGCCGAGAGGCTGGAAACCGTCTCCGTCATCAACGCCGGGGACGGCGCCCACGAGCATCCCACACAGGCATTGCTGGACACCTTTACGGCCCGCGAGCGGTTGGGGTCGCTCGAAGGCAGGCATGTGGTGATCCTCGGGGACATCCTCTTCAGCCGCGTGGCACGGTCGAATATCTGGGCGTTGCTCAAGCTGGGGGCGAAAGTGACCCTCGTCGGCCCGTCGACGCTGGTGCCGCCGATTTTCCGCGAGATGGGGGTGTCGGTTTCCCATGACCTGGACGCGGTGCTGCCCACGGCGGATGTGATCAACCTGCTGCGCATCCAGCACGAGCGCCAGCGCAAGACGATGTTCCCCTCCATCGGGGAATATATCTCCCTTTTCGGCCTGACCCTCGACCGGTTCAAGCGCTGCAAGCCGGACGTCCTCATCATGCACCCCGGCCCCATCAACCGTGGTGTTGAAATTGCCAGCGAACTGGCCGACGGCCCCAACTCGGTGATCCTGGAGCAGGTGACGAACGGCCTGGCTGTCCGCATGGCGGTGCTTTACCTGCTGGGCGGGGGAACGCCGTTCGATCAGGCTGCGCAGGAGGGGACTCCCAATGAATGACAAGGTTTTGATTCTCAAGGGCGGACGGGTCATCGACCCGGAGTCCGGCGTCGATGAGGTGAGGGACGTAGTGGCCGTCGGCGGCAAGATCGTCGAGTCGGCCCCCAAGGGCTTGGCGGCGGAAGTGATCGACGTGACTGGCAAGGTTGTCACCCCTGGCCTGATCGACATCCACGTGCACCTCCGTGAGCCGGGCCAGTCGGCCAAGGAAACCATCGCCACGGGAACCCAGGCGGCGGCGGCGGGTGGGTTCACCAGCGTGGTGGCCATGCCCAATACGTCCCCGCGCTCGGATGGCCCGAACACCATTGCATGGCTCCAGGCGCGCATCAAGGATCAGGCCGTGGTCAACGTCTTCCCCACCGGCTGCATTTCGCATGGCATGGAAGGGGAAACCCTGGCGCCCATCGGTTCGCTGGTGAAGGCGGGCGTGGTCGCGATCACGGACGATGGCGGGTGCATCCAGAACAACGAACTGATGCGC
>NZ_JBAQCR010000317.1:0-3006 GCF_049294395.1 Prosthecobacter sp.
GCAGCAGGGCCCCGGCGGTCAGCAAGATCAAAGCCGGCCGCAGCCGCAGGCAGTCCCAGGCATCCGACAAATGCCTGCGCAGCGGATGCCAGCGCAGATGCAGCACCAGCCCTGCGGCAAAGCCGAGGAGAGCGAGCGCTGTCGTTTGCCAGTGGTTCAGATTCAAAGTTAATGACCAATTCGCGAAAACATCTCGACATGCCAGTGCGTATTCGCTTCTCTCCCTTTCGCCATGAAATCACCCGCCGCCCTCCTGCTCGCCTGCCTGTCCTTCTCTTCTGCTGCTCTCGCCGAAAACTGGCCGAGCTGGCGCGGGCCGAATCAGGACGGCTCCTCGGGTGAGACCGGCCTGCCGGCCAAATTCAGCACCACGGAAGGCGTCCGCTGGGCTGCGGATGTGCCGGGCCTCTCCGCCTCCGTCCCCGTCATCTGGGGCGACAACATCTTCATCACCGCACCGATTGATGCGGAGAAAAAACTCGTGGGCCTGTGCTACGACAAGCAGACCGGCCGCGAAAAATGGCGCACCACCATCAGCGAAGGCTCGGAGATTCAGTGGGATGACAAGAGCAACCTCGCCAGCCCTTCCGCCGTGACGGACGGTGACCGCGTTTACTTCCTCTTCGCCAATGCCATCGCCGCCGCGTGCGACTTCGAAGGCAAGATCGTCTGGAAGCGCGACTTCAAGGAAACGCACGGCGCCTTCGCCACGCAGTGGACCTACGGCAGCAGCCCCGCCCTCGACGGTGGCAAGCTCTACATCCAGGTGCTGCAGCGCAACGAGGCCTTCAAATTCCAGGACAAGTTTGAAAAAGGCACCGCAGGCAAGGACATGCGCAGCTACATCCTCGCCATCGATCCCGCCACCGGGAAGGACATCTGGAAGCACATCCGCCCCAGCCTCGCCAACACGGAATCGCTGGAAGCTTTCAGCAGCCCCATTTTCGCCACTCACAAAGGCAAGCGCCTCATGCTTATCTCCGGTGGTGACACCCTGACCATCCACGACGCCGCCACCGGCAAGGAACTCTCCCGCATCGCCACCTGGAACCCGCCGGGCGAAGGCTACAACAAGTTCTTCCGTCTCGTCCCCTCCCCCGTGACCGGCGAAGGCATGGCCATCGTCTGTGCTCCCAAGAACTCCCCCATCTTCGCCATGCCTCTCGATTCCAAAGGCGAGACCAAGCCCGTGTGGCAGACAGAGCCAAAAGGCGTCACCAGCGACGTGCCCACGCCCGCCTTCTACAAAGGCAAATTCTACGTCCTCGACGGCGGCAAGAAGACCCTGAGCTGCCTGGAGCCCAAGACCGGCAAGGTCGTGTGGACCGGTGAACTCGGCGGCAAGACCAAGTTTGAAAGCAGCCCCACCGTGGTGGATGACAAAGTGTACTGCATCAACTTCTGGGGCGAAGTCTATGTGGCCAAGGCGAACACCGACTCCTTTGAACTGCTGGGCATGAACGAGATGGGCAACGGCTCCAAGCCCAACGGCAACGCCGCCAGCGTGCGCGCCAGCGTGGCCGTGAGCGATGGCTGCCTCTTCATCCGCTCGCAGGACAAGCTGTACTGCATCGGCAAGAAGGTCGTCGCAGCGCCTTGAGTGCGGATTGAAGTACCCGTTGCTTGACGGGAGAATCTGCGGCGCAGAGAGTACCCGCGTGTGCGAAACACTGCCGTTTCGCTGCTGCTCATGATTCTGGCTCTCGACAAGCACCACGCGCTTTTTGTCTTCTCCTCCATCGCGGAGGCAGAAGTGCATCTGGAGGCGTGGGATGTGCAGCAGGAGGCCATCGAGTTTTGTGATGCTCGTGGTCAGCGCTACCTGCCCAGCTATACCATTCCACCGAGGGAGTCACACCTGGGGCTGCTCCGCACCATCGACATCGGTGCGTACCGGCTGGTGGCTGAAGGCCTGCCCGACCCAGGACGGCCCGAGGCGTTTTTGAAACGCGCGGCGCATCTTGAGCATTCGTCTATTTCTGCGATCCACAGCATCGAAGAGGCCGGGGTGGCGCTCAGCCAATACGCATGACTCTTTTTCGATCTCATCCTGTGGGGGCCACGAAAAAGCGTTCAGCGCGATTCGACGCCATCCTCTCCATCCTGCTACTGCTCGGTCTGGCGGTGCTCTTTTATACCATGCGGTACGGTCCGCTCCCCTTCACCCAGCAAATACGAAACTTGAAGGCCGCTGAGCTGCACGCCCCCGCTTTGCAATCCCGGCTCAATCAGGATACCCGCTACGCTGGATTGAAAGCGGGGATCTGGCCCGGTGAGGGCGGATGTCTGTCCGTTCATGGCGTCTTGAACTCCGAAGCAGAGCTTCCCGAATTGAAAAAGCTCGTCATGGCGAGCAAGCCTCCCGTGGGCGTTATCTATGACCTCGAACTGCCGACCGGAGAACATTTGGGCGGGTGGCAGCCTTTGAAATGAAGATGTTTGTTCGAATCATCATCGTCCTGGCTGCGGTGCTCATGCTCATATCCGTGACGGCGGGCATCTGCGTGGTGTACTTTATCCAGCCCACGGATCTAAGGTCAGACTGGCAGAAGCCGGCAGAACAGCACATGGCCAGGCACCAGCATGATTTACAGCGTGACCGTGACGCCCTTTTGAGATCATTCCGCAGCGCCAAACCCCACACGACACTCAGGCCTGAATCCCTGCCAGAGTCCCTCCGTGTCCCGGCCTGATCTATGCGCTGGTGCAGCGAGATCACCTCACGCTCATCCTGTATCATTCCCCGGACACGGACTCAGGCTTTCGCATCTGGAAATCGGGCATGCCCGCAGATTTTGCCGATCAGCCCACGTCCATTCCCTTCGTCACACGGTTCACCTACTGTGATGACCACCCCGCCTCCCCCGGCAACAAGCTGGAATGACCTCAGGCGGGAGCCACCCCGCCGTCCGCCGCCTTGGTCCAGGATCAGGATCAAATCGTGATCCTATTGGGATCACGATCCTATCAGGATCACAGGATCAGTACCTATATATAGGTACTGAT
>NZ_JBAQCR010000318.1:0-6033 GCF_049294395.1 Prosthecobacter sp.
GGGCGGACACGCTGGAGCAGCTCTTCACCCGGCTCACCGGCCTCAGTGGTCTGGAGGCACGCGCCGAGACCTTTGCCAAAAGCATGCTGTCATGAGCACCGCCGCCGAAAACATGCCGCACACTCATGGCCGCCGCCCCCCCTCGCCCGCGAAGGTGCTTCGTAGCCTGTTCTGGAAGCTGCTGTTCCGTGGCCGTGCAGCGCAGCAGGCAGGCATGCAGAAAACGCGGCGGCAGATGGGCCTCGGCCTGACCCTGTTCATTTACGCCCTCGTCGGCCTCATGCCCGCGCTGCTCTCAAAGTTCACGGACACCTTTGTTTTTGCCTGCACGCTGCATGGCTTCACGCTGATGTTTGCCTCGCTCACACTGGCCTCCAGCGCGGGTACCATGCTCTTCATGAAAGAAGAGGCGGAGATCCTGCTGCACCGCCCCGTGACTCCACAGCAGATGCTGCGCGCCAAGTGCGCTGTGCTCGCGGGCTTTGCCTTCGTGCTGGCCCTGGCGCTGAATCTCGCCGGACTCGTCGCCGGCCCATTGAGCAAAGGCGGGACGTGGCGCTTCATTCCTGCGCATCTGTTTTCCACCGCCCTGCTCATGCTGTTCTCCGCCGCCAGCATCGTGCTGGTGTACAACGCCTGCCTCAAATGGTTCGGGCGTGAGCGTCTGGACAATTTGCTCGCCACCGTGCAATCACTCCTCACGGTCGTGATGATCTTGGGCGGGCAGATCATGCCTCGGGTAATGCAGTTGGAGGCATTCAGGAATTTCGACCACATCACCGGCTGGATGCTGGCGCTGCCGCCGATCTGGTTCGGTGCGCTGGATGCATTGCTCAGCGGCACCACGCTCAATACTTCCACCATGTGGCTGCCTGCCGGACTCGCAGTCGCCGTGACGGCGCTGACAAGCTGGCTGGCGCTGGAAAAGCTCGGCAGCGCCTACGGCCAGGGGCTGATGAATTTAAACGAGTCCGCCGGCGCTACCAAAGAGCGCACCAAGCCACGCGGCGTCTGGCTGGCGGCCATCGTCAAACTTCCGCTGCTGCGCTGGTGGCTGCGGGATCCGGTGGAGCGCGAGTCCTTCAAGCTCACCACGGCCTACCTGTTTCGCGACCGGGAAATCAAGCTGCGGCTCTATCCCGGCATCGCACCCATGCTCATCATGCCGCTGGTGATGCTGTTTTCCGGGGTGAAGGGCGGAGCAGAGACTGCGATGATGATGCAGGGCTTTGCCACCTGCTTTCTCGGCATGATTTCGCTGCAGGCCATGATGTTCCTCGGCTGCTCGGAGCACTGGCGTGCCGCCGCCTTTTTCCATGTCGCACCGCTGCGGCACTGGACGCCGCTGTTTCATGGCTCACGCAAGGCCGTGCTCTGCTGGCTGAGCTTCCCCGTGCTCATCCTGCAAACCGCCCTCCTCTGCGGCCTGCAGCGCTCATGGACACCACTGGTGCTCAGCCTGCCTGCCTTGATGTTTCTGCCCACCTTCTCCCTCTTGACCGGTCTCATGGGCCAGTGGCTGCCATTTTCAAAACCATCCGAAGACGTCAAGAACACCAGCGCAGGCTGCCTCATGATGGCCGCTTCCATGGCCGCCGCCGGCATCATCGGCGGTCTCTCAAGCTGGATGTGGCACATCGGCTATTTCACCATCTTCCTCGCCCTTGAAGCTATGGTGATGCTCGGAGCCACCATCCTCATGAAATACCTCATGCGCGACACCCCATGGGTGGCGCAGCCGGAGTGAAAAGGATTCTCAGGCATACGCTGACGCTATGTCTGCAAGGTGCCTTGAGATGCCAGTGATGTGGTCCGCACTCTCCGAGTGCGGCTTCTGGGCAGTCACACACGCTGGAACCACTCATAGGGCTCAGCATCCCCCTCTCTGCGCCAGCCCAAAGCTCACGCACTCTCTCTGATCGTTTTTTCGTTTCCCTGCGCCGCTTTGCAGGTATTCAAAGCGATACCATGACCCACGCCGAAGCCGCCAGCCGCGCCGCCTTTCTCAGCGCCGAACTTCACCGCCACAACCGCCTCTACTACGTCGAGGCTCGCCCGGAAATCAGCGATCAGCAGTTCGATGCCCTCCTGCGCGAACTCCAGGACATCGAGGCGAAGTTTCCCGATCTGCAGACGTCTGATTCCCCTACTCAGCGCGTCGGTGGCGCGCCCCTCGAAGGCTTCACGCAGATCACGCACACCGTGCGCATGATGAGCTTGGACAACACCTATTCGGAGGAGGAGCTCAGCGCCTTCTTCGCCCGCGTGCAGAAAGGCCTCGGGCGCGAGAAAGTGGACTGCGTCATCGAGCCCAAGGTGGACGGCGTCGCCATCACCATTCGCTACGAAAACGGCATCCTGAAATACGGTGCGACACGTGGCGATGGACAGACCGGTGATGACGTGACCAACAACCTCAAAACCATCGGACGCCTGCCGCTGCGACTCCCCAAAGACGGCCCGCAGAGTTTCGAAGTGCGTGGCGAGGTCTTCATGCCCAAGGCAGGCTTTGCCAAACTCAATCAGGAACGCGAAGAAGCCGGCGAGGCCCTGTTTGCCAACCCCCGCAACTCCACCGCTGGCACCTTGAAGCTGCTGGACCCAAAGATCGTCGCGAAGCGGCCGCTCGACATTGTCTTTTACGGCCTAGTCGAAGCCAGCGCGGTGGACTCGCAGACAGACGTCTATGCACTGCTTGATGCCGCCGGACTGCGCAAAGCCGATCTCATCTGGCATGCTGACAGCGCCGAAGGTTTGCTGCACGCGATTCGTGAGCTCGATGAAAAACGCAAATCACTGCCCTACGAAACCGATGGTGCTGTGATCAAAGTAAACAGCTTCGCCGATCAGCGCGAACTCGGGGCCACCAGCAAAGCACCGCGCTGGGCCATCGCTTACAAATACCAGCCCGAGCAGGCGGAAACCAAAATCACCGCCATCGACATCCAGGTGGGACGCACCGGCGCTCTCACACCCGTGGCTCGCCTGGAGCCCGTCCTCGTCAGCGGCAGCACCGTCAGCAACGCCACCCTGCACAACTACGAGGAGATCGAGCGCAAGGACATCCGCGTCGGCGACACCGTCATCATCGAAAAAGCCGGTGAGATCATCCCCGCCGTCGTCTCCGTGAAAAAGGAGCTGCGGAGTGGAACTGAAACCGCAGTGCCCGTGCCCACGCACTGCCCCGTCTGCGGCACCGCCGTGCATCGCGATGAAGAGCAGGTCGTCATCCGCTGCCCCAATCCGCACTGCCCCGAAGTCGTCAAACGCCGCATCGAGCACTTCGTCAGCCGTGGTGCCATGGACATCAGCGGCCTCGGCGAATCCGTCATCGCTCAGTTGGTCGAGCTCAAGCTCGTCAAAGACGTCGCCGATCTTTACGACCTCAATGAACTCTCGCTCGCCCGCCTCGAACGTGTCGGCACCAAGAGCATCGACAACTACCTCAAAGCCATCGCCTCCAGCAAACAGCAGGACCCCTGGCGGCTCGTCTTCGGCCTCGGCATCCTGCATGTCGGCGCCGGTGGCGCTCGCAAGCTCATCGAACACTTCAGCAGCATCGACGCTGTCGCCAATGCCAGCGTGGAAGACCTCACCCAATGCCCCGACATCGGTGCCATCGTCGCGCCGAGCATTCACGCCTGGTTCCGCGAGGAGCACAACGTCACCCTCCTCAACCGCCTGCGCGCCGCAGGTCTTAACTTCACTCAAAAGACCGTCACCGCCGCCTCCGAAAAACTCAACGGCACCACCTGGGTCATCACCGGCACCTTGAGCGAAGACCGCGAAACCATCGCCGACACCATCCGCGCCAACGGCGGCAAAGTCAGCGGCAGCGTCAGCGGCAAAACAACCTATCTCCTAGCGGGTGAAGACGCCGGCAGCAAACTCGACAAAGCCACAAAACTCGGCGTCAAGATCGTGAGCGAGGCTGAGTTTCGTGGGATGATTTGAACAGGGGATGGGCCTCCTGATCCCACCCGCTCTGCCTTCAATCACTGCCCCCGAACCAAGGGTATCTAGGTGATTCTCCTCCAGACTTTGAGGTGGGCCGCTACCTCCATTTGGAGGTAAATGATTCTTTAGTGCTCTTGTATTGTAATAAATTATCATATTTAATATTCAAATATGAAAAAATTATCAAAATGCGGTTGATTGCCGAAGGATATTACTTATTACTACTATCGCATCATCACAAATTATCATCCTTGTGATTCATTTGTGAATTGTATGAAAAATATCTATCGTCACACGGCCTCAATCGTTAGCCTCCTCGTTGTTGCGCTGGCAGGGGTTTCGGTTCAAGCTCAGAGTCTGGATTACCGGAACTACAACGCGATAATCTTTAACAACCTCTATACCACCTCTGACATCGAGGGACGGACGTTTGTGGGCAATGACTTCACGGGAATGAATTCTGCCAATCTGGGCATCCACCTCAAAAACACGGTGCCGTCCAGCGACCGCTCATTCGTGGTGGGGAACAATCTCGTCAGTGGCAACCCGCTAAATTTGCAGCGCGGCAGCCTCTACATTGACGGCAGCACCAATGGTCGCGCCATCAACTTCAACGGCGGTGGCTCCGTGGTGGCAGACCACAGCATTGATGCGTCGCTGAATCAGATTCGGGGTTACTCCATCGCGGAGTCACAGGCCCTCAGCACCATGCTGGTGGACAGCACCGTTACCCTGCCTTCAGGCTCCCCCGGCCCCACGACGTTCAATGCCACGGCAGGTGCCGACGGTGTGGCGGTCTTCGCTGTGACTGCTGCCTCCATTTTTGACAATCCCAATGGCCAGCAATTCGATCTGAATGTGGATGCCAATACCTTCAACATCATCATCAATGTGAGCGGTACCTCGGTGAACTGGACCAACGGCAACATGGTGGGCAACTTCAACAGCAACTACTGGCAGGGGCACATCCTGTGGAACTTCTACCAGGCCACCGCCATCAACTTCAATGCTCACAACTTCAACGGCGCTATCCTGGCCCCCTTTGCCTCCATCACGACCTCCTCAAACATCGACGGACTTGTGGTGGCGAACAACCTGACCACCTCTGCTGAAGTGCATCTTCCGGACAGCAACAGCACCATGGCCTACGCCTATGAAGGCTACACCGCTGCCATTCCCGAGCCTGGCAGCGCCGTCTTGATCATTGCCGCGAGCGGTCTCTTTCTGATCATGCGGAACCGCCGTCTGGTGAGTGGGAAATATTGAAGGGTCTGGCGCAGGTAGCAAACTCGTCAGGCCATGGAGCTTGATGTGAGGAGGGTCGCAGAGGCCGATATTTTTGGGAGATGATTGGAAGGCAAGTGGCATCCTCTTGGTCCCTTCGCTGCCCTCAGCTTTCTGAACCCTTGGCGCGTCTTGCGGTGATTCGGCTGCCAATAGCGATGGCGAGTGAGAGGATGGTCAGGCCTGCCGCAACGACGAAGGTGAATTGCATGCCCGCAGCAACGTCTGCGGGTGGCACCTGCGTGAGGTGAATGCTTCCCGCTGCAAAGGCGAACAGCGCGCCCATGACAGAGGCCCCGGTGATGAGCCCCAAATTGCGCGACAGATTGAGCATGCCGGAAATGACTCCTCGATTCTCCGGAGGGATCGTGCTCATGACGGCCGTGTTGTTGGCCGTTTGAAACAAGGCGTATCCTGCAGTGATGATGCTGATGGCCGTGATGTAACCGCCAATTCCAGCCGCCATGGGAAGCAAGGATTGAATCAAACAACCACCCGTCATGCCGATGAGCCCGACGAGGGTCATCCGTTGGGTTCCAAACCTGTCCACGATGCGACCAGCGGGCACCCCCGTCAGCGCTGCGACCAGCGGCCCGACGGACATCACCATGCCCACCACGGCTGCATCGAGACCCAGTGCCCGTGAGAGATAAAACGGCCCGACCACTAGGCAGTGTTTTAAAACCAGTTTGAAGGAAAAAAATTGTGCGCCCGGTGAGTTTGAGCCACTGGCAAGTCTCATGTTCAATCAACGATTCTCTTGGTGGGGGCCGCTCAAGCAGCGGCTCTTAA
>NZ_JBAQCR010000319.1:0-16736 GCF_049294395.1 Prosthecobacter sp.
GTGCTGCTGTGCGCGTGCCTCGCGTGCCGCGTCTGAGCAGGCTGCACGGCTTGCGGCCATGCGCTGGCGTTCCCGCAGTTGGTGCCGGTCGCCCACCAGCTTCACGGCCGAGTTCATCGCATAGCCACGGCTCAGGAGCCAGGAGAGCTCCGCCACCGCCTGCCGGAGGGCGGGTGCTGCCTCCATGCTGAAAAGTTCCTCGTCCGCCGGATGCCTGCCACGATGTCTGTCCGCGCTGCTCATGCTGGTAAAAATGAATGCCGATGGCGGTCACTCTACCGAGCCCGTTCGTTCGTGCGGGTAAAAAAAGAGGCGCGGGACCGATGAGGGCCTCGCGCCTGACAATCACTTTTGTGGCAGGCTCTTCCTAGAGGGGTCGAGCTTTGTGTCGGTGATCACTGAGTTATCGTGCCGGGTGGGAGGAGCGGATGTGAGAAATGGCAGTTATTTTTTGAAAGGATGGGGTGGATGCGTGAATCGTGGCGCAGAGAGTATCACCCTCAGCTCATCGGCTCAGCTCGACACCCACTTCGCCGCCATCCGGCAGGGAGATGCGGCACCTTCCACGCTCCCATTGAAACTCTCCATGCTGGGTAAAACGCAGACGATCATGAGCCAAGTCAGCCAATGGAAGCAGCAGGGTGACAAGGCCATGTTTGATCTCTCTTTCGATCTTTCACTCAGAAAGAGCGACATCAAGGTCCCTTCTGTGCTGTTGTTCATCCGTGTTGGGTGATACGATCAAGGTGCATGCCCGCTGTCTCCCTGAAACACAATCCTTCCTGATCATGCCCGCTTTCATTCATCACATCGCCACCGAGACGCCGGATCACATCTACAGCAATGAGTTTTCCCGAGAACGCATGAAGAACTGGGTGTCCGAGCCGCGTGCCAAACGTCTGGTCGAAATGATCTATGACCGCACCGGCATCGAGACTCGCTACAGCGCCAGCGCCGACTTCATGAAGGACGACGGCGATCTGTTTTACACATTGCCGGATGGCTCCATCAATTCTCCCACCACCGGCCAGCGCAACGCCCTGTATGCCAAGGCTTCGCGTGAACTCGCGGTAAAACTCGCACACAAGACCCTGGCCGAGTGCCCACACTTTGCCAAGAGCGAAATCACGCATGTGGTGTTCGCCTCCTGCACTGGCTTTGCCAATCCGGGGCCGGACTATCACATCATTCGTGATGTGGGGCTCAATGAGAATGTTGAGCGCTACACCGTCGGGTTCATGGGCTGCTACGCCGCCTTTCCAGCGCTGCGCATGGCGGCGCAGTTTTGTGAGGCCAATCCGCAGGCCGTGGTGCTGGTGATGTGCCTTGAACTCTGCTCCCTGCATCTGCAAGTCAGCGACAAACCGGAGAGCATCGTGGCCAATGCGCTGTTCGCGGACGGTGCTGCTGCGGCCATCGTCAGCGCGCGCGCACCGGCGCATGATCGGCCCTTCTACCGGGTGCATGGCTTTCAGTCGGCGCTGGTGCCGTCCAGCGAAGCACACATGGCCTGGGACATTGGCGACCATGGTTTCAACATGGTGCTCTCGGCTTACGTGCCCAATCTCATCGGCAGCAACATCCGTGCGATGCTCGGCGGCATCCTCGACAAACGCGGTCTCAGGCCAGAAGACATCGACGAGTGGGCGGTGCATCCCGGAGGTCGTGCGATTCTCGACCAGATCGAGGAGCAGCTCGCCCTGCCTGCCACGGCGCTGGAAATGTCCCGCAGCGTGCTGCGCGACTACGGCAACATGAGCAGCCCGACGGTGATGTTTGTGCTCAAAGGTTTCCTCGAAGAAGCAGAAACCGAGCGCGCCATGACCTGCGCCATTGCCTTTGGCCCGGGGCTCACGGTGGAAACGGCGGTGCTGGAACGCTGCGGTGCCGCGATCTCCGTCGCTCAGAAAGCCGGGCCCGCCGCGCTGGCAGAAGCCGTGGCATGAAACCGGGGAATGACACTGTGAAAAACGCGACAGACTACGATGTGATCATCGTGGGTGGCGGGCCTGTGGGCTTGTTGCTGGGCTGTCTGCTGAAGCAGCAGGGCCTACGCCTCTGCGTGCTGGAGCGGCGTTCAGAGCCCATGGCGTACTCGGCGGCCATCGGCATCACGCCACCCTCGTTGCAGATTCTGGACAAGCTGGGTCTCGCCGCCGAGTTCGTCGCCAGGGGCGTGCAGGTGCGCGACTGCCTAGTGCATGGCCAGCGCGACCTACTGGGTTGTGTGTCATTTCGGGAGATTCCGGACGCGCACCGCTTCATTCTTTCACTTCCGCAGGCCATCACCATTGCGATCCTGCAGAAGCATCTGGGGCAGGATCGCGTCGAGCTCGGCTGTGAAGTGAGTGATGTGAGGCAGTGGGAGGATCACTGCAGCGTGCAAGCCGGCGGACGCACGCTCACGGCACGCTTCGTGATCGCGTGTGATGGCAGCCGCAGTCGCGTGCGTGAGTTCATCGGCATGCGGGCACCGGGCCGTGTCTATGATTGCCATTTTGCCATGGGCGATTTCACCGACCACAGCGGTTTTGGTGATGAGGCACACCTGTTTTTCACCGAGACAGGTGCGGTGGAGTCTTTCCCGCTGCCCGGCGGCCATCGGCGCTGGATTGTGCAGACTGAAACGCATCTGGATCATCCGCCACGAGGGTTCGTCAGTGAGCTGATCAAAAGTCGTACCGGCATCGAAGTCCCCGCCGCTGATCAGCTCAGTGAAAGCGCCTTCACGCCGCGCAAATTCAATTGTGACCGCTACTACGAGGGGCGCATCATCCTCTGTGGTGACGCCGCGCACGTCATGAGCCCCATCGGCGGTCAGGGCATGAACACCGGGTTTGCAGACGCAGAGTTTCTCGCCGCCATTCTTTGTCAGGCCGATCCGCTGCAACTGCTGCCAGCCTACAACCGCTTCCGCCGCAAGGCGGCCAAAACAGCCATCACCCGCGCCGAGTGGGGCATGTGGCTTGGCACCTGGCGTGGCAAAATGCTCTCGATGCTGCGTGATGTCCTTTTGAAGTTCCTGCTCTGCCAGAAACCCGTCACCAGACGCATGGGATCGTTTTATGCGATGCTGACAATCCCGTTCAACACCCTCAAAATGGTTCCATTGACCAGTCTGCGGCCTCGGCGGTCCTGAACGAATCGTTGACCGTTGTTGCGCGCAGCCTCTGGCGGAACAAAGGGCGCAAGAAGGTGCCATCCATAGCCTGGATACCCTAAACTAGCTTCGCGATACAAGGGATAGCCACGGCTGCCTAGGGGCCTTCCGCGCTGAAAAGCGTTGATCCATCACCATAATTGACTAAACACAGCCATGCCCGTGAGCGAAGACCGAAAACAGGAAATCTCCAAATCCCTCAAACGTTGCAGTGAGGAGACATTGGCCGCCGCGCTGCGCTTTGAAGAAACCAAGAACCTCGACGAGCTGGACGCCATCATTCTCGGCGTGCTGGCACGTGATGCTGCGAATCCGCGGCCGGATGGTGTGGCTTCGGTCACGGATGACATGAAGCTGATCGATGACATCGGCATGGATTCGTTTGGCATGATCGAAGTGGTGATGACGGCGGAAGAAGTGCTCGGTCTGACGATCGCCACAGAAGAACTGAGCAGCATCATCACGCTGGGTGATCTGAAGAAATTCCTCCGGGCCAAATTCGGCGCGAGTGCCTCATGAAGCGGGTGGTCGTCACTGGCCTTGGGTTCATCTCCAGCATCGGCAACAACCGTGCGGCGGTGACGGAAAGCCTGCGCGAAGCCCGGTCTGGCATTGAGTTTGTTCCAGAACTCGCCGCTGTGAATGACCGCGTGAAGCTCGCAGGCACGGTGAAGGGCTTCGAGTTCCCCACCTCTGATCCGCTCGACTGGACCTTTCCCGAACAGGTGAAACTGAGCCGTGCGCAGCTCCGCACGATGGTTCCCAATGCCGTGTTCGCCTATGCTTCCATGCAGGAAGCCATCGCGGATGCCAGACTCGATCCGGCACAAGTTTCAGATCCGCAGACCGGCTTGTATTGCGCTTCGGCAGGGTCACCTTGGATGACCTATCTGGCGATGGATTCGGTGATCAAACGCGGCCCTGCTCGCACCTCTGCGCCTGTGGTCATCACGGGCATGCCGAATTCGCTGCATCTCAATTTAACGGCCCTGTTTGCCATCAGAGGCGCGACCCTGGCCTTCAACAGCGCCTGCGCCTCCTCCTCGCACGCCCTCGGACACGCCTGTGACATGATCCGGATGGGCCGGCAGAAAACCATGTTTGTCGTGGGTGCCGAAGACGCCCAGCTGCTGCACACCGTTTTGCCATTTGCTTCGCTGCGGGCCTTGAGCTCTCAAAGCGATCCTGCCTTGGCGCCACGTCCGTTTGATGCAGGCCGCGATGGCTTCATCACCACCGGTGGCGGTGTGACGCTCGTGCTCGAAGAGGCTGAACATGCCGCCGCACGCGGTGCCACGGTTTACGCCGAGGTCGCGGGCTGGGGCCAGGGCTCGGATGGCTACGATGTGGTGGCACCGGACCCAAGCGGCAGCGGACTGGCGCGTGCCATGACCAATGCTCTGCAAGACGCCAATCTGGAGGCTGCAGCGATCGATTACGTTAACGCGCACGGCACCGCCACGAATGCGGGCGACATCGCCGAACTGAGCGCGCTGAAAACCGTCTTCACCGGTGATGCCAGACCCAAGGTCAGCAGCACCAAGGCGCTCACTGGCCACGGCCTCTGTCTGGCAGGAGCCCTGGAGGCGGGCATCTGCTGTGTGGCCTTGAAGGAAGGCTTCATGCCAATCTCCGCCAAGATTCAGCAGCTGGATCCCGCCTGTGAAGGCGTGGACATCCTCACCAGTCCGATCGAGCAGGCGCCGCGTGTCGCGATGAGCAACTCGAGCGGCTTTGGCGGCTCGAATGTGGCGCTGATTTTCTCGCAGCCTTGATCCCCGGCGCTGAAATCATGAAAGAGCGTGTCTTCCAGCCCGAACTGCTCGACACGCTGCCGCCGAACGACCCCGACGCCATCCGCGCGCGTGAGGAAATGCTGCAGGTCAACGGCATCATGGGCAATCATCGCTGGATTGAGCGCATGGTTCGCCGTCATCGTGAAGATGGCTGGCGCATCACGGAGCTGGGTGCGGGGGATGGAGCTCTTTCGTTGCGGCTCATGGAAGCAGGCTGCTGCAACGCGGCGGCGCTGCATGCTTTTGATCTGGCACCCAGGCCGGAGCTCTGGCCCGCAGAGGCGCACTGGACGCGTGGCGATGTTCTGGCGCAGGCGCTGCCCGACACAGAAATCGTGATCGCGAATTTGTTTCTGCATCATTTCACCACGGAACAACTGCGCCTGCTGGGTTCGCGTCTGTCTCCTGTGACACGATTGATCATCGCAGCTGAACCAGCCCGTTACTGGATTCACACCCTCTCCGGCAGGTTGTTTTGCGAGCTGGCGGAGCTCAATCATGTGCAGCGCCATGACATGCAGGCGAGCATTCGTGCAGGATTTCGGGGTGACGAGCTGCGGGAGGCGCTCGCACTGGATTCCACCTGGAAGACATGCGTGAGCAGTCATCCGCTTGGGGCCTGTCGTTTCATGGCGTGGCGTTGAGAGCCCGTCAGTGAGGCGATGACACCCGTTGCCGTGGGGCGGGACTGCATTCATACTGCGGCACATGATCCGGCCCCACACGCCGCCAGAAACGCCCGAAGACAAGCCAACGCACCGCGGACAAGCGGGTGGCGCATGGGCGTCCCCTTGGGAGCTGGATCTGGAGTGGCTGGATGCGCCGCCCGGAAAGAAGAAACGCTACATCGAGGAGAAAAAGCGGCCTGCGCAACAAGAGCCCAAGGCCATACCCAAGCCACCGGTGGAAACACCCCCGCCAGTGGAGGTGGAAAAAGTACCCGCCGCGCCGCGCCAGGCACCCCCTTCCCGGCTGGTCACGAAGCCCCGGCCCACACCCTCGGTTGAGCGCGAGGCCTCATGGTCCACGCTGGCCATCCTGAGCATGGGTTTGCTCGCGTTGGTTTTCATTGCCTGGCTCTATGTGGACGATCAGGCTCCGGGTCTGGATACGGACTTGCTCTTGAACCGGCCGGTCGATCAGGCGGTCGCGATTCAAACACCCGACAAGCTGCGCAAGTTTTTGAATGCGCTGGTCCCTTTTGAAAACAAACAGCTCGCAGGCAAACCGCCGTGGCTGTGGGACACGCCAACGCTCTCGCGCTTCGTGCAGTCCAATGCCACCACTCTCGAAAATCTGCGTGATCTTCTGGAGGACGCCGACTGGCATCCCACGCACGCCGCATGGCATGCCGCGGACCCATGCGAGAATCCGCGCTGGCATCAGGTTCTGGTGCTCAAGCAGGCGGAGGCCGCCTATCTCTCCCGCCGCATGCAGGAAGAGGCGGCTTTCACTGCGGCCATCGATCTCGCGGAACTCGGCTGGCGGCTGGAGCAAATCTGGGCCTGGCCCTCCTGCTACCAGCGCGCGCTGGAGGCACAGACACTCGCCGCCCAAACGTTGGCCGATCTGCTGCGGCAGACGAAACTGCCAGAGGCCGCGCTGCGCCAGTTTCAGCGCCAGTTCAATGTTTGCCAGCCCACGGCAGAGGTGCTGGAAGGCGCGATGAATGCCTTCTACGTACATGAGAAAAAACTCATCCTCGGCCCGAAGAGCGGCGAGAATCTCGACACCATGCCCGGCGGAGTTCAGCTGCATCGCCCGGGCCGGTTGTTTTTCAAACCCTATGAAACCCTGCAGCATTTCGCCACGGCATTCCGTCAGATGAAAACGGAAGTGCAAGCACCTCTGGCGCATACCACCGAAGTGCGGCTGAAAGACGTCGCTGCCTCCGGAGCCTCCTACCAGCCCAACTCTGCCGGTCTTGCCTACTACCATCAGCGCATGAAGACCTACACCCCTCTGCCCGCTGAATTTGGAAAGGTGCGCACCCGCGGAAATTTGATCGTCACCTTGTTTGCGGTGCGTCGCTGCATTGCAGAGAAGAAATCAGTGCCCGCCAACCTCGAACAACTGCGCACTTTCAACTTCCTTCTCGACGTGCCTGTCGATCCCTACACCGGCGCTCCGCTGCAATACAGCCTCGCACGCGGTCTGATCTGGTCCGTGGGAAATGACCTCAAATCCGCCAACGGCTCGCCCACCGAACCGCCGATGAACGACGCCGCTGAGCCAACCGTGGAACTCGGCATCGCCGTGGCGGCGGTGGCGAAGTGATCACTTCCACCGCATGCAGCGGAAGGGATGATCATCAATCAAGTTCGCCTGCACGCCTGTGAGGCGGTCGGCGTGGAAGAACTGGACGCCGACGTAGTGGTAGATCGGGATGATGACGGCTTCGTCGGTGACGAGAAGCTTTTCAGCCTGCTGAAACAGCACGTTACGCTGGTTCAAATCAGCTTCGCGAGCGGCTGCGGCGATAAGGGCATCGTATGAAGCGTTTGCGAAGCCGGTACGATTGTTGCCGCTGGATGAAAGAAACATCTCCAAAAACGTGCCGGGATCGTTGTAGTCGCCCACCCAGCTGCTGCGGCAGAGGTGATAGTTTTTCTCCTTCATCGAGGCGAGGTAAATCTTCCATTCCTGCTTGGCCAGATCGACGCTGACTCCCAGATGTTCTTGCCACATGGCCTGCAACTCCACGGCGATGTTGCGCTCGACGGGTTTGGGAAAGTAGAGATACTCCACGCGCGGGAAACCTTTGCCACCGGGATAGCCCGCTTCCGCGAGAAGCTTGCGCGCGCGTTCAGGATCAAACTCGGGGCCGGGCGGTGGCTGGTAGTTTTGTCCGGCACCGGGCGGTGTGAGGCTGAAGGCGTTGCGTTCGCCCAGCTGGGTGATCTTTTCGGTCACGCGCTTGCGATCAATCGCCAGCGAGAAGGCCAGCCGGATCTTCGGATTGTCAAACGGCGCACGGTTGACGTTGAAACGGGTGAAGTAGCTTCCCAGAAAGGGACCCGTGTGAAAGTAGGACTGCTGCTTGAGTTTGACCGTCAGCGAGGTGGGCACCATCCCCTTGTCCATGATGAGATCCGCCTGGCCCGTGAGGAAGTAATTGATCGCTGTGTTCGGCTCCGAGATGGGCAGGATTTCGATGCTCTTCATCGGCACATTGGCGGCGTCCCAATAGCCCTCGTTGCGGCGCAGCACGATGCGGTCGTCCAGCAGCCAGTCTTCCAGCGTGTAGGAGCCGTTGCCGATCAGCGATCCCGGTTTGATCCACGCGGTGCCGTGCTCTTCAATGATGCGCTGCGGCACCGGGTAGAACGCGGTGAAGGCGCAGAGGTCGATGAAATAAGGCGTGGGGTTTTCGAGTTCGACACGCAGCGTGCGGTCATCCAGCGCCGTCACTCCCACCTGCGCGAAGTCCTTGAGCGTCCCTTCGTGGTAAGCGCGCGCGTTTTTGATGACGTAAAGCTGGCCGGCATAATCAGCGCCGAACTCGGGCGTCAGCACGCGCTTCCAGGAATAGAGGAAATCCTGCGTGGTGAGCGGTGCGCCATCGCTCCACTTTGTGTTCGGGCGCAGATGAAAGGTGTAGGTCTTGCGGTCCGGTGTCATCTCCCAGCGCTCGGCCATGCCGGGCTGCGGTTTCCCCGCCTCATCAATGCGGCAAAGCCCCTCAAACAAGGCCGAGGCGATGCGCATGCCCACTTGATCCGTGACGACGTGCGGATCAATGCTCTCCGGCTCGGCGCCGTTGATAAAGACGAGGTCTGCACGCGGCCGCGATTTGCCGCAGGCGGCGAGGGTGAGCAGAAGTGCGGCGGCAAGGGCGAAACGAATCACTCGAAAAGCTAGCACAGGGTTGGGATCTGCCGCAGTAGAAAGATCAATGGTGAAGCGGCTGAGGTTCACGACCGTTTGAAGGGGGCATAGATGTATCTGAGCTGTTTCTGATTCCGCAGCGCGGCAACGCTCCATACCGTCATGATCACAGACATGGCTCCTATGATCGGCAGCATAACAACTACCAACCATCCCCACAATCCTCCACCCTCCTTGCTCGCATTGATGCTCAAGATCGAGTCTTGCGGAGTGCCGATTACAAAATCGTCAGGATCGCTTGATGATATGAGCACAGCATAGCGCTTTCCAAGCTCGAGCCTTCTGTTAATCAGATCTTTTTCAAAGCGGCGACCGTCTAGGTCCAACAGGTAGCGATAATAAGTGCCTGCTTTGCCTCCGTTTCGCACGCCGCGCAATTCGAGTACGATGGCTATGGCAGGTGTACCCTTATTTTTGAATGATCGGGCATCCATAACCCCATGCAGCCACACCCAATTCATAAACACCGATGAGAATGCGAATATGCAAATGAGAAAAATCTGGTCGGAACGGGCTTTTGACATAAAAACGCGATGGCATAGACGAAACGAATCACGCGAAAAGCTAGCACACGGTTGCGACTGTCCGCAGCACATTCCTTGCATCAGGCTGCAATGATTTGCCTGCATGCAGCGTTCCCAACGCCCAGCTTTTTTCCAGCCCATGCGCATCCTCTGCCTTCTCACCCTCCTTGCCGTCACCGCCCGCGCGGAATTGAAACTCCCCGCCATCATTGGCGACAACATGGTGCTGCAGCAGAAGCAGGCGAATCCCGTCTGGGGCTGGGACGCCCCCGGCACCGAGGTCACCGTGACCTTTGCCGGCCAGACCAAGACCGCCAAGGCTGGCGCGGATGGCAAATGGACCGTGAAGCTGGATGCAGTGCCGGCGAATGCCAAGCCAGCGACGATCACCATCAAAGGCAGCAGCACCAAGGAGCTGAAAAACGTTCTCGTGGGCGAGGTGTGGATCTGCTCCGGCCAGTCCAACATGGGCTTCAATCTTTCCAGCGTCTGGGATGCGGACCTCGACATCGCGCAGGCGAAGTTCCCGCAGATCCGCCTCATCTCGGTGCCGCAGGTCGGCACACAGGAGATCCAGGACGACTTCAAAGGCCAGTGGGAGGAATGCAGCCCCGCCAATGCCGGGCAGTTCACCGCTGTGGGCTATCACTTCGGCCGCGTGCTGCATGAGATGCTCGGCGTTCCCGTCGGCCTCATTGACAATGCCTGGGGCGGCAGCGCCTGCGAAGCCTGGGTGAAACGTGACGTGCTGGAAAAAGACCCGCGCTTTGCCTCGATCATCGCCCGCTGGAAACAGACCGAGTCCACCTTCACGAAGGAAGCCTTCGACAAGCAGGTGGCCGATCACAAAGCCAAAGTGGATGCCTGGGCCAAAGCCCGCACAGAAGCTGCCAAAGCCAAGACATTGTTCACCGCGCAGGCACCACGTGCGCCGCAGAATCCGCTGACCGGCCAGCATCGCCCGGGCAACCTTTATGCAGGTGTGCTGCACCCGACGATTGGCTACGGCATCAAAGGCGTCATCTGGTACCAGGGCGAGTCCAATGCCAGCCGCGCGAAGGAATACGGCGAGCTGTTCCCCTTCATGATCGAGCATTGGCGCAAAGAATGGCAGCAGGGAGATTTCCCCTTCTACTGGGTGCAGCTGGCCGACTTCAAGCCCTACCAGACCGAGCCGGTCGAAAGCGACTGGGCTGAGCTGCGCGAAGCCCAGACCCGCACGATGAGCAAGCTGCCCAAAACCGGCCAGTGCGTCATCACCGACCTCGGTGAAGCCAACGACATCCATCCCAAAAACAAGCGCGATGTGGCCGAGCGCCTCGCCCGCTGGGCGCTGGTGAACGATTACGGCCAGAAGCTGCCCTACCGCAGCCCTGAGATCAAAGACGCGAAGTTTGACGGTGGCAAAGCGCTGCTGACTTTTGATTACGCTCCGCAGGGCCTGCGCACGGTCGATACGGATGAGGTCAAAGGCTTCATGATCTGCGGTGAGGACAAGAAGTGGGTCTGGGCCAAGGCCAGCATCATCGGCGGTTCGAAGAAAGGCACCAACCAGATCGAAGTGAGCGCCGAGGGCATCGCCAAACCCGTGGCAGTCCGCTACGCCTGGGCTGACAATCCCGTCTGCAATGTCTATTCCGCCGAAGGCCTGCCCGTGACGCCCTTCCGTACGGACGACTTTCCAATGATCACGGACCCAGCCAATCCCAACAGCCTCGAGGCCCAGAACGCCAGGCAAAGGGAAGAGATCGCGAAGCTCAGAAAAATTCAGGCAGAACAGCAGAAGGCCATCGAAGCTAAGAAAAACGCCGGGAAAAAATAGGCGCTGGTTTGCGCGGAGATTATTTCTTCAGCAAACTTGTGTTAGAAGCGGCGGACCGCGTATGTTTGTGACTTCACGTCACCCGCATGAACATCCGACCGCTTCTGCCTTTTCTCGCCCTGGTTCTGCTTCCTTCAGCCCTTTGCGCGCAACCCGCTCCGGTTCCTCCCGCGGCGAATCCGGCCATCGACACAACTTCGGGAGCATGGGAAGGCATCGTCAACATCGATGTTTCAGTGCTGGTCCCCGACTACCGTGAGCCATGGAACGCTGGCCAGCCCAGCGGTGGCAGCGGCACCGGATTCCTCATTGGCAAAAACCGTTTCCTGACCAATGCGCACGTCGTCAGCAATGCCACGCGCATTCTGATCCGTACCACCAACGATCCCGAGCCGCATCCCGCCAGGATCGTCCACATTGCGCATGATTGTGACCTCGCCTTGATCGAAGCCGAGGACAGCAGCCACTTTGAAAAGCTCAAGCCGCTCGACTTCGGCGGCATTCCCCAGCTTAACACCGAGGTGATTGCCATCGGCTATCCCATCGGTGGTGACCGCATCTCTGTGACACGCGGCGTGGTTTCACGCATCGACTTCCGCCCTTACAGCCATACCAGCGTGGACTCTCATCTCGCGATTCAGGTGGATGCCGCCATCAATCCCGGCAACTCCGGCGGTCCAGTGATGCAGACGGGCAAAGTCGTCGGAGTGGCCTTTCAGGGCTTCAGCGGCCGCGTGGCGCAAAACGTCGGCTACATGATTCCGGTGCCGGTCATCAAGCGCTTCCTCAAGGACATCGAAGACGGTCGCTACGATCACTATGTGGATCTCGCCGCCAGCGATTTCCCCATTGAAAATCCAGCCCAGGCCAAGGCGCTCGGCACCGGCAGTGATGGGGTCGGCGTGATGGTCGGAGATGTCGAGCCCCAGGGCAGCGTGGGCGATCTGCTGAAAATCGGCGACGTCATTCTGAGCATTGATGACAACCCGGTGATGAACAACGGCCTCGTGCGCTTCGAAGGCGAGCTGATGGACATGAATGAAATCGTCGAGCGCAAGTTCGCAGGTGACACCATCAAGCTGAAGTACATGCGCGATGGCAAAAAGCTGGAGTCCACGGTGACTCTGAAACGCTTTGATCCCTATGTCCGCCTCGGCGCCCAGTACAACCAGCGCCCACGCTACATCGTCAACGCCGGCCTCGTGTTTCAGCCGCTGGATCGCAACCTGATGGATGCCCATCAAATGCGCGACGACACGGTCAATTACGTCTTCGACAACTTCCTGACCGACAAGCTCTACGTTGAGCGCCCCGAGCCCGTCGTGCTGACAAACGTGCTGCCGGATGAAGTGAACACCTGGATCACGCCTTACGCGCACAGCATTGTGGATGAGATCAACGGCGTGAAAATCAAAACACTCAAGGATGTGGAGACGGCTCTGGCCAAAAAGGACAAGCCCTTCATCGAGATCGTGCTGCTGGAAAAAAACCGCCCGCTGGTGCTCAAGCGTGAACTCGCCGAGGCCGCCCACAAACGCATCATGGAGACCTACAACATCCTCGAAGACTCCTATCTTGGCGACGAATAGCCGCGTGATCCGACTTTGAACCTTTCAGCCTCGACGCATCCATGAAGTTCTCCCCGATTTTCCTCTTCCTTGCACTCGGTGCCGCCACTTTGTCGGCGCAGACGCCCGAGACAGAAGCCCCCAAAAAGAAGCGTGCCCCTGCGGTGGCAGAGGCGGGCTCTGCTCCGCAGCAGGTCGTGCAAAACAACTCGCTGGTGCGGGTGAACGCCACCTCCCAGCCCTACAGCCTGCATCTGCCCTGGCAGAAGGAATCGCCTTCGAGCCGGCGTGGACTCGGTGTCGTGCTTGCTGGCAACCGCGTGCTCGTCACCGGGCAGATGGTGGCGGACGCCACTTACATCGAGCTCGAGCTGCCGGAGAAAGGCCAGAAGATTTCAGCCAAGGTCGTGGCGGTGGATTATGAAGCCAATCTGGCCCTGCTGGAATCAGCGCCCTCCGACAAGCAGAAGGCCTTCTTTGCCGGTCTCAAGCCCATGGCGGTGGACACCAGCACGCGCATTGATGACAAGGTGGACATTCTGCAGACCGGCCGCGTCGGTGAGCTGATCAAAAGCGAGCTGAGAATCAGCAAGGTGATGACCCGCCGCTACAATGTCGAAGGCTCCGGCTTCCTCGTCTATGAGGCCAACAACATCGTTCGAAGCGAAGCCAACAGCTTCACCCTTCCTGTGGTGAAAAGCGGCAAGCTCGTCGGTTTGCTGCTGAGCTACGACTCCAAGAACCAGGTCACCACCATTCTGCCTGCGCCAATCATCGAGCACTTTCTCAAAGACGTGGCGGACGGCAGCTATGAAGGCTTCCCCAGCCTCGGCATGGAGCTGCAGACCACGCTGGACGAGCAGTTCCGCGAATTCCTTGGTCTCAAGCCCGATGCTCCAGGTGTGCTCATCAGCATGGTCATGAAGGGCGGCTCGGCTGAAAAGGCCGGCATGAAGAAGGGCGATATCCTGGTGGCCATCAACGGCTTCGGTATTGATTCACGTGGAGATTACAGGGACCCGCAGTTCGGCGCCCTCAGTTCCAGCCATCTGGTGCGTGGTCGCGCCTATGTGGGTGACAAGGTCGAGATCCAGGTGATTCGCGAAGGCAAGGAAGTCACGCTCAAGGGAGAGCTCACCCGCCGCAAGCCCGATGACTTTCTCGTCCTGCCCTATCTGTTCGACAAAGGCCCGCGTTATGTGCTCATGGGAGGGCTGCTGTTTCAGGAGCTGTCCCATCCGTATCTCGACGCCTTTGGAGACGAACAGCGCGGTGGTGCCATTCTGCGCCTCTCTCGCGTCGCCTCACATCCTGACAAGTATGAGGAGGAAGGCCGCAAAAAGCTCGTCTTCCTCAGTCTCGTGCTCCCCACTCCCAGCGCCCAGGGCTATGACAAGCTCGGCGGGCAGGTGGTCAACAAGGTGAACGGCAAGGCCATCAAAGATCTCAATGATCTCGATGAAGCCTTCAAAAGCGTGAAGGACACCACGCATGTCATCGAGCTCAATGACTTCCCGCACATCCTCTACCTCGACACCGCCACTGCAGCCAATGACAACAAGCGCCTGCTCGGCGGTGCCTATCGCATCGGCAGCCTGATGCGGCTGGAGTGAGGCTTACTTCACCGCACCGATCAGTGTCTGAAGGCGCGACACCTGCGCCTTCAGAAGGGTGATCTCCGCCTCCATCTTCGCACGCCAGTCCGCATCAGATGAGTCTTCCACCACCGGTGCTGCCGGTGCATGAGCGGAGAGAGTGGCAGCCGCTGCGCCTGCCACCTCGCCACACAGCAGATGCATGAACTGCGCCACACGCTGTCCCGGGCCTGCGGGAATGCACTGCACCAGCGGGCCTTCGTTGTAGCCGATCAGCTCCGCCAGTGCGTTCTCCACGCTGGGCATGTCCGGGAATTCAAACAAGCGCTCGGTGCGCTGGCGCAGCTCGCCTGCCGTTTGGGATCCGCGCAGCATCAGCATGCACAGCAGCGCCATGTGGGGGCGTTCCAGGCCCGGCAGCTTGCCCTTCAAGTTGTGCCGATACTTCAGGGTGCGGCCACCCACGATGTTGACTTCAAAAACATAACCGTGGGTTTTCATCGACTCCAGCGCCCGCAGCACGGTGCGTTCGTCATAGCGTACGATGGGGTCACGGTTCGTGGTCTGATTGCAGGCGGTGACCAGCGCATTCAGCGTCATCGGATAGTAGTCCGGCAGCGTGATTTCTTTTTCGATCAAACAACCCATCACCCGGGCGGCTTCGGGCGTGAGAGTGAACAGGATGGCAGGAGTGACGGATTCGGCGGACATGTGAAAATAGCTTGGGAAAAGCGGTCAACATCCACGGCTGCAGGCTGCGTTCAACATCCGGTCGGGGTTGGTTTTCAAGGAATGCGAATATATTTCTGAATACATCTCTCCGGGGGGCGTCGAATTCTATGTCATGAAAACGAAACTTATCCTCCTGTGCGGCGCAGTCTTCGCTGCTCTATCACTCTCCTCATGCGACATATACGGGTATCCCGGCTATGGCTACGGGGGGTACGGTGGCTACGGCGGTTATGGCCGCAGCTATTACAACAATAACTACTATTCAAGTCCTCTGCTCGGCTTGGGTGGCCTCGGCGGTTACTATGGCGGCTATTCCAGACCCTACGCTTATAGCAGCTACAACCGCAACTACTACTCCAGCCCCTTCCGGTCCTTTGGCAGCTTCGGCAACTTCGGGAATGTCGGTTACAACAGGGGCCACTACAGCTCTCCGTTTCTGGGACGCACCAATCTGTCGCCCTTGGGTCGTAGCTTCGGCGGCTCTTCGTTCGGCAACCACAGCTTTGCCAGCCACAACTTAGGCGGCTCTCCTTTCGGCGGCCACTCCATGCATAGCGGCTCTTTGGGCGGCTTAGGTGGCGGTCATAGCTTCGGCGGTGGCAGTCGCAGCTTTGGTGGTGGCCACAGCTTTGGTGGCGGTGGCCATAGCTTCGGTGGTGGCGGCGGCCATATGGGTGGCCATCATCATTGATCCGACTTCGCCATTCTCAGCAGCTCTCACGCAGCGCTCAAGGTTTCTTGGGCGCTGTTTTTTTGTCTGCTGGCGCGTTCACAGGGCCGAAGCTCAACACTGGAAAAGCGCGCCTCATTGAAAGGATGCCGTGTACGAACTCAGCGCACCACTTGGTCCAGAGAAAGCATCTGCCACTCACCCTCCGCGAGATCACCGAGCACATACGGCCCGAAGCGTTCGCGGTGCAGATTTTCCACATGCCAGCCCTGGCTGGCAAACATGCGGCGCACCTGATGGTAGCGGCCTTCGGTGATCGTGAGACGGGCGCTTTGGCTGGACACGATTTCCAATTTCGCAGGCAGGCAGGGCTTCTCTTCGCTTCGGAGCATCAGATCGCCTTTGGCAAAGATGTCGATGAGCGCGGGATCGAGTTCTCGATCCACTTCCACGAGATACGTCTTCTCGATGTCTGATTTCGGCGAAGTGTAGCGATGCACAAGGCTGCCGATGTCCGTGACGAGCAGCAGCCCGCTTGTGTCTTTGTCGAGACGTCCCACACTCGTCACCGCCGGATTGCGCTCCGGCCAGTGGGAAGGCAGCAGCTCATAGATGTTCTGGCCTTCCTCCTCGCTGTGCGTGCAGGAATAGCCCACCGGCTTGTGCAGCATGGCCAGCAGGCCATCGGGAGCTTCCAGCGGTTCGTCATCCACCGTGATCAGCGCGGAATCCACCCGCTGATCCGAACGCTTCACCACCACGCCGCCCAGCTTCACCCGGCCCTCTTTGACAAACGCCATCGCCTCCCGGCGTGAGCAGTAACCGAGGGCAGAGAGCAGTTGATCGAGGCGGCGCATGTGGGGTGGGATAGAAAGGGGCGGAGGGTCGCTGCTCGGGGCGGGATGTCATGTGGGAAGTGAGCGGCTCTCTGAGTATTGTAGTCCCGGCTTTAGCCGGTTCTGGATGGCGGGTGTCTTGGAA
>NZ_JBAQCR010000320.1:0-13161 GCF_049294395.1 Prosthecobacter sp.
CCATCCAAAAGGGCCTGGCCTCCGTGCTTCAGCAGATGGAAGGCGCCGTGGACGGTTTCTCCAAGGATGCAGTGTCTGACATCGGCAAAACCTGCGATGGCCTGTTGACGGAAATCCTCGCGAAAAAGTAGTCGGTGCCCCTCACCTTCATGATCTCCTCCATGGAAAGATACCCCCAAATGAAACGCCCCTGGTCCCGCTTTCAAGTTCTCGCCGCCGCCTGCCTGCTGGTGCTGGGAGCCACGTGCGTCTATGCGACCGTGGATGAGTCCCATGACTTTGCCATGGAGGCCGCCACTCCGTTTGTGGAGCAGGGCTTCATCGTGCGTGAAGACTACTGGAACGGCGAGGTGAAGAGCGGACAGAAGCTCCAGATCACCCACCAGCTCTTCAAGGGCAACGAATACGCCTTCTGGCTCGGCACGAGCCAGGAAGGGGTCACGCTCGACATGAAGGTCTACGATGAAAAGAACCAGCCGGTGCAGATCAATGCCAAGTCCGACAAGTTCTTCATGAGCGTGCGCGTCAATCCGCCGAAGACCGGCACTTACAAGATCGTCTTTGAACTGAAGTCGAAGACGGATGCCGGCGTGCTCTGGGCGCTGGCCTATGGCTACCGCTGATGCCCGTCGAAACGCTCACTTACGAGACGCCACAGTTCCTCCAAAAACTGATTGGCAATGACCTCGGCAGTCTGCGGCTGATCGGTGAGTCATTCGGCGTGAACGTGACCAGCCGCGAGGGCTGGGTGCGTTTGGAGGGCGAGGAGAAACCCATCGCCTCAGTGCGCGAGGTTTTCACCCAGCTTGAAAAAGTGCGCCGCAGCGGTGGCGATGTGTCTGCCGGCATGGTGCGTCTGGTGACCGAGAGCGTGCAGCGTGAAATGGGCGATGCCCCTGCGGATGCCATCATGCAGCTGAAACTGCTCGGCTCCGGCAAGCGTCCTCCCGTGCTGGCCAAGACGCGCGGGCAGATCGCCTACGTGCAGGCCATGCGGGAATGCGAAGTGGTCTTTGGCGTGGGGCCTGCGGGCACTGGCAAGACCTATCTCGCGATGGCTCAGGGCCTTCATTACCTCAAAGAAAAGCTCGTGCAGCGGCTGGTGCTCACCCGTCCTGCCGTGGAGGCTGGCGAGGCGCTGGGCTTTCTGCCGGGTGACTTGAAGGAAAAGATTTTCCCCTACCTGCGTCCCCTCTACGACGCCCTCTATGACATGCTGGAGCCTGAGGAGGCGGAGCGCCTCATCGAGCGCGGCAGCATCGAGATCGCGCCGCTGGCCTACATGCGCGGGAGAACGCTTAAAAATGCCTTCATCATCCTCGATGAAGCGCAGAACACGACCACCGAGCAGATGCTGATGTTCCTGACCCGTCTGGGGGAAGGGGCGCGCTGCGTGGTCACGGGAGACCCTTCACAGATCGACCTGCGTCGTCATGTGAAGTCGGGGCTGAAGGAGGCCGTCGAGCTGCTGCAGGACGTGGAAGGCGTGCGTTTCGTGGCTTTTGCCCCGAAAGACATCGTTCGTTTGCCGGTCGTGCAGCGTATCATTGAAGCCTATCAATCCGGGCGGAGCCGTAAAAATGAGACACAATGGCCCAAACAGGATGAAGGTCCGGGGAAAGATTCTTGTCCCAGCCCCGATGTATGATAGCTTCATAGCCGTCCCCTCTATTTTTTAACACATGTTCGAGTCCATTCGTCGTGCCCGCTTGCAACGCGAAGGGCTTTCCTGCGGTAAAACCCGCCGAAAGCACCAGGAAGGGGATCTGCTTGACGAGATGCGCACGCATCCTGCGGGCACGGTGGGGGCTTACGTCCTGTTTTTCGTTGGCATCGGCATCCTGATGCGCCTCGGCACCCAGGTGGAGGCCGGACTGCCCGCCGTCACCTGGCTGCATATGCTCTATGCTGGGGCCATTGGCTTTGCCATGGTGGTGCATGAGCGCGTGGCACTGCGGCATGACATCTGTGACAACGGCGTGCTCCTGCTGGTGCTGGGCACCATCTTCACCCATCTTGCCCTCGTGGTGCTCATGCTGGATCTGTCCTTCAGCCAGAGCTGGGGCAAGACGCTCAAGGCCATCGTGCTGCCTCATGCCTTTGGCCCGGTGGTGCTGTCCGTGATTCTTGGTCGGCGCATCGGCCTCTTTGGGGCCATCTACGCCACCCTCTTCGGGGTGCTGGTCTGCATTTCCATTTCGGCTCCCACCTACATGGCCACATCGGCCCTGCTCGGCTTCACCGGAGTGCTCCTCACCAAGCATGTGCGCCGTCGCAACCGTCTCTTCATGGCGGGGCTCTACGTCGGACTCGTGGCCATGGCTTATTCGCTCCTGCTGCATGAGGCCGCTGGCGTCATCATGGAGGAAAAAATCGGCCGCATGGTGGGCCTGCCGCTGCTCATCGGCGTCGTCACCGGCATGGCCGTGGGCGGCTTGCTGCCGGTGATGGAAAGTGTCTTCGGTGTCACCACGGATGTGTCCTGGCTGGAACTCGGAGATTTGAACCACCCGCTGATGCGCCGCCTCAGCATCGAAGCACCCGGCACCTACCATCACAGCCTCGTCGTGGCGAATCTCTCCGAGGCCGCTGCGGAGAAGATTGGTGCCAGCGCCAGCATGTGCCGCGTGTGCGCCTACTTCCATGACATCGGCAAGCTCAGCAAGCCGGAGTACTTCATCGAGAACATGGACCCCTCGGCCAATCCGCATGAGGACCTCACGCCGCGCATGAGTGCGCTGGTGATCATCGCGCACGTCAAAGACGGCGTCGATCTCGCCATCAAGCACAACCTCAACTCGCGCATCATCGACGTCATCGAGCAGCACCACGGCAACTCCCTCGCGTGGTTCTTCTACCGTCAGGCGCTGGATCAGAAAGCCGAGGTGGAGCGTCTGGTGAAGCAGGCCAAGGCCAAGGAGGACGACGTCCCGCAGGTGAGCGAGGAAACCTTCCGCTATCCGGGCCCGCGCCCGCAGTTCAAGGAATCCGCCATCATCTCCCTGGCAGACGCCGTGGAGAGCGCCTCCCGCACGCTGGACAAACCCAATGCCTCACGGATTGAAACGATGATCGACGACATCGTGCAGGCACGCATGATGGACGGCCAGCTGGATGAATGTGATCTCACCATCGCCGAACTGGCCAGGATCAAGGCCAGCTTTGCCAAAACCCTGCTCAGCATGATGCATGGCCGCATCAAATATCAGAAGGCTGTTGAGACCAAGCCTTCAACACAGCAGGCTCATGCAAGGGAGGAAGCCAAGCCCGTGCTGGTGGGCGATGAAGAAACTGAAGCTTCGGCAAAAATCGTCGAAGCCTCCTTTTCCAGCCCCGCCGCTGACGAGACCGCCCCCGTCAAGAAGCCCCGCAGCCGTAAATCTCCCCCAGCCTCCGCCGCCTGATGCCGCTGCCGAAGCTCCGTATTTATAACCGGCAGAAAGCCCACTCCATCCCGCTGCCCTGGCTGCGGCGCATCGGCAAAGCCGCGCTGCCCGGGTGCCTCGCCGCCCTCAAGTTTCCCGACGCCCCGCTCGCCTCGCTGGAGGAGATCGAGATCACCATCGTCGATGACGCCGACATCGCCCGCGTGCACGCCGATTTCCTCGACGATCCCACGCCCACGGACGTCATCACCTTCCACCACGGCGAGATCCTCATCAGCGCCGACACCGCCCTGCGCCAGGGCACTGAGCACGGCCAGACCCTCGACCACGAGGTGGCCCTCTACCTCGTCCACGGCCTCATGCACCTCGCTGGCTGGGACGATCATGAGCCGGAAGAGGCCAAAGAGATGGCACAGCGCCAAGAGGCCATCCTGCAAGGAGCATTGGCCGCAAAGAGCCTCAAAAAGGCACAAAAAAACTGATCAAGATCAGATCTGTTTTTGCGAATTTTTGCGGCCAACGAATGCCTTACTGCTCCAGCACTTTCAGCGCATTGCGCAGCAGCGTGAGTCCTGCTTCCTGGCTTTTTTCCGGATGGAACTGCACGGCCACGAGGTTCTTTTTGGCGATGCCGCTGATGAAGCTGACGCCGTAGTCGGTGCGGCAAAGGGCGAGGGATTCATCCTGCACGTCAGGGTAGTAGGAGTGCACGAAGTAGACGTATGTCGGATTTGGCAATCCGGACCACACGGCAGCCTGTTCTGGAGCCCACTGGGCGACGTTCCAGCCCATGTGGGGGATCTTGAGGCCGCTGGTGGGATCGAACTTGCGCACCAGACCTTTGGCCACGCAGAGGCCTTCCACGCCGGGGGATTCTTCGCTGCTTTCAAACAGGAGCTGGTAGCCCAGGCAGATGCCGAGGTAGGGCTTTTCCGCCTTCAGCCAGGCCTGCAGGGGTTCCCACAGGCCGGTCTCCTTGAGGATGCGGATGGAGTCGCCAAAGGCACCCTGACCGGGGAAGACGAGGACATCAATGGCATCGAAGTCTTCCGGCTTGGTGACGAGGTTGGCGTGGGCGTCGATCGCATCAAAAGCATTCAGCACGCTGCGGAGGTTTCCGCCGCCGTAATCAAGCACTCCGAGTTTCATCACAGTACGTCCTTGGTGCTTGGGATGCCGGTGACGCGGGGATCATGCTTCGTTGCAGCATCGAGTGCGCGGGCGAGGCCTTTGAAAATGGCTTCGGCCATGTGGTGCGCATCGCGACCACGGCGGATTTCGACGTGAAGCGTCGCCAGCAGGCTGGAGGAGAAAGCGCGGAGGAATTCTTCCACGAGCTGGTAGCTGAAGCGGTTCACTCCGCCGATGGCTTCGACGCCCTCTGGCGCGTGATAGCTGAGGAAGGAGCGGCCGCTGAGGTCGAGCGCGACTTCGGCGAGGGTTTCATCCATGGGAAGAAGCCAGAAGCCGTAGCGCACGATGCCCGCCTTGTTGCCCAGGGCTTCACGGAAGCAGTTGCCGAGCACGATGCCGGTGTCTTCGACGGTGTGGTGGTAGTCCACCTCGATGTCGCCCACGCACTTCACCTTGAGGTCAAAGAGGCCGTGCTTGGTGAACAACGTCAGCATGTGGTCAAAGAACGGCACTCCGGTGTCGATCTGTGATTTGCCGGACCCATCGACATTGAGTTCGATCTCAATGTCGGTCTCGGCGGTTTTGCGGTGCTGCTTGGCGGTTCTGGCTTGGCTCATTGGGGGAGGGGCAATGAACACGCGTTTCCCCGTAGTGCAACCGTCTCGGTTGCCTCATCACAGGCGTCAGGCGAGCAGGCCCTTCACCAGCTTTCCTTGGATGTCCGTGAGCCGGTAGCGCCGGCCCTGGAACTTGTACGTCAGGCGTTCGTGGTCGATGCCGAGGAGGTGCATGAGCGTGGCGTGGAAGTCGTGGATGTGGAGGCCGTCCTTCACGGTGTTGTAGCCGAAGTCGTCGGTCTCACCATAGACGGAGCCTGCCTTGATGCCGCCGCCGGCGAACCAGGCGCTGAAGCAGCGGGGGTGGTGGTCGCGGCCGAAGTTGGTGCTGATCTTGCCCTGGCAGTACGCCGTGCGGCCGAATTCGCCGCCCCAGACGACGAGGGTGTCGTCCAGCAGGCCGCGTTGCTTGAGGTCCTTGACCAGTGCGGCTGCGGGCTGATCGGTTTCTTTGCAGAGTTTTGGTAATGCACCGGGCAGACCGCCGTGGTGGTCCCAGTCCTGGTGGTAGAGCTGGATGAAGCGCACGCCTTTCTCTGCAAGACGGCGCGCCTGGAGGCAGTTCGCGGCAAAGGTGCCGGGTGTTTTCACATCGGGTCCGTAGCTGTCGAGGATGTGCTGCGGCTCATCGCTGAGGTCGGTGACTTCGGGGATGCTGGTCTGCATGCGGAAGGCCATCTCGTAGTGGTCGATGCGGTTTTGAATTTCGGCATCGGGCGTCCCGGCAAACTGGTGTTCGTGCAGTTCCTTGAGGCGATCCAGCATGAGCCTGCGGCTGTCGGCGCTCACGCCTGCGGGATTGCCGAGATAGAGCACCGGGTCCTTCGCGGCGCGGAAGAGCACGCCCTGATGCTTCGTGGGAAGGAAGCCGCTGCCCCAGAGGTGGGAGCCGAGCGGCTGGCCGCCTTTGCCCTTGGTGATCAGCACGGTGAACGATGGCAAATTCGCATTTTCCGCGCCGAGGCCGTAGCTGAGCCACGAGCCGAAGCTGGGCCGTCCGGCGATCTGCGAGCCGGTTTGGAAAAACGTGACACCGGGGCCGTGATTGATCGACTCTGTGTACATCGAGCGGACCACGCAGAGATCATTCGCGATGCTCGCGGTGTGCGGCAGCAGTTCGCTGAACCAGCCACCGGCCTGACCATGCTGGGTGAATTTGAAGGGAGAGCCCACCATGGGAATGGAGGACTGATTTCCCGACATGCCGGTCAGTCGCTGACCACCGCGCACGGAATCGGGAAGCTGCTCTCCGTTGCGTTTGTTGAGCAGCGGCTTGTAGTCAAACAGGTCCAAGTGGGATGGACCGCCGGACATGAAGAGGTAGATGATGCGCTTGGCCTTTGGCGCAAAGTGAGTGCCGCCGAGCACGCCATGGTCTGCGGGTTCGGAGCCTTGGGCGAGAAGCTCGTTCAAAGCGATGCCGCCGAGGCCCATGCCAAAGCGGTTGAGGAGTGTGCGGCGGTTGAGAGGTGAATTTGAAGGGTTCATGGGAGCTGCGGTAAGAAGCGAGTGCGAGTCATGAAAGGCACTCAATGAAGGCGGGGAGTCGTTTGTTTTTTGCCTGACTTAGTGATGGAAAGAGCGAAAGCGCGACAGCGTCTTGGAGTGCGGTGGGAAGCGCAGCGCCACACCGCTTTCGCAGGCCGGACGGCAGTTTCAGGCTCAAGAACAGCCTGCACCTCGCGAAAGCGGTGTCGCCGATGCAGGCTTGCGCCGTGCATCTCTGCCACCGCACTCCAAGACGCTGTCGCGTTGATTGAATGCGCCCGGCTGGGATTCGTGTCCTTGAGCAATTTGCGTTCATGAAAGAGCTTTTAAGAGAGGGCGGTCAGTGGTTCAAATCTCACCGTTTCACCACACAAGCATCGTGGTTCAAGAAGGCCTGTGCGAGCACCGTTGCCGCAGCGGCTTGTGGCAGGGGGATGGCGGGATTGCGTTTGGCATTGCCGGTTTTAAGCAGTACTTCCGCTTCTTTGGGAACGGCTTTGAAATGGGTGAGCTGCTCTTGGTAGAGCTGGGTGCAGATCTGCACTTCCTTGGCATCCGGTTTGCGGCTGAGGCAGCGGAGGAATCCGAGTTCGATCATCTTGGGGAGATTGCCTTTGGTTTCGAGGTGGAGCTTTTCGCCGAGGACACGGGCGGCTTCGACGTATTGGACTCCGTTGAGGAGGATGAGGGCCTGGAGGGGGGAGTCGGTGCGTTCGCGTTTGGAGATGCAGACGGCGCGGCGTGGGGCATCGAAGGCGACCATGGCGGGCGGGGGGCTGGTGCGGCGCCAGTTGGTGTAGATGCTGCGGCGATACACGGCATCGCCCGCGCTGGGGCCCATGGGCTTGAAGGCTTCGGTCATTTCATAAGGATAGACCGGCGCACCACCCATGGTGAGTTTGAGCAGGCCGGCGGCTGCGAGGGCGTTGTCGCGGATCATCTCGGCAGGCAGGCGGAAGTGCGGGCCGCGTGCGAGCCATTGATTCTCGGGATCGTCGGCCATGGTCTTGGCATCGGCGATGCTGCGCTGGAGATAGACTTTGCTGGTGACGATCTCCTGAATCAGCGCCTTCACGTTCCAGCCGCTTTGAATGAACTTCATGGCGAGGTAATTGAGCAGCTCTGGATGCAGGGGGCGCTCGCCCTGGCTGCCAAAGTCTTCCGCCGTCTTCACCAGTCCGCGTCCGAACAGGCTCTGCCAGATGCGATTCACGGTGACGCGGGCGGTAAGTGGATGGTCGGGTGCGGTGAGCCACTGCGCGTAGCCGAGACGGTTCTTGGGGGCTTTTTTGGGGAAAGGGGGAAGGAACGCGGGCGTGGCAGGGCCGACCTCGTCACCGCGCTTGTCATACTCGCCACGTGTCAGCACATAGGCCTTCTTGGGCTGCGGCAGTTCTTGCATGACCATGATTTCCTTCTGCGCATCGGCAAAGGAGGTGACCTCGGCACGTGCGGCTTTGAGTTCAGCGAGCAGCGGTTCCAGCTTGGCATCAAAGGGCAGGGAGAGGTCGCGATTGAAGATGCGCAGGTCATCCACCAGGCCGTTTTTGAAACCACGATCACGCATGCGCTCGCCGAGGCTGATGTTGTCATGGCCACCGCCGGTGATGTTCTTGGTGAGGTGGTCTTTGATGATGTCCACGGCGGCCAGTTTGCCATTGATGAAGATCTTCAGGCCGGAGGCGCGGCTGCTGCCGTCGTTGGTCACGATGACTTGGGTCCACTCATTGAGCGGCACCTTGGCCTGCGTGCGGATGGAGATGGCGTTGCCGGGCCAGAAGTGAATCAGGGACCACTTGATGCGGCCGTTTTCGATGAGGAGTTCATAGCCGCGGCTGGCTGCATCTGTCCAAGCCTGGGAGCGATGCAGCACCACGGCGCGATCTTTCTCATCCGGCGTTTGCAGCCAAAGGGAGATGCTGAAGGGATCGTGACGTTGGAAATTTCCGAGCGGTGTGTCCACCGAGTCATCGCCGGTGAACTGGATCGCGCTGCCGAGTTTGCCGGACACGAGTTTGTTTTCGCCTTTGAGGATTGCCTCGGGGCCCGGAGGTGGGGCTTTGGCGTCTTTCTTTTTCTGTGCGGGTGTTTTGTCCTTCGCGTCTGCGGCTACCTTTGGCTGAGGAGGTGCGGGTGGCGGTGCGGGATGGAGGGCATCGGCGAGCTTGTTGCCTTTGAGTTCGTCGAAGGTGAAATGGGCGATCTGGCCTTCGAGGGATGCGGGGATGCCGTCGCGAAGGGCCAGAGTGGGGGCGGAAATGCCCGCGTTACTCAGCTTTGCTTCCAGCGCTTTCACCTTGGAATTCAGTGCCGCCATTTTCTCTTTGGCGGGTGCGTCCATCATCATGAGCGCGGGTGTGGGCGGGGAGGGAGTGAAGTAGGAATACAGGCCTGCTTCGTCGATGTTCTGCAGCATGGAGAACAAACCGTAATAGTCCTTCTGCTTGATGGGGTCATACTTGTGATCGTGGCAGCGTGAGCACTCGAAGGTAAGGCCGAGGAAGGCGGTGGCGACGGTCTGCACGCGGTCGGCCACGTACTCCACGCGGTACTCCTCCTCGACGCTGCCGCCTTCGCTTTCCTGCTGGTGCATGCGGTTGAAAGCGGTCGCGAGAATCTGTTCGTCGGTCGGATTGGGCAGCAGATCGCCCGCGAGCTGCCAGATGATGAACTTGTCGAAGGGGAGGTTCTCGTTGTAGGACTTCACCACCCAGTCGCGCCAGGGCCAGACTTCGCGTTCGCGATCCACCTGGAAGCCGTAGCTGTCGGCGTAGCGGGATACATCCAGCCAGTCCACCGCCATGCGCTCGCCGTAGTGAGGTGAGGCGAGGAGGCGGGTGACGAGATGCTGGATGCTTGATGCTGGATTGAACTCGTGTTCGGCGACGAAGGTGCTGATTTCTTCAGGGGAAGGCGGGAGGCCGGTGAGGTCAAAGCTCAGACGGCGAATGAGGGTTTCGGGTGTGGCTTCGGGCTGCAGTTTCAAGCCCAGCTCTGACAGTCCGGCGGTGACGATCTTGTCGATGCTCTGATCCTTGGTGGATTCGGGCTTCAAGGAGATGAATGCCCAGTGGGCTTCATACTCCGCGCCTTCATTGATCCATTGCTTCAAGATGGCGATTTCAGCGGGCGTCAGATCGCCGAGCTTGGACTTGGCCGGTGGCATGTGATCGTCGGCATCGGTGGTGAGGATGCGCTGGATCAGCTCGCTGACTTCGGCTTTGCCGGGCAGGAAGGCTTTGGCCTCGATGGCGGCATCGCGCTCATCCAGTCTGAGATCGGCCTCGCGCTTCTTGGGATCAGGGCCGTGACAGAAGAAGCACTTGTCCGAGAGGATGGGCCGCACATCGCGATTGAACTTCACCTTTGCCGGGGCAGCCGGGAGCAGGGCGGGGAAGGTGAGGAGGAAAATGAGAAGCCGGTGCATGAGTGGAAGGATGCTGCCAGAACAAACGGCGCGCGCCTATGCCTCTTTATGGATGTTTTGTGTCTTATTCTGCTGCGGGATGTGCGAAAAGCTGGTGAATGAAGGCTGCGTTTGCGTATCTGATTCCATAGATACGCATGCCGATCCGCCGCAAATACCTCAACTACACCACGCCGTGGGGCGTGGATCTGGCGCGCGTGGCGCAGTCTGGCTGGACGCCGTTTTTGATTCATGAAAGCGGCTATCAGCCAGCCTTGGACAATTGGAATCATCAGGGCGTTGATTCGCCATTTTGGCGTTTCTATTACAACCCGAAGCCGGGCTGCCATCTGCTGTTTGAAGGGCGCAAGATTCCGCTGGGGCCCAAGTGCGCGGTGCTGATTCCGGCGGATACGGTTTTTGACTGCTGCGGCCCGGTGAAGGCGAGCCACTTCTGGCTGCACTTTACCACGGCGAGGCCGGGTGTGTCGATTCCTGCGGCCCCCATTGTCATTGAGGTGGATGATGTACTGCGAGTGATGCTGAGCCAGATGATTGCGACGCATCGTGAGCCCCCTGCTGAATTGCGCGATCATCGGCTGCATCATTTGAGCGCGGCATTGCTGCATACGGTTTTTGCCGGGTTGGAAACGGAAGCGCCGCCGGTGATGCCCGAGCGGCTTGCCGAAGTGCTGGCACTCATTGCGCGTGCGCCGCACGGCAAGCTGACGAACCCATTTTTAGCGGAGCGTGCGGGGATGAGTGTGGAGAGGTTCATCCGTGCGTTTCGCGAACACACGGGGCAGACGCCTGCGGCATATGTGCTGGGCACTCGGGTGCGTCTGGCGGGTGAGGCATTGGCGCTGACGGACAAGACGATTGAGCAAATCGCCGTGGAGTTTGGGTTTCCGAACCGGCATTACTTCAGCCGCATGTTTGCGCGGCAGGTGGGGTGCGGGCCGGGGGAGTTTCGACAGCGGCAAAGAGAGCGGAAGGGAAGATGAGGCGGGAAAGCATCAGTGCTGGAATTCATTCGTGATAAACACCGCCCCTGTTGTGCATTCCGCTCGTATTCGCCTGATCCATGAGCGAGAAGGAATCCTTGATGCTGCGTTACATTCTTCTCTGGTTCGTCATGCTGATCATTGCGATCGGCAACGGCGTTCTTCGTGAAACGACGTTTGGCAAAGTGCTGGCCGAACTGCGTGCGCACCAGCTTTCGACACTCATTGGAGCGGTGCTCATGGGCGTGTTCATCTGGTTTGTCATCCACGAGTGGCCGCCATCTTCCAGTGGAGAGTCCTTCACCATTGGGGCTGTCTGGCTGTGCCTCACCGTTGTCTTTGAGTGTTTCATGGGGATGGTGCTGCGCAAACGTCCGCTGGCCGAGGTGCTGGCCGACTACGACTTGCTGGCCGGTCGCGTGTGGGTGCTCTTGCTGCTCTGGATCATGGTCGCGCCCTGGCTCTTTTTCGTTTTGAGAAGTGTCTGACAAAGCAGAGCTGGCACCTATATTGTTGATGCTGAAACGGCATGTCTCTTTCCGCCTCCATCTCGCTCAGGACAGTCAAGCTTCTCCATACTTGCGTGTGGGCATTCTTCGTTGCCTGCATCATCGCCATTCCCTTCGCGGCCATTCATTCGGCTTATGGGGTGGCGGCGCTCCTGACTGGCGTCGTGGGCATTGAGGTGCTGGTACTATTCCTCCATTCCTGGCAGTGCCCCCTGACTGCTGTCGCTGGGCGCTACACGACCGAGCGTCGCGCCAACTTCGACATTTACCTGCCTGAATGGCTGGCACGCCACAACCAAACCATTTTTGGCACCCTTTACGTGGCGGGCGTCCTCTTCACCCTTGTTCGCTGGGCGCGCTCCTAGTGGGCGGCGTTTCGCACCTCTTCATTTGTTGATATTATACGGCATGCTTTTACCACTCTCAAATCGCACCGTCGTCGGGGCTCTCACTGTGCTTGCGGTGTTTCAGGCGCTGTCTGCTTTCTTCGGTGCTTTCCTCGCGGTCGCACGCAATGGGGCTGGTGTCTCCTTGGAGAATCTGGAGGGCAGCCCGTTTACCACCTACCTCGTGCCGGGCCTGATCCTTGGCGGGGTCGTCGGCGGCACCCAACTGGCCGCTGCGGTGGCGCTGCTGGCGAAGCGACGCATGGCGCTCCTGCTCTCAGCCGTGGCCGGATTCGGCATGCTCATCTGGATCTTCGTGGAGCTGGTGATCATACGTCAGTATTCCTGGCTCCAGTCCGCGTATTTCGCGCTGGGCGTGCTGGAACTGAGCTTCGTTCTGGCCCTGCTGGGAATTGCACCCACGCTTTGTCAGCCGCTGCAGTGGCCGGAGGTGGAGCGCTCCTGTGCGACTGACCTCCTTGACGAGGGATAGGTCACGGTTGAGGAAGCATCCCAAACATGGATGACGATGACGACTTTATGGGGCAACTTGATCGTCGCAGGACCACAGCGGCAGGCAGCAAAGTCCTCCGCAATGCCGGCGTGATCGGAAAGGCGGGTGAGCAGGTCAGCGCTTTGCAGCTTCGCTTTATGCCAGCACACCCTTCACGAGATTCCCGGCGATGCCGGTGAGGCGCATGTCGAGGCCCTGGAACTTGTAGTTGAGGCGTTCGTGATTGATGCCGAGGAGGTGCATGAGGGTGGCATTGAGATCGTGCACGTGCACGGGGTCGCGGACGATGTTGTAGCTGTAGTCGTCGGTTTCGCCGTAGGTGGTGCCTTTCTTCACGCCGCCGCCGGCCATGAAGAGGGAGTAGCAGCGCGGGTGGTGGTCGCGGCCATAGTTCGTGGCGGTGAGCGTGCCCTGTGAGTAGATGGTGCGGCCGAATTCGCCACCCCAGACGATGAGCGTGTCATCGAGCAGGCCGCGTTGCTTCAAATCTTTGATGAGAGCGGTGGTGGGCTGGTCGGTATCGCGGCATTGGCCGCGGATGGCGGCGGGCAGGCCACCGTGATGATCCCAGCCCATGTGGAAGAGCTGGATGCAGCGCACGTCGCGTTCGGCCAGGCGGCGTGCGAGCAGGCAGTTGGCCGCAAAGGTGCCGGGCTTTTTGACATCGGGGCCGTAGCTGTCGATCACGTGCTGCGGCTCTTTGGAGGTGTCCACAAG
>NZ_JBAQCR010000321.1:0-10667 GCF_049294395.1 Prosthecobacter sp.
CAGCATGTCCTTGTGGTGCAGCCCCGTGTTGGCAATGCCCTGCAAATACGTGCGCGCTTCACCCAGAGCGGAGGCGGACAAGTCCACCCCATCATAGCTGGCCGGCGGTGCCGTTTTCAGGCAGGGCGCCAGGAATCGCGCGTTCCCACAGCCAAGATCAAGGAGGTGATAAGGCCCCTGCGCGTGGCGCTGCTGCAGCATCCCGGAGACGTGGTCGTAGATCTCACGGTGGAACATGTAGTTCTTCTCAGAGATCGCGTCGTAGAGCGTCCAGGCTTTGCGAAAAAGGGCGGTGTTGTCGTCTTGAGTGAGGGAAAGGCTCATGTTTTGCGGGAAAGGGGACCGCTGCAATCGAGAGCGATCACAGCGGCGATGCCGTTGTGCACCTTTCTCACGTCGATACTGGTTTTCAACTGCGGCACCACTAGCATGCCAGCGAGTCTTTTAATAGGGGCGCGGAACGATGATGTGCCCGCCGCCATGGGGGCGGTACCAAACACCGCGATGATTGTAGTATCGCACCCCGCCGTGGTAGTAGGGGTGTGCACCATAGGGCAGAACAACGGGGCGGCCAACGGGCCTGACGACAGGCCGGCCCACAGGTCTGACGATCGGCCGGCCATAGCCGGGGCCGACAACGCACGAGACCAGCGAGAACAGAACAAGGGCGGAGCAGAGCAGATGCTTGAGTTTCATGATGTGGATTGGGTTGCGACGTTAAACTGACCCCTCTTGGACGAAGTTGCTGAAATTTATTTCACGCTTCTTGATCGAAAGGCTGTGAATTCCACTTTCGTTTAATGCCTCCCGTTTCACATTCCCCGCTCCCATCCCCCGTCCCGTCCATGACTCCAGCCGAAGCCAAAACCCAACTCGACACCCAAGTCCGCGAAATCATCAACTGGCATTTCTCGCCAGAAACCGGCTGTCCCTTCTGGCTCGACTGGGCCAAAAACAATTTCGACCCCCGTGGCAAGGTGAACAGCTACGAGGACATCCTGGCAAACTTCTCCCATTTCCAGGACGAATGGCTCCGCGATCAGCAGCCGGAAGTCTGGGTCCCCGCCGCCTTCAAAGGCAAGCCCTTCAACATCTTCGAAACCGGCGGCACCACTGGCATGCCCAAGCAGCGCATCGGCTGGAATGACTTCCGCGTTGATTACGAGGAGTTCAGCCACAAGCTCGACGACAAGCACTTCCCGCCGGGTGAATCATGGATCATGGTCGGCCCCACCGGCCCCCGCCGCCTCCGCCTCGCCGTGGAGCATCTGGCCAACTACCGCGGCAGCTCCTGCTACTTCGTCGATCTCGACCCCCGCTTTGTGAAGAAGCTCATCTCCAACAAGCAGTTCGACGTCGCCCGCCAGTACATGGACCACGTGGTGGATCAGGCTGTGCTCCTGCTGAAGAATCGCAAAATCTCCGCCATCTTCACCACCCCCAAGCTTCTCGAAGCCCTCGCTGAAAAGGTGGATCTCTACTCCGCTGGCATCCGTGGCTGCTTCGTCGGTGGCACCACCATGACGCCTCAATACGTGCGCTTCATCATCGAAGAAGTGCTGGAAAACCGCATCGGCTTCTACCCCACCTACGGCAACACCCTCATGGGCCTCGCCGCCAGCGTGCCGCTGACCCCGGAGGACAATTTCTCCATCACCTACTACGCACCGCAGCCCCGCGCCGTGCTGCGTGTGGTGGATCCCAAGAACACCGACCAGACCGTCGAATACGACGCCTGGGGCCGTGTGGAGCTCACCACCCTGACCCAGGAGTTCTTCATGCCCCGCTTCCTGGAGCGTGACGAGGCCATGCGCCGCAAGCCCCGCGCCCCCTATGCCTGGGACGGCGTCGCCGACGTCCGCCCCTTCGGTGCGATGGAGAAAACCATCGTGGAAGGCGTGTACTAGACGCGCCGTTTAAGCCTGCGTTTTTTCAGCCGGGAGTGCAGTCACTGCACTCCCGGTTTGTTTTTGTCCTAGATGGCCAAAAACTCCCATTTGCATTCCCGCTTCCGCACGCTTTAAGACTCGTTTCCCGATACTTTTGAAGACTCTCACGCAACCGCAGGAATGAAGATCGCACTGGATGTCATGGGGGGCGATTTCGCCCCGCAAAACCCCATTGGCGGCGTCAAACTCGCCCTCGAGTCGCTGCCCGCCATCACCAAACTCTTTTTGGTGGGCGTTCCGGCTGCCATTGAGCAGGAACTGCAGAAGCAGGGAATCTCCAGCCCGAAACTGGAAATCGTCCCCGCCAGCCAGGTCGTTGAAATGTCTGACAGCGGCATCGACGCCGTGCGCAAGAAGAAGGACAGCTCCATCAGCGTGGCCGTGGATCTGGTCAAAGATGGCAAGGCAGATGCCGTGGTCAGCGCCGGTCACACCGGTGCCGCCGTCACCGCCTCTCTGATCAAACTGCGCACCCTCACGCACATCGAGCGGCCAGCCATCGCCTCGATCATGCCTTCCTTGACCAAGCATTGGATCTTGATCGATGCCGGGGCCAATCCTGACAGCGAGCCTGCGCATCTGGTGCAGAACGCCATCATGGGCAGCGCCTTTGCCCGCCACGTGCTGGGCCGGGAAAATCCCAGCGTCGGCCTCATGTCCAACGGCACCGAAGCTGAAAAGGGCAATGCCTTGTGCAAGGAAACCGGCAAGCTGCTGCGCCACACTGCTGGGCTGAACTTCATCGGCAACGTCGAAGGCCATGACGTGTGGGAAACCCCGCCGGATGTCGTCGTGTGCGACGGTTTCACCGGCAATGTCATTTTAAAGAACGCCGAAGCTCTGGCGCACACCATTTTCAGCATGGTGAAGAGCGAAATTAAGAGCGGCTTCTGGACCAAGATCGGCGGCCTGCTGGCCAAGCCCGCCTTCAAGCGCGTCCACTACCGCACCAATCCCGACGAGGTCGGCGGCATGCCGCTGCTGGGCCTCCGGGGCATCACCATCATCTCCCATGGCAGTGCATCTCCGCTTGCCATGAAGAACGCAATCCGTCAGGCTTGCGAATCCATCCAACATCAGGTCGGGCCTCACATCGAAGCCGCCGCCACCGCCCATTCCATTTCCCTCCATGCCCGCTCCTAGTTCCCAGCCCTTTTGCGCCTCCAGCATCATTGGCACAGGCAGTTACATGCCTGAAAAAGTGCTGACCAACGAAGATCTGTCCAAAATTGTCGATACCTCCGACGAGTGGATCACCTCCCGCACCGGCATCAAGGAGCGCCGCATCGCCGCGCCAGAGCAGGCCACCAGTGATCTCGCTTCCGAAGCGGCCCGCCGCGCCATGGCCAGCGCCGGAGTGGCTCCAGAGGACATTCAGCTCATCATCGTCGCCACCGTCACGGCGGACATGTTCTTCCCGTCCACCGCCTGCTTTGTGCAGAAGAAGATCGGAGCCGTGAATGCCGTCTGCTTTGACATCTCGGCCGCCTGCTCCGGCTTTTTGTACGCCCTTCAGGTCGCGCGTCATTTCATCAACACCGGCAACCGCACCACCGCCCTCGTCATTGGCGCGGAAAAGCTCAGCAGCCTGATCAACTGGAAAGACCGCAACACCTGCGTGCTTTTTGGCGATGGAGCCGGCGCAGTGGTCATTCGCCGGGCCGATGAATCGGAAACCGACGCTCCCGGACGAGTTCTGTCCACGGTCATGGGCACGGACGGCACTCTCGCTGACGTCCTCAAGGTTCCAGGCGGCGGTTCCGCCTGCCCAATCACTCCCGAAAACGTCGAGTCGCATCCCAACACCATTCACATGGAAGGCCGCGAAACCTTCAAGCATGCCGTCACCCGCATGCTGGAGGCCTCTCAGCAGGCGCTGGAAATGGCCGGTCTGACCGCAGCGGATGTCTCGCTCGTCATTCCACATCAGGCCAATGCGCGCATCATCAGTGCCATCGCTGAACGCCTGAACCTGCCGCTGGAGCGTGTGTTCATGAATCTCGACAAATACGGTAACACCAGCGCCGCCACCATCCCCGTGGCCCTCGACGAAGCCAACAAGGCCGGCCGCCTCCAAAAGGGCGATGTCGTCCTCCTCGTCGCCTTCGGCGGCGGCTTTACCTGGGCCAGTTCCGTGGTGCGGTGGTAAGATTCGGATTGGCCGCAAAGAGGCACAAAAAGGGCAAAAATCAGAGTCTGATCGTCTTTCGATTCGGGCTCTGAATCACGGTTGGATTCCGTATTCCCTGGCATAGCCGCCCCACGCCTCTTTTTTGAACCTCTTTGCGCCTTTTTGTGGCCATCTCTGTGCCTTTTGCCCTTTGCATCGCAGCGCACCCCGCCATATTCGCCGCCCCTCGTTTCCCCCTGACTCATGGCCTCCAAGCGCATCGTTCTCAAATTCGGCTCCGGCATTCTCACGCGCAAAGACGCGCCTGAACCCGATCCCGTGCAACTGCGCAAACTCGTGGAGGCCGTCGCACTTCTGAAGCGTGCCGGGCATTCGGTCGTCGTCGTCAGCAGCGGTGCCGTGGCCTCCGGCCTGAAGCCGCTTGAATTCAAGCAACGTCCAACAGATGTGACCACCCTGCAGGCGCTCGCCGCCGTGGGCCAGACGCACCTCATGCACGCCTATGAATCGCTCCTGCGGGATCACGGCCTGCACGTCGCTCAGCTTCTCGTCACGCATGAAGATTTCGAAAACGCGGATCGTGCGCCACGCGTCAAAGCGGTGCTGGATCGCCTGATGGAGTTCTCTCAGGTGGTTCCCGTCATCAATGAAAACGACTCCGTCGCCATCGAGGAACTGCGCTACGGCGACAACGACAAGCTTTCCTCCCGCGTCGCCCGCTTCTGGGGCGCCGACGTCCTCATCCTCCTCACCAGCGCTCCCGGACTTCTGCGCGATACCAAGAAACCTGAAGAGGGCCCGATCCCTGTCGTCGAGAACGTCGATGACGTGATCCACCACGCCGAAGAGGAAAAATCCACCCTCGGCACCGGTGGCATGATTTCCAAACTGCGCGCCGTCCAGGATGCAGTGCACGGCGGTGTGGAGTGCATCATCGCCTCCGGTCGTCATGCCGAGCAGATTCCCAGCCTGATCGAAGGCCACGGCATTTGTACGCGCTTCCCCGCTTCACGTTCGTAATCCTGATTCACCATGGCCTCTGCTGACATCGCTACACTCCTCATCCATTGCCCGGACCGTCCGGGGCTCGTGCATGATGTGACCGGGTTCATTTTCTCCCATCAGGGGAACATCATCGACCTGCAGCAGCACATCGACCCCGAGCAGAACGCCTTCTTCATGCGCCTGGAATGGAGCCTGGAGAAGTTCACGCTCGATAATGAAGAGATCGAGTCGCGCCTGCAGCCCATGGCACGTCGGCATGAAATGCAGATGCGCCTGAGCTTTGCCAGCCAGCGCAAGCGCATCGCCCTCTTTGTCACCAAGGAGAACCACTGTCTCTACGATCTCCTCGCTCGTCATGAATCCGGGGACCTGCCCGTGGACATCCCGCTCATCGTTGCCAATCACGAGACCCTGCGGCCGGCGGCGGAGCGCTTCGGCATTCCGTTTCATCACTTTCCCATCACGAAGGACAACAAGCTCGCGCAGGAGGCCGCCCAGATCGAACTGCTGCGCCAGAACCGCATCGACACCGTCGTGCTGGCCCGCTACATGCAGATCATCAGTCCGGCGATGATCGCGGAGTTCCCTCACCGTATCCTGAACATTCATCACAGCTTCCTGCCTGCTTTCGTCGGTGCGAAGCCCTACCATCAGGCCTTCCAGCGCGGCGTGAAGATCATCGGCGCCACCAGCCACTACGTCACCGCAGACCTGGATGAAGGTCCGATCATCCATCAGGATGTCATGCGCGTCAGTCACGAAGACAGCGTGCAAGACCTCGTGCGCCTTGGTCGCGACCTGGAAAAAACCGTCCTGGCCAAAGCACTCTGGTGGCACTCACGTGACCGTGTGCTGGTCGTCAAAAACAAGACCGTGGTGTTTGACTGAGGCTGGCGGGCAGCAACGCACTGATGGCACTCCGTTGAGGCGGGATGTCGTTCGCTTCGCATGCTTCTGGTCCTGCACTTACGCGAACGCGACAGCGTCTTGGAACCGGAGCGCAGTGAAGATAGACAGTCGCAGGCTGCCCAAAGGGTGAGCAAAGCGAATCAATGCGCGCGGCAAGCCTGGGCTCGACGCCGCTTTCGCAGGCCGGACAGCAGGCTCAGGCCAAGGAGCAAGCAACACCTCGCGAAAGCGGTGTCGCTGATGCAGGCTTGCGCCGTGCATCTCTGCCACCGCACTCCAAGACGCTGTCGCATGGCTCGGGTGCCCAGACCTCCAAAACTGGCGACACATGCCCTTAATCAAGTGCCATTCATGCTTAGCTTTTTTTTTCAGTCGGGAAGTCGATGCGCGTGACTGCGTGATCAGCGCCGTCGTATTCACGCGCCTCATCCGCCGGTGCCCCCGCCTCCATTTGGCTTTGATTGGCAATGTTTTAGGTCAGGCGATGCGTGCATGATGCAAGGCATGTTTTTTTTCTGCAGGCCGGAGAGACGTTGCTAACCGCCCCACGCTCACGAACGCCGCTTGAGCAGCAGCCACAGCAGGCCAAGCGCCGCCACGGTCAACACAACGATCATGCTCCACGGCGTTGATGATGCTGGTTCATCGCTCGGTGGCGGGGTCACGGGCCTGGGTGCGAATGTCTTCTTAGACTCTGTTGGTTGAACAACTGGGGGCTGGGGATTCGGAGCAATAGCAGGCTTTTCCGCCCTAGTGCCTTGGCTGGCCGTCTTTACTTGATGAGTTGCGGTGGATTCTCCGAGTTTCGATTTTATCGCCTTCACAAGCTCTTCAAAAGAAAGGCCCTTGAGAGCTTCTTTCCGCGTAGACAAACCGGAGGTCCAAACGGACCAATCGTAACAGTAGCTTATCCATTTCCCATTTTTGATGGATCCGACGAGCACCACTCGTTTTTGATACCAGTCAGATTGCTGAATTTGCTGCACAAAATCAGCGTAACTAGTCGGAGGCATTGGCCCGCCTCCGGGCACGTGACGCCACGCCAATCTGGAGTTCTCATCAATAACGATTTCCTCGTTTGGCTTTCCTGCGCCCTTCAATGAAGTCTCTACAACAAGAATGACTTGCCCTTGCCGACCTTCTCTGACCATCCCAGTGAGAACAGTCTCTGCGTCCTCTATGTGAGTATCGAAGTCTTGAACCGCGACATTGGCTATTGCCGAAGATCGCATTGAAAGCATGAGCAGTAAAAAAACTAGTCGATGCACAAGTTGGGAGTTTGCTAATCGTTCCATTTGTCGAGTGTTTGGTGGTTCTTTCCAATAAGTTGTCAGGCATTATTTAGAAACCTAAAGATGCAAACATCTCATATTCAATACCATGACCTCCCGTTTCCTTGGATCGTTCAGGCGCGGGTTTTGGAAAAAAGCCAGGCATTCGGTGCGCATAAGGGCAGTCAGGTAAGAGCAGGATTTAAACCGCTGATGGGGCGGTGCGGGTGTCTCGGTTTTGACTTGAGTATTCCAAGATGCTGCTGCGTGACTCGGGTGCCCCAGACCCTCCAGAATGCACGCCACCCCTTAACTGAGTGCCATTCCTGCAACGCACTTACTTCTTATTCGCTTTCGCCTTTGTCCCGCTCGACTTGGCAGGCGCAGCTTTCGCGTCACCTGACTTCGTCGCTGCCGACGATGGTTCAATGGGCGTCAGAATGATCGGGGCCGTGGCTGGGCCGGGCAGGGGAGGTGTCGTGGCAGATGGCACTCCCGGAGGGGTCGTTATCGTTCCTGGTGTGCCGGGGGTGGCTGCGTCACTGGTCGCAGGTGGCATGACGGTGACGGGTGGCGGCGGCTCCGGTTTCTTGAACGGGTCTTCCCAGGTGTGCAGCTCAAAACCAGCACCCACGCCGCCCACTTCTCCCAGCAGAGCCAAGCATTTCTCCCGCCATTTCGCGAGGTCTGGAGCACTGCGCTCCTTCTCCGCCGTGCCAGGAAAGATGAGGTAGGTCACCTTGAGATCGCTTTCGGGCCGGATGTAGGGCGTGGCCTTGGGATTGATGGTTTTGGCCATGAGCAGCGAAGCTTCGCCCATTTTGAAGCTGGGGCCGTAGTCGCCGCAGATGGCGGGATAGATTTTTCCTTCGTGAATGACGGCCGCGTAGTCGCCGATCTGCGGCGTAAACTTGTTCTGATCCGCATAGCCGCGGAACAGCAGCGAGATGACGATGAAGGGGTCTTTGTCCGCGATGAGGCTGCTGCGCACCTTGAAGTCGGAGACCTCCAGCTTGAGCTGGTCGATCATCACCTTGAGCTCTCGGTTGCGTGATGAACTCAGGCCCTTCTTTGAGAATTCATCCTGCGCCTTTTGCAGGCGGTCCTCCCATTTGGCGAGAAGCGGGTTCGGCGTCTTCGTGGTCTTCGCCCACGCATAGCTCGTGAAGGGCTGGTAATAGTCGGAGAGGTAGATGTACTCCTCCAGCGTCGGCATGCGGTCGCCATCCGAGCCGTCGGCCACCACATCCATCTCCGACTGCACGAGCAGCGCGCGGCGCTGCGTGGTCGGGTGGGTCAGTTCCAAGATGGTCTCGGTATCATAGAAGTTGTGACGGTCGAGGATTCTATTCAGGCGCGTGAGGTCGTTCTGCACGCGGTTGGTTTTGTTCTCGTAAAGCTTGTGGTAGAAGCCGCTGACCTTCGCTGCTGGCAGCATGACACCGAGTCCGGGCAGGATCGCGGGCAGGTTTTTGTTGATGCGGGAGAGTTCGTCCAGCGTCTGGTTCGCCTTCGGCACGCGGATGCTCAGCTGGAATTCCGCCTTGTAGGCCTCGGGATCAAGCCGCTCCAGGCTGGCAAAGCCACCCTCTTCCGTGATCAGGTTTGTTTTGACCGTGATGCCGTTGAAAAGCGTGGCCACATCGATGTCCTTGCGCGGGATGTATTTCTCCGGCAGCGGCGGCTGGACTTCGCGGATGACTTCCTTGGTCACTTCTTTGACGACGGGAACTTCCTTGATCACATCCCGCATCACATCACGCGTGACGATGCGCTCCTTCGTGCTCCGTGCGGAGGCGACGATGTCCTGGATGGCTTTTTTGATCTTGCCGGCAAAGGGGGTGAATGGCAGCACCAGTGCGATGAGCAGGGTGAGCAGAAACAGCAGGCGGATGAGCGAGCCAAAGCAGCCGCGCTTCCGGCGCTGTGATCCTGGGAAGGGAGGGGAGTCCGTGGCGGGCATGGGAGATTCCGAAGACATACGCGTGCAGAAGTTTAATCTCGTTTCAGCACCAAGGCGAGTGCATCAACCTTCTTCGAGACGGCCCTCTTTGAGAAGCAGGCGGCGGTCACCGCGCTTGGCCAGGGTTTGATCATGTGTGACGACCACGAGTGTTTTTTTGGCCTCATCGACCACCTGCATCAGCATGTCGATGACGCCGCTGCCGGTGCTTGCATCGAGGTTGCCGGTGGGTTCGTCGGCGTAGATGATGCCGGGGTTGTTGATGAGCGCGCGGGCGATGGCCACGCGCTGCTGCTCGCCACCGGAAAGTTCGGTGGGCAGGTGTTGGAGGCGTGCCGTGAGGCCCACCTTGTCCAGCAGTTCACGGGCGCGGGTCTCGGCTTTTTTGCCGCCGATCATGGCCGGCAGCATCACATTTTCCAAAGCCGTGAGTTCCGGCAGCAGGAAGTAATGCTGGAAAACAAATCCCATGACCTCGTTGCGCGTGCGCGCACGCTCGGCGGCTGCCGCCTGATACAGCGAGCGGCCATGCACCATCACATCGCCCGATGTGGGCTGCTCCAGCCCGCCGAGGACGTAGAGCAGAGTGGTTTTGCCTGCACCGGACTGGCCGCAGAGGAACACCTTTTCACCGGCGGCGACTTCGACATTGACGCCGCGTAGCACGGGCAGATCATGCCCCGCAAGGTGGTAGGTACGGTGCACATCGTGTGCGGCGAGTGGGGCTGCTTCCTGGCTCATGTAGATAAGGGTGTACGCTCCGCAGATGCCACGCGGCGTCAAGACATGATGCCCGCCAGCGTGCGTTGTCTGAGCGTCTCATACATCACAATGCCCGCAGCGGTGGCCAGATTCAGACTCCGCGTGCCCTGCATCGGGATGCGCAGGCAGCGCTTCGGCTGGATTACCGAGGCCGGGATGCCACGTGTTTCCGGGCCGAAGACGAGGAAAATCTCATCCGCTGTGAGGTCGGCCTCCCAGTAGGTATGTTCGCCCTGGCATTCGATGAACCAGCAGGCGGCCCCGGCAGGAATCTCCGCCGCCAGTGCCTCCCAGCTGTCCCAGACACGCACATCCACCTCCGCCCAGTAGTCCAGTCCGGCGCGTTTGAGCTGCTTGTCATCAAGACTGAAGCCGAGCGGCTTGATCAGATGCAGCCGCGCATTCGTGGCCAGGCACAGCCGTCCGATGGCACCCGTGTTGTGCGGAATCTCCGGCTGAAACAGGACGACGTTCAGCATGCGGCCTCAACCTTTGAACACAAAGAGCTTCCGGCAGATGAAATTCACCAGAGTGGACGAAACGATCAGCAGCAACTGGGCTGTCAATGTGCTGATGCCATACCACTTGATGAGATACGGCCCGGAAAGCAGGCCAATGGCAAACCCAGTCGAGCTGACCACCGAAAAGTAGACAAACTCCAAGACCCGGTGATGCCG
>NZ_JBAQCR010000322.1:0-13202 GCF_049294395.1 Prosthecobacter sp.
CCTCAGTTGCTCTTCCTGCGCCTTCACGTTTAAGCGCCCAGTCGTCCCCGTTATGTGTTAGATGGTAGTTTTGCATATGTATTTGTTCATCGGAACATCAGTGCAACGCCTGAGATACCTATCGGCTTAGCTTAAAATTGAAGAAAATTTTAATCCTATTGAGGCCATTATTATTATGCGGGAAATATATAAGTGCCTTAATTAGATATTCAAGACTCCTAGGTCGGCCGGATTAAAGACCCGTTTTCAATCGCACGGGTATTAGAGAGTTCGCATGCTCCGTATGCAGCCTATGGGTTCGGGCTGCAGAGCTACTCAGAGCATCTCCACGACGACGGCGCTGGCGTTGTCTTTGCCGGATTCGGCCACGGCGTATTCGACGATGGTTTTGGCGTCGTCTTTGGCGAGCATGTCGGCGAGGCGGTGGTCCCAGATGCCGTCGATGACGCCGTCGGTGCAGAAGAGGAAGCGGTCGCCGGGCTCGCAGCCGACGGAGCCGATGTGGGGATCAATGTTCTGGCGGCCGGCGCCGAGGACCTGCATGAGGACGCTCTTGCGCGGGTGGGTGCGGGCCTGGCGCTCATTGAGCTCGCCTTTGCGCTGGAGCCAGCCGACGTAGCTGTGATCGTGCGTGAGCTGCTTCATGGGGCCGCCTTTGGGCAGGTAGTAGATGCGGCTGTCGCCCACGTGGGCGAAGTGCAGCCAGCCGGGGGTGAACCAGCCGAGGCTGAGGGTGGCGCCCATGCCGCGGCATTCTTCGTAGTAGCGGCCGAGTTTGCTGAGCTCGGCGTGGATGCGGCTGATGAGCTCCTGCAACACATCGCCATGGCCGATGGAGAAGTGCTGGGCGGACTGCTTGAAGCTCTTCGGCAGAAGCTGGGTGATTTTTTCGGCGGCGATCTTGCTGGCGAATTCGCCGGACTTGGCGCCGCCCATGCCATCGCTCACGGCAAAGACGAAGTCGCCGCTGTCGAGGGTGGATTCGCCGACTTTGCCGAGGTAGCGGACTTCATGGGCGTCAAAATTGAGGCACAGGAAGGTGTCTTCGTTGTTGGTGCGGACACGTCCGGGATGGGTCATGCCGGACCAGCGGAGGCGGGCGGGGGGTGGTTGGGTGGGGTTGGGATCGCTCATGCTGCAGGCTTCGGCGGCTCGTCGAGGATGGTTGCGAGCTCGAAATCGATGAGGCAAAACCTGCCGTCGGAGTTGCGGTAGGTGATGTTGCGGGCAAAGGCGTCGTCATGGCGGACGCCGTAGTCGCGCTCCAGGGCGCCGAAGAGCTCCTTGATGCGCTTTTCGCTGATGTGGGTGACGATGGAGCCGCAGTTGGTGGTGACGATTTTCAGCTCTGCGGGGTCGGATTCCAGGAGGCGGGGGACGTAGTCGCAGCCGCGTGCTTCGAGGAGTTTAAGCACGCGGACTTCGTTTTCGAAGCGGTCCCGGGCGTTGTGCCCCTTGAACTGCTTGTACACCTTGCCGTCATAGCCGATGTGCACAATGGCGCGGGCGGTGTTTTTGGCTTCTTTCATGGGGTGTTTGCGGTGGCACCTTCCGGCCTGTGGGCGGGATGTGCAATGGTAAAAGGGGAACGGAGGGCTGGCCGCAAAGGGGCGCAAAAAAGGCGGAAAAAAAAGAGGCGGGAGGGGCCGGAGAGAGGCTATGGGTGGGAGTGACGTGGGAGAGCCTGAGATCAAGAAATGAGGGGTGGAGAAATGATGGGGGTTTGCTGATCTTTCGGAGGTCCTGAGGAGGCGGAGTGGGTGCAAAAAGTTGAAAAAACATCTCGCGTGTGGCATGAAACATGCTCATTTCGACGACGCTGCTGCTGGAGGAAAAGTTTCCGAAGGCCTTAGGCAAGACTCAATCCACACATTCAACCATGGCCAAATACAAACTCGAATATCTCTGGCTGGACGGTTATCAGCCTGTCCGCAACCTTCGTGGCAAAACTCAGATCAAGGAGTTCGCCAGCTTCCCGAAGCTGGAAGAACTGCCAGACTGGGGCTTTGACGGCTCCTCCACCCAACAGGCCCCTGGCGGCAGCTCTGACTGCGTGCTGAAGCCTGTGGCCGTGTACCCGGACAGCAGCCGCAAGAACGGCGTGCTCGTCATGTGCGAAGTTTACAATGCCGACGGCACCCCCCACGCCTCCAACGAGCGCGCCACGATTCTTGACGATCCGGACGCCTGGTTCGGCTTTGAGCAGGAATACTTCCTGTATCAGGACGGCCGCCCCCTGGGCTTCCCTGAGAACGGCTATCCTGCCCCGCAGGGCCCTTACTACACGGGCGTGGGCTACACGAACGTGGGCGACATCGCACGTCAGATCGTCGAGGAGCACCTTGACCTCTGCCTTGACGCTGGCATCAACCACGAAGGCATCAACGCCGAAGTGGCCAAGGGCCAGTGGGAATTCCAGATCTTCGGCAAAGGCTCCAAGACCTGCGCCGACCAGGTCTGGGTGGCCCGCTACATCCTGCAGCGTCTGTGTGAAAAGTATTGCGTGGACGTCGAGTACCACTGCAAGCCTCTCGGCGCCACCGACTGGAACGGTTCCGGCATGCACGCCAACTTCTCCACGAAGTACATGCGTGAAACCGGCGGCGAGCCCTATTTCCTCGCCCTCATGGCCCAGTTCGAGAAGAACTGCGCCGAGCACATCGCCGTGTATGGCCCTGACAATCACATGCGCCTGACCGGTCTGCATGAGACGCAGTCCATCGACCAGTTCTCCTGGGGCATCGCTGACCGTGGCGCGTCCATCCGCGTCCCGCACAGCTTCAAGAAAAACGGCTGGAAGGGCTACCTGGAAGACCGCCGTCCGAACAGCCAGGGCAATCCATACGCGATCGCCAGCCGCATTCTCAAGACGATCTCCGAAGTGCCGAAGCCTTAATAGGCTGCCGAGCTATCGATCCACGAACGCCGCCTGGAAACAGGCGGCGTTTTTTTGTGGGGGGAGGTGGGAGATGTCCAGAGGGGGCGACGTGATTGAGGACGTGTCCAAATACCACTCTTCTCACGATTCTTGACACAAGATAAGATCGAGCCTTTGAATGGCTAATGATCGTGACGGGACATAACAATGATTTTGCGATTGCGGCGGAGGTCACTGAAATTGTCGACGATTGGATCTTTGGCAGGTTTCGTTTTGTGCTGCATGGCAGGGCCTGTGGCAATTGGAGTGACACGGTTGATTTGAGAGGCTGTCATGGGTGGCTGAAGGATTTTTCGATAAACTTGCTTCCACGATTTGAGCCGGGATTAATGACGCTGCCTGCTGTTGAAGTTTTTGAGCGGTTGGTGAAGCCAGTGCTGATGCAGCCCGATGGTGAAGAGTATCCGGAGGTCTATCCCGACACCTTAAGTCGCTTCCACATTTCCCATCTTGGAATGTCATCTTTCAGTGCTGTTACGATGGTGCTTGTCGAAGGAACGGAGCAGCAACGATGTGTGTGGCAGGCCAATGACGAACCGATTATTTCGGACGTGTTTCCGCTGAATTGCATGCAAAACGTGGCTGGGGAGTTTTGTGACCTCCTGGAAAGAGAAGTCGCAGCGCTTGGTCATGTCCTGTGATGATCAAGAAAGGGGGGGCAGACGGGCTAAAGCCCGAACTACGTTCGAAGAAGCCGGAGCCAAGACGCTGTCGCCGGATGAGGCGCTCCGTTTCTGGCTGTGGTGAATGCGTGGCGGGGCGGCAGGATCGAGAACGAGGATAAAGAGGCGGAGTAAGAGGAAGAGGAGGATAAAAATCGTTTCACTTTTGACTTCTCGCGCTAGTTGAGGCGTATCCCCCAACCCCCATGCCCACCGAACAAGACATCCGCACCGCCCTTGGCAACGTCCGCTACCCTGGATTCAGCCGTGACATCATTTCGTTTGGCCTCGTGAAAGGCATCCAGATTGAAGGGAAGAATGTGACCATCGACATCTCGGTGGCGACGCGTGACCCGAACATCCCGCGGCTCATCCATGAGCAGGCGATGGACGTGCTGAACAAGGTGGCGGGGATCGGTGAGGTGAAGCTGAACTTTGACATCAAGGACCCGCCGGGAGCGGGCGTGACGGCGTCTGAAAAGCTGGGCAAGTCGAGCATCCCCGGCGTCAAGAAAGTGATCGCCGTGGCGTCTGGCAAAGGCGGTGTGGGCAAGAGCACGGTGGCCTCGAATCTGGCCATCGCGATGAGCAAGAGCGGGCTGCGCGTGGGCTTGTGTGACTGCGATTTGTACGGGCCGAGCATTCCGCACATGTTTGGCACGGATGAGCGGCCGTATCAGAATGATGAGCAGCAGATCGTCCCCATTGAAAAATACGGCGTGCAGCTCATCTCCATGGGCTTCCTGCTGGATGATGGCTCGCCGGTGATCGTGCGCGGGCCTATCGCGACGCGATACACGCAGCAGTTTCTGCGGCAGGTGGCGTGGGACAATCTGGATGTGCTGGTGCTGGATCTGCCGCCGGGCACCGGGGACATTCAGCTGACGATCGTGCAGACGGTGTCGCTGGACGGGGCGGTGATCGTGACGACGCCGCAGGAGGTGGCGCTGATCGATGCGCGCAAGGCGGTGGGCATGTTTCAGAAGGTGAACGTGCCGATCCTGGGCATCATCGAAAACATGAGCTACTTCCTCTGCCCGAGCGACGGGCAGGTGTACCACATCTTTGGCAAGGGCGGCGGTGAGCACGAGGCAAAGCGCCTGGGCGTGCCGTTGCTGGGGCAGATCCCCATCGAGATGCACGTGCGCGAATGCGGCGATGAGGGGTACCCGATTGCGCTGGAGGATGCGGAGAAATCGGCGTCTTCGAAGGCGTTTCGTGAGATTGCGGCGAAGCTGAAGTAGTGCGGGCAATCATGCCCGGAGATAGAGCTCTCGACACGGGCAGGATTGCCCGTGCTACTGCTGGCATGTGCGCGAATGGCGGGAGATTGCCCTGGAGCTGAGGCAACAGGGCGGGGCTGTGTGGTCTGAAATGGACCACGGAATACACGGAATACATGGAAATCAGAGTCTGGATCTGATTCCGTGTATTCCGTGTATTCCGTGTATTCCGTGGTTTGAGCTGATTGGAAAAAGGGTGCTTGAGTCGCGGGCTTACGATGAATCTCGCCTTCTGTGAAAAAATTCCCCAAGATGCGGGAATGTCAGACGTGATGCCCGCCGAACACACCCTCATGAGCGAATCGCACGACCTCTTTCTTGAAACCCTGCAGCGCTACGAGCGGCCCCTCATCCGCTATGCGCATGGTTACACGGGGGATCTGGAGGATGCGCGGGACATCGTGCAGGACGTGTTTTTAAAGCTGAGCCAGCACCTGGCCACTCTCGATCACGAGAGGCTGGCGCCCTGGCTCTTCACGGTCTGCCGCAACCGTGCCCTGGACCATCACCGCAAACATCAACGCCTCGTTGTTATGGAAACAGAAACACTCGATCTCGAAACCTCCGCTGATCCCGCGCCGAATGACGCGATGGAGCAGCGCGAGACGGCGACTGCGCTGCGTGAACTCATCGAAACGCTGCCGGTGCGGCAGCGCGAGGCGGTGCGGCTGAAGTTCATCGCCGGACTCGACTACCAGCAGATCAGCGCCGCCATGCAGACCAGCATCGGCAACGTGGGCTACCTGATCCACCACGGCGTGGCCGCACTGAAAACGAAGTGGCAGGCGCACGATGCGCCGCCGCCCCCGGCGCAGAAACTGAAACACGCCATCGCTTAACACCCCTCACCCCCTTTGAGATCATGAAACCGGAACAAATCACCGCCTGGGCGCTGGATGAAGCCAGCACCGAAGAACGCCAGCAGCTGGAGGCGGCGCTGCTGGAGAATCCGCAGGACAAAGAGAAGGCGGATGCCACGAAAGCTTTCTGCGACTTCCTGCTGAGCGAACTGCGGGATGACTCCCTGGCGCTGACCGACAAACAGCGCGAACGGCTCGTGGCGCAGGCCGCCAAGCCTCAGGCTGTGGAGCCATCGTCCCAAGTGCCCGCTGCAGGCGCGGCACCTGCACAAACTCCTGCGGCAAGCGGGAAGCCGGGCAAGACCACTCGGTGGAACATCGGCGTCATCGTCCGCCTCTCCCTGGCCGCATGCGCGGTGCTGGGAGGGTTTTGGACGTGGCAGGTTTATTCCTCCAGGCGGAGCGAAGTGCGTGCCGTCGCGGCCGTGGCGGAGAAGCCGGGCATCAAGGTGCAGCTCGCCCCGAAGCCGGAGGCAAAGAAGAAAGCAGGGCAGGGGCCGGAGGCACGGCTGCTGGCGGCCACACCGGTGAAGCCTGTGATCGTGGCGGAGCAGCCTGCGGCGAAGACGCTTTCGCCCATGCCGAAATCCGCACCTGTGGCCGCAGTGAGTGCGCTGGCCGTGAACAAGGACCAGCGTGCGATGAGCCCCGGCGATGTGGAGCGTCTGAAGCGGGTGCAGGATGAGAACGCGTACGGCCTGAGCTTTGGCGGAGGCCTCAAGACTCCCGATGCAGTCGGCCTCGTCGTGGCGGGGACGGGCATGACTTCGCAGAAGCTGGAGCCGGTTGCTGCAGGGGCGGCGCTGGGGCTCGCGAATGGCAGTGTTCAGGTTGCCGGTGGCGATGCCCGCATGCCGGTGGATGCGGGCCGTCTGACCGTGAATGGCGGCAGCGCTTTGACGGTGGGTGCCGCGGTTTCTGACGCAACGGGCAGCGTTTTGAAGATGATTCCGGACGCCAAGGATCTGCTGAAGCAGACTGAGGAGCGGCAGGCTGCGAGCTTGAGTTTGAAGGGCGGGTACTTTCCTAACCAGAGCGTTGTGCATGGTCTGGCCCCCGACGTCATGGAGATTGATGGCTTGATCAATTTGTACGTCCCAACACTGGACAACTCCTCTCTAAATCGCATCGATGTCGTCGGCAAGGCCCCTGTGGCACCTCCCCGCGTGACAGCTCAAAAGACGGGGCTTGCTTATGGTCTCCTGCCAGGTGTTCATCTCCTGAGGATGGACGGCTGGCCTCCGATGCCTCAAGCGAATCCAAGTGTGTTGGCCGCATTCGGGGATCTCGATGAGGCGGGATCGCTGGCGGAGTATCAGCCGGGTGTGGACATGGGGGACCTGCGTCTTCCTCAAGGGAGCTACAACACTCGCGGTGGGGCCTGGCTGATGTTGACTGCTGCCAATGCGAGCACCGGCAGCATCACAGTTCAGGCTGGCATGCCTTACATGATGAATGCATTTATGCGGTCATTAGAAGTGAACGTTTTTGATGATTTGCTTGGGGCTTCTGCGGGGAACTTGAAATTAGATCCAGCCTACCTTTCTGTCCCGGTCGGAGGCATCACGATCGATCCTTGGGTGTGGATGCAATCAAACCCCAATGCAAAATCGGCGGGTCTGATTTCTTTCGCGGCGGCTGCGAACTCGCAGCTCAAAGCCGCCCATGACAGCGATTCCATTGCGGCGGCGGATCAGCAGCTTCTTGGCGGTCTCCTTCGCAGGGATCAGCGCCTCTCAGGCTCTGCTGCTGCCCTTGCTGACTCTTCCAGGCTGAGTGAAATGCAGGCTGCGGTTTTCAATGCGAGCGGATTGAGAGAGGGAGTTGATCTGATAGGCGCGCCGGTGGTCAGGACCAAGTCAGGGACGGGGGCCACGATGGATGTGACGCGTGAGTTTTACTCTGCGGGTTCGATCGAGGTGCCAAACAAGTCGAACTTCAAATTTGACGGGTCTTCGGCTGCTGCCTTCGCTGATGCGCCTGCCGCGCAGGCTGGTATGCGCAAAGGAGCGGGGGCTTTGATCGCCAATGGAAATGTGGTGAAGGCTTCGCCCACTCAAGGCATGGAGACGATTTCGTTCACGGGGGAGGTGGTCATGATTTCCGGGCAGCCTTATCCGGTGGTCATTCCGGTGAAACCCAGCGGAGTCAAAATATTCGGTCCCACAACGGCTGCCACCAGAGCCGAACCTACACTTACCTTTGGCAGCACTTCAGCGCAGCCTGGATACATTGCTACCGCAGGAACCGCCGGGGCTGGCACCACGTTGGCGACAACGAGCAGCGGCTCCTTGCAGACGAATTCCCTCACAGTAGGGAATGTGGTTTCAGCCACTCCCATGACCAAAACCGCCCCCGTCGTGCGGATCAGAGAAGGTATAAGGAGTTACATGGCTGCCGACAGGTTTATTATCGGTGATACATACAACAACAGCGCGGTAAGCCCGGCACCTGCACAAGCGGTGGCGAACACTTTGGCCAACACCGTTTCTGCCACCCCACGGGAGAACGAGACAGCAGGTGCGATCACCTCTGGATCAGGAGCCATGACCAAAACGGGCGCGGGCGTGCTGGTCCTGGGTGGTGCCAATACCTACAGCGGTGGGACGACGATCAATGGCGGCACGTTGAGTGTGTCCAATGGTGCGGCGATGCCGAGTCGCGATGCGTTTGCTCCGCTGATGGATGATCAAGGACAGATGAAGCGCAATGCTGGTGTGGTATTTAATAATAACGGCGGCGCTGTGGCAGGCGCAGCGCCTGCTGCTGCACCGGCTTCTCCTCCTGCGGGAGTCGTCGGCGGATCGTCAACGACGGCCCGCCAAGACGTCACGACCTTCACCACAAGCGCAGCCGGGGTGCAGAATCCCCAGGCTGCGGCGCTGGGTGGCAATGCGAGCTCTACCACGGCTGCGCCTGCCAGTCCGGCCACGTTTAACTCGACGGCTGCTGTTGCCATGGATCTGCCAATGGTGATGAATCCAACACAGGCGGCGGCAGCCTATGACCCCCAGAGGTCGAAGATGCTGGCCCAAGTGAGTGAGTCGTGGGAAAGCAAAGTGCCGCTGCTGGTGCAGTCGGGTCAGGTCGTGCTGGGCAAGGACGGGAAGACGGATGACTTCTACCTCGTTGGGAAAGCGACTGCCGTGGAGGAGATTTCCAAGAGTCCCAGCCAGCCGGGCAACGGTGAATCCTACACCCGCATCATTGAGAACGAGCTGAAGGACGTGGCGCGTGAACCGCTGTCCACGCTCTCCATCGATGTGGACACTGCGTCGTATGCGAACGTGCGGCGCTTTTTGAACCAGAACATGATCCCGCCGCCGGATGCGGTGCGCATTGAGGAGCTGGTGAATTATTTCCCCACGGCCGAAGAAGGCCCGGCGCATGATGCGAAGGAACCCTTCGGTGTGCGCGTGGAGCTGGCACCCTGCCCCTGGCAGCCGGTGCACAGGCTGGCACGCATCGCCATCAAAGGCCGTGAGATGGACAAGGACCGCAAGGCGAGCAATCTGGTCTTCCTGGTGGATGTGTCGGGTTCCATGAATGAGCCTGCCAAGCTGCCGCTGGTGCAGCAGTCTCTGCGCATGCTCACGGAGCAGCTCGGAGAAGGGGACCGCGTGACGATGGTGGTGTATGCCGGCAGCAGCGGCGTCGTTTTGCCACCGACGAGCGGGGAGAAGAAAGAGGAGATCCTGGGCGCGATCAACCGGCTGCAGGCGGGCGGCAGCACGCATGGCAGCGCGGGGATCAAGCTGGCGTATGAGCAGGCGGTGGCGGGCTTCATCAAGGGCGGCGTGAACCGCGTGATCCTCTGCACAGACGGCGACTTCAATGTGGGCGTGAGCTCGCCGGAGGAGCTGGAAAAACTCATCAAGCACAAGGCGAAGAGCGGTGTGTTTCTTAGCGTGCTGGGCTTTGGCAGCGGCAATCTGAAGGACCGCACCATGGAAACCCTGGCTGACAAGGGGAACGGCAACTACGCCTACATCGACAGCCTCAGCGAGGCGCGCAAGGTGCTGGTGGAGCAGATGAGCGGCACGCTGGTGACCATCGCCAAAGACGTGAAAATCCAGGTGGAGTTCAATCCCGCCGCCGTGCGCAGCTACCGCCTCATCGGTTATGAAAACCGCCTGCTGGCCAAGGAGGATTTTAACGATGACACGAAGGACGCCGGAGAGATCGGCGCGGGTCACAGCGTGGTGGCCTTGTATGAGATCGTGCCGGCGAATCTGCCCGCTGGTGCGGAGGGTCGCCCTGCCGTGGACAGCTTGAAGTATCAGGCTCCTGCCATCTCACCTGCGCAACTCGCCGAAGCGGCGAAGAGCGGCGAGATGATGACCGTGAAGCTGCGCTACAAGGAGCCTGAGAGCGATCTGAGCAAGCTCATCGAAGTGCCAACGAAGGACGATGGCAGGACGCTGACGGCGAGCAGTGAGGAGTACAAATTCAGCGCGGCGGTGGCGGGCTTTGGCCTGCTGCTGCGCGACTCCAGCTACAAAGGCTCGCTGAGCTGGGAAACCGTGCGCCGCCTCGCACTGGACGGCAAAGGCGCGGACAAGCAGGGGCATCGCGGGGAGTTTCTGCAGTTGATTGACAAGGCGCGGGGGCTGAAAGGTGAAAAGTAAAAAGGGTAGGTGAAAAGGGTCAGAGCAGGCGCGGCGTAGAGGGCTGATGGGTCGAATGGGACCTGTCGGCCTTTTGCCTGGCGGGGTGAAGGGCGCTTTGCCCGGGAGAAATTCCCCGCAAGAAACTGCGCCGGGCGGTGTGGGTTTGGCTCCCTCTTGTATCACCTGCTGCGCCGGACTGTTGCCTTTGCTGGAACGCCCGTTGCAGGCCAGCGCTCCGAGCGCCGCCTGGATGATGGGAGGCTGAAGCGAAGCCAAGGATGATTCCCACGTGACCGGCTTACATGATGTGACAGCTCTGGTGATTCTCGCCGCCTCCCTTGCTCAGTGCGTTTTGCGCGCGGAGCATGTCTCTGACGGTGGTTTTGTCTACTTTGACTTCAGGTGACGATCCGCGTTTCATGGCGGCTTCAAGATTTGTAGTGTGTGCCTCGGCAACTGCATTGATTTTATTGTCCAATGCTTTCAAAAATTCATCGAGATCTCTGACCTGCGAACACAGCTTGGCAAGATCGCTTTCATATTCCTTCATCATGCTTTGATATGATTCCAGCTCCTCCTTTGAGCATGGCTCTTTGGGCTTGTCGGGTTTGCTAAAATGCTCGTGAGTGTTTTTCCTGCCTTCGAGTTCTTCAAATGCTGCTCTCAACTCATCGTGAATGCTGGCGTAAGGTTTAGCGGAATCCTTGTGGTCGGCGGTTATTTTCTCTTCAACTCCGACCCCCAGAACCTTGTGCCGTCCCTTGTCGAGCTGCTCCAGCGGGCGCGCTGCATCAAACAGGTAATGAGTCTCCCCCTTGTAGCCAATGATGTTCGTGTCGTTGAACAGGCCTTTGTCATCGCAATGCTCAACCAAGGCCTTGTGAAACTCTCCCGCGCCGCTTCCGCACGCGAGGAGCTTGATCTTGGCTACATTTCCTGGAATTCCATCTTGCTCCATCTGATCCACGAGCCGCTGCACCGAGCAGCGCTGATCGGGGCGAGCATCCTTTTGGACAGCGGCGAGAAAATTCAGGTTTTTGTGCCCGTGCGCATACACCTGCACGGTGTCACTGGCTTTTACTTCATGACCATCCGGGACTCCGTGCTGCTTGATCAAAGGGGTTTTTCTCGCGGTATCCAGCAGGAGTCTTGCCTGACGTTGGGGGCCCAACGTATTAAACTGAGCAGCAAGCTGATCTGTTGTGAGGTTTTCGTCCCCCTCTGGAGCAAGTTTGGATGCGAGTCCCCTCAGTGAGACCTGTGCTTGATAAGCATCCACTTTTTCCCGCAGTCCCAGTCCACCGGCAGGGGGATCTTGATCAGGTGAGAAGGGCAGGTAGAAGATGGTTCGGGACGTCTCTGCAGGAACGGCGGCCTTGGCAGCTTCCAACTGGTTCACAATGGCCTCATAGGTTAGTGGTTCTCCTGGGGGATCATTGTGATCGTTCAGATCATCATAAGTAATCATATTTATATTTAATTAAAAATTTTAAATAATTTAGAGATTATGCGTTATTGGCTGGGTGTGGTTACATTGCTGTATGAAATGAGATAGGCGGAATTCCGCGTTATGTGACACTCGTTTAATCAAGGAATAAGACTCACCTTGCCGTAGAATGGATATCCATTCACAGCATGGCGCTCTATCATGACCTGATTTCGGAAGGAGAGAAATTCCGCGCAAGAAACTGCGCCGGGTGGTGTAGTTTTGGCTGCCCCCATTTCCTGTTTTCCTTCTGCATGCTGCGCCGCGTTTTTGCTGTTTCGTTTCTTGGCTTTTCATTCTCTGCCGTCCCGTTTGCGCGGGGGGCGGATGCGGCGGCGTTGTGGTCGGGGAAGGTGCGGCGGATTCTGGATGAGAACTGTGTGAAGTGCCACGGGGTGCTGGAACAGAAGGGCGGGCTGGAGCTGGACACGCCGGAGATGGTGATCAAAGGCGGTGAAGACGGTGCCGTGGTGTCGCCCGGCAAGCCGGAGGCGAGCGCGCTCTTTACGAGCTTGGAAAAGGGCGCGGACCCGCACATGCCGCCGAAGAAGCAGCTCAGCGATGTGGAGCGCGCGGCGGTGAAGGAATGGATCTCTGCGCTGCCTGCCACGCCGGTGGCGGCGGTGGAGAAAGCGCAGCCCAAGGTGGCGCGGCAGTTTGCCTCGGGTGAGGAGGCGATCGCGAAGCTGGTGGAGGAAGGCTGGGCGCGTGCGGGCGTGAAGCCTGCGGCGGCGGTGCCTGATGCGGTGTGGTGCAGGCGTGTTTACTTGGATCTGGCGGGGCGCATTCCCACGCAGGCGGAGCTGGCGGCCTTTGTCGCCGCACCGCAGCGGGATGTGCTGATCGACAAGCTGCTGGCGGCACCGGAGTACGCGGTGCGCATGCGGGAGCTGTGGGACAACTTTTTCATGGGCCGCCTCACACGCGGAAATCCGGATGGACGGCGCAAGGGCTCGGGCTGGTGGACTTTTCTTGAGAAGGCTTTCAAGGACAACCGCCCATGGAACGAAGTGGTGTACGATGTGCTCTGCGCACGGCCTGACCCGGCGCCGGACCGCAAGGGCGCGGCGTGGTTTTTGTTTGAGCGGAAGAACGACCACCAGAAGATCGCCGAGGCGGTGGCGCCGGTGGTGTACGGGACGAAGATCGACTGCGCGCAGTGTCATGACCACCCGCTGGCGCGTGAGATCAAGCAGGCGCACTACTGGGGTCTGGTGGCCGCGTTTAACCGCAGCAAGAACGTGGACGCCAGCACGGCCGTGGCGGAGAGCGCGGTGGGCGGCTTCATGAATTTCACCAATCTGAAAAAGGAGTCCCAGCCTGCTGTGGTGACGCTGCTGACCGGTCGCACGCTGCCGGAAGT
>NZ_JBAQCR010000323.1:0-2239 GCF_049294395.1 Prosthecobacter sp.
GGAGAGGGCGGTAGATATGCGAGCGTGTGATGACGCCGCGTGAGTTCGGTGCCGCCCTGAGTCGGGCGGTTTGGCGGAGAACGCGCCTGAGCGTTGCGGCGCACATCTCGCCAAACACACCCAACAACCTACGATGAAGCGCCGCCTCAGTCGTAGGATGGGTGTGGCGACAGCCCGCCCGTCCATCAGCGTACGGCAAAGCTACAAGGCGTACGAACCTCCTCGCAGTCGGACGGTTTGGCGGTGGGAGTTGTGGAGTGAAGAAGCGGTTGCGGCGCCAAACACATCCAACCTACGGCCGGAGCGCCACGCCAGCTACCCGTGCCCAAAACCTGACCCGTTTTCTCAATGTCGCGTGGTATCGATCAAGCCACGAAAGGACAAGCTGTGCCTCACTGCGCGACCGCAGTCCCTATGGGATGCACGCTCAGCGTGAAGTGACTTTTACAAACTACGATGTCAGCCCGACAGTGGCTCCGCCCTCACGGGGATGCGTGCCCTGTGGCGAGGACTCCGAGCGTCTGCAGATAACTCTGGAGCGCTGCGGTGTCATCGGCGCGGCGCACGCGCAGGCACTGCCCTTCAGGGGTGTCGGAGCAGAACAGGCAGGGGACATCGAAAGCCTGCCGAAGCGCGGCGCTTTCTTCGTGGGAGAGCCAGCGGGAGAGCGGGATGGAAGAACTGCCCGCCTTGAGCAGCCACGGTGCGGACATCAGGCAGAGGAAAACCACGGCAATCGTGATCCCCTGCCGCCAGCGGGACAGGCGAGTGCCGTGGAGGAGCACAGGTGTGAAGAGGGCAGCCGCCAGCATGAACAGGGGGCTGAGTTTGACGAGCCCCGCGCCTGCGATGTGCAGGGCTGCCGCTTGATCGCCGTAAATGGAAGCGACGTCGATGGTGGGCATCAGCAGAAAAAGCGGCAGCACGAAATCCCCCGCCTGCCAGGGAGAGGACTCCGGTGCGGGTGCTGGATCTGCCATGGCACAAAGCTACCCGCAGGTCTGGCAGTCGCAAATGAGGATGGAGTCGGATTTCAAAGTTTTGCCAGTGATCACCGCGACGATCACCTGCCCTGGTCTGGAGTGGGTTTGCATGAGCGCCGGGGGACCGTGGATGGCATCCATGTTTCGCGTCGTCATTTTGTCAAGTTTTTGCACACTGACCCCGTTTTGAGGATTGCGGCGGCGCAAAATGGGGTCAGTGTGCAAATACTTGACAGATTTGTCCTGCGCTCATCGCGGTCTGTTTCCAGAGTTTTTTGCACGTCTCAGGGGTTCTTGAGCGAGCTCGTGGCCGGAGATTTAAACATGGCATATTTTATCAAGCATTTGCACCCGGCTCCCCTTTTGCGCTCTGCAACTCCGCACCGGACCCAGGCGATGCAAAGAATGATCGACCCGCTACGGCTGCGCGGGCGTTGCCGGCTTCGGTGTGGCGACGGGATTTGATGGGGCTGCGGCTCAGGGTTTGGCGGGTGCTTGAGCCAGCCGAGCGCGCAGGGTTTCCATGCAGTTTTTGATTCGCCGGGCCTGGAGGCGCAGGGCTTCATTCTCAGGATCGCTTTTGACGAGCTCTTCGTATTCAGACACTTCCTGCTGCAAGGCTGTGAGCGCCTGGGGGCCGCCGATTTTGGCGAGTGACTCCGCCACCAGTCCTCCAAGGCCGATTTGCTGCATGCGGATGAGCAGCCGCTCGCCTGCAGCGGATGGATGAGCCGCGAGAACATCGTTCATGCCATAGAGAATCGACCTTTGGGCGCGGTCGAGCTCTGCCGAAGATTTCACCTGCGCGAGAATTTTCTCGGTGAGGGCCACATACCTTTCGATGGCTTTGGGATCGATGTCCTTGCGCTGTGCGATGGCATCAAAGATGTGATGCACATAATCACTCTTCTGCGCGATCATGCGATCTGCAATTTCGACGAGATAGGGGCCCAGATCAGGGCTGGTTTCGATGAGCTTCGTGCGCGGCTTCAACTCCTCGTCGCTCAGCCTTCCCTCCTCGCCGGAGCGCATCATGCGAATCTCGATGCCTGCCAGCCGGCCCTCGTCCAGCTTGCCCGGCTTCGCGGCTGCGGGCGGAGTGGCTGAGGGTGCTGGTGCTGTGGCTGCCGATTCTGCGCGTGCAGGCGGGATGGCAGGCACCACAAACTCGATGGTTTGCGCCTGCAGCCCCGTGGCGGCGAGCGCTGCCAGCGTGAACGTGAGCGTGAGCGTGACCGCCCCACAGTGCCACAACC
>NZ_JBAQCR010000324.1:0-4802 GCF_049294395.1 Prosthecobacter sp.
CCGTTGGGGCTGGTGTGTCGCGGAGTGGAGTGGGGAAAGATTGCGACAGTCAGAAGAGAAAACTCAGGGCGCAGTGGTGTCAAAGTGAGCGAAACATGGGTGAAATGAGTGCCATTGAGGCCCGTCATTTTGAGCACTGGTTTGAATTGGCAAAAATGTCTCACTGGTGAGACAGGACGTGCCGTTTATGGCACATCTTGAGAGCGGGTGGGAAGAGTGTGAATTGGTTTAGATAATTGATTTGCAATGAGTTGATTGGAGGAAGGGGTGTCTGGCACGGCTGATGCACGGGTATGAGGTGGAAAGAATCTTCCGACTCAAAAACTCAAACCAAACCACCCAAGCTATGAAACTCATCCGAACCAACCCCTTCAGCCTCAACCGCGTTTCCGACTTCGACGAATGGTTCCGCCATCCGCTGGCCGGACTGCCATCCTTGAGCAGCTTCATCAACAACCTCGGTGAGGTTTTCCCTGGCGTGGCCGGTGACAAGCTGGCCGTGGATGTGCATGAAGACAAAGACAACTACTTCGCCAGCTTTGAAGTGCCAGGCGTGAAGAAGGAGGATGTCAAAATCGAGCTGAACAACGGCATGCTGACCGTCTCTGCTGAAAAGCGTGAGAAGGACGGCGAGAAGGAAAGCTCCTACAGCCTCACCCGCTCGGTGTCCGTGCCAGAAATCGTCAACGCAGACGCCATCGTCGCGAAGCTCGAAGACGGCATCCTGACGGTGACCCTGCCGAAGCAGGAACGCAGCAAGCCACGCACCATCACGCTGAACTGATCTGACCAACAACCATCCCAAAATCCATTCTTAACAAATCATGAACACTACCTGCTCCCCCCGAACCAGCGCTCCCGCCACCTCCGGTGTCACCGAATCCCTGCGCAAACCGCTCTACAACGTCAATGGCAATGCCGAAGCGTTTGAAATCCGCGTCGAACTGCCGGGCGTGCCGAAGAGCAATGTGAAGCTCGACCTTGAGCAAAACATCCTCACGGTGCGCGGTGAACGCAGCACGACCGTGCCGGAAGGCATGAAGGCGCTCCATCGCGAGCTGTCGCCGCTCAGCTATCTGCTCCGACTGCGTCTCAACGCACCTGTGAGCGAGGACCAGATGACGGCGAAGCTGGAAGATGGCGTGCTGACGCTGCGCCTGCCGCTCAAGGAAGTGGCGAAGCCGCGCCAGATCCCGGTGCTGTAAACTGACCTGTGTGTTAACCTCGTGCGCCGCCCTCATCGCTCAAAGACGCGATGGGGGCGGCTGCTTTTTATCTTCCAGCGCGGCATGATCTCGGCTAGTAGCAGGGCATGGAACCCGCCGCGCTTTCTTCAAAGACCGACTCACCGCCCTCTCTGCAGCAAACCATCGGTGGCTGGCAGGTGATGTTTTATGGGCTGGGGTCCATGCTGGGAGCGGGCATTTATGCGCTGATCGGGCGCGCGGCGGATTCCTTGGGGAATGCGGTCTGGCTGGCGTTTTTGACGGCGATGATCGCGGCGATGCTCACGGGGCTGTCTTATGCGTGTGTGGGCAGTCGTTATGCAAGAGCGGGGGGAGCGGCCTATGTGACGCAGCATGGGCTGCACAAGCCGCTGCTGAGCTACGTGGTGGGAATCGCGGTGATGATGAGCGGGCTAACCAGCATGGCGACCGGATCCCAGGCGATAGCGGAACAGCTGGAGAAGGCGTTTGGGTTTGCGCTGGACATCAAGCTGGTGGCCATCGGGATCGTGTTTCTCGTGGGGTGCGTGATTTATCGCGGCCTGCGTGAAAGCATGTGGCTGAATGTGCTTTGCACGGTGGTGGAAGCTTCAGGCCTGCTCTTTATCATCGCGGTGGGCGCCCGGTACTGGGGCGGCGTGAACTATCTGGAAACGGCCAAAGACACGGTGGCAGGCGGGGCGGGCTCCGGCATCACGCTGGCGCTGGTGATGCAGGGGGCGGTGCTGACGTTTTTCTCGTTCATCGGTTTTGAGGACATCCTGAATGTGAGTGAGGAGGTCAAAAACCCGCGGAAGAATGTGCCGTTTGGCCTGATCGGCGCGATGATTTTGGCGACGCTTATTTACATGGCGGTGGCGATCACTGCGGTCTCGGTGGTGCCGTGGCGTGAACTAGCCGCGAGCAAAACACCGCTGATGGATGTGGCGCATCGGGCCGCGCCCTGGCTGGGAGGCATCGACAAGTTGTACCTGGGCATCACGATTTTCGCGATCGGCAACACGGCGCTGCTGAACTACATCATGGGATCGCGCCTGCTGTATGGCATGAGCCGGCAGGGGCTGCTGCCCGCTGTTTTGGGCCGTGTGCATCCCAAGCGGCACACGCCGCATGTGGCGGTGTTTGTGCTGTTTGGCATTGTTTCTGTGCTGATCCTCAGCGGTGGTGTGAAACAAATGGCGGAATCTACGGTGCTGCTGCTGCTGGCGGTCTTTACCGTGGTGAACATCGCCCTGGTGGTGCTGAAGCGCCGCCCTGGAGAGCCGCAGGGAGGGTTTGAGCCACCCATGTTCGTGCCGGTGTTGGGAGCTCTGACCTGCGCCTCGCTGATCTACACGCGCATTCACAGCGCTGTCACAAGCCCTGACGCTTCCATGCAGATCGCGCCGTTGATTGCGGGAGGGATCATTGTGATCAGCGTGGTGCTGTACGCGGTGCTGAAGCCGAAGAATCCGGTGGTGCAGGAAAATTGAAGAAGGGTTGCCAAATCCAGAGCGGAAAACTAAACTGCCACCATGTCCAAGCTCGCTGAAATCCAGGCCGCCGTGGAGAGCCTCAGCCTCGAAGAGATGAACGCCTTCGAGCACTGGTGGCATTCGCAGCCCGGCAAACCCGGTGCGAGGCTTAAAAAGCTCGTTTCAGATGCCTGGGCGGGCCAGTCCGAGGTGCCGCGACAAGTGACCAATGTTTCTGACGAAACGCTGACAGACCGCGCCATCGAACGTTCGCGTGAACTCATCCGGGAACGCGGCTGGCATGTCTAACCTCTACACACTGCGAGAAAGCGAGTTTTATGCGTGGCAGGTGGCGCGGCTGGGGAGCAGCGAGCGAATGGATGATGTGCTCGCCGGTCTTCTCTGGGCCATCGCACGGCTGGCGGATGATTTTCCGCTGGTTCCAGACACCGAAAAACTACGTGTGGCCGAGTCCACGCGGTTCCTGCACGATGACGGCACGCCGCTTCGCCTGCGGATCTGGTTTGTCGTCGCCAGCGAGAACGAGGTGGATCTGCTTGCCATTGAGGCTGAGCCGAGTTGAAGAATATGACCATGAGCCAGACTGCCAACCTCCACATTGCCTCCAACGTTCCGCTGCCTTCACCGCGCAGCCTGATGAGCGAGATCGCGCCGACTGACGCGCAAACCGCTTTTGTAGCGAAATCACGGCAGGAGATTCGGGACATTCTGTTTGGCCGTGATTCGCGCTTCCTTGTGATTCTTGGTCCGTGCTCGATTCATGATCCTGAGGCGGGGCTGGAGTATGCGCGGAAGCTGGCGGCGCTGGCGGAGGAGCTGAAGGACCGGCTTTGCATCGTGATGCGCGTGTATTTTGAAAAGCCGCGCACGACGGTGGGCTGGAAGGGGCTGATCATGGATCCGCATCTGGACGGGAGCTGTGACATCCCGGCGGGTTTGCGACTGGCGCGGAAGATTTTGCGGGATGTGCTGGATCTCGGGATGCCGACGGCGACGGAGCTGCTGGACCCGATCACGCCGCAGTACATTGCGGATTTGATCAGCTGGAGCGCGATCGGCGCACGCACGACAGAATCGCAGACGCACCGGCAAATGGCGTCGGGTTTATCGATGCCGCTGGGTTTCAAGAACGGGACGTTTGGGCACATCACGCCGGCGATCAATGCGATCAAGGCGGCGATGCAGCCGCAGACTTTTCTGGGGGTGAGCGAGGATGGCGTGGCTTCTGCGGTGACGACGAGTGGCAACCCGGACTGCCACATCATTTTGCGCGGGGGTGAAGACGGTCCTAACTATGGAGCGGATGATGTGCGGGAAACCATCGACGGGCTGGAGTCTGCGAAGCTCAAGGCAGCGATCATGATCGACGCGAGCCATGGGAATTGTGCGAAGGACCACCGCCGGATGCCGGATGTGTTTCGGGAAATTGTGCGGCAGCGTGTTGCGGGGCAGAAGGCCATCATTGGCGCGATGCTGGAGAGCAACCTTGTGGGTGGCAGCCAGAAGTTTCCGCAGCCGCTGGAGCAGCTGGTGCGAGGGCAGTCGATCACGGATGCGTGCATTGACTGGGAGATGACGGAGGCGCTGCTGCGCGAGGCTTATGCGGGGTTGAAGTGAGGGAGGCGTGAGTTTGTGGACGTTCGCCCGGAACCGCCTGAAGGCGGGACTACAATACGTGCGCTGGGTTTGCGGTGACATGGAGCGAAGGAAATCGTGCGCTGATCAAGGGTGGCTTGATATTGCTCGGCGATTTCAGGCTTCGTCGTGGGGAATTCTGGTTTCGTGGTTTCTGGCCACGGGTATTGTGTGCGCATGGACGACCTTGCTGCACGGATGCGCGCTGATCTGGAAGAGATCGGGCGGACGTTCATGCCGTTTGGGAAGTATGGGCCGCAGCATTTTCCGCCGAACGGGGTGCCGATTTATGACATTCCGGCGGAGTATCTGGGGTGGTTTGCGAACAAGGCGGGGTTTCCGAAAGGACGATTGGGAGTCCTGTTGCAGATGGTGCACCAGATGAAGGCGGATGGGTCCGACGTGGTGTTTGATGTGTTTCGGAAGAGGTACGGACGCACGGATCTCAAGCCGGCGAAGCGGAAGT
>NZ_JBAQCR010000325.1:0-4157 GCF_049294395.1 Prosthecobacter sp.
GGCCACCTGCGTATCACCGAGGAGGGAAGAAAACTCCTCGCCACGAATCCAGCGGCCATCGACAGCAAGGTGCTCTCGGCGTATCCGAGCTTTGTGGAAAAGATGACCAAAGCTCCCACCAGCGGGACATCACCAGAGCCCGTGCCGGTTTCACCCAGCTCACAAACCCCCACTGAACAGATCGAACAAGCCGAGCTCAAGCTCCGTGCGCAGCTTTCTTCCGATCTGCTGGACCTCATGTCGCGCATGGACCCCTACCGCTTTGAGCAGCTCGTGGTCGATCTCCTCTTTGCGATGGGCTATGGCGGCTCGCGGGCGGAGGCGGCGCAGGTCACGCAGAAGTCGAACGACGGCGGCATCGACGGCATCATCAGCGAGGACCGCCTCGGGCTGGATGTCATCTATGTGCAGGCCAAGCGCTGGCAGAGCACGGTGGGGCGGGAGCCGATCCAGAGTTTCGTGGGCGCGCTGGCGGGGAAGCATGCGAACAAGGGCGTCTTCATCACCACCAGCGACTTCCACAAAAACGCGCTCGATTACGCGAAGGGCGTCACGCACAAGATCATCCTCATCAACGGCCAGCGGCTGGCGGAGCTCATGATCGAGTATGGCGTCGGTGTGTCCACGGTGCGGACCATCGCGCTGAAGCGGGTGGACTCGGATTATTTTGAGGAGGGGTGAAGGTGGGCCGCGCTTCTGCCGCCCATTCTTGAAGACACTTCAAGTGTGGCGACGAAGGACAAGACGCAATGAAAGGACAATGGGGGCAGTCATTCCGGACGCTTGAGCTTTCCCTCCTGGCTGGAGGCCGGGGGGGCGGCATTGCTTTTTTTGGAGTGAGTGGGCGCGGTTCTGCGGCCTGGTTCATGCAGTTTTCCTTTTGAAGATCCCCTTCAGAGTTTCAAAGACATGCAAATAAATATGGGTGATATGGATGGTATATTACACGTGAAATTGCTAGGCATAGAAAAGTATAATATTGACTCAATATGGGAAAATGATTAGAGCTTTGGCGGGCAAATAAAAGATGGATTTCCCGTCGGCTCCTTCCCGTCATGAAATCAAAACTCAAAATTCTTACTGTATTGGTGCTGTTTTTGTCTGGTTGTGCCAGCACGACTGAAGTCGTGCCTGTTTCCCAGTTCAAAGGTGGGAAGAGGAAGGGCATCGTCTATTCGCTGCCGAAGACGATCATCGGCGTGGAGGTGCCCGTCACCGAGAAGGCGCTGGTGGCTGCAAAGGATCCCTACTTTAAAGTGGCCAAGGAGATTTTTGGCGAAGAGCCCAACCTGAAGGAAACGGTGTCGTACAAAGTGGGCAAGCCGGTGCTGACTTTCCGCGCAGAGCGGGATGGCGCGCGCACCTTTGTGGCGAAGATCAAGCAAGCCCCCTTTTCCAGTCACTCCACCGCGCTCAGCTTGTCGGGGGAGGGGGTGCTGACGGATGGCACGATGTCAGACCAAAACAAGACCGTCGATTATGCGGTGACGACGGTGGAGGCTGCGGCCAAGATTGCTGCCTCGGCTGCCAAGGCGGCGAGCGTTGACCCGAACTCCAACGACTTCAAAAATTATGACCCCAAGATTCAGCTGAAGCTGCAAGAGCTTGCGGTGCTGAAGCAAAACCGCACCGCGCTCTTTGTCAGCGCCTCGCCCGACGCTTCCAAATTCCTGGAAAAGATCGACGGCGAAATCTCAGCCATCATGGCGCTCTTCCTCGGCACCACGAAAATTTCCACCGCCTCGCTTTTCTTTGAAGTCGAGCCCCGGCACCTCAATGGCGCCTGCGCAGCGGCGGAGGACGTGGACCTTTTTGAATTGGACGCGAGCACCGGCAACGTGAATGTCCATACCCGGCTGATAGCACCGGCCCCCGGCTTCCTTCACTTCAAGTCAAGGCTGCCCAAGGACCGGCAGAGGATCCACCTCATGATCAGCTCCAGCATGCTGTTCACTGCGGACGAGCTGGCGCAGCTCACCTACAGCAAAGGCGCCTCGGGCATCCACTACTGCATCCCCGGCAAGGCCCAGGTGCAGGTGCGCAACAACAACAAAGTGATGGAGCAGAAAAGCAGCCTCATCGCCCAGTACGGCCCCGTGGTGGCCCTGCCCAATTCCACCGGCAGCGAAAAGACGGACATCTCCGCCACGCTCGATCCCCTCACCGGCGCGCTGCTCAAGGTGAACGTCACCGGCCAGGCCTTTGATCCCAAGTACATCGAGCGCCTTGGCAACGCCGTCAACACCGTGGAGGCAGCCCAGGTGGACAAGCACAACCGCGAGGCGCTGGCCAATGATGAACTCACGCAGCTGAAGCGTCAGAAGGACATTCTGCAGACCAAATCCGACATCAGCAAATTGAAGACTGAATTGGAGGCGGCAAAAATCGAACCCTAACCAATGGAAAACCCCAGGCCATGCCCAGGCGAAAAAAAGTGACCATGGAGATGCTGGAAGAGCTGAAGGAACAGCTCACCGAGAAGTACCTGGTGGGAAAAACCCGCTGGCTGCCAGAGCGCAACATGGCACGTTCCAGGCGCTGGAAGGACCGGCTGCTGCGCAGAAAGCATCTGCACCACACCGAGAGCCTGGCCCCCGCCTTCAATGTCACCGGCATCGGCATCGGCAAGCGGGTGCGCAAAGGAAAACGGGTGAACCAGCTCTGCCTCGTCTTCTTCGTCACCCGCAAGGTGAAGAACGTGAAGAAGGCCCACCTCATTGAAAATCATTTGCCCGAGCTTGAGGGGATACCGACAGATGTGGTGGAGGTGGGCATCCCGCGTGCCTCCGCCCTTCCGGGCGATTCCATTGGTTTCGTCGGCCACGGTGATCATGCCGTCACAGGCACGCTGGGGATGTATGTGCGCGATGCCCAAGGGCGCGTTTACCTTTTAAGCAACAGCCATGTGATCGCCGATGAGGGGCGTGTGCCTCCGGGCACCATGATCATGTCTCCCGGCCCTGCTGATTCTGGTATGCCGGTGCCGGTCGGCAGGCTGGCCCGCTTCTTTCCTGCCACCTGGAATCCCGCGGGTAATCTCGTGGATTGCGCGATTGCCGAGGTGCCGCCGCCACCCGCCCCGCCGCCCGTCAATACCGTTCCAGGCATCGGCCCCGTTTTGGGCGTGGGCCAGGCCCAGCTTGGCATGCGTGTGGCAAAGACGGGCAGGACCACCGGCACACGCGGCGGAATGGTGGTGAACGTGAAAATCAACATGGTGTTCAACTACCCGCATACCAACGCCGTCCTCTTCACCAACCAGATGTGCATCCTGGGAACCCCCGGCACTCTGTTTGCAGACAGCGGGGATTCCGGCTCAGTGATCATGAACGCCCAGGGAATGGTGGTGGGCCTCCTCATTGGCACAGCAGCCAATGGCCTGTGCTTCGCCAACCACATCGCGCCCGTGTTTCAGGCCCTTCAAGTGGGGCTTTGAAGTCCGGCCAAACAGAGCGGATCAAGCGGGCAAATTTTCGCTGTGATGGCAGAGCGGGTGCCTCCCCCTGTGCCATTGTGACCACCGCTTTGCCGCAATCCGTTTTGGCGAGGCCACATCCCGGCCGCGGCCCCCGGTTTAAAGGTTTAGGGCGCAATAAGTGAAAAGCTTATTGAGTGCCCGGGTGATGCAGATTAGATAAGGTGTGCAAAAAGAAGCCGTATGAAACCCTCCTCCGAACCCCTCGTCCTCAAGTCCCCACCCCACATCGGCGAACCCCACCCGCAGGCGCCGGAATGGCGTGCCGTCCAGGTGCGGCTGCTGGAAAGCGCCGACATCGAAGGCAAGGTCGTCTATGCGGGACCGAAAAACTGGCAGGTCGTCGAATCCTTCGTCCTCAAGTCCGCCGCCTGAGCCGGTCGAAGTCCCCGGCTGCTTTCACACTTCCTGGGTGCGAACCCCGGAGAAAGCAGCCGAGGGCTTTCACTCTCGCCGGGTGCTGCCGCTGCGCTGAGCTGAGCCGGGGTGGCGCGGGCGATCTGCCCGCAAAGCGCGCGCCATTCACGGGCAGGATTGCCCTTGCTGCTTCCAGCAGGCAGGGCTGGCGGTGCTCCATCGGCCAGCCGCCGCGGGCGTTTCCTTCGTGGCTATATTTTAGCGAAAAAAAAGGAAGCACGGGGCTCTTCGTTCGCGCAAAAAAAACAGCCGCCATGGGGAAAGG
>NZ_JBAQCR010000326.1:0-5443 GCF_049294395.1 Prosthecobacter sp.
TCTGTGAGTCCCGCGCTGATCTCCAATGGCTTCACAAACTTGCCGTCTGCAATCCAGAGCGTCCCCTGCTGCTGGGCGTCGCTTTCATTGACCGCCTTGCGGGCGGCATGGGCCGCGCTGCGCGCATCAGGGGAAACAAGGCCCGCCTCCGGCCACCAGCGCAGCGCAACGTTTGGCACCATGAGCACATCATTGCGCCGTCCCACTTCAAACTTCACGTTGGCCGTGAGATAGGGCAGCAGCCTGCCGTCGGGATTGTCGGTGTTCACCTCGACCGTGTAAGTCACCACGTTTTGCGTCATCGTTGCGTTGAGGCGAACCTTTTCCACGGTGCCGTGGAATTCCTGACCCGGAAAGGCATCGACGGAAAAGGTCGCCGGACTGCCCACCACGATGTGACCAATGTCCGCCTCGTTCACCGAGACCCAGACCTGGATGCGCCGCAGATCCTTCGCCAGGAGAAACAAACTGGGCGCGCTCAAACTCGACACCACCGTCTGGCCGATGTTCACCCGGCGGTCAATGACCACGCCTTTGACCGGTGCCTTGATCGTGCAGTAGGCAAGATTGCGCTGCGCCGCATGCAGCGCGGCCTTCATCTGCGCAACCGCTGCCTGCGCGGCCGCGAGGCTGGCTTTGGAGGTGTCGAGCGTGGCAAGGTATTGATCATACACCGTAGCCGCGACAGACTCGCCGGAAGGAAATTTCCGCACACGGTCCCAGTCCCGCTGCGCCGCAGTGAGCTTGGCCTCCATCTGCAACACATTGGCCTCCGCGCTGTCCAGATTGGCCTGCGCCTGCGCAACGGCATCGCTGTAAAGTGCATCGTCAATCTGGGCCAGCACCGTGCCGGCTTCGACGGGCGAACCGTAGTCCACCTCTTCGCCCTTCGCATCCTTGCCGAAGTTGATGATCTGCCCCGCCACCTGCGCCCCCACATCCACCACTTCCTCCGGTTCCACCGTGCCAGTCGCGCTGATCATTGCGACCAGAGTTCCACGTTTGACCGGCGAAGTCTTCAGCACAGGCTCCGCTGCTGCCGTCGAGTGTACACGCCACCAATAGCCGCCGCCCCCGATGAGTGCCAGCATCAGCAGGGCCATGATCAGTCGTTTGAACCAGCGCATTGTTTTGTCTCCATGGAAAGGTTTGAATTCCATGCCCAAAGCTTCTCGGTCACGGGTGCCGCAGGTGATACGGCGACAGACACAGTGGAGCGCGAAAGCAGTGTCTTTGCTGCGCATGAGTTGCTTTCTTCATGATCTTTCTTTGTCGCAGCAAACTAAAACCCGTAGGGTTAAATTGAGCTATTTGACATTCTTATTGAGCCTTGCGCAATTGACTGACAAGAAGAGCGTTCCTGGTGGAAGTGGACTCGGTGCCTGAATGCGGCAAACTTGCTGCGGGGCTCATTGCAGACGCTGCTGGCAGGCTTGAAGTGTGGCGGAGTGCTGGGTTTGCTTCCCAGCCTGGCTGCCAGAACCCAGGGGAGCACTCGCTAATGCTCGGCACCCCTGGGCTGTATGACGGAAGGCCGTTGGCCTTCAAGACAAGTGCGTCAGTCTATTGAGCAAGTCTCAATAAGCAACGCATCCCGGGCCAAAAGAGAGTTCAATCATGACACTTGATGGGTAGATCATCCCCCTGCGGGGGCTAGTATGCTTTCGTTTCAGCGAACTCCTCACCATGAACCTCTTCGTTTCAGATCCCGCCGTTCGGCAGAGGTTGGTCGAGTTTTTAGGAGGCGACTCCCTCGACCACGCCACTGCGGTGTTTCTGACTCATACCGATGGCTGCCCGTATGACCGGCGGGAGCTGCGCCCGCCTGCGGAGCTCGATTGGTTCTTGGAGCGCGACATGGACATCGCGCGCTCCGTGGCAGACTCAGAGTCGCATCTGTTCCATCTCGATGTGGAGTATGTGAATTTCGACTCTCCTGCCGAAGCCTTTGTGGATCCCTGGCGCTGCTTTGAACTCCAGGAACCCGTCGTGCGCGTGATCGAGTCGCTCCTGCTCGAATGGGGCATTCAGCCCCTGCATCTCATCACTGGCCAGGGCCACCATTTTGTGTGGCGCATCCGGCGGAGCTCGGACATTGCCGCCCGCATCACCGCCCTCTGCCCTTCGCCCGAACTCATCGCTCCCTGCATGGAGCGCGTCCCGCCCATCCTCAGCGGTGGCATTGGTCCGGCGGATCAGGCCAGCTTTGCAGCCATCGCCCTGCTCGTCGAATTTGTGGCGCACAGGATCAAGGAGAAGGCCGCCCCCTTGTCCGCACTCCCCGTCGAAATCACCGCCGTTCACGTCGGACCTTGCGCCACAGCGCAGCGTGAAATGATCTCCATCGACATCTCCGAATACGGCGACCCGCTGCACACGCGCACCATTCGCATGCCATTCACCAATTACCGCAAGCCTTGGATGACGGGCATCGCCAGCAGGCTCAGATTGGAAGATGAACTCCCCGCCATCCGCTCCATCCCGCTGCATGAAATGGATTACCGTCAGGCCATCAAAGTCCGCCAGGTGAAAGAGGACATGCTGGATCTGGCGCAGCGCGCCTGCGTGCGCATCCCCCTTCAGGAGGAGGGCACTCACCACCTGCTGGAGCACTATCTCGCCTCCCGCCTGCGCCGCTTTCATGAGTTCTACTACTCCACGCAGCATGATCCGAAGGAGCGCTGGCATGAGACCTACGACAAGACGCCCCTCACTGTCCTGCCGCATTGCGTGCGCCACCTGCTGGAGTTTCCCAATGACCTGCTGCTAAAACCGGCGGGCATGCAGCTGGTCACACGCTGCCTGCTGGCCCAGGGCTGGCACCCACGCCACATCGCCGGCTTGATCCGTTCCAAGTTTGAAGATCCATCCCATGGCTGGGGCATCGACTGGAGCGACTATGAGGCGGGCACCCGCGCGGACTTCTACACACGGCTCTTTGCCTGCCTGCACCTGACCGGCCTTGATCGTCTTGTCGATCTCAACTGCACCTCCACTCGCGAGAAAGGCTTCTGCTTTCCTCCCACTCAGGGCAGTTGCGATCTGGAACCCACACGGCAGCAGCTCCTCGCCAAACTCACCCCATGATTGACTGGCCCATCGCACTCTCCACCGGCTGTTTCTACCAGCGCAGCATCTTCGATATTTTGAAACCCGTGCATGATGCCGGATTTCGCGAGATCGAAGTCTGCTCGTCTCCCCGCCATCTCGACTTTCACAATGTGGATGATGTCCGTCGTGCTGGCGAACGGATGCGCGATCTGGGCCTGCATCCAGTCTCCTTTCACGCCCCCTTCGCCGAACGCATCGACATCACATCCTTCAGCAAGCCCGTGCGGGATGCCGCTGTGCATGAACTGCTTCGCGCCTCTGAAGCCGCTGCGCTGCTGGGCTGCACCTACGTCGTCCTTCATCCCGGCCCTGAGCGCGAAGGTCGACCTCCGGAGGCAGACTTCATCCAGCACATGCACCATGCAGCGGAGTCTCTCAATCTCATCGCTGCACGCTGCTGTGAGCTGGGCGTGCAGCTCCTGCTGGAAAACATGCTGGCCCATTTGCTCTGCGGTCATGTGCGCGACATGATGTATCTCCTCGGAGAAATCAGCACCTGCAATGTGGGCACCTGCCTGGACACCGGGCACGCTCATCTCGCTCGCGAATTGGGCCTGGTGATCCAGAAGCTCTCAGGCCATCTCAAACTGGTGCACATCAATGACAATCGCGGCGACTGGGATGCTCACCTGCCGCCCGGCGAAGGCACCATCGACTGGCCCTGGGTCATTCAAGATCTGCGCCGCAATCAATTCTTCGGCCCCCTCGTTCTGGAACTTCAGGGATCAGGAAACGAGGCCGTCGAGATCGTCCTGGCACGCGCGGTGCGCGCACGGGAGTTCCTGGAGAAAGCGGGCCACGAACCTCCTCGTTGAGCACCTTGCCCCCGCTTTCACCGCATCACGCGCCGAGTTCCCGATGAAAGTCCATCATCTCACCGTTGAGGAGGCCTGCCGCAGCGGCATGTTCCTCGCGGAAGAGCTCCGCAAAGCAGTGCAGAGACGTATCCTTGGAACCACCGCATGACACCGAACCAGCAGATCGCCGGCAGCCTCGAAGAGGTCTCCCGCATCCTCGCCGAACAGGGCGCCAACCGCTTCCGCGTGCAGGCTTATGTGAATGCGGCGGACGCCCTCCGCACGCTGCAGGAGCCCGTCGCAGATGTGCTCGCTCGTGAAGGTCTGGAAGGCCTGGAAAAGATTCCCGGCGTGGGTGACACCATCGCGCATGTCATCCGGGACATCGTGCTGCACGGCAAGTCGGGCATGCTTGAACGCCTGCGCGGAGAGAGCGATCCCATCGCGCAGCTGGCCTCCGTGCCCGGCATTGGCAAAAACACCGCCTGGAAGCTGCATGAGGAGCTGGGCATTGAAACGCTCCAGGAGCTGGAGGCCGCCGCACATGACGGACGTCTGGAAAAAATCGCAGGCATCGGCATGAAGCGGCTCGCCGGCATCCGCGACACACTCGCGCAGCGTCTGGGCCGCCTGCCAAAGCCACGTTCATTCCATCCGCTCTCCGCCGATCCCTCCATTGCGGAGATTCTGGATGTGGACCGCCAGTACCGGGAAGACGCCCGCGCGGGAAAGATCAGGCTCATCGCCCCGAAACGATTCAATCCCACCGGCGAAGCCTGGTTGCCCGTGATGCACACCATGCGCGGCCCGCGTCACTACACCGCCCTTTTTTCCAATTCCGCCCACGCCCATGATCTCGGCAAGACCCACGACTGGGTCGTCCTCTTCTATGATGGAGATGGCACCGAACGCCAGTGCACCGTCATCACCTCCACCTTTGGCCCGCTCCAAGGCCGCCGCATCGTCCGTGGCCGCGAGGCTGAGTGCAGCCGCTTCTACGACAGCACCCCAAACTGATTTCCAAATCAAACCGATGCCCCTCCCATATGGACTGCGGTCGCAAAGTGAGGAACGAACGTAGCTACCGCTTTCGACGGACTCGGTGGCGCGCGCATACCACGATATATTCGAACGCGGCAGCCATTAACTCTTCGCCAGCCGCCCGCGCCCACGACACTCATAAACAGCACCTCATCGCAGCCACACCCCAAAACGCGCACAACCTGTTGAGACCTGCGCAACAGACCAGCATCCTCGTCTTGAAGACCAACGGCCTTCCGTAATATAGAGCGTTTCCCGAAACTCATTCCCATATCAAGCCGATGCAACTTCCCATATGGACTGCGGTCGCGAAGTGAGGAACGAACGCAGCTACCGCTTTCGACGTGCTGGTCGGCTCACGCATACCACGAGATATTCGAACGCGGCAGCCGGTAACTCTTCTCCACCATACTCACCCCACGCCCACCACGCGACACTCATAAGCAGCACCTCATCGCAGCCACACCCCAAAACGCGCACAACCTGTTGAGACC
>NZ_JBAQCR010000327.1:0-10457 GCF_049294395.1 Prosthecobacter sp.
GGGACGCGTTGATTTTTTCTGCGCTCATTACATCGCCCGGCGGTCTGCATCCGATTATCCAAACAGTCCCATGACCGGCTTGCCGGTGGAGAAGGGCGGGCGGGAGAGTCCGGTGTTCATGGTGAGATCGTTCAAAGGCACACCCAGGGCATGAAGCACGGTGGCGTGGAGATCCTGCACGGTGACGGGATCGCTCACCGGAGCGGAGGCAGTCTTGTCGGATTCGCCGTAAACCGCGCCGCCGCGAATGCCACAGCCGGCGACGATGGCGGAGAAGCACTTGGGCCAGTGCTGGCGTCCGGGTGGCCCCTGCGTCAGGATGATGGGCGTGCGTCCGAATTCGCCGACGGCAACGACCAGCGTGTCTTCGAGCAGGCCACGCTGCTTGAGATCCGTGAGGAGCGCGGAGAGCGCCTGATCGAGGCGTGGCAGGCAGAAGTTCATGCCATACGAGCCACCGCCGAAGGCGTTGCCCATGCCCATGTTGCCGCCATGCATGTCCCAGCTGGAGCTGGGCGGGCCGCCGCCTTTTTCGTTGGGAGCGGCACCGACCCAGCCATTGACGGTGATGAAGCGCACGCCTGCCTCGACCATGCGCCGGGCCAGCAGGAGATTCTGACCGAGCGGATGCATGCCGTAGCGTTCGCGCACGGCCAGCGGCTCACTCTTCAAATCAAAAGCTTGCCGTCCTTCAGGGCGGGTCATGGAGTCGTAGGCTTTCTCGCGGAGTTCGTTCCAGTCCTTGCCCTGCGGATTGTCCGCGAGGAGCTTGGATTCCAGGTCTGCCAGCAGCTTGCGCCGCTCCCACAGACGCTCGGGATCTCCCATGTTATAAATCTCCGGCGGCGTGAAATTCGGCATCGCGGGGTGGTTGGTCTCGGAGCCGATGAACACCGGCGCATGCGCAGACCCCAGGTACCCGCCGGAGCCGATGTTCGGTGCGCAGAAGACCGGCGGCCCCACGCATTTGATGAGCCAGGCGTTGGAGACGAGGTTCTCCTCACTCGGCAGATGCTTGGCCACCACGGAGCCGAGATAGGGCAGACCGTCGGGCTCGCCCTGCTTCACGCGCTCGATCAACTGCCCGCTGAGCAGGTTGTGCATTGCGTCGAAGTGATTGTTGATCGGCCCGGGGTGCGTCATCGAGCGGATGAGGCAAAACTGATCGGTCACCTTCGCCAGCATCGGGTGCAGTTCGCTCAAGTGCATGCCCGGCACCTTGGTGCGGATGGGTTTGTACGGGCCGCGGATCTCGGACGGTGCGTCCGGCTTGAGATCCCAGGTGTCGAGCTGGCTCGGGCCGCCGCACAGCAGCAGAAAGATGCAGCGCTTCTTCGAAGCCACCGCTTTGCCCGAGGCATCCAGCTTGTCCTTGCCGACGACCAGTCCTGGGATGGCGAGGTTCAGTGCGCCGATGCCACCGGCTTGAAGAAACCGGCGGCGCGAGGTCGGGAGGATGTTCATAAACAGTGGCTGTTCGAGACAAATGGAAAGTTGCCTCAGGCAACATGCCCCGTGCAGACCCCGGGGCCGGATAGTTACGTCACCACGCGCCGGGATTTCTCATCAGCGGCATGAATGGCCAAAGATACAAGTATTCGCCAGCTTCAACGAGTGAACGGCGCGCAGGCCAGGCTCAGCAGTGCGAATTACCAGCTGCCGCAGAACACGGCTGCTGGTGGAAGCCCGACATCACTCAGACGCCGGGTGCCCCCAATTCCTTGCTCATCACCTGGCAACGCTACCAGGATGAAGCCGAAACGCTGATGGATGTGAAATACGCCATGCTTGATCTGCGGTCGAAGAAGTTCACGCCGGAGACCTGCCTGATGGACCCCAAACCCGTGCAGGTTCTTCAGGCGCATCCCGCCGTGGCCTTTTGGAATGATGCAAGGCGGCCTTTTTATTGCGAGCGCCAGCACGGCGATCCGCGAGGTCACATCGTGGAGATTTCCGCTGAGCGATGGCCGGACTTTCGTCAGCACTCCTCCTTCAAGGAAAACGCCGTGACACCTGAACTGGGATTTCATTCCCATGTGCAATTCCTTCCGCTTGCCAGCTCGGGCGCGTGGCTTTTCTACACCACGGGCAATCGTGCTGAAAAAATCAGCTGCTCGAACATTCGGCCGGACGGCCAATGGAATCCGGGGCCGCATTTCCTGCGATCGCAGTGGAATCAGCCAAACCCAAGTGGTGGCTTGGTCATGGAAACGCAGGCAAACCGCAGTAAGTTCACTGAGAGCCCCCCCCACAATCCAGGGCATGTGCAATATCGTTCATCGAACAAGCCACGTCTGGAATTGAGCAATAGAGGCACTAGACGCATTTGGCTGCGAGCGGGTAGCATCTGACACATGAGCAGTTTTCGACTCCGCCCCCGCTTTTCGCACGTGATCGACCTGGATGTGGAGGCTGCAGTTGAGCTGATCACCCACTATGCCCGCGAACATGCCGACCGCTGCCAGGTAAAAAGCTTTCCGGGCTTTGTGAGCCTGCATGTGGTGGAAAAGGACACGCATTACTGGTCGCCACGCCTCAGTCTGAGCCTGGAGACCGAAGGTGAAGGGAAAACACGTGTGAGTGGAACCTATGGTCCAAACACCAATGTGTGGGCGGCCTTTCTCTACGGCTACATGCTGGTTGGCTCGGTCGGGCTGTTTTCAGGAATATTGGGGACCTGTCAGTGCTGGCTTGGTATGCAGGCATGGGGGCTGTGGATCGCCACCCTCATGGGGCTGATCGCGGTGGGGATGTACCTCACGGCCCAGTTCGGCCAGAAGATCGGGGCACAGCAAACATTCCAGCTGCATCAGATTTATGAGTCTGCAGTAGGGCAGAGTGTGGAGATCGGGTGATGAGCTTCCTGCGCTGGTGGGTGGGATCATTGCTTTGATGCGGACCTCTGCTCCAAGGGATCTCACCCTGATGGTGTAATCCTGCGGTAAATGCCGCCTGCTCCATATTGAGTGAGTGAAAAGTAAAAGCCCCGCCGAATGGCGGGGCTTCTTGGAGAGCTAATTATCTCTGCTGATGACGGGTTTTAGTTTCCGCCGCGCAGCAAGTAAAAGATGAGGAGCACGGGAAGGGGAATGCCGAGGAGCCAGAGAAGGGCATAGCCAATCTTGCCCTGTTGCATGTGCTGCCATTGATTGATCCGTGTGGTTTTCATAATAGTGACGGTTAAGGATTTGTGGTTTGTTGGATCGCACCTGACATGTCTCGTGGTGCTAGAGCTCGTTTAAAATGCGCTCCACTTCTTCACGGGATTTTCCCAGCCGCTGCTGCAGATGGCCGTAGAGTTCGTCTTCCTTGCCTTTTTCATACATCACGTCGTCATCGGTCAACTGGCCAAACTTCTGCTTCAGCTTGCCCTTCATCTCGTTCCAGTTGCCCTTGATCTTGAGCTGTGCTGGAGAGTCGGTGGCCGCCTCGTGGACTTTTTCCCGGGTTTCTTCGCTGACTTTGGTGGATGAATGCTTTTCACAGGCCGCAATGCAGAGCGCCAGACACGGCAGGATGAGCATGGTTTTGAGGTTTGTTTTCATGATGTGGGGTTGGGTTTGGGTGAAATGGGGGACGGCGTTCATTTTTTGAATGCTGCCCGGCCAGTGCATGGATGGCCTGAGGGACACCGGTTTAGATTGAGCGGGCCTTTGTCCTAACATCGCGCCTCACCGCAGTGCCGGTTGCATGGATGAGGCCGTTGCATCCGCTGCTGGAAAAGGGGTCTCCACCTGCCTGGCTGCGTTTCAGCGACAGGTTGTCTGCTGATTGGCAGCTGAGGTCAGTGCTGACATTCATTGCGATACATCCACCCATGGCTTCGTGCCGATGGCATGCAGCGCCTGCTTTTCTGCTTCGCTGAGGGCACTCGCTTTCATGCAAACGCTTCCAGCTTAAATTCTTCCCATGAGGGCAAGGATCAATAGGATGACGAGCACCAGGCCGAGACCGCCGCTCGACGCATAGCCCCAGCTGGTGCTATAGGGCCAGGCGGGCAGTGCGCCGAGGATCAGAAGGATGAGAATGACCAGTAGTAGTGTGTTCTTGCTGCTGTTTCGCAGCGGCGGCACTGCGTGGCTGTAGCATGCTTTTCACTCATGCCACACGGTTGAGCGGGCATTTGGGGGAACCCTGATGTTTTGATCAGGGGTCAGGCTTCACCTGACAGGATGGACGGGGTCAGCTCGGGTTGTGAGGCGGGATGAAGTTTTGTATCTCATCTCACCATGAAAACATTCACCACCACATCCTTCACTGAATCGCCTTCCCACAACGAAATCGACACCCAGCAGCCACCTGACGAAGAACTCATGGCTGCCATCCAGCAGCGCGACGCCGGCGCGCTGGAAATTCTCATGCAGCGCTATCGCCGTCTGCTCAAGAGCGCCATCATGCGCACCGTCAATGACGACGCCGCTGCAGAAGACGTCCTGCAGGAGTGCTTCTTCGAACTGTGGCGCCAGGTGGATCACTACTCAGCTGCCAAAGGCCGACCTCTGGCATGGCTGATGACTCTGGGCAAACGACGCGCCATCGATCACCTGCGCCGCTCCATGGCCTACTGCCGCGCCAAGGACCGCATGGAAAACGCCATCCAGCAGACCGAGGCCTTCACGCAGGATTCTGCCGCCGATTGTGAGCAGGCCGATCTCGGGCGCGTCCTCGTCCAGCATCTCTCCTTGCTGCCACAAGCACAAAAGCAGGTGATCGAACTCGCCTTCCTGCAGGGCATGAGCCAGCGTGAAGTGGCGCAGGCCACCCATTCACCGCTTGGCACGGTCAAAACCCGCATGGAGCTCGGCCTGAAAAAGCTGCGCCAGACCTTCCGCACACGCAGCGCCATTCACACCCTGCAGGCCGCTTAATCTACAGCCACGACACTCTTTCCTCCATCTCGGCCATGGCGTTCGCGCCGGCAGCTGGGATGGAGGATTTTTTATGGGTGTCCCAAAATGAACAAAGGTTGCGCAGCAGTGCCTGTCATCCCACCCGCAGGAACGGCCTCGAATCACTGAGAACGCACCGGACCACCGTAAGAGGTGGGGCTAGTTCTGCATGTATGCAAAGCCGGACTGCTTGAGCGGGCCGCCAAAAAGCGGGACATTGTCGGCCAGTTGCACAAATTCCCACGACTTCTTGCCGTTAGCCCGGATCTGATAGGTCCGGCGAAAGTGATGATGCACATCCTCCTCGGTTTTGGTCTCTTTGCCTTGTGCCAGATAGGCCGCGAAGATTGGAGGCATGTTCATCTCCAGCCAGTTCACCATGCGCTTTTCTTCAGACAATATTTGGTCGCAGATGCGGACCACTTCCAGCAGGCCCAGCTGCGAGGCGCGTGTGCGCTGGATGGTATGGCAGGCGATCTCAAAATGCTCCGACACAAGGACCATAAGGACGTCCTTGATGCGCTCATCCCGGGCAAAGGCCGTGCCTGTGCTCTTCACGAGATCCATTCCCGTCCCCGGTGCCTTCATGGTTTTCAGCAGCGCTGCAGGGTCGGTTCCCAGCTGCTTCAAGAAGGTGGCGATGGCTTCCGCATGGCGCCGCGTTTCGCCGCTGTGTTGCGCCGCTTGCTTGCGCATGGCGGGGCAGTGGGAGGGATTGTCTGACAGTGTCTTCAGGGCTGTTTCCAGGGTTTTACCCAAGGCATAAATGTCGCTCAGTCGGTCGATGAGTTCGTCTTGGGTGGTCATGAGATCGGTGGAAAGGGATGTCGTGAACCGGGTTGGGTCGCCGGCTGCACGTTGCCTGTGAGTACGCACCTTGGGTGTTTGCCTGCGCTTCAGGCACAGTGCTGGTCATGCCATCAGGTAAACAATCCCAGGCTGTCAGGACCGTCGTGACAGCAGGCCAAACCGGTCATCCCTCCTGCGTGGTCATCCATTCAATCGCAAAATCCATCAGCTCCGCCGAGTCTTTGAAGCCAAGCTTTTCCTTGATGTGTGAACGGTGGGTTTCGATGGTCTTCACGCTGAGATTCAGCGTTTCGCTGATCTCACGCGTGGTCTTGCTGCGTCCGAACAATTGCAGCACTTCGAGCTGACGCTCTGAGAGCTTTTCCAGTGGGGAGCCGCAGTCATCGGTGCTGCCGGCGATGGTTTTGAAAATCAGTTTATCACTGAACTTCGGGCTGACGTAAATGCCGCCGCTGCTGACCTTTTTCAGTGCATCAAGGATATTCTCCATCGCCTGCTGCTTCATCACGTAACCCTTGGCGCCTGCTCGCAACGCGCGGAGAGCGTAGATTGATTCGTCATGCATGGAGAGCATGAGAATGATGAGTGCAGGGCGCTCGGCCAGCATATGCTTGATCAGTTCGATCCCGTTTGTCCCGGGCATTGACACATCCAGCAGCACCATGTCGGGCTCATGCAGACGCATGGCTTCAAGCGCAAGATTCGCATTGGCCGCCTCCGCGCAGATGGTCACATCGGAGGCGTGGCTGAGATACTGGCAGATGCCATGGCGGAAGACCGGATGATCATCCACGACAAGCAGTCGCCTGCCGACGCTGATCGCTGCTGGCGCGCTGGGGGCGGCGGGTGCTTGGAGGTTCATTGGAAGCTTGAGAAATGAGCCCAAGACCAGGCGATGGGTTGCCCCGAGGTCAGATTGGCTTCCATCCCATCGCAGATGTCAGAACCTCCGGATGTCCTGTTTTGTGAATCCATCTGCCGCCTTTCTTTCACTGCGAGATGCGGAGTCACAGCGTCAGCAAAAAGGCCACGAGGTCTTTTTTCTCCTCTTCATTGAGATGGATTTCCAGCACCAGATTGAAGAACTCGACGGTGTCCGCGATCGTGAGCAGGCGGTCGTCATGCAAATACGGGGGTGAGTCTTTGATGCCGCGGAGCGGGAAGGTCTTGATGGGGCCGTCGGCGCTCGCTTTGCGGCCATTGATCATCTTCTCCTTGAAGAAGCGCTCCACCTGCAGGTTGTGCATGCTGTTGTCGGTGTAGTAGGGCGCGGGGTGGCACACGGCGCACTGGGCTTTGCCAAAGAAGAGCGCCTGCCCGCGCAGTTCCGCCTCGCTGGCCCTGGCGGGGTGCAGCTTGCCGAACACGTCCAGCTTGGGTGCGGGCGGGAAATCCAGCAGTGCCTGAAACTCCGCCATGAAGTGGACCTGGCTGCCGCGTTCGAGGACGTTCACACCTTTTCGTGCTGCGTCTGCCGGGATGCCGTCGAAGTAGGCCGCACGCTGCTCGAACTCGGTGAAGTCCTCCACCGTTTTGAGCGCACGCTGGGAGCCGAAGAGCCGCTGGACGTTCAGGCCGCGCAAGGAGGGCGTGTCAATGCGGTGACGGTGCTCATTGGGACGGATGTCACCCACGGTGTGAGTCGCTGCGTTGGTGTGCCCGTTGGCATGGCAGTCGAAGCAGGCCACGCCGAGGCTCGGATGCATGCTGCGGCGGTCTTCAGTGCTGTTGAACTGCTGCTGCGGGAAGGGGGTGACGAGCAGTCGCAGCCCCTCCAGTTGCTTGGGATTGAGGATGTCTTTGAAGAGGCCGTAAAAATTGGTCTGAGTCACCAGTTTCCCCTGGGATACATCGCCAAGGTCGGGCCGTGTGGTGAGATAGATGGGCGCGGGAAATTCCGGCAGCAAATGCTGGGGCAGATCATAGTCGAGGTCGAAGCGCGACAGATCTCGCGCAGTCTGCTTTTGAGTTTCTTCAATCAGTGGCTTGGGGAACACCATGCCGCCCGCTTCGTGGTGCGGGTGCGGCAGCGGGTAAAATCCTGCCGGCCACAGATTTTTGCTCTGGATGATCTCAGGTGACATCGCTGCCAGCTTGTCCCACGTCATTCCCTCCGGCAGTTTCACACGCACGCCGGTCTGCACCGGTTTGCCGCGTGCCATCGTTACCTCCTTGGCGGGGCGGTCTGTGAGATCGTAGCGTTCGTTCAGCAGCTTTTGCTGTCGCTCGGCAAACGCGGCCTTTTCCTGCTGCAGGCGTTTGACGAGAGAGTCGAAGTCTTCTTCTGCAGCGGCCAGCAGGCCGCCGGCAAGCAGTGCGGCTGCGCAAGCGGACACGAAACGAGGAATGCGAAATGGATTTTTCATGGCAGTGGGTGGGAAGTGGGGGTGACGTGGATCTTGTCAGAAAATGAATCGCAACTGCCAGCCGGCCTGGTCGTTCAGTCTTCCGGCCCGGTGTCTTGCCTGTGGCCGAAGATATTTTTCAAAGCAGACATCCGGCCGCAGCCGCGAATGCGATTGCATGGAAAATCGCTGCTCCCCATGAAAGCACGTGCCACACCCATGACCTTTTCTCCGGAGAAGATGATCATGGAAGCGCACCTCACACTTTTAACCTGATGCCATAGGATGAGCTACCGCGCCATTATTCATGACTTAAACACCGGACGCTTCCTGCTGCGCTGCCATGTCGAGGGGCATGACCTCCATGAGGCGGAAAATGCAGCCATAGCCAAAGCCGCATTGACGACCAAAGGCCACCCCTGCGACATGGACGTCAGGCATCTGCATCAGTGCTCTGACCGCACCTTTGTCCATGCGACGGAAAGTCAGCCCTGTCCCCACGCGCATTAGGAATCAGCCGCCATAGGCTGATGTGTCACTTTCCGCAATATCACATGGGATGAGGAGCAGTGGGAAAGTGGCGCGTTTCAGCACATCCGCAGATGTGCTGCCAACAAAGAAATGGTAGAGCGCGTTGTGGTGATGTGCCCCCATAATGACGAGGTCCGCATTCAAACGCGAAATTTCAGCCAGCGCTGTTTCCGAGATCGGTCCTCTGGATTGCACCGCCCTCGCGTCCAGTCCTTGCCGCGTGCAAGACTCCAGCGCCACCGTCGAACAGCTCAGCGACCGCGAGATCGAAGTCTTCCGCGCCGTCGGTGAGGGGCGTGGCACTCGTGAGATTGCACGCACTCTCTTCCTGAGCGTCAAGACGGTGGAGACTCACCGCGCGCACATCAAGGAAAAGCTCCAGTTGAAAACCGCCCCTGAACTGGTGCGCGCCGCTGTCGAATGGGTCAATGGCGAGGCCAATCTCTAAACCCATCTTTATGTATGTGGGCGAGCCCGGTAGATTTGTGAGAGAAAACCCATCCGCTTTCCACACTCCTGCGATAGATCTGTGAGGCGTGAAAAGCAGCTCGACCAGCGATGGACTGAGCAACCGAAATGCCTTTGGTCCTGACCGACTCTTCCGTTGGTCAGGACTCTTTTTTGTCGGGAACGTACGTGCTTTGCACCTGAATGATGCATCAGGTCCGGGCGGGGAGTTGCGTCGAAAACTGGCACCTGTTCCGGGTGCCTTCCCCAGTGAAAAGCAGGTTTTGGCGGGTGCTGAGAAACGGCGGAATGGCCTGCATCAGCAATGCATCCGCAGGGCTGGCCTGTGCCGATGACATGCCTCCGTCAGTTTGGCTCCATAGTCCCCGAACACGCCCAGCAATGGGCGGTTTTTTTTTGAGGCAAATCCTCGGAATTTCGAGCCCTCTGGCATCCGGACGGGCGGCAGAAAACGATGGTGTCAGGAACAGACGGGAAGAAAAGCCATCCATTAAACTCAAAAAAGAACATGAACATGCCCCAGCACCCAGGTGAAAATACCCTCCAGAGCACAGCAGCTGTGGGCAGCCTTCATCTATGGACCGATGGCATGAGCAGACTTCTCACCACGACCGCACAGCAGATCGGCAGGATTTCCAAAGCCGCTGTCGCCGTGTTCTCGCGCCCCCATAAAGTTTCTTCTCTTCAAGTCACCTGGGCGGGCATTTTGCGTTCAGATCGCGATCAGCTCGTGCCTGAACCGAGTGAAGAACTGCGCTTTCAGGTGGCCAATCAGATGTTTCTCTGTGAAGAGGGCAGGACGTTGGTGTTTGATGACCAATGGAACCCGGATGCATGGGACCACATGAATGGCTACCGCGTGGTATTCCTGGCCGGTTCTGCGCGTGAGTTCAAAGAACCCCTGTTGCAGCGGATGCAGCAGTTCATCACCCGGCTTGGGCGGATTTAGAAGGCCTCACGCGGAGCTATTTTCTCCTCCGCGACCAGTGACCCAGGATACGGCGGCCGCGCTTCCCCGACCGCCGCCTGGAAATGCCGGACACGCTGTCCTGAGCGGCGCACAAGCAGCCGCCGTACATGATGATGACCCCGGAGAGGTAGATCCACATCAGCAGGACGATCACCACGGCGAACGCACCATAGACCGTGTTGAAGTTGCTCAGGTCATACACATAGTGTTCAAAAAGACGACGGCAGACCTGCAGCAGAATGGTCGTCAGAAAAGCGGCGAACGCGACTTCAGAATGTAGTTCACCACCGTGGCATGGTCCCAGATTTGAGAACCTGGGCAGTGTTTTAAAACTTCTTGAAAGGCTGCATCCAATCGATGACGGCGGCAAAAGCCAACAGAGAGGTGAAGTGCAAGGCAAGTTTATCGCGGCGCAATGACAAGCAGGCCCAAAGCTTGATGCGA
>NZ_JBAQCR010000328.1:0-4772 GCF_049294395.1 Prosthecobacter sp.
GGCCGTGGCCGATCGCACCGGAAATCGCAATGCTCTGCCGGAGAAACTGCGCCCCGTGCTGCAAAAATACGTCAGCTTTGAAACCATGACCAAGCGTGCCGTGGGTCCGGGCTGGAGGCAGTTCACACCCGCGCAGCAGCAGGAGGCCTCCAAGCTCTTTTCCACGCTCATCATCCGCAGCTACAGCAGCAAGTTCACGCCGGGAGAGCATCCAGACATCACTTACCAGGCGGCCACGGAGCCGGCGTCAGGCCGTGTGGATGTGCCCACGAGCATGGTCTACAAAGGCAGCCACTATGCCGTGGTTTATCGCATGGAGCAGATGCTCATCACCGATGTGGTGATCGAAGGCGTGAGCCTCATCGCCAACTACCGCAGCCAGTTGGATGCTCAATTTAAAAAAGGTGGCGCAAATGCCGTCATAAGCTCTCTTACGCAGTCTGTCTCCCGCCCTCAATGAAATACCACGTATTCACACTCCGTCTGTTGTTGCTGGCAGCCACTCCGCTGCTGACTGATTGCAGTACCCCAGCGACTAAGCCCGTTGCGAAACCCACCGCAGAAGCCGCCGTCAAGGGCAAGGCCAAGGCCGCAGACAAAGCCGCGAAGGGCGATGACGGAGAAGTGGATGAATATGCCACGGCATCGGACATCTCTGACCCGCTTGAAAAGCTGAATCGCGGCACATTCTGGGTGAACGACCAGCTTTACACCTTCCTCTTCCGTCCGATCTCAAAAGGCTACGAACTGATCCTGCCAAGGCCGGTGCGCAAGGGCATCGACAACGCCTTTGAGAATGTGAAGTACCCAGTGCGGTTCGTGAACTGCACGCTGCAGGGCAAGTTCAAACGTGCCGGGCAGGAGACTGGCAAATTCGTCGTCAACACCGTGGGTGGTGTCGTTGGCATCTTCCGTCCTGCGGAAAGCATCCCGGCTCTCGCCAACCTTCCAGATGAAGACACGGCTCAGACTTTGGGCAAGTGGGGCATTCCAAACGGCCCTTACCTCGTGCTGCCGCTGCTGGGACCCAGCAGCGTGCGTGACACGGTGGGCCTCGCCGGAGACTATGCCCTCAATCCGGTCAACTGGCCCTACCTCTACTGGTTCGGCAGCCGCTCAAAGCATGACTGGGTCATCGTCCCCCCTTTGTCCAACACGCTGCGTTCCATACCTGGCCAGTTGGACAATTATGACACGATCACAAAAGATGCCGTCGATCCGTATCTCTCCGCTCGCAGCGCCTACAGCCAGAATCGTGCTGAAGCCATCAAGAAGTAAGGAACCTTGGTTGGAGCTTGCAGTGAAGGAAAGGGATCATCTTGATCCCTTCTGGACCTTCGCAGACGCAATAAATTCCCCCTGTCCGATGTGGCTCTAATATCGGGGACTCATCCACACTAGTTGAAAGCTAGACTGCTCCGAAGTCTCTGAGATGACGGTGCTCGGGACCGGCAGTTCATAGCAGCTTCCAAAACGATTATCGTTGGGCAGCGAGTCTGCGCTCTAGGTAGGGCGGTTGGTCCTCCAACCGCCGCCGAGCGTCTCCAGATTTTCTATTCACAAATCAGCTTCGCAAAACGCGGCACGCCGATCAACGGTACCTCTGCAAAGCTCTTCTGCCGCGTCCGCCCAGCATCACTCACCGCGCAGGCAGCGCCCGGGGAATGTTTTCCAGTCCAGGTGAGCCAAACTGCATGGCTTCGTCATAGACCTTGCTGCGGCCGCTCTCGATGTTGTTGGGCGTGTCGAGCGGATCATCCGAGCGCACAATGCGCGGCTGGATGAAGATGAGCAGCTCTTCGCGGGTGGTTTGATTCTGCGTGGTGCCGAAGAGATTGCCAAGAATCGGAATGCGGCGAAGTCCGATGACACCGTTTTTACCTTTGGTGACTCTCTCGGTGATCAGCCCGCCGAGAACGACTGTGGCTCCGTTTTTCACCGCCACTTCCGTGAGCAGCTTCTGCGTGCCAATGGTGGGCACGGTGTTGCCGCCGATGGACTGCGAACCGACGATGTTGTCATTCACCTGGGCGATTTTCAGCGTCACTTCGTCGTCCGAGTTGATCAGGGGAATCACCTCCAGCTTGAGCAGGACATCGCGATAGGTCACGCTCACGCTGTTGCTCGCAACACCGCCGGTGAAGGCACCGTTGGTCAGGATGTTGGCTGGCACGGCGATGCTCTGACCCGAGGAGATCACAGACTTGGCGGCGTTCTTGGCGTAGATGCTTGGCGTGGCCAGCACCTTGAAGTTGTTGTTGCTGTCGATGACCTTGATGTAGTTGCTCAGCGCACCGATCTGGCCGTAGAAATTCAGCTGCCCGAATTTCGCCGGAAACTGGATGATGTTGGACGCTGCCGTCGTGGTGGAGCTGCCAGATGTGGAAGAGCCGTGCGCACCATTGCGGTTCACGCTGAAATCCGAGAGCAGTTGCAGGAAATCGACCCCGTAGTTGAAGTTCTTGCCCAGGCTCAACTGGCCGATGATCGCAGAAATGTAAATCTGCTGGGGGCGGATATCCATCTCCTCCAGCAGCTGATCAATGCGCGCGATGTGCTCGGGGGAGCCCGAAACGATGAGGCTGTTGGATTGTGGATCGCCGATGAGCAGTGTTTTCCCGACAACCATCGACTCGGGGGCACCCACGTCTTCCGGATTGTCGAGCAGGCTGCGGCTGGAATTGGAATTCGAACCGCCGGAGGAGTTGCCGTAGCTGCCGCCGAAGCCGGCGTTGGCACCATAAGCGGAGTTGCTGCTGCTGCCGAAACCGTTGGAGTTGTTGCTGTTGCTATCGTCCGAGGAAGAGTCGGAGGTGGCGCCGTTTTTGCGGCGAGGGCTTCCTCCACCACCCGGTGAGCCCGCGATAGCACCGTCGTTGTTGCCTTGGATGTCGGTGTCTTTGGCCAGCGCATTGTAGGCCACCATGAGAAAGTCGAGCACGTCGAGGTACTTCAGGCGGCGCTTGAGGAAATTCGAGCCATCGCTCTGCTTGTCGAGTTTCTCGACCAGCCCCCTGATGTAGGTGATGTCCACCGGACGGCCAATGACGAGCAGTTCATTCGTGCGGCGGTACGGGAAAACTTTGACGCGTGCAGCGGCGGGATTGGTCGCGGTGGTGCCGGCGTTTCCTGCAGGGCTGGCGGGCACGGCTGGCACTCCGGGACGTGCGGCGGCATTGGGCATGGCGGCGGCAGGAGCGGTCGTGGAGCTCTTCGCCTTTTCCTCCTGCTCAAAGATTTCATTGATGATCTCAGCCACCAGCTCCACGTCGGACCGCTCCAGCTTGATCATTTCATTGGAAGTCTCCGTCGGCGGGACGTCGATGATCTGCGCGATCTCGCAAATGCTGCGGATCGTGGTGCTGTTTTCCGTGATGATGAGGGCCGTGTCATTCGAGACACCCGTCATGGCTCCGTAACCGTGAAGTTTGATCACCTGTTGGAAGGCCTTGGAGGCTTCATCCGCCGAGACAAACTGCAGGGGCAGCACATAGTGGCAGATCTCCTCGTTCAGCGGCAGGTCGCGCAGGGAATTGTACACCTTCAATCCATCAGCCGTGGGGCTTTTGCCCCCGGCCTGGTTGATTAGCTTCGCCGTGGTCGCATCCACATTGATGATGGCATAGCCATTGAGCAGCAGGGTGGCTTCAATGAAGGCGATGGCGTCCTTCTTGGTGAGCATCTGCGGGGAAATGATGCGGAGCATCTCGCCCTGAAGGGCGGAGTCGAGGATGAGCTTCTTGCCCGTGAGCTGGGTGTAAAAAGGAATGATCGCCTGGATGGGCGCGCTGGGAAAGTTGACCTTGATGCTGGCACCTTCTCCCACCGGTACGTAAGTTCCTGCCGCTGGCAGCGGCGCGGCAGGGGCCTGAGCCTTCGTGGCTTGGCGCATGCCGAGAATCAAAAGCACCATCAACACGGCGAAGCGCAGGCGTGTCGGGAGCTGGGAAGGGAATTGCGACATATTATTGAAATTACGGTAAGTATATTGAATTTAGTCTTAGCGGCAAGGGTTTTAGTTAATATCTATTAAAATTCATGCTTCTCGCGCGGGTCTCATTGCTGCCTTGCAAGCGCCCGCAGGCCATGGATGATCGCCTCCCATGATCTCCATTCAGGGTCTCACCAAGCGCTTCGGCGCTCAAACCGCCGTCGATCATCTGACTTGGGAGGTTCCGCCGGGCATGATCGTGGGTCTGCTGGGGCCCAACGGGGCAGGGAAGACCACCACCCTGAAAATGGTCACCGGCATGCTGCAGCCTGACGAGGGCACAGCGCTGATCTGCGGTGTGAACGTCTCCACCCATCCCGTGGAGGCCAAGCGCCTGCTCGGCTTCGTGCCGGACTCAGGCGCGGTCTATGAATCCCTCACCGGGCTGGAATTTCTCCTCATGATCGGGGCGCTCTACGGCATCTATGAGGACGAGGCCCGGCCGCGCATCCGGCAGTTCCTGGATTTCTTTGAGCTCGATGAGCAGACGCTCACGACCAAGCTGCTGGGTGCATACTCCAAAGGCATGCGGCGCAAGGTCGTCATCACCGCCGCGCTGCTGCACAATCCCAAGGTTGTCCTGCTGGACGAGCCGCTGGACGGGCTGGATGCGAATGCCGCCGTCGGCTTCAAAGCCCTGCTGGAAACCCTGGCGCGTGAGGGCAAGACGATCGTTTACAGCTCCCATGTGCTGGATGTCGTGGAGCGCGTGTGCAATCGCGTGGCGATCATGGCGCAGGGAAAACTGCTCGTGGAAGGCTCGCCGCACGACCTTCAGCAC
>NZ_JBAQCR010000329.1:0-2021 GCF_049294395.1 Prosthecobacter sp.
GCTCAGCACGGGCACCTTGTTGTTCCCCTCGCTGTTGCTGTAGTCATAGAAGCCGCCAAGAAACAGCGACTGTCCCGCCGGAATGCGGCTGATGGCCTCGACCGTGGACTCGCTCACCCGTGGAAACATATTGTTGCCACGACCTGCGATGAGTTCGACAATCTTTGCCACCCGCGGACGCAGCTTCATGCGCACCGTGCCATCAGGCAGCAGCGTGGGCGTCACCGACAGCGTGACACCGATCTCGCGGTTCTTCTCCGGCTCCTCGGTCGCGCTCGGATCTTCTTTGTCAATCTTGTAGCGCACCACATCGGTCACGTTCTGGCCCGCCGCAGTGTTGGTGATGTTGGACGTGATGACAGGGTAGCGGTCCACGATGGAAATCAGGCCCTGCTCGTTGTCCTCGGTGATGATGCTGGGGCAGGCCTCCTGCGTGACGACGTTGGCATTCACCAGTGCGCGCAGAATGGCCTGCACCTGCATGTTATCGAACACGAGCCCCCCCCCCTGCTGGTTGACCTGATTGATCGTGTCCACCGGCGCGGACACGCTGCCGGTCCGCGTCACCGTGCTGACGTCTGGCAGGTTGAAAAGCGCGTTCAGACTCTGGTGCGCGGTCAGGTTGGTGCCGGTGTCCCCCAGTGCCCGGCTCCAGTCCACCCCCACCTGGCGGCCTTGGTCGCGCTTGATGCGCAGCACCCGGACGTTGACCAAGATCTGCGGCTTGGCCTTGTCGATTCCTTCCAGCAGCTTGCGCACCCGTTCGAGCTTGATGCTGTTGTCGCTGACGAGCAGCGTGTTCGTTTTCTCTTCAAACTCGATCTGTCCGATGTCGCGCGTGAGCATGGGGCGGATGATGGCCTTCAGCTTCTCGAAGTCGGACTGAACCACGCCCGGGGCTGCGGCTGCTTTAGCACCACCTTCCTCATCACTGCCCTGCGCGGCTGGGGCGGATATGCTGCGGTTGAGCGGAGCCCCCCGCAGGTACTTCAGCGCGTAGCTCATCACCTCCACCGGGAGCTTCGCCATCTGGGCCTCGTTCATGAGCCTGACACTGGAACGCTGCTGATGCAGCGTGAGACCAAAATTGACCGCCAGCTCCTCCATCTGCTGCAGCGGGTTGTCCGTACGGAGATGCCCGGTGATGCTGAACTGCGGATCGTTCAGTTCATTGTTGTAAAAATACTGCAGGCCGGCGCTGTGCGCGAGGTATTGGAACACCTCGTTGATCGGAGCGTTGTCAATCCAGTATCCGTCGTCCGAATGCTGCGGCGGCTTGGGCAGACTGTTGAAACGTGAGGAGACGTCCACCGTGGCGGCCGGCAGGGTTTGCAACGGTTGCACCTGCGGTGCCGGCACCGCCTCCTGGGCGGTGAGCGCAAAGCTCGCACCCAGGCTCGCCAGAGAAAAGATCTGCAACATGCATCGGCTCATGGTTTCGTGGGTTTCGTGGGTTGTGTGGCTTGTGTGGCTTGTGTGGCTTGTGTGGGTTCCATCGGCGTCATCCGGCCCTCCATCTGGGAGGCGATTTTTTGCAACGGCTCGATGCTGAGATGCGGAAGGATGTCGTGCTTGAGCACCCCTGACTCATCGCGTTGAATATCGCGGAAATGCAGTTGCGTGGCGCCCACTTCCATGACTTGCGCCTGAAAAACTTCCCCCTTGTACGCCAGCTCGATCACGTCGCCTTCCGCCGCACGGCGGCCGCCAATGAGAAACTCTTTGCGCTGCAGATTCACACCGTTGATCTTCAGCGTCTGCAGCACCTGGTTCAGCGTGATTTTGGGCGTCGCACGATACACATCCTCGGTAATCACGGGGGCGTCATCCTCGCGGGGAAAGGTGGACAGACCAAAGGGGTCCATGTTGCGCTGACGCACGCCAATTTTCTTCGCCAGTGCCTCGATCTCCTCCGCCTTCGGCAGCAGCTCCGATCGTGGCAGCCAGCTCGCAGTGCCATTGCCGATGAACAACGGCGCGCGTTTGGCCACCGCAGCTTTGGTCTGCGCCGAGGCCTCGGC
>NZ_JBAQCR010000330.1:0-7419 GCF_049294395.1 Prosthecobacter sp.
CGCCTGCACAGCGAGATCGGCCAGCTCGCTGCGCCATGAGGCGCGGGAGAGCGACTGCACCAGCGTGCCATTCGCGAGGATGCCAGGCTGGAGAAGATTCGGGTCCGTGGCACGATCAAAGATGGGCATCTGCCGCGAGCCGTTCCAGCCAAAGGCCTCCAGCACATCCACCGTTGTTTGCGCGTGAGGCAGGGCCAGGCTGGGGCGGTCGCGTTCGTTGTTCAGACTGGCGAACATCCATGCACGATGCGGCACGCCGAGTGTCTGCCTGCGCTCCAGCGCGTGACGGCCATCGTGGACGAAGGTGATCTCCTCGGAGTCGATGGCCTTTCCAGCGGCGAAGTGCAGCGAATCCACGATCTCTTCCGCTGTGAGCCGCCGCCGCCCCGGCGCGCTGAAAAAGCGCTCGTTGGCTGGCAGCGCGGCGAGGTTGTCAGACGTGGGTTCGCGCTGATAAGCGGAGGATGTCACGATGAGCCGCAGCAGATGCCGTAGATCGTAATCGTGTGCGACAAAATCAGCGGCCAGCCAGTCGAGCAGCTCAGGGTGGCTGGCATCGCGGCCTTCCCAGTCGTGGGCAGGCTCGACAAAGCCTGCGCCCATGAGCCGCTTCCAGATGCGGTTCACAAAGACACGCGCAAAGCGCCGGTTGTCCGGCGCGGTGACGAGCGCGGCAAAACGCTCCCGGGTGTCCTTCGGATCGTCCATCAGGCGGTCGATGCGGCTCCCATCAGCCGTGCCCGTGGCGGCAGCAAAGGGCCACTCGGGCGTGACAGGTTCGTCGGGCTTGAGCGTGACTTTGATGAGAGACTCGCGGCCCTTCTTCTCGAAGAAACCGGCGGGCACCCGGCTCGTGGCGGGCACCGTCACCGTCTTGCGCGAGAGCATCGCCGCGAGCGAATAAAGATCGCGCTGCGTGGTGCTGTGGTAGGGCGAATCATGGCAGCGCGCGCACTGCAGCTCGATGCCCAGAAACGCGGCCGCGATGATGTAACCCTTCGCGGCAAAGGGCGCGTCATTTTCCCCCGCGAGGCCAAAACCCGCGCTGCCACCGCGTCCGACATCGCCGCGCATCATCATCAACTCGGTGACCATGCGGTCGAGGCTCCTGCCATCGCGCAACGCATCGAGCAGGAACCAGCGAAACGGCCCGGTGCTGTTGAGTGAGGAGTTGATGAGCGTCGGATTCTCCGCCAGCACATCGAGCCAGCCGGCCATCTGATGCTCCGCGCCACGTGCATCTGAGAGCAGACGCTCAATCAGGCGCGTACGTTTGTCGGGCGCGGAGTCAGCGAGAAATGCACGCGCTTCTGCCGCCGTGGACGGCAGGCCGATCAGATCGAGGCTGATGCGGCGGAGAAAGGCCTCGTCGCTGGTGAGCGCTGACTTGACGAGCTTCTCGGGCGCGACCGGCGTGGCAGGCCAGACAGCTCCCTCACGAATCCACGTCTCCAGCTTCGCGATCTGCGCCTTGCCCAGCGGGTCGCCCGATGGCGGCATGACGAGCGAATCGTCCTCCGCGCGCAGGCGCACGATCATCTCGCTGGCCTCCGGTTTGCCCGGCACGATCGAGGGAATCTCCGAATCGCCTCCGTGCAATGCCGCTGCTCGCGAGGTCAGCTTCAGCCCGCCTTTGTCCTTTTCGCCGTGGCAGCGGAAGCACTTCTCCTGGAGGATGGGCAGGATGTCTTTTTGAAAAGCGCCCGAGTCGCCGGACGCAGCGGCGTTTGATGCAACGGCGGCGGCGATCTTCGCATCGATGAAGGCATCAATGGGGTGACCGCCCTTGGGGGGAGCAGGCGCGGGATTTTGCGCCACCCACTCGCGGGCGAGGTCGTGGCGTTTTTGCCAGAATGCATCGCGCGAGCGTGCGGCAGTCCGCCGATGAGTGTCATCCAGATCAGACAGGGCTTTCTCCATTTGCGCCAGCACAGGCTCCACCGCTGCATCGGTCAATGCCAGGCCGGGCCTGCTGCCAGCTCGGAGAATGGAAAACGACTTCCCGTCCTCCGTCTCGATGGCCACGCACAGCTCGCCGGTTTCAGTGCGCTGGTTTTTGCCACCGACCACCACTTCCAAGACAATGCGCCCTTTGCCTCCGCGAAGCTGCGCCGTGCCAAACACCTCCTGATGATGATAGTCTTTCACGCGCAGACCAGGCAGCGGTGGCGTCGCCAGCGGCGTGACGTCATCGTGTCCGTTTGGCGTGCTACCATCGGCTGGTTTCGTCTCGGCGATCATCACGCCATCCACCCACAGCCGGGCCAGCGCACGAGCGCGCAGCAGAAACCGCCGCGATCCCTCTGGCAACGCCACATCCGCCGCCATCCGCAGCAGCAACGGCGATTTCCACTCCGAGCGGATGCCCCAGTCATCGTAGCGCAGCGGCACACGCGGCAGCAGGAACGCATCGCTCATCCAACGGTCCGTCTCCGCCGGCAGCTCCGCCTTGGCGGGCCAGCGGTTAAAGGCGGGGAGCCCCTCGCTGAACTGCACGAGCACCTTTCCATCGGTGATAGGTCCCAGCTTCGGCATCTCCGGTTTCTCAGGCAGCACCACCATGGGGCCGCCTGTGCGCCGGCAATGTTTTGCGATCTCCGAATCGCCCAGAGCGCGGCGATGGATGACCAGATCATCCAGAAAGCCCTGAAGGCTGTTCCCCGCACTGCCGCCCAGCGATGAGCCGATCCAGACATCGTCATCATCCACCACGGGCGCCTTCGTGGTGGCTCCGTCCACGCTCCAGACTCCATCAGTCACCACGCCGTCGATCCATCCGCGCATCGTTTCCGGCCTGCCAAACTCGTACGCCACTGCCACATGATGCCAGCCCGTTTTGATCTGAAAGGACGCCGCCGAGTTCCAGAGGTGCCAGGTGTTTCCACCACCGGGCGCAGGAGCACTGGCAAAAAGAAAACTCAGGTGCGCCAGCCCCTCGCTCCCGCCGATGACCCGCAGCGACCAGTTCTGATTGTTGCGCGCGAAATGCGGCGAGTTGGTGCGTCCCTTGCCGACCAGATACACCGGCTGTCCAGGGCTGATCTTGTCCACCTTCACCCATGTCTCCAGCGTGATGGCATCGCCATTCGTGAAATCGAACGGACTCTGCGCTCCCGTATCCTTGATCTCGTAACGCGAGCCTTTCCCCTGCAACTGAATGGCCGTGTTGTCCGCCTCAAAGTCCGGAAACTCCGGCGGACGCGGTCCCGCCTGATCCCGCACCACCCCGCCCACCGCAATCAACGGAGCCGACTCCTCCTGGCCAAAGTCCAGCTGCAGCACCGGCCTGCCATCATTCGCGTGCAGACTCATGCCTGAAGCTTGCAACAGGGCGGATAACACAATCAGGGCTCTCGGATTCATGCTTTCTTTTCGCGAAGAGGTTGAATGACGTTGCGGTAGCTCTCACGCAGGAGCGTGATGTCCGTCTCGATGGCTAGGTGGGTGAAGCCGAGCGCTTGCAGCTCCGAAAAATCATCCGTCTGGCGGCAGAGCAGACCACAGGCCTTGCCAGCCTCCCGGGCAGCAGACGCCACCTCCCGCAGGCAGGCGGCAAACTCGAGACGGGCGCGCTCCGGGTAGGACTGAAGCTGGAGTTTCAAATCCATCGGCCCGATGAAGAGCACATCCACACCGTCCACGGCGGCAATGGCCCGCGCGTTTTCCACGCCTTCGATGGTCTCGATCTGCGCATAGAAAACAGGCTGCGGCATGTCGCGATGGAGGCCGTAGTCATAGGCTCTCACCATGCCAGCCAGGCCGCGGTCGCCATGTGGTGGATAGCGCACGGCACGCACACAGGCGGCCGCCTTCTCAGCAGTGGACACCATCGGCACCATGATGCCGGCCGCGCCCCAGTCCAGCGAACGCGCGATGAGTTCAGGATGCGGCGCGCCGACCCTGACGATGGCGGCGGCATGGCGAATCACCTGGATTTGTGAAAGCACCGCCGCCTCCGTGCCGCAACCGTGCTCAAGGTCGATGAGCAACCAGTCGAAGCCGCTCAGGTCAGCGAGCTCGGCAACAATGGGAGAGCCGGTCTGCAACCAGGTGCCGAGTTGGAGGTCAGAGCTGCGTGCTTCAGTTTGCATGAGGAGTCGGGGAGATGTTGAAGAAGAATGCTGGTTTTTGAAACCGTGCCTGCCAGAGTTTGAGGCCCTTGCTTCTGTCGAGCACGTGAATTCTCGCGAGGTCTACTTTTCCATCACGAGCCGTCCATCTTTCAGGATCGCCGGAGCAGCCGATGCCGTCCAGAGGCCATTCTCCTTTTTGATGTTTCTAGCCACCATCAGCCGGGCTTCACCACCGGGGCCTTTCGGCAGGGCAAATGCGCCGACAGAGATGTCCACTTCGTGGTGCGTGACGAGTTTGAAGTCGGGGGCGCACTGGTAGGTCCGCTCTTTGCTGTAGGTGCCCAGCCAGAAGAATCCGTGTGCAAAGGTGATGGTCTGAATGCCATACGTCGTTTGACCGGGAACCTTGATCTTTTCGACGGCGACGAAGTCAGGCGTGAACTTATGGACCCAGTTAAAAGGCTGCGCGCTGTCCTTCGGCTTCCCCTCTCCCACGTAGAAGAAGCCGTCCGCATAGGTGATACCGTCGATTCCACCCTCGAAGGGAAAGTTGATGGTAAACTCCCCCACTGGTCGCAGGTCGTCACACGAATAGACGTTGATAAACACGCCGCGCCTTTCCTTCGTCCGGTTCTGGGTCGCCACATAGACTTTGCCGTCGTGAACACAGCAATCGCCATGATGCGGATCGACAGCCCGCTCGGCAACGACGCGCCCGGCAAAATCCGTCTTCACAAGATTCGTGAACATCGACCAGTAGATGAACGAGCCATCGGCATCGAATCCCTGAAGATGCCCGCTTGCCTCGGCCTGGCAGGTGATGGGTGGCGCCGCGAAGGTGGGGAGAGCACCGCTCAAAAGCGCGAGGAGAGCATAAAGGAAGGACTTCATTCTTGTGATTTTTCAATCAGACACGTTCTGTTCATTCGCAGATCAACGCACACCGACGCGGCGTTCGTAAGCTGGGTTTCATGGTGCGGCATGCACGCTTTGCAGCAGTTCCAGGGCTTTTGCGGTGATCTTGACGGACGCCTCGCGCTCGACGCGATTGGTGCCGAGCCAGGTTTCGTAGCCGCCGAGGTCGTGCTGACGCGGCGTGGGAAGATAGCCGTTGCTGCCTGATGCGAGCTCGATGGTGAACGTGTCTTTGAAGGGGCTCTTCGCTTTGATTTCGAGGCCGGTTTCAGTGAAGACCTCGAAGGGAATGGACGTGATGCCGAGATCGCCGATGCGAAAGGCCTGAAGGTAAGCCTGGATCGTGTCGGGCTTGGCTTTCTTCACTGCCATCACGCGTTCGGCGTAGGGCTGTTCGAGGCGGTGCACGGGCGTGGCGTCTTTCGGCTTGGCGAGCACAGCTTCGGCCCACTTGACCATCTCCGGAGTCGGGCGGCGCACGGCGAGCTCCAAATCGCTGGCGGCGGCTTGCAGCGGCACCCAGTCTTGATGCTTGAGTGTCTGGCGAACACGCAGCACCTCCCGCGCAAGGTCGCCGGCGACGGCTTTGATCTTCTCATAAGGCTTGTAATTCACAGCGGGAGTCTTGCCGCTGTAGTCGTTGCTATTCACGTCACCGCAGGGACCATTGGCGAGGATGCCGACGCACGGCGCACCGAGGGACTGCTCGATGCTGCGGCAGAACTCGCCAAAATAATCTGCCGACAAATCCTCGCGTGGCACGCCGCCGACATAGTGCAGCCAGTAGTTTGCCAGCAGCGCGATCTGGCGGCCATCAGTGGCCTGCAAGGAGAGGCAATAGACCTCGGGGTTCGTCGGGCCGGCGGGGCCTTCCAGGCGCGGAATGAGCATGCCGCTCGGATTCATCACAGCGCGGTCTTGTCCGCCAAACGGATTGGGATTGGTGACGCCTTCCTTCAGAATCCAGCGGCGGTTGCCGACCCACTGCGGCAGTTTGCCCGTGCCCCAGGCGATGCGGGCCGGCTCCAGGTTGTTCAGCGCGCGCTTCACGCCATCCACCACGCGGGAGATGACGAGGCTGCGGTAGTCGAACCCCGCATCTTTGTTGGTGATGACCGACACGCTGGAGTGCGTATGGGTGGAGGAGAACATCATGTGAGATGCCGGGATCCCCGTATCAGCCTCCAGCTTCTTCCGGGCTTCGTCCCAGACATCACGTGCGAAATGAAGATTGTCCGCCACGGCAAAGACAAGCTTTGCCTTGCCATCATCAAGCGCCAGACAGCGCACATGCAGCTCGTCGTGCACCTGCTTTGAGATGGGCTGAGGAGCAAAGTTGCCCACGATCGTCATGCCGATCGGTGGCGTGATGTTGCTGGTGGCCGCGCCGGCTTTGAAGACTTTGTCCTGCGCCGTGGTGATGATGGGCAGAAGGGCAAGACAGATGAGGAGCGTGTTTTTCATGGTTGAGTCAATGCGGTTATGGCTTGTCGGTGACCAGCCCGGCCTTTTCGTCGGGGCGGGCGATGACGACGCGGGCCTGGTTGGCCTTGGTTTTGCCATCGTCGTCTTTGATGGCCGTGTTTTGGGCCAGGAGGAAGCGGCCGCCGCTGATCGGTGCGATGCCGACGGAGGCGTTGAAATCCCATTTGCCGGTGAACTGAAATTTTTCATCCGCCCGCAGCAGCACCGAGGGCTTGCCATAGCAGCCAAACCACCACGCGCCATTGGCATAGGCCACCGTCTGGATGCCCATGAGCGTGTAGCCGCTGGCGAGCACGTGGCGTTTCTGAAAGTGGAAATTTTCGTCGTATTCGTAGAGGTAGTTTTCGTTCACTCCGGGCGGCAGCCCGCCGATGACGATGAATTTTCCGTTGTGATGCTCCATGCCGCCCGCGCCGTGCACCAGTTCCGGCAGGCGATGCTTCGCAAGCTCGGCGAGGGTGTCGGCATCATAGACATAAACCCACGAGTCCGCGGCACCCGCTGGCTGGTTGAACTTTCCGAGATTCGTCGCCACATAGACGCGGCTGCCGTGGTAGCAGAGATCTCCGTGATGGCTGGCCACAGGCACTTTCTTGAGCACATGGCCGTTGGCGTCGGTCTTCACCAGCGCATCGGTCCAGCACCAGTAGATGCTGCCCCTGCCATCCGTGCAGATGCCCTGGAGATGGCGCGGATAGGCGCCCTCGCAGGCCGTGGCATGAAAGTCATCAGCAGCACGAAGGCCGTGCAGGCCGAAAAGAACGGAAACGAAAAGGAGAAGCCTCATGTGCAGGGTCATCGGGTGGCGGCGTCGAAGCGCGGTGGATTGGGCTTCAAATACGGCCTCAAGGCTTCAAAGCGGAAATCAATCTCCGCGATCTCGTCGGCCGTGAGCGCCAGCTCGGCAAAGATGGGTTTGTCCGGGATGCCGCGCCCAGGGCCGTAC
>NZ_JBAQCR010000331.1:0-81726 GCF_049294395.1 Prosthecobacter sp.
TGAGCCGTTTTGAAGCTGCAGAACGCCCAGATTGACGGTGGTTGGACCAGTGAAAGTGTTCGTGCCGCTCAAAAGAAGCGTTCCTGCACCATTTTTGACCAGTGAGCCGCCGACACCCGTGTCAGAGATCGCGCCCGAAATGGTCGTATTGTTGGTGCCATCGACCGTCAGTGCCTGGCCTGACAGATTGACCGCAGAGCCCACATTCAGCCCCCCCAATGGGACAGCCCCTGAATCCCACGCCTGTCCTGCGCCCAGAGTGATGCCCGTACCACCAAAGCCAATTGTCTGCACGTTGGCCGAATTGTTGATGATGCTTCCCGTGAGAGTAATGGCATTCCCAATAAGATTGAAAGCGCCCGCACCTAGATTGAAGGTGAGGCCAGCAGCGGTGGCCGTGGCGTCATTCGACGGGGTAAGGTTCACAAGCCCCCCAAACTGAAGGCCAATGGCATAATTCGGCACCGTGTCAGCGCCCCAGTTTACGTTATTTGACCACAAGGCGTTCCCGCCACCACCATCCCAGACTTGGTCCGCTTTTACCTGCTGGCAAAGGCTGCTGAGGGTCAGCAGAGCTACGGCTGAAAGACCCCAGCAGGAGCCCTTGTTTCCCCATTTATTTTTTTTCAATGTGAGTGTGTTCATGATCACGTATTTGATGTTTGTTTGGTTAGTTTCGAGTTGAGCGTTCGGGTTTCTTTCCGCACGTTCGGGGCTGCATAGGTGAATCGTGATCACGGTGCCATGGGGTGAAACCCTACTTGTCTTCCGTTTGTCGCTGATGCGTCCGTGCTCAGAAATCAGCGCCTGGCACGTCAATTACCACGAGCCTGAAAGGCAGGGTGAAGTGAAAAGGGTTGCTGCTCGCGAGATGGTTGGGAACAACCACTTGTGTGCGATCAAGGCCCAGGCTTGTTAACCGCTCTCCAGCTTTACTTTCCTTCTGGAATGATGCGCAGGACATGGCTGGCTTTGCTGGCGCACCAGCAGCCGCGTTTGAAGGGGCGCAGTTGGATGCCGTTGGGGATGACCACGCCGTTGCAGACTTTGGTTCCGGTGCCTGTGCTGTTTTTCACGAACAGCAGGTCGCCGGTGAGGAGCGTTGTTTCAAAATCCACGTAGCGGGCAGGAAGCTCGATGCGCTTCTAATTTGCGGCGTCCTGCCAGTCGCGGTACGACACGCTAACCTCTTCCTTCCATTCGCCGCGTGGTCCTTGGAGCAGATCGCCGATCAACTCCTCCTCTTTGAAGGTGAATTCGACCTTGTAGGGTGATTTCTAATCAGCCGCACAGTGCGATGATACAGACTATGAGGCGGTGGAGGTGGCTGGCCTGCATGGTCGTGCAGAAACGCCACGATGGTCATTTGCTTGCATCAAGAAAATCACACACGGCCGCCGCCATCACGGCGACGCCGGTTTTGAGACTCTCTTCATCGCAGTCGTACATGGGCGTGTGGCCGCCGTAGGTCATGCCTTTTTCCTCATTCGCCACGCCGAGACGGAAGTAGAAGCCGGGCACGACCTGCGCGAAAAAGCTGAAGTCTTCGCCACCCATGCCGGGGATGAGTTCAATGACGTTCTGCTCACCGACGATGCGTTTGAAGGCAGGCAGCGTGGCCTCGATGAGCTTGCGGTCATTGAGAATGCTTGGGTAGGTTTTGCGGTACTCCATCTCGTAGGTGGCGCCGTGGGCTGAAGTGATGCCTTTGAGGATGCGCTCCATCTGCTCGATGATGCCGTCACGGAATGCGGCATCGTAGGTGCGCACGGTGCCGCCGAGTTCGACTTTCTCCGCGACGATGTTCTCGCGGTCGCCACCGCTGATGGTGCCGATGCTGATGACGAGCGGCTGGCGGGTGTTAGTCTGGCGGCTTTTGATCATTTGCAGCGCCATGATGGCCTCTGCGGCCACGGCGATGGCATCCACGCCTTTGTGCGGCGCGGAACCGTGCGCCATCTTGCCATGAATGGTGATGTGGAAGCGGTCGCTGTTCGCATTGTCGATGCCGGGTGTGTAGCCGATCTGTCCGGCCTTCAGAAAATGCACGGCATCATCCGTGACTCCCGCAGGCTGCACCACGGCTGTGGTGTGGAGGCCGAAAACCGCCGCAGGCTTTGGATTTTCCATCGCGCCTTCAGCCACCATGAGCTTGGCACCCCAGTCGCCTTTGAAAGTGGCGGGCATGGCTTCTTCAGCGGGCTGAAAGAGGAACTTCACGCTGCCTTTGATTTGATCGCGATGCTTGGAAAGGAGATCAGCCACGCCGAGAGCGCAGGTCACGTGCACGTCATGGCCGCAGGCATGCATGACGCCGGGGTTTTGTGAGCGGTAGGGCACGCTGCGCAGTTCCTTGATGGGCAGGGCATCCATGTCCGCACGCACGGCCACGCAAGGGCCGTCCTTGGCGCCTTTGAGAAGCGCCACCACGCCATGCTTGGCCACGCCGGTCTTGATGTCGGTGAAGCCGAGCTCCTTCAAGCGATCCGCCACCAGCTTCGATGTGCGCACTTCTTCGTTCGGGAGTTCGGGGTGCATGTGAATGTCCCGACGAATTTCCACGAGATGCGGAAACATTTCCTCGATGCTCTTTTGGAAGAGGGCGTCACGGGGGGCAGCGGCGAAGGAGGAGGCGCAGAGGATGAGAGGAAGGATGAAGTGCTTCATGGGGACAGGCCTTACCTTTGCGCCACTCCTGCGGTGATTTCCTTGGCGTTGGTGCGCAGGATTTCGATGCCGTTGAGGATGGGGGCGCTGGTGGGAGATGTGGGAATCAGCTCCAGCATGAGGTTGTCGGTCACCGGAATGTTTTCAAATTGCTCCACGATGGCTCCTTTGCGGGTGGCGGGGTCAAAGGCTTTTAGCACGACCTTGTCACCGAGCTTGACGTCGAAGACACGCTGTCCGGGCTGATCGTCTGGCAGCGGTGCAAACATGAGCTTCACTGTGTAGGTCGCGGACGGCTGGCCTTTGGCGAGAAGCGGGATGTCGAGCTTCGTCAGTTCGCGCAGACCACTCGTGAAGATCCAGGGAGTGTCGTGGCCGGAGATGGAAGGGCTTTCGGAGTTGAAGGCATACGCGCCGCCGGTTTTGCTGGTGTATTGCGGTTTGAAGTCCAGCGGCAGATCGATGCCCGCACGGCTGCTGGGGCGTGGGTAGCCGAGCCAGAGCTTGCCGTGTGCATCGCGGCGGTCTCCGGGGGCTCCGAGATTCAAAGCCATGTGCTGCACAGGCAGAGAGGGGCCGTCGGCGCTGTAGACGCCCCAGTTCATGCGGTCTTCACGTGGCTCAAACACCACCGTGCTGGCGATGGAGAAGAGGCAGACGCAGCCCGCGCTGGCCTCGGGGATCATGACGAGACCGTTGGCGGGGATGGTGTTGATCCAGCAGCCGAGACGATGACCGGCAAAATGCTCGGTACCGCTGTCGCTGTCGCGATCATAGAAGGCGGTGAACTTGGAGCGGAAGAACATCATGTTGGGGGTGGCCGAAATCGCGCCGCAGTGGTGACCGGGGCGGGCGAACATCCATGCGGACTCCTCGCCGGTGATGGGATGTTTGCGCGTCTTCTGCGTTCCGGTGTAAAGATCGTAGCTCCAGGGTTCGGCGATGATCTCGTTGTCGATCACCACCGGGCGGTGGCGGTAGTTCGCGTCCTTGGCCCAGACTTTGTCGCCTTTGTTTGCATCCAGCACAACGAGGCGACGGCGTTTGAACTCACCGCTCAAGAACTGCTCCCAGTAGTGGCCGTTGGCGTTGGCGCCGCCGAGCACGAGATGGCCGTTGTGATACATGAGGGTCAGGGCACCGCCGCCAATGCCGATCTCGCTGCAGTCCGTCACATCGACGGGTTTGGCCCATTGCTGGACGCCGGTGGCGGCATCGAGCGCCACGGCCATGCGCAGATCGTTGTTTTTCACGCGGTCCTCGGCCAGTTCACGCTCCTTGCCGGTGAGTTTGGCGAGGGCGGTCTTGTCCTCTGCCAGCATGAGGGCGCGCTGCTCGGGTGTGAGCGAGGCATCGATGAAGAACAGGCGGCCATCTCCGATGGCGATGCTGACGTGGGAGATGTGCTTGCCCTGATGTGTCCATTTGAGCGCACCCGTTTTCACGTCGAAGGCAAAGATGCGGTCGGTCGAAATCGAGCCGCTCTTGCCACGGCGTGCCACTTCCGCCGCCTTTTCAACGCGTTCAGTTTCGGTGCCATAGAGCAAGCCATCCTGATAGGCAATGTAGCCCCACTGCAGATCCTTTTTGGTGCCTGCGCCGGGGATTTTGAGGGTGCGCACGATCTTGCCCGTGGCCGCATCAAACTGAATACACTCATCCTCCATGAGCATGAAGAGGTAGTCGTCGCTCGCGGCCATGTTGCCGGGTTCACGGGCATTGTAGACGCCGATGCGCATGGCCCCTGGGTTCTTGGTCTCCCAGAGAAGCCGGCCGTTGTAGGCGTCATAGGCCATCACGCTGTCTTCTCCCTGCACAAACAGGCGGCCGTTCACCGAGAGCGGCCCCACGGCTCCGTCGTGACGATTGACCACTTTGCCGGGGCCGGGATCGCCGTACCAGAGCACGCTCAGGCCGCCTTTGATGCGGTGGTCGTCGGTGCTCGAAGTGTTCGCTGCATTGCCATACTGGTGAGACCAGGAGCTCGCGCCAGGAAGGGAGGAACGCGTGAGCACGCTCCAGCCATCGTTGCTCGAAACGGTGGCTTTTTCATCCGTCAGTTTTGTTGCGGCGAGCCAGGTTGCGGTTTGGGGTGTCGCCTTGAAGCAGAACTTGCCGCCAATGGGCTTCAAGTGCCGTGCGACATCTGCAGGTACACCCAGCGGCTCTGAGCTGTCGCTCACGATCAAATTCGCGCAGTAGCTTGAATACGGCATCACCGCGAGATCGAGGTGATCCACCGTGATGCGGGTGCCGTAGAGGCCCGTGGCGAGGAGTTCCCGGCGTGCGGCGGCGACTTTTTTCTCATCGGCATCGACACCGAAGATCACGAGTTCGCTGCGTTTGGCGAGTTCATAGGCGAGCTTTCCTTGATCGTTGCCTAGCACGATGCAGAAGCCTTTGGTGATACCGGTTTGTTTCAAGATGGCTTCTGCTGCTTCTGCATGGGCTTTGTCCGAAGGGAAATCATTCGGCTTCTTCTCAGCGATCATGTCTGCTGCTTTGGTGCCAAAGACGTAAATGCGGCCCGTGGTGGTGCTGACGACGAGATGACCGTCTGAGGCAGCCAGACCACGCGCTTCGCCATCCAAGGTTGCTTTCCATGCCTGCTTGCCGGTTTCGGCATCAATCGCGATCACTTCACCTTTTCCGCCTGCTATGACGGTTTTGCCCGCGATGATCAGTGCGGATTGATGAGGTGTATCGAGCGACCATTTGACACCGGCATCCGTGGATGCGGCCAGGTCGGCCTTGTGTTTCGCGATCTCGTCCTGCTTTGCTTTGTAGGCAATGCGCAGCGGTTCGTATTTCTCGGCGATGGCGGCGAGATCCGCCTGGGCCGTGGCAAAGGCCGCAGGATCGTCCTTCACCTTGCGCGCAGCGGCTTCGGCTGCCTGGAACTTCTTTGCTGCGGCGACCGCAGGATGTTTTTTCAAATCGGCGCTGAGCTTGGAAATGGCCACTTCATGGCCGTGGCGAATGCGTGTGCCTTCGGCGTGCTTGGTGCGGTCCACGGCGATGATTTTGGTGCCATTCGCCATGTAGCCCATGTCGCCGGTCAGGGTCATCTGTGTGCCTGCAAACCAGGCATAGCCGGATTTCTGCTTCTCCTGATCCAAGGCAAGGATGTGATGCTCTCCCACGGCGTAGATTTGATCGTCGGCGAGGAATGCCTGTGTGCCGCCGATGGGGCCGCCTGCATCGCCACGCCAGCCGGGTTCGGGTTTGGCGATGAGTTCGCCTGTTTTGCGATCAATCGACACCGCGAGTGATCTGCCGGACGGCACGAAAAGAATGTCCTTGGTCGCAAGCAGGTAGCCCTGGGGGGAGAGGTCGTTGCGGCCTGCGTCCTTCTCGCTGATCGCATCGTTTTTCCAGATGATCTTCCCGGTGGCCGCCTCGACGGCGTAGATGAAGACCTTCTCATGCGGAAACACGCCAGCGCCGAAATAAGCAATGCCGTCATCGACCAGCAACCCCGTGCGCACCGGCCAGCGAGAGATCATGCGGCCACGGGCGAGGATGCGTTCGTCGTGCGGTCCAGCGCGCAGCTTCCACACAAGGCTGCCGGTCTGGGCATCGAGGCAGTAGGCGTAGCCGTCATCGGAACCCACATACACTTTTCCCGCAGCGATGGCAGGTGCCAGACGTACCGGGCCATTGGTGAAGAAGGACCACAGGTCCTTGCCAGTCGCGAGATCCCGGCAGATCACGCGACCATCCACGGATGAGCCAAAAAAGATCTTCCCTGCGCTAATGGCGACCTGAAACACCTCGTCAAAGCGAATGCGGTTCAGGGTTACGTGACTTTCAAAGACTCTGCCATCCTCACCGGCCCAGGCCATCTGCGGTGCGGAGGCGGATTCAAAGGTCCATGCGGACTGCAGAGGGAGCCGGATGTTTTCCGTGGTCGCTCCGACGCGTGAGGCGTCGTGCAGGTAGGTCGGCCAGTCGGCGCTGGCGGTGGAAAGAGCAAGCAGGAGGAGCAGGAGCGGTCGCATGATCGAACTAAAACGCGCATGGGATGCGAATTCATCCAAAGTGCTGCGTATTGTGCGGTGCCCATGCTGCGTCGTCTTGTCCTCATCCTCCTCTTGTGCGCGACCACTGCGTTCGCATGCTCCGTCCCGGTGTTTCGTTATGCACTGGAGCATTGGGCTGCAGATCCCTACCGGGTCAGCGTGCCGCATGGAGTGAAATTGGAGGGCAACTTCAAGGTCACGTTCGGCGCTGCGCAACGCATTGAACTGCGGCAGCCGCTTATGATGCGGAACGATGAGGTGATCTGGTCCGCGGATTATACCGAGGCGAATGCCAAGCTGCTGGTGGATTCACCGGCGCGGCAGCAGATCGCGGAGAGACTCGCCAATGGCGAAAGCGCCGTGTGGGTGCTGCTGGAATGTGGTGACAAGACGAAGGACGCTGCGGCGGCAAAATTTCTTGATGAACGCCTCGAATACTTGAGCAGCGTGATGGAACTGCCGAAGCTGGACCAGCAGGATGTGAAGAACGGCCTCGTTTCGATTCCTGGCGATGGATTGCGCCTGGCTTTTTCGACGCTGAGGCTGAAACGCGATGATGCTGCCGAGAGCGCCTTCATTGCGATGCTGCTGGCCAGCGAGCCGGACTTGCGCAGCCTTAATGAACCCATCGCGTTTCCGATTTTTGGCCAGGGCCGGGTGCTGTATGCGCTGGTGGGCAAAGGCATCAAGGTGGAAACGGTGGACCGTGCGGCGCAGTTCCTCATTGGCTCCTGCTCCTGCCAGGTGAAAGAGCAAAATCCCGGCGTGGATCTCGTGATGGCGGTGGACTGGAAGCAGATGGTGAAGGCGCAGGCGCAGCCTGGGCAGCAGCTGCCGGAGCTAAGTCAGATCGCCGATCTGCTGCCGCAGACGGTTAAGATTGAGGGGCAGTCTGCACCCCAGCCTGAGCCTGACCGCTCGCGGTTGTATTGGGGCATAGGGCTTGCGCTGTTGGCTCTGATCCTCGTGCTCGGGTGGCTCAAGGGTTCGTCGCGTTGAGGTCGAGGCCCAGCTTCTTGAGCTCCCACTCCTGCGCAGGCCAGTCGATCTCTGCCGGTGTGCCCACGGGTTTTTCGTTGGCGAAGATGCCGGCGGACAGTGCGCGGATGCGGCGGTGGGTGGCGTGCTTGTCAACGAGCGGCATGCCCTGCGTTTTTGGAGAGGGGTTTTGTGCGGCCTTCTCCTCTTCCTGCCAGACGGTGGCCAACTGGTGCAGTGCGACGATGCGGTACCAGTGCCAGGGTTGTTCGCAGACGACGTTGTCGCGGCACCAGCGCCAGTTGGCGAAGCGTTCGAGCTCGGCGGGACGGACGAGGAAGCAGCGGACGCATTTGCGCCGCACCACCTGGCGGTCTTCGCAGGTCATGGCGAAGAGCCAGGTTTCACGAGGAAACGGTGTGATGGCCAGATGTCCGGCGATGTGGTTGAAGGCATCGTTGAGCAATTCAAAGCCCAGCACTCCTTCCGTGCGCAGCACCGGCTTGCGCAGGGTGGTGATGTCGGCCAGTTCTCGCACGATTTTGCGCGCGGCGGGATTGTCGTAGAGATCGTTCACCGTGGTGCTCGGCATCAGATTGCGAAAGAGGAGGACGTATTTGTCCGAGCCTGGCACGGGCGCGAGAAAGTGGGCCTGAAACAGCACGTCATCCGAATCTCCACGGCGCAGTCGGTCGAGTGATTTCAAATGACGGCGGAAGAGCAGGAACCAGCTGGCACCAAATCCGAGCAGGAAACCGATGAACTTGCCCGTGATCTCCGGCACCACGCGGTTCCATTCCAGATGACGCAGCCAGTCCGCCATCTGCTGTGCATTCAAACTGCCGGCCCATTGGACGAATTGTTCGTAGAGATTCATGTAGATGACGTAGGGGAGCGAAGACGGCGGAGGCTAGAGTTAAAACATTGTTTGGCAAGGCGTGAACATGCATTCAAAACCTGCCAGGGATTGATGATCAAGAGATCGAAATAACAGGCGGCAAACCATGGACATGACGGTGCCCGGAGCTAATGTGATGCCACATGCGAAAGGCGATTTCATTCTTCACACTTCTGATGCTGACGGTCTGCCTCAATACGGTCAGCGCGCAGGACAAACCACTGGATGCCAAGGCGGCGAAAGCGGCGTTCGACAAGGTGGATCGCGCCCTGAACGCAGCCTGGGCTGCGGCCAAGCAGGCGCTGCCGGAAGAAGAGTTTAACAAGCTCAAGGAAGACCAGCGGGCGTGGGTGGAATACCGTGATTACCTCGCGCGATCGCCCTTGTACACCGGTGCGGATGCTCAGGGCGAGCTGGCGTTGGATGCGCCGGAATATCTGGAGGCCGCTGCGGGTCTCGAAGACATGCGCACAGAGTGGCTCAAAGGTTTGATTCACGATTGGAAAGACGAAACTTTGACCGGCGAATGGACCGACAGCTACGGCGGCAGCATTGAGGTCGTGGAGCGCGAGGGGCATCTGCATTTCATCATCCAATGCGTGCGCGGCCCCACCTCGCATGTGGGCGGGCTTTCGGGCATTGCGGTATGGAATTCAAAAATTGGCTGGTTCAGCGACAAGGGGCGGGACAAAGAGAAGACCGATGAGACGAATCTCAGTTTCATCCTCCGCGACAAGAAGCTCGAAGTCATCGGTGCGAATACTGGTTACTATCATGGTGCACGCGCTTATTTTGATGGCAGCTATGTCAAAGTGAAAGCACTGGACGCGAAGGCGCAGGCGAAGATTGTCAAAGCCGCGAAATCAGGCGACCTGCCGGAAGAATAAACTCAAACCACGAACTCATCATGCACGCCGCCGGCCCCAAAAATCCGCTCCATGGCATCACCCTTCAAATGATCGTCACGCAGCTCGTCGAACACTACGGCTGGGAGATGCTCGGCCGGATGATTCCGATCAACTGTTTCAACTGGCAGCCCAGCATCAAGTCCAGCCTCGTTTTCCTCCGCCGCACACCGTGGGCGCGTGAGAAGGTGGAGGCTCTTTATATCGATTCACTGCCGGATATGCAGCCGCAGGCCCTGCCGCAAGTAGAAGGCGATGAAAGTAGCCCGGTTGCGCCGCAACCGGAGTGATAAGAATTCCAGTTGCGGCGCAACTGGACTACTTTTTCACAGCCGCTCCACCTGCTTCAAGTGCTCTGGCGGCGGATGGTTGGCATCCACGTCATGGATTTCCACCACGCGGCCGTCGTCCATGTTGGCGATGCGGTTGGCGTGGTGAAAGATGCGATTGTCGTGTGTCACGATCAGCACCGCGCGATCTTTGCCGCGCGCCACGTGTTCGAAGAGTTCCATGACCACGTGGCCGTTCTTCGCGTCCAGTGCGGCGGTGGGCTCGTCGCAGATGATGAGCTGCGGCTCATGCACCAGCGCACGGGCGATGGCCACGCGCTGCTGCTGCCCGCCGGAAAGTTGTGAGGGGCGGTTTTTGCAGCGGTCTCCCAGACCCACCTGATCCAAAACTTCCTTCGCCCGCTTTTCCGCCTTGGATGCTCCCACGCCTTGAATCAGCAGCGGCACGCTCACGTTTTCCGCGCAGGTGAGGGTAGGAATGAGATTGAAGGACTGGAAAATGAAACCGATGTGCCGCGAGCGGAAACGCGTGATCGCCGCCGTGGACATCTTGCGCAGATCATGGCCGAATACGGTCAACTTCCCTGCATCCGCCTTGAGGGTGCCGGCGATGATGCTGATGAGCGTTGTCTTGCCGCAACCCGACGGCCCCACCAGCATGGTGATGTCTCCACGGCGCACTTCCAGATCAATCTCCTTCAGAACCTGCAGCCGGGAGCCGCCATCGCCAAAGCTTTTGGAAATGCCCTTCACATGTGCTGCGAGCTGGGTGGTTTCAGGGGAGGTCATTTCGTGGGGATTCTACGCAGTCTTGATGCCTGCGGTTGCCTTTCAGTTCAAGTCAGGAGTGCACACAAGACTCATGATGAGCTGAAGCGCTTGAAACTTTCGCTGCTTTCCGGTTGTTTACTGCGCTCTCATTTCACCTATGAAGTATCGCACTCTGATCTCTCTCCTCGCCCTCGTCGCTTGCTCCGCTGGAGTCCAGGCTGCGCCGCCCAAGGCCCCGAAGCTTGTTGTCGCGATTCTGGTGGATCAGTTGCGCTACGACTACCTGGACCGCTTTCATCATCAGTTTGTCGAAGGCGGGTTCCGCGAGCTCACGGACAAAGGTGCCTTCATGACCTTCGCCCAGTACAATTATTATCCCACTGTCACCGCACCGGGGCATGCGAGCTTCTTCAGCGGCAGCTCGCCGATGATGCACGGGGTCATCGGCAATGACTGGTTTGACAAGCGCAGCGGCGCCATGATGTACTGCGTGGAGGATTCCAGCGTGACGGGCGTGGGCACTCAACCAGACGCGAAGGCGGGGAAGATGTCGCCGCGCAATTTCATCGGTGCGACTGTGGCGGATCAAATGCGGCTGCATTGGGGCTCCAAGGTGGTCAGCATGTCAGTGAAGGATCGCGGGGCCATCCTGCCCGCCGGGAAGAAGCCCACGGGGGCGTATTGGTTTGAGTCGGCCACGGGGAATTTCATCACCAGCAGCTACTATGAGAAGGAGCTGCCGGCCTGGGTGAAGGCTTTTAACGACAGCAAGAGGCCGGATGCCTTTGTGGGACAGACCTGGGACCGGCTGCTGGATGAGAAGCAGTATCCCATGCCGGATGCGGCCGCGGGCGAATCCCATCTGGCCGGTGAAGCGACCAGCACCTTTCCGCACAAGGTGATCAAGGAAGAGGCGGAAGGTTATGAGCCGATCCTCTCCACTCCGTTTGGCAATCAGCTTTTGGCCGAGTTCGCGAAAGCGGCCATTGAAGGTGAGAAACTGGGGCAGGGGACCCAGCCCGATTTGCTTTGTGTTTCGTTTTCCTCCATCGACTACTGCGGCCACAAGTTTGGACCCTATTCACAGGAGGTGCAGGACATCACTTTGAGGCTGGACCGGCAGTTGAAGGAGCTCTTTGCCTACCTCGACAAAAAGGTGGGGCTGGCGAACGTGGTGATGGTGCTGACGGCGGACCATGGCGTGGCACCGAATCCTGAAAATGCGAAGGAGCAGGGACTGGATGGCGGCCGTCCGCCCGTCGCTGACATGCTCGGAGAATTGCAGACCAAGGTGGTGGAACACTTCGGAGCGGGACGTTACTTTTTGTCTGCCAAAGGCAGTCTGAAGCCACGCCTGGTGGATGGAAACCTCTACTATGACCACTCTGTCTTGGACGAGAAGAAACTGGCTCCCGAGACACTCACCGCGTTCATTCGTGAGTGGGCGCTTTCCACAGGCGTGTTTCATGCCGTTTATGGCCGTGAGCAATTGCTGGAAGGCCGCGCCCCGGGCGTGATCGGCCAGCGCATTGCCAACGGGTTCAATGGCGAGCGCAGCGGTGATGCGGTGCTGATTCTCAAGCCTTGGCTGATTGCGGGCACAGGGAAGGCTGCGACGGGGACGACGCATGGTTCGCCTTTTTCGTATGACACGCACATTCCCATCATCTTCTACGGTGCGCCGTTCAAGGCGGGGCGCTATGAGGATGAGTTCAGCATCACGGACCTTGCGCCGACGCTTTCAGCGGGGCTGGGGATTCAAGAGCCGCCGGCGTGCATGGGCAAGCCGCTGGTGAGGGTGCTGAAGTGATGCGGGCACCCTTGGCTTGATGACTGTGCTTATCCGCAGGATGAGCAGTATCATCAAGCTGGAAGTGACCAGTGCCGTGAAAGGCAATTTACCTCGTTGGAATTTTTGCTCCGCTGTCTTGTGCGGCATCCCAAAAATCATTTTCATGCACGATCATCAAAGCATGACCCTCCGCACGCAGCTTCATGGCCTGTTCAACCTTGCGGCCATAGCAAGAATATGCCCATGCGGGATTGCCATTGGCCCCAACAACGAGAAAATGGACTTTTTGGGTGACAGAAGAAGAGAAAGCACCGCCCATTTCCTCGATCATTTTCGCAATTTGGGCTCGTGGCGCACGAGTAGAAGCGCCCGTCAGTGAATAGCAGCGTTCTTCAAAGACTAGGTCAGGACAAACTGCGCATAATCCTGTCAGCGTGCGACGAGGCGCAGAGTCGCTGGCACGGGCATTCTGCATTTTTTTGGACAGCGAGTATGAAATGAATCCTTCAAAAAAATCTGCGAGCATGTGGCGCTCTTCGTCCGTGACCTTGCCGTCACGTAAAACTTGAGTCAGAAGAGAATCGATTTCGTCATATGGGTAGCATCCTTTTAAATCGTTGTGGGAGTCAATCCAATCGCTGAGATGCTTGATTTCTTCGTCGCTAACATGTCCGTCGGCGAGAATTCCATGAAGGATGCCTTGTAAGCGCTGAATGTCTGACGTTACGCTGTCATAATAGATGCTTTCTGAGCTCAGGTTTTGGCAAAGCCACAGAATGTCAGCTTGTTCCTCGCCATCAATCGTCCCATCAGCCAATGCGGTGTCAATTTTTGGAATTAGTTCGATGAATGGATGATTGCCAATAAGTGCTCGGTTGTCATCACACCAAGATTTCAACTCTTTGGCTTCTTCAGGTGTAATTATGCCGTCAATTGCAACACCTTTGAGTATGCCCTCCAAGGTATGAACTGCACGATCAACGCGTTGCCTGCGGGTGAAACCTGCATTGGTCATCGAAATTTCGTATTCCATTGCTGTCGTAAAAGGTGGTTGATTGAATGGTGAAGAGCTCAAGTCACTCTGTCGAGAATGATATCCAGTTCAGGGAATAAATTTTAGGTGATCATCAACGGGACTGAATCCAAAAACTTCCCCGTCACGCTCTTCTCATTTGCGGCCACCTGCTTGGGAGTCCCTGAGGCTAAAATGTAGCCGCCTTCGGTGCCGCCGCCGGGGCCGAGGTCGATGATCCAGTCGGCGCAGCGGATGACGTCGATGTGGTGCTCGATGACGATTAGGGTGTTGCCGGCATCGCGGAGGCGGAGGAGGACGCCGAGGAGCGTTTGAATGTCGGCGCTGTGGAGGCCGGTGGTGGGTTCGTCGAGGACGTAGAGGGTGCGGCCGGTGCTGCGTTTGGCGAGTTCGGCACTGAGCTTGATGCGCTGCGCCTCGCCGCCGGAGAGGGAGGCTCCGCTCTGGCCGAGGCGGATGTAGCCGAGGCCGGTTTCCTCCAGCGTGCGCAGTTTGGGGCCGATGCTGGTGCTGCGGTCAAAGAAACGCACGGCTTCGCTGACGGTCATGTCGAGCACGTCGGCGATGTTTTTGCCTTTGAAGGTGACCTCCAGCGTCTCCGCGCCGTAGCGGCGGCCTTTGCAGGATTCGCAGGTGACATAGACATCGGCGAGGAAGTGCATGTCGATCTTGATGACGCCATCGCCTTCGCATTTTTCACAGCGGCCGCCGGGCGTGTTGAAGCTGAAGCGCCCGGCATCGTAGCCGCGCATGCGGGCCAGCGGCAGTTGTGCGAAAAGTTCGCGGATGGGACCAAACGCGCCGGTGTAGGTTGCGGGATTGGAGCGCGGGCTGCGGCCGATGGGGGACTGATCGATGACGACGACTTTGTCGAGGTGTTCCAGGCCGGTGATTTTTTCGTGCGTGCCGGGGATGTCCTTGGCATCGTAAAAGTGGCGGCGCAGCGCGCGCATGAGGATGTCATCGACGAGGGTCGATTTACCGCTGCCGGAGGGGCCGGTGACGCAGGTGAAGCTGCTGAGTGGGAAGGCGGCGGTGACGTTGCGTAGGTTGTGCTCGGTGGCGCCGTGGATGGTGAGCGAGTGCTTGGAGCGCGGTCCCAAAGACTCTGTGAGCAGGGTCTGGGGCAGTGCCTTGGCCTCGATGCGAATTCTGCCGCTCAAGTAGCCGCCGCTGATGGAATTTGGATTCGCGGCGATCTCCGCGGGCGTGCCCTGAGCGGTGATTTTGCCGCCGAGCTGTCCGGCTCCTGGGCCGAGTTCGATGATGTAATCGGCGGCGCGCATGGTGGCCTCGTCATGCTCGACTACGAGCACGGTGTTGCCTAGATCGCGCAGGCGCAGGAGGGTTTGAATGAGGCGCTCGTTGTCGCTGGGATGCAGGCCGATGCTGGGCTCATCCAGCACGTAGAGTACGCCAGCGAGTCCGGCTCCGATCTGCGAGGCGAGGCGAATGCGCTGCATCTCGCCGCCGGAGAGGGTGCCGCTCTCGCGATTGAGCGCGAGGTAGCCGAGGCCGACTTGCTCCAGAAACTCGATGCGCTTGGAGATCTCGCGCTGGAGCTCGCCGACGTAGGCTTGCTGCTGCTCGGTGACTTCCAGCTCACGCATCCATTTCAGGGCATCGCGTGTTTGCAGGGCGGTGAAGTCGTGGATGTTCAGCTCTTTGGCCTGAGCTCGCAGCTTGACCGCCAGCGATTCCGGTTTCAAGCGCATGCCCCCGCAAACCGCGCAGGGCTGTGGATTCATCAGGCGCGTGAGGGCGGCGCGCAGCACATCGCTTTCGGCGTTCTGATACATGCGGGCGATTTCGGGCAGCAGGCCTTCGAAGGGCTTGGCGACGCTGCGTTTGTTCTCGGTCTTTTTCCAGCCGGTGGAGATGGGGGCTGCGCCGGTGCCATGGAACAGCGCGTGTTTGAAGTCCTGGGGGAGGTCTTGAAAGGGGACGTCCATCGCGGCGCCGAAGTGCCTGGCCAGGGCCTCGATGCTTTGATTGAAAATCTGCTTCACCTTTGGGTGGCGTGCCCACCAGGCTTTGATCGCGCCATCGGCGAGGGATTTGGACTCGTCGGGGACGAGCAGCGTGGGATCGGGCGTGGGCGTGGAGCCGGTGCCTTCGCAGACGGGGCAGGCGCCGAGGTGGGTGTTGAAAGAGAAATGCTGCGGGGTGAGGCGCTCGATCACGTAGCCGGTGCGCGGATTCGCAAAGGCGGTGGTGTAGCTGAGGATTTCTTCGCTGCCGTCGAGGTTCACGAGAAACTGCACCTCGCGCTCGTTCCAATGGAGTGAGCTTTCGATGGCCTCCATGAGGCGCTGGCGGGAGTCGGGGCGCACCACGAGGCGGTCGATGACGATCTGCACCTGCTGCGTTTCGGCGTCCTCCAGCTTGAGGGAATCTTCCAGCTCCACCACGGTACCGTTCAGCCGCACGCGCACGAAACCCTGGCGCTTGAGCTTTTCAAACAGGGTGCGCGTGTCCGCGCCGCTGGCCGGTGGCTGGGGGGAGAGGACCATGATGCGGGTGCCTTCACCCAGAGCCAGCACTTTGTCGGCGATCTCCGGCGGGGTGCTGCGGTGCAGCTTTTCACCGGTGCTCGGATCGTAGGGCTGGCCTGCCACGGCGTAGAGGACGCGGAGGTAGTCGTAGATCTCCGTCACGGTGGCGATGGTGCTGCGCGGATTCGGGTTCGAGTGCACTTGCTCGATGGCCACCGCCGGGGACAGGCCCTCGATGAAATCGACGTCCGGCTTCTGCATCTGGCCGAGGAACTGTCGGGCGTAGGCCGAGAGGCTCTGCACGTAGCGGCGCTGTCCCTCGGCAAAGAGCGTGTCGAACGCCAGCGAGGACTTCCCGCTGCCGCTGACGCCGGTCAGGACCACGAGTTGGTGCCGCGGGATGTCCACGTCGATGTTTTGGAGGTTGTGCTGCCGTGCACCTCGCACGCGGATCACGTCTTTAGGCATGGGCCTACACAAGCCGCGTGGGGCAGGGGAGATCAAGCCCAAGAAAACCCTGGCTGGCCCGTTTCCAGAATGGTGCATGAGGGCGGTTGATTATTTCCGGCCTCTCTCCTAGACTCCTCCACTGTCATGAAACCTCTTATTGTCATCGCCCTGGCCATCGCCGTCGGTTACGTCTCCTACGAGTATGTGTATCCGCCTTTTGCTGATGCCATGAAGTTCACCAAGCACGTTCCTAAAAAGGAGGAGCCCAAGAAAGAGGTGGCCGTGGCTCCCGCGCCGAAGCCGGTCAAAAAGGAGCCGAAGATAGTCATGGAGGCGCCTGCACCGAAGCCGGAGATGAAGCCCGAGGAGCCGAAACCTGAGATGCCCAAGGTCCCCGAGCCGCCGCCGGTGGACCCGAATGCCTTCGTCGCTCCCGTGTTTCCACCTGTGGATGAGCTGACCCAGAACTGGGCGGTGGTGCCGAAGGGCTTCTTCAACACACCCAAGCAGGTGACCATGAAGAAAGACCTCGAACTGAAGATGCAGATGGGCAAGGCCACTGCCGCCACCACCTTCAAGGCTGGCACCAAAATCTTCGTGATGGGCCAGGAAGGGCCAAACCTGGTGGTGGGAGCCTCCGCAGGCTCGCCCATGCGCGGCCTCGTCGCCATGGATGAAACCGACTTCAAGGAGGTGTTCACCGCCGCCTATGAGCAGGTGAAGGTCGTCCAGACCGAGAACGCCCGCAAAGCCCACGCCTACCGCCTTGCCGCTGCTGAGCGCGCCAAAAACGCCCCTGCCGCCTCCACAGGTGGCGGAAGCAGCAGCAATGACAAGCCTACCAAAGATGCCGACGGCTCCTACCCGCTGCTCCTTGCCAGCATGAAGGCCGGCGAAGTCACTGAAATCAAGCCCGACAACATCAAGTCCTGGAGCGATCCCACGCAGGAAAAAATCGACGGCGCCGAATACTGGACTGTGAACGTGAAATACGAAACGCAGACCATGTTTGGCAAGTTTGAGACCGAAGCCCAGGCCCGCATTAAAAACGGCCGTGTGGAGAAATGGGTGTACACCGGCTCCGGTGAAGTGGTGCCGTAAACCTGTGGAGGACAGATCCGATGGTGATTTTTCTTGTCATCATCGGCCTCATGGCGGGCATTGCTCTCGCATCGTATTTCCATGAGAAACGGCATAGGACTTCGCGGGCAAGCCGCAGCAACTATCCGAACGAGCACTGGGATGATGCTGGTGAGGCTCCAGACGACTTTGGCGCAGAAGCTGATGGGGACTGACCGAAGCCTCCCGATTATTTCGCAGTCCCGCCTTGAGGTGGTCTGATGTCGTGCATGTTGTTTGGCGCCAGGTTCCCCTTGCCCTCTTGAATCCTTGACTCTGCCTCCTCTCTTGGCACGTAAACTTATACGATGAAGATCATCCGCCACACCGATCCCGACTACGCCACTGCCGCCGCCGCCCTCAACCGCCGTGCTGAGGCCAGCGATGCCGTACGTGAGGTCGTCGCCGGTGTCATCAAGGCCGTGCGCGAGCGAGGTGATGCCGCCGTGCTGGAACTCACGGAGAAATTTGACGGAGCCAAGCTCACCGCTGAGCAAATGCGCGTTCCGCAGGCAGAACTGGATGCAGCCTGGGAGGCCGCTGATCCCACCTTCAAGCGTGCCCTCGAATCTGCCCATCGCAATGTGTCGGCCTTTGCTCAGCGCAGCATGCGCCAAGGCTGGGAATTCACCAATGAGCAGGGCGCCACAGTCGGCGAAGTTTTCCACCCTTTCGAGCGTGTGGGCTGCTACGTGCCGGGAGGCACCGCGCCGCTGGTTTCCACCTCCATCATGACCGTTGCGATTGCCACTGCGGCCGGTGTGCCAGAGATCGTCGTCTGCACCCCCTGCGGGCGCGACGGCACGGTCAATCCGGGGTTGCTGGCTGCGCTGAAGCTCGCGGGTGCCACCGAGGTCTATAAAATCGGCGGGTCGCAGGCCATTGCGGCGCTGGCTTTTGGCACTGCCACGATTCGTCCGGTGGTCAAAATCTTTGGTCCCGGAAACAGCTACGTGGTCGAGGCCAAGCGCCAGAGCTTTGGTGTCGTCTCGATTGATCTGCTGCCTGGACCGAGCGAAGTGCTCATCCTCGCTGACAAGTCTGGCAATTCTGCCTTCATCGCTGCGGACATCCTCGCGCAGGCTGAGCATGGCAAGGACAGCATGGCGGGTTTCCTCACGGACGATGCCGCACTGCTTGATGCGGTGGTTGCGCAGGTCGGGGAGCAGTCTCAAACGCTCAGCCGTCAGGCTCAGCTAACTCCCGTGCTGGAGAAAGGCGTCTTTCTCATGCTCGTCCCCAGTTTGGAGGACGGCGCGCGTCTGGCGAACGACTTCGCCCCTGAGCATCTGACGCTCATCACCTCGCGTGAAGACGCCATCCTGCCGCTTATTCGCACGGCGGGGGCCATCTTCCTGGGCAATCATTCCCCGGTCGCCGTCGGCGATTTCCTCGCTGGTCCCAGCCACACGCTGCCCACCGGCGGCTCCGGCAAATCCTTCCCGGGCATCACGGCGGACATGTTTCAGCGCCGAACCAGCATTATTCGTCTGGATCGCGAAAGCTGTGCCAAGTCCGACCCCATTGTCAGCGCGATCAGCGCAGTTGAGGGGCTTGATGCGCACGCGCGTTCGGTGTCCATTCGTGCCTCATGAACCACCGCTTGTGCCTAATCGCTCTGCTGCTCGTTGCCTGTGACAAGGAGGCTCCTCAACCTGAGCCCAAGGCTAAGTCTGCTGCGGCCGCTCCCAAGCCAGCTCCGGAGAAAAAACTGCCGCCTGTGCCGCAGGGGAAGCTGCCGAAGATGGATCCGGAGAAGGCCAAATTCATCGCCGTGCCCAGCACACCAACAGACCCTGAGGTCAAAAAGAGCGAAAAGTTTACGGACAAGCCCAAAACGGAGATCAAGAAGGTCGAAAAGCCTGCGGCTGAAACGAAGAAGGCGGCTGCACCCGCTGCGACCAAGCCTGCCGAGCAGCCTGTGCCTGAGATCAAGAAAGCCGAAGTGCCGGCGGTCAAACAGTAGGGCGGGAATGCCCGGCTGAATCACACAGGCACGCGGATCTCCAGCCACTGACTTTCCGCGTCTGCGGGCTTCACCAAACGTGAGGGGGAGGCGAGGGTGGCGGGAACGAGGGCGAAGTCTCCTGCTTTGAGAGTCGTGCCGCCGACGGTGATCTTGCCGCTGACGACGGCGATGGTGAGGCTTTCGCCTGGGATACCTGCCAGCTTTGAGCCGCTGAGCACTTTGACGTTGAAATACTCGCAGTTCACAAGTGTGCCGTTGGACTGGACCTGCTGCACGCCTGGCTCGAAATCCGTGAAATCGATGCTCTGCATGGACTCCTGCACATGCAGGGCGCGCGGCTTGCCATCCAGCCCCACGCGGTTCCAGTCGAAGACACGATACGTTGTGTCGCTGTTCTGCTGGATTTCATAGATCAGCAATCCTGCGCCGATGGCATGGACGCGGCCGCTTGGGATGAAAAGGCAGTCGCCCGTGCGTGCCTCGATCACATGCACGACATCGGCCACCGTGCCGTTTAGCAGCGCGGTTTCGAAATCCGCGCGCGTCGCTCCCGGTTTCAGACCGGCGTAGATCTTCGCACCCGGATCTGCATGGGCGATGTACCACATCTCCGTTTTCGGCTCGCCTTTCAGTTCCTCGGCCATGCTTGCGGGCGGATGCACCTGGATAGAGAGATCATCGCAGGCATCGAGAATCTTCATCAGCAGCGGGAAGGTGGGGCTGGTGGATTTTAGGAGGGTTTTGCCAAACACAGCCTCGCGGTGGTTCGTCCACAGCTCATGCAGAGTCACGCCATCCGCCGTCACACTCGGGGCCTCAGGGCGATCGCACACCGTCCAGGCTTCACCAAAAGGAGTGGTGGCATCCGGCAGCGCGGCCCCCAGGAGGGTCTCCATGCGGCGGCCACCCCAGACGCGGCTTTGATAAATGGGAGTGAAACGAATGAGGTGATTGAATTTCATGTGATCATAATCAACCACAGCCCGCGTTGACGCTCTACCTCGAACTCGCCAGAATGCCCGCCGTGAACCAAATTGAAGCCCCCTTTATTCACTCTCTGAAGGAAATCCTAGCTCCGGATAGAGTACTTACCTCAGCGGAGGACATTGTGCCGTACAGTTTCGATGGAACCGCCGCCCTCAAGCAGCGTCCCGGTGCGGTCGTTTTTCCGCTGACCACCGAGGAAGTGTCCGAATGCGTCAAACTCGCTCGCAGAAACGACGTCCCCGTGGTCACCCGTGGCTCAGGCACCGGATTGAGCGGTGGCAGCGTGCCGCTGGCAGGTTGTCTGGTGATCTGTCTGGTGAAGATGGACAAGCTCATCGAGGTTGATGAAAAAAACCTCACGGTGCGGGCGCAGAGCGGCGTCATCACCAAGGAGATCGACGATGCTGCAGCGAAGGTCGGTTTGTTTTATCCGCCTGATCCCGGCTCGATGAAGATCTCCACCATCGGCGGCAATGTGGCCGAAAACTCGGGCGGTCTGCGCGGGCTGAAGTATGGCGTCACGCGTGATTACGTCATGGGCATGGAAGTCGTGCTGCCAGACGGCACTCTGACCTTCCTTGGCAACAAGTGCGTCAAAGACGTGGCGGGTTACTCCATGAAGGACCTCTTCATCGGCAGCGAAGGCTCCCTCGGCATCATCACGGAAGTCATCCTGAAAGTGCTGCCGCGTCCCAAGGCACGCAAAACGATGCTGGCGCTGTATGATTCGATGGACGCTGCTGCCAAGACGATCTCGGCCATTATCGCCGCCAAGATCATCCCCTGCACGCTGGAGTTCCTTGATCGCGTCACGGTGCAGTGCGTCGAAGATTATGCCAAGATCGGCCTTCCCACGGATGTGGAGGCGCTGGTGCTGATGGAGACCGACGGGCATCCAGTCGTCGTCGAAGAAGAGGCTGCGCAGATGATGGCGCTCGCCACAGCCAACGGCGCTCGCGATGTTCGCGCTGCTGCGGATGAGGCGGAAGGCGCCAAGCTCGCCGCCGCGCGCCGCAATGCATTCTCTGCGCTTGCCCGTGTGCGGCCCACGACGATCCTCGAAGATGTGACCGTGCCGCGTAGCGAGCTCGCCACGATGGTCGCCTTCATCGACAGCGTGGCGAAGAAGCACAAACTGCAGATCGGCACCTTTGGCCATCTTGGCGATGGCAACCTGCATCCCACCTTCCTCACGAATGAACGCGATCACGAAGAGATGCACCGCATTGAAATCGCGCTCGAAGAAATTGTGGATGAAACCATCCGCCTCGGCGGCACTGTTACTGGTGAGCACGGTGTCGGCCTCGCCAAAAAAGGCTTCCTCAGACGCCAGCTCGGTGAAGGCAGCTACGAACTCATGCGCAGCATCAAACAAGCCCTCGATCCCCAGGGCCTGCTGAACCCCGGGAAGATTTTTGATTGAGGAACTGATCATGCCATCTGCCAATCTCCTCAAATCCATCGACTATTCCGTGCTGCAGCAGTGCATGCACTGCGGCATGTGCCTGCCGACGTGTCCCACCTATGTGGAGACAAAAATGGAGCGCAACAGCCCGCGTGGACGCATCTCGCTCATGCGTGCGGTGGCGGACGGCAACCTGGAGGTTACCAGGGCGCTCTCCGATGAAATGTACTACTGCCTGGGATGTCTCGCCTGCCAGACGGCGTGTCCGGCGGGAGTGAACTATGCGGAGCTGTTTGAAACGGCGCGCGCTGAAGTCGAGCAGGCGCAGGTGAATGACGGCATGCAGCGCGATTTCTGGCGCTGGCTCTCGCTGAATGTCATCTTCATGCGTCCCTGGTTGCTGCGTCTGATCGGACGCGTGCTGCGCATCTACCAAAGCACCGGTTTGGAAAAGCTGATGCGAAAGGTGCGCTTCTTCGGGCTCATGCCGTCCTCGCTGAAAAAGCTGGAGCCGCAGACGCCGAAGATCGCGGAGAATTTTTCTGATGACCTGATCTGGCCGGAGGAAGTGCCGCAGCAGAGCAAAGGCTACCGTGTGGGTTTGCTCACGGGTTGCATCCAGGATCTGGCGTTTTCGAACATCAATCGCGACACTGCGGATGTCCTGCTGGCGAACGGCTGCGAAGTCATCACTCCGCGTTCGCAAAGCTGCTGCGGATCATTGCACGCGCACAATGGCGAGCTTGAACTCGCGCGCGAGCTGGCCCGCAGGCAGATCGACAGCTTTGATCTCGATCATATCGATGCCATCATCACCAATGCTGGCGGCTGCGGATCGCATTTGAAGACTTATGGTCATCTGCTGCATGATGATCCTTTCTATGCGGAAAAAGCCAAGCAGTGGGACAAGAAGGTGAAGGACATCCACGAATGGCTCGTGCAGATTCGCTTCCGCAAACCCACCGCAGGTGCCGGTGTGGGGGAGGTGACGTATCATGAAAGCTGCCACCTGTGCCATGGTCAAAAGGTCGTGTCACAGCCACGGCAGATTCTGAACAGCATTCCGGGGCTTGTGTTCAAGGAGCTGCCGGAGTCGAACTGGTGCTGCGGCAGCGCGGGCATCTACAACATCACCCAGCCTGAGCAGAGCCAGAAGCTGCTGGACCGAAAAGTCGCGAACCTGCGCCAGGCTGGGGCGCCTGTGGTTGCCACGAGCAATCCTGGATGTCATTTGCAGATCGCCAATGGGCTGCGCGCTTGTGGCAGTCATCCCTGCCACGAAGTGACGCAGCCGGTGACTTTGCTGGCGAAAGCGTATCGTGCCGAGTCCGCTGCTGAATCTGCTTCGTAACAAGGTGTGGGAAGCTCTTGATTCCCACCGGGGTCAGGAGACCCCGGCACCTTGATAATCTCAATCCCCATGGAACTCGATCTTACTGGCCCCCTGAGCGAAGACGCTTACATGATTCTCGCCGGACTTGTCACTCCGCGTCCGATTGCCTTGACGACCACTGTGGATCTCGAAGGGCGTGTGAATGCGGCACCGTTCAGTTTCTTCAACGTGCTGGGGGATTCTCCGCCGATCGTCGGCTTTTGTCCGGGAGATCGCTCTGCGGGCGTGCCGAAGGACACCGCGCGTAACATCCGCCTGACGCACGAGTTTGTCGTGAACCTCGTCGATGAAGCGCTCGCCGAGAAAATGAATCTCTGTGCGGCCACGCTGCCACCGGGTGAGAATGAATTGCTGCATGCCGGACTCACGGCCCTGCCGAGCAGCGTGGTGAAGCCGCCACGAATTGCGGAAGCGCCCGCCAGCTTTGAATGCCGCAGCCACAGCATCATCGAGATCGGCGACAACCGACTGATCATTGGCGAAGTGCTGCGCGTGCATGTGCGCGATGGTATTCTGGATCCTGAAACGTGGCTGGTGAAGCCCGGGAACTATCATCCCATCGGTCGCATGCAGAGTCCCAACTGGTACTGCCGGACACAGGATATGTTTGAGCTGAAGAGGCCGAAGTAAGGCCCTGTTTGAAATGAAACAGCCGAGTGACTTTTTTCGCACGCAAGCATCGTGGCAGAGGTGATTTTGGGGACTGTTTTTCTCAGAGGTAAGCCGCTCCTTTAGCGGGTGAAAAATTCATTCACCCATAACCAAAACAGCAGACGCATAAGGTGGTACTATTGTGCCGAGATTGCGGAGGGGGTACGTGCTGGGCACGGCTGATGCTCAGGCATAAAGTCCCCCCTGAAACTTGAATCGAAGAACAGCTCCATGCTGGTCATGGAAGTCCACGGCCAAGTGTCGGGAGGGGGATCACACACACACTCACATGAAACGACTCCCAGTATTCCTGAGCCTGTTGTTGATGACGTCTTTGGCTGGAGCGCAGACCTATCAGTTCGACGGCGACCTTGCCACGGCGGGCCTTCAAAATGGCGGCGGCAACTGGAGCACGGACGGAAGTGTCAGCACCAATTTGCGCTGGTACAAAAGCAGCACGAGCACCTACAGCGCCTGGGACAACAGCGGGCTGGCCATCGCCGAGTTTGGCTACACCTCCAGCACCTCGGGCGGTACACTCACTCTAGACGGTGAGATCAAGCTGGCAGGAATGATCTTCGATCCACTGGGGACTCCACTTGGGACCACTGCTCATGCGTTTACAGGGGGCACGCTCAATTTCGGTGAGGGAGGGATGGTGAGCATTGCCAATGCAGCCTCTGGCGGCAGCACGGGCGGCCAGTGGATCACCTTCACGTCACTGCTCAAAGGCAGCAATCTCACCTTTCAGAAATCGGGTGGTTCCACCACCGCTTTTGTGCGCATCAGTTCGGTGAATCCTGATCTCACTGGCACGCTCACATTGAGCAGCGCAGCCGGAGCCACCGGCGGCATCTATCTCAGCGTTGGCCTCCCCACCTACATCAGCAGCCTCAGCAGCATTGATGTGAAGACCTACTCCATCTTCAATCCCACAGGCACCGGCACTTACACCACGGCGCTCACCATTGCCGGCGTGGGGGCCGCCAATTACGGCGCGGTTCGCGTGGACGCCTCCAACTCCACCTTCAGCGGGGCCATCACTCTCAGCGGTGACGCCCGTTTTCATACGCACATCAACACGGTCAACACCACGATTAGCGGCGGCATCGGCGAGACGGGCGGCAGCTGGAGTTTCAGCCGCACCGCCTATGCTCCCGTCAACACACTGCAGCCGCTGACTCTGACCTACGCTGCTCCCAGCACCTACACGGGAGCCACCGTCCTGGGGCGTGCTCTCAGCTACGTCAGTACTTCCGAAAACGCAGGCACCGAAGGCGGGGTGAACATTCTGGACTTCACCGCCGCGACGGCATCGACTCAAGACATGCTGTATCATGGCACAACGGCAGGAGCGCTGCAGCTTCTGGGAGGCCTGACCACACGCACGGAGCTGCAGCTCGTCGGTGCCGCAGGCAAGGCAAACAGCCAGACGTTCGGCAGCCTCAGCGTGCAGCAGAGCGCCACAGCGATCACGCTCGTGTCAGGCTTTGGCGGCAGCATGAGCGTGGACCTGGGCGACATCACCCGCACGGGCAGTGCCGTGCTTGCCATCACGGCTCCAGTGACAGGGCAGATCACCGGCAGCGTCGGCGGTGCCACCCAGGGTCTGGTGGGCGCCTGGGCCACCTATCGCAGTGGGGATGGTCGTGTCGGAGGATGGGCAGGTCTGACCGACGGGGCGGTCGGCGTGTTTGCCGGGGATCTTGTCTATCAGACAGGTGCAAACGTCAGTGTGCTGCCGGGCTACACGACAACTGCCAACCTGCAAATTTCAGGTTCCTCCACCGGTGCCGTATCGTTCACCGCCGGGGTGACGGATCTGGCCACACTTTCCATGACCGACACCGGCAACGTGCGTCAGCTTGATCTGGCGGGCAAAACACTGCGGCTCGCCGACAGTGGCGGCGTGCAGATCATTCAGGGTGCCCAGGCGCTGGCGGTTGGATCGCTCGGAGACGGCAGTTTTCTCACCGCCGGTGGCGTGGACAATGCTGCCGGGCAGCTGTTGCTGACCAACATGTCCACCTCGAACGCACTGACCATCAATGCCTCCATCGCCAACAATGGCAGCGGCAGTGTCAGCCTCGAGATCAATGGCGTCGGACGCACGGTGCTTGCCGCAGCGAACACCTTCAGCGGTGTGGTGACGGTGGACAGCGGCGTGTTGGAAGTGCGTGACAGCAATGCTCTCGGCACCACGGGCTCGACCGGCATTACCAAAATCATGACCGGCGCGTCGTTGAACCTCTCTGGTGGCATCACCTTGAACGAAACGATCCAGGCCAACGGCCATGGCATCGCCTTGGACGGAGCCATCCGCAATCTCAGCGGCATCAATACGATCACGCCCACGGTGCGCATCCAGTCCGCCACACGGTTTGGCTCCGACAGCGGTACGCTCATTCTTGCGGGCGGCATCACCGCGCAGATCGGTGCCACCAGTTACACCTTCTCAGGCAGCGGCAACTTTGAGGTGCATGGGGCCATCACAGCCACCTCGGGCATTCTCACAAAGGAAGGCAGCGGTACACTGACACTGATGGGCACCAGCACGGCCACCGGCATCACCACCGTGAACAACGGGGTGCTGCATCTGGACTTCAGCGCAGCGGACGCACCAGCGGCCAACATGCTCTACACCAATGTCACCCTCAGCAGCACCGTAGGTACTCTGACTTTGGGCGGTGGCACGCTCAAGACCACGGGCAAGGTGGACGGTGCCAGCAGTCAGGCTCTCGGCACGCTGACAATCGCCAGCGGTTCTTCGCGCATCACGGCGGTATCATCTGGCACTGGCAGCATGGACATCACCTTTGGCGCCATCTCCCGCACGGTGGTGGGAGGCACGCTGCGTCTGGATCTGCCGACTCTTGGCTCCATCAAAACAACAAGCGGCGCAGACAATGCCCTGGTCACCGGCACCGGTGGCGTCGCGTTTGCCACGGTTGGGCTGGATGACTGGGCGGCCACCACGGCGGCGGTTTCCGGACTGCGCTTTTTTGTGGGGCTCTCCAGCATCAGCGGTTATACGCTGAGCACCGCCACCACTCTGGCTGACAATGCGGACATAGTCTCGGGCATTACCGCCACGACACTGAGCGCGAGCACCAGCATCGGCAGTCTGCGTTTCAATCAATCCCAGGCCACGACCCTCACGCAGGACGCCAGCTCTGTCGTCCTCACCCTCGGGGGCATTTTGGTCACGCCCAATGTCGGCGCGAATCTCACGACGATCACCGGTGGTGGCATACGCGCGGCGGTGGGCTCCACAGAGCTGACCATCTTTCAGAACAACCTGGACGCCCCCCTGACCATCCGCAGCCGCATTTTAAACACCACCAACTCAGGCGGCACCGTTGTAGGTACAGCCCTGACCAAGACCGGCGCAGGCACGGTCATTTACGAGTACGATACCAGCTACACCACCGGAGATTATTCCGGTGCCACGCGGATTCAGGATGGCGCGCTGCAACTCGTCAAAACCACCAGTTCCTCCATCAGCTATGCCATTTACTACGGCACCACCTTCACGCTGGGCAGCGGCAGCACCAGCGGAAAGCTGATCCTCGGCAGCACCTCGACCGGCTACGCCGTCACCCAGTATGGCGGGCTGCGCACGGAAGGCACAGGCTCGAACAATGCGGTCGTGGGCGGAACCACCAGCCTCAGCACCTTCCTGCACTACGTCTCAGGTGCTTTCGATTTTCGCAGTGGCTTCATCGGCGGCTCAGGCACGAACGAAAACAACCTCAATCTGACCATCTCGCTCGGCACCCTGCAGCTGGGCGCGGCGAACACCTACAGGGGCAAGACCACCCTGCTGCAGAACACCATCGAAGTCACCTCGCTCGCGGACCGGGGGCAGGCCAGTTCGCTAGGCACTGGCGACTACAACAGCGCCACCAGCATCATCGACATGGCCACGGCCACCACCTCCGCACAGAATTACAATGTGCTGGCCACACTGCGCTACATTGGAGACACCGACTCCGTGACCAACCGCCCGATCAACATCAGCAACGCCGACGTGGCCACCGATGTGATCTCAGTGACCGCAGTTCTGGAAAACACCGGAACAGGCACGGTCAAATTCACCTCTCCCTTCACTGCCGCAGGCAGCAACCCTGTGCAGCGCGTGCTGCGCCTTGGGGGCACCAACACCGGAGCCAATGAGATCGTCAGTCTGCCGGACGTCAACGTTAGCATCACCAGTAAGATCGAAAAAGTCGGAACGGGCACCTGGATCATCACCGGGAACAGCACTTACAGCGGCGGTACGACGGTGACTCAAGGCACCCTGCTTGTGACCGCTGCCACTGGCTCAGGCACCGGGCAGGGGGCGGTCTCAGTCCAGTCCGGCGCGGTGTTTGGCGGCAGCGGGCGCGTTGCCCCGGGCGCGGATCAAAGCGTGACTCTGACAGGCGGCACCTTGCAGATCGGCACGGAGCTGCCTGGGGGAATTCCGTCGGCGGCCAGCACGCTCACCATTAAAACCTCCGGCACAGGTGTTCTTAGTTTTTCAGCAGCCTCAATCCTGAACTTTGATCTCTTCTCCGGAGCCGGGCAGGGGGACAACACCGGCAACGCCGCTGCGGCCGACCGCGCCATCATTTCCGGTGCCGTGAGTCTGGATGCGGACACACTGCTGCGAGTTTCGAATCCCAACGACATGACCGGCTGGGCAGAAGGCGATCAATGGCGGCTCTTCGACTGGTCTGACCTGACCGGCCCTGTGTCCGTCACCACCATTCAGTATGATCTGCCCACGCTGACAGCAGGGCTGATCTGGGATACGTCCGAACTCTTCACCACTGGTGTCCTCATCGTTGCCGTCCCCGAACCCTCCCGTGCATTGCTGCTTCTCTTCGCCACCCTCGCGATAGTTCTGCATCGCCGCCGCATGTAAGAGCCAGGAATGAGGAAAGCAGGAAACCAAGCTGGTTCCTGCCTTCCTTATAAAATCGATCCACTCACTTCGCCGGCATCCACTGCGCCGCGTCAATGATGACGTGGCCCTTGGTGCCTTCGTTGCGGATTTCGAGCCAGCTGGTTTTACCTTTTTCAAAACGGTAGGTGCCCAAGGGAAGCAGAACGTCTTTGTCAGGGGCTTTCTTCTTTTGGTTCACGACCACTGTGGCTTCGCCATCGGCATGGTGGATGATGACAGGAACGTTGTCCGCACGATTGGCAAGCGCGGTGTAGGTGATGGCGACGCGATACTGACCTGCGGCAGGCAGATTGGGGGTGAAGCGGGCTTTCTGCTCGCCTTTGGCGGTGTCGCCATCGTGACGATAGCCTTCTCCGACAAAGCCCGGTGTGGTGTGGCCTTCGGACGTGAAGCCGGTGAGTTCGGCCTCGCTGTCATCGACGACGATGCCGCCGAGCTTTTCTTTGCTGATCGAGACATGTTCCGGCATCGGCGGTGATTCAAAGTCGAGCATCTGGCCGTCGGCGAGGAGCTTTTCCTTGAGCTTGGCCATGTCGATCTGCTGCAGGTCCTTGCCGGAGTCGATGGCAATCACGGCGGCAGTGGCGGAGCTCTGGCCCATGACCATGAAGACGGGCTCCATGCGGATGCTGCCGTAGGCGATGTGCGTGGCGCTCAGGCACACGGGGACGAGGAGATTGGTGCACTCCTCCGCCTTCGGCGTGATGCTGCGGTAGCTGATGGGGTAGGGACGGGTGCCGATCTGGATGTCTCCCTCATTGCGCACAAAACCTTCCTTGGTGATGTAACGCTGCACGTTGTGCGAGTCCATGTTGTAGGCGCCCATGCCCACGCTGTCTTCCACGATCTCGCGGCGCTTGCAGTTCTTCTCGCTCATGACGTAGCCGCCGATCATGCGGCGTGCTTCGCGAACGTAGAGCTGGCGCGGCCAGTTGCTGTTGTCCTTGAATTCATCCTTGGCCAGACCCAGTTTTTGGAAGGCGGCGCGCATTTTTTCAGGCACGCGGGGGTGGTGTGCATAGGTCCACATGAGGCCCTTCTGCCAGTCTTCGTGGGCTTTCCAAATCTTCGCGCGGGTTTCGTAGTCGGCGTCCGGGTAATCAAAATTCTGGCCGATGAAGTCGGTGCTGATGGCGAAGTTGTTGTTCGTGTCCGTCTTGCGGTTGGGCATCCAGGTGGGGGCCCAGGAGATGCGTTCGTCACCGGCCTCGACATTGCGCAGGGCAAGCTCGAACCACTTCTCGTCGTAGTTGACGGGCTTCTCCCAGTCACGGCGGTTTTCCGGCACGTCGGTGGTGCACATGCGGAAGTTGTAGGCCTGCAGCTTGCGGTCGCCGCTTTCATCTTCGCCGATGTCGCCGGGATCAATGCCGGGCAGCACGCCGCTCTTGGGGTCGCCTGGCTTAACGTAGGGATCGACGTTCTTGATGAACTGATGGTGGATGGTTTTCACCTTCTGCACGCCGTTGATCGTTTCGCCAAACTGCGCATTCGGCTCGCGGCCCACGGCGTAGCTCACGCCGGCTTTGGCCATCAGATCGCCCTCATAGGTGGCGTCGATGAACATCTTGCCCTCAAAGGCACGGCCGCTCTCCATGATGATCTTGGTGATGCGTGCGCCCTCTTTGAGCACGCCCTTTTTCAGATCCAGGCGCTCGCTGAAAACCACGGTGACCTTGTCCTTCACGGTGGCGAGCATGGCGTCGTAGATCTCCGTGGCCACATGGGGCTCGAAGGTCCACATGGTGTCTTCGCTGCCGGTGTTGCCGTGCTGCTTTTTGGCAAAGTATTCCTCACGGGTCTGGTGCTGCCACTTGGCCGGGTCGTTGTAGTACTTGAAGACGTTGGCGTAAAATTCACGCGACATGCCGCCGATGGCCTTCTTGTTGCCGATGTCCGTGGCGCCGAGCCCGCCGGTGGTCAGGCCGCCGAGAAACTTCGTGGGTTCGATGAGGACGGCGGTTTTGCCCATGCGTGCCGCCTGGATGGCCGCCGTGATTCCTCCGGAGGAGCCGCCGTAAACGACGATGTCATACGAATCTGCCGCCCCGAGCGGGGAAACGGCGGCGAGTGTGGCAAGCAGAAGGGCAGGGAGGAGCTTCATGGTGGGCTGGCAACGAGCCGCAGCATGGGTTTTTTGCAACTGCCGGGATGCAATCTGAGATGTAGCGGAAATATAATCGAATAGTTCGCCAAAGGGCGCGTCAGAGTGCAGGACAAGATTTACATCACCACCTCATGAAGACTTCCCTCGTTCGCACGCTGACCTTTGGAACCCTGCTGCTGACATTCGCCCTGACCTCCTGCGCTGATCCCTACGGTTATGGTTACGGCAGTGGCGGCTACGGTGGATACAATCAAGGCTATGGCGGCGGCGGCTATGGCCGCTCCTCGGCAGGCGGCACCGTCGCAGGCGCTCTCATCGGTGCTGGCGCGGGCGGCATCATCGGCAATCAGCGCCATCGGGGGCTTGAAGGAGCCGCCATTGGCGGCGTCCTCGGTGCTCTGGCTGGCAGCATGCTGAGCAATAGCCAGCGTCAGTATCCCCAGCAAGGTTACGGCCAGCCGAATTACAACCAGCCTTATGGCCAGCAGAGCTGCCCGCCACAGAATGGCTATGGTTATGGCCAGCGGCCAAACTACGGCTACGGCCAGCAGTCCAGTTATTACCCAGGCAATGGCTATGGCCAGCAACCCGGCAACAATCCCTATGCCTTTGGCAACTGGCAGTAAAATCTCCCTCCCAGCGGGCGTTTGAGTCGCGGTGGTTTTTCCACCGCGATTTTTTTACCCATTCATCATGCCCGCCAACTCCGCTGCCTCCGACTCTGCGTATCCCACTCCTGGACCCTCCACCGCACGCTGGTGGCAAAATGAAGACTGGCTCGCTGTTCTGGCCGCACTGCCCATCTTGATCGCGGTGGCGAAAGGGTGGAGCCCCAAAATGCCTGCTCTGGGCTGGAGCGGTGCGGCAGATGCGGCCAAAGCCTTCTCTGCGGACAATTTCGCCGTCAGCGGTGTCTTGCTGGCCTTGTTTCTCGGCATCTCGGCGCTCGCTCTGGCTGCTTCACTTGGCAAAAAAGTTGGGTCATTTCTATGCGGTGCTGTGGTGGTGTTTGTACTGGGCTGGCTGGCGCAGTGGATCGCGGCCCATGCGGGCATCAAGGCCTGGGGGCTCGAATACGTGGTGTTCGCGCTCGGTCTGGGCATGCTCTGGAGTCACACGCTGCCCGTGCCTGAGTGGCTGCGCGAGGCGGTGCGCACGGAATTCTTCATCAAGGTGGGCATCGTGCTCCTCGGCGCGACGATCCTGCTGCCGGAAATGATGAAGGCGGGTCTCCCGGGTCTGGTGCAGGCCGCATTGGTCATTCCGGTGGTGTGGTATGTGTGTTACTTCATCTCCCGGAAGCTCAAGGTGGACGATGAGTTTGGTGTCATGCTCTCCACCGCCGTTTCCATCTGCGGGGTGTCCGCCGCCATTGCCGCCTGCGGCGCGATTCAGGGGGACCGCAAAAAGCTCTCCTACGTCACGTCCATTGTCCTTCTCTGTGCTGTGCCAATGATGATCATGATGCCTTGGGCGGTCAAATCCATGGGCTTGTCTGAGGCCGTGGGTGGTGCCTGGATCGGAGGTACGCTCGATACCAGTGGTTCGGTGGCGGCTGCGACCGAACAGGTGGGCAAGGACGCCACCAAGGTGGGTGTCATCGTCAAGCTTTCGCAGAATGTGCTCATCGGCGTAGCGGCTTTTGTTTTGTCCATCTGGTGGACGATGCGCGGCGGCAAGGATGGCGCGTCCAAAAAAGAAAAGCCCTCCATCAGGATCATCTGGGAACGCTTTCCCAAGTTCGTGATCGGTTTCGTGATCGCCTCCGTGGTGTTTTCGTACTTCGTGCCTGCCGGCGTGGCAGAAGCCGCCAGCAAGCCCCTCAAAGGCCTGCGTGAAGTGTGGTTTGCCGCGGCGTTCGTCTGCATCGGCTTGGAGACGCGATTGGGTGAACTCTTCAATCTCGGCGGTGGTAAGCCCGCGCTCGCTTTCCTGGGCGGTCAGGTGTTCAACATCGCATGGACGTTGATCCTGGCCATGTGGTTGTTTGGCAAGTGATCAAATATCAAACGACACCGTCTCGCGCGAGCGTTCCTGGGCGATGATCTGCGCCACGGTGTGCTCCGCGAACCATTGTGCCACTTGGTCGCGCAGGCCGCTGAAGACCTGCCCCAGCGCATCTTGGTCCGCTCCCGGGATGGGATCAAACGGGCCGTCGAACAGCGTCACCACCTCTCCAATCGTGATTCGCGCTGGATGGGTGACGAGCTGGTAGCCGCCGCCCACGCCCCGTTTGCTGCGCAGGAGGCCGCCGTTTTTCAGGGCCAGCAGGATCTGCTCCAGAAACTTCAGGGGGATGTGCTCTTTACTGGCGAGATCCTGGATGGAGAAATTGGTGCCCTCGCGCTCACGTCCCATCGCCACGAGGGCGCGGAGGGCGTATTCGGCTTTTTTGGAGAGCTTCATCAGGGGGGGGTATCGAACATCAAACGACCGCCGGTGCAAACTGCGATTTGCTGCCGGCGCGTTTCCGCGTCATTCATCGTCCCTTCCACTGCATGAGCGACGATTTTTTTGCCTCACCGCCCCCTGAACCGCCACGAGCGGGTGCAGCGGTGCACCATGCAGGCGCGCCGCTGGCCTCCCGCATGCGGCCGCGCACGCTGGAGGAGTATGCCGGCCAGCAGCATATTCTGGCCGAGGGCAAGCTGCTGCGCCGTGCCGTGCAGGCAGACCGCTTTTCTTCGATCATCCTGTATGGACCGCCCGGCGTGGGCAAGACGACGCTGGCGCACATCATCTCCCAGGAGACGAAATCGCGCTTCGTGACGCTCAGCGGCGTGGAGAGCAGCGTGGCAGACATCCGCAAGGAGGCGGAGAATGCCGGGCATCACATCCGGCTCTATAACAAGACGACCATCCTCTTTGTGGATGAGATTCACCGTTTTAACAAAGCGCAGCAGGATGTGCTGCTGCCGCATCTGGAGCGTGGCACGCTGCGCTTCATCGGCGCCACGACGCACAATCCATTCTTCTATGTGAACAGCCCGCTGGTCAGCCGCTCCCAGGTTTTCACGCTGGAGCCGCTGGGCATTCCCGACCTCGAAGCGCTGATGGACCGCGCCTTGAGCGATGAGGAACGCGGTCTGGGTGGCATGCACGCCCGCATCGAGCCGGACGCGCGCCTGCACCTCGCCACCGTGGCGGATGGGGATGCGCGTCGCTGCCTCAATGCGCTGGAACTTGCCGTGCTCTCCACGCAGCCGAACGCCGCAGGCGAGATCGTGATCACGCTGGCGGCTGCGGAAGAATCCGTGCAGCAAAAGACCGTGGTGTATGACGGGGACGGCGATGCGCACTACGACACCATCAGCGCCTTCATCAAAAGCATGCGCGCCTCAGATCCCGACGCAGCGCTCTACTGGCTGGCCAAGATGCTCTATGCCGGGGAGGACATCCGTTTTATCGCCCGGCGCATTGTCATCGCCGCCAGTGAGGACATTGGCATGGCTGATAGTAACGCTCTGCGCGTTGCAGTGGCTGCGCAGCAGGCCGTCGAATTCATCGGCATGCCGGAGGCTCGGATCATTCTGGCGCATGCCACCATCTACAATGCCACCGCGCCGAAGAGCAACCGCTCCTACACCGCCATCGATGCCGCTTTGGAGGATGTGAAAAACGGACGTACTCTGCCGGTGCCCAAGCATCTGCGGGATGCTCATCACAAAAAGGCTGCCAAAGAGTTTGGCCACGGGGAAGGCTACTTGTACCCGCACAACTATGAGGGCGGCTTCGTCCCTCAACGCTGCCTCGAAGGCGGGAAGCAGTACTACGACCCCACTGCCAACGGCCTGGAAGCCCGTATCAAAGAGCGCCTCGATCACTGGCGAAAGCTCTGGGAAGAGCAGGCAGAATAAGAGGGGAAGGGAAAGTAAAACATTCGGCTCGGCTGGCTTAAAATGCGAGAAGTCCAATTATCCAGAGGCTATGGAAGTTAAGTTTATTCAAACTTCAACAATATGAAAACTATCCTTTTTATATTGAAGATATATGAAAATTACGGCATCTTTTTCGTAATTCCAAAACTTTCCAGCCATGTACAACTCACGTTTGATGACCTCTGGCCTCTGTGGTGTCTTGATGGCCACGCTTTCTAGCTGCGCTCTGCCTAAGCAATCGCTGCTCTCCACCTGGAAAGAAATGCGGCACAAATCGTCCGCTCCTCTGCAAACAGGCGTCAAATACGAGGTGCGCAAGGCCTTGGCGAACAATGTTCCGTTCCGACCCAGCACGATCAAGCGCTATACCTTTGTGCTTGATGATCCGAAGCCGCCGCTGCTGGCAGCTTCAAATTTGTATCGCAATTCTCAGATGCGAGTGCGTACGACCGCCTACACGCACGATGAAAGCGATCACATCATCTATGGGGTGAAGAATGCGATCGGCACCAATTTGAGATTTGGCAACGTGCGCAGCGCGGCTGCAGACTGGTCTCGTTTTCCAGTCGGCACGCTGTTCCGCATCGCCGGCCAGCCCGGCGTCACCTATGTGGTGGATGATTACGGCAGCGCCCTTGTCGGCACCGGCACCATCGATTTGTACAAACCGAACCGCTCCATGATGGACAACTGGGGAGTGCGCCATGTGGACATCGAAGTCATTCAGTGGGGATCGTATGAAAAGAGCATGGACCTCATGCGCGACCGCACCAAATGGCGCCACGTGCGCGCCATGATGGAAGGCATTGAGGCGCGTCTGCGCACGGCGGCACTGCCACATGGGAAGATGCCGTTCACGGCAGCGCTTTAAATCAGAGACTTGAGGTTCCCGCTCCTCGTGATGAGTCATTACTCTGATCGCTAAAACTGCATCCAGGGAAATCAGCGATATTCCACCGCTGTATGTGGCGTTAGAAACCACACACATGCGTCTCGCCCTCCTTTCGTTGTTCCTCTTCGCAGTCACTTTCAGTTCTGCTCAAAACAAACCGGGTGGACAGCCCTCCATCACACCGCGGCAGATTGCGGCGGCTTTGGGAAAGACATCAACTTCCGAAGCGCAGCAGATGCTGCATGATCAGGTCGTGCGCCTCTTTGGTCGGCAAAACCTGACGCAAGGCAGAGCGGCTGCAAAGATTGAAGCGACTACTGTCGCCTGGGCCATCATTGATCCCAAGCCCGCACGAGTCGTGCAGCAGGATGGCACCTTGATCGGCGACATGACAGCATTGGGAGAGGACGGCCTGCAGGTGCTCGTGACTGACATGCCCAACTTCACCGAAACCGGTTACCGCGTGGAGTCTGAGGGAATGCCCCACCTCGCAGGCACGGTACACGTCGAACATTTCGAGTACACTGCCGACAGCCTGCCGCACAAAGATGTGCCTCAGGGCAGGCTGGAGAAGTTTGAGTGGAACACCAGCGAGGTCTTTCCCGACACTGTGCGCACTGTGACCGTCTTCCTGCCAGCAGGATTCAAGCCCGGCGAGGAAACCTGCCTCATGGTCTGGCAGGATGGCTCGCGCCATGTCGATCCCAACGGCTCCATGCGTGCCTCGGTGGTCTTTGACAATCTCATTCACAAAAAAGAGATGCCACGCACGGTGGGCGTCTTCATTGATCCGGGGCGCATGACAAAGCAAAAGCCCGGTGAGAAGGCTGCCAATCGTGGCTTTGAGTACGACTCGCTTGGGCCTGCTTATGCGAGTTTCTTGATCGATGAAATCCTGCCCGAGGTTCAGAAGCGCTATCAAACCAAGTTTCGACCGCAGCCTGAAGCCTGGGCCATCGCAGGCGGTTCCTCCGGCGGCATCTGCTCCTTCACCGTCGCGTGGGAGCGGTCTGATAAATTTCGCAAAGTTCTCTCCTGGGTCGGCTCCTTCGTGGATCTGAAAGGCGGGGATGTTTATCCCTCGCTGATCCGTGCCTCAGAGCGCAAACCCATCCGCATCTACCTGCTCGATGGCGAAAACGATCTCGACAACAAATTCGGCAACTGGCCCATCGCCAACAAGCAGATGGCTGCGGCGCTGAAGTACATGAACTACGACTTTCGCATCGACTGGACGCAATGCTTCCATGGCAGCAAAGGCATGGCCCCCAGCCTGCCCGAGGCTCTGCGCTGGCTGTGGCGTGATGTGAAGTAACCTCCGCTCACCGCGTGGTGATGAGGTGCTTTTCCAGCGTCACCCGCCACAATGACACGCACATTTCACGAAGGAGCAGGGATCTCCTGACTCCGGTGGCCACAGTCTCATGGCTTGCTGCCAATATACGTCAGCACATCCGCCACATCCTGCGCAGTGAGCACGCTCTCCAGTCCTTCGGGCATGATCGAAGTTGTCAGCGTTTTGAGTTCGCGGATGTCGCTGCGCAGCACTACGATATCAGCACCGCCGGGGAGTCGAAGGGTAATGTTGCCCGGTGTTTCGGAGGCCAGCTGGCCCACGAGCAGCGACTGATCCTTTTTCGTCACCTGCGTGGCGGCATTGCGCTGCTCCACGGCGCGGTTCGGATCGAAGATGGCCTCGATGAGCTGCTCACGCGGTTTGGTGGCCACCGTGGTCAGATCGGGTCCCACTTCCACACCGAGTTCACGCACCTTGTGGCACACCATGCAGACCTTCTGAAACACCGCCGCTCCGCGCTTTGCATCGCCACTGAGGCTGGCTGCCTCCGTCACGTATTTGGTCACGACCTTCTGTCGGTTCGGATTCTGGTTGGTAATCACTGGCATCACGACTTTGCTGGGGGCTTTCTGCGGCACCTGCTTCAACAACACCTTCTCAAATTCACTGAACACTGCATCCGACTGCGTGCCCGTGGCCGTCAAGGCTCCTGCACGCACCTGCGGTTTGAGCGGATGGATCAAGGCAAACACTTCATCTGCTGTCATGCCACCAAGCTGCATCAGCGTGAATGCCGCCTGAATTCGCACTGCCGGCGCGGCACCGAGCAGTGGCTTCAGCGCGGCCACTGCAGAGGTCTCATTCCGCTCAATCAACAAACGCTGCGCCGTGTCACGCATCCAGCCATTTGCAGAACCCATTGCTGCAATGGGATCGTGCATGGCAGTCCCGCCTTTAGGCGATCTGTCTACCGCGCCGCTCTTGCTGATGCGGTAAATTCTTCCGCGATCCTCCCCACCGCGCAGATCCAGACCGCGTGCAATCTCAGCCGGTATCCATTCCGGGTGCTCCAGAACGAGCCGGTACATGTCCACCACATACAGCGCGCCATCCGGCCCAGTGCGTGCCATGCTGGGACGGAACCAGTTGTCCTCACTGGCGATGAACTCGCTTTTCACATCGCCTGGATGGCGCCTGCAGGTGATGGTGCCGCCGTCGTAATTCAGCACTTCGCGATGCACCAGATTGTTGGCCGGTTCGCAGATGAACATCACCTGCGCGCCATCGGTGCCGAAGGTGATGTCCCGAAACGGCATCGGCGAGCAGCCGGAGGTCAGGGTGTTGACCGCACTGCCCTGATTGAAGCGTCGCACAGGCGGGCTTGAGGGATAGAGGCGCTTTTCGTCATGCATGTCGCTGCGGATGGATTTCACCACCACTTCAGGATGACGTTCGAGATAACGAAACGGCAGCCAGTAGTGCCAGCCGATGGTGCTGTTGTTGTTGCCGAACCAGTTGCCAAAATCATCGCGCCACTTGCCATACTGGCTGCGTCCGCCTTCCAGGGCGAACTCGCCGCTGCGTGGATCAAAGCGGAAATCGTTGGTGCCAAGGGCAATTTTCTTGCCCGTCTTCACACAGGTGATGTCGCCGCCGCTGTCCCCATTCGCTCCGTAGAACCAGCCATCCAGCCCCCAGCAGAAGCCGTTTACCAAATGCTGCGGATTGCCGGCGGTGAAGCCGGTGTACCAGGTCTCGCGTTTGTCGCACTTGCCATCGCCATCCGTGTCTTCGGCAAAGAAGATGTCCGGGATGTTGGCGATGAAGACGCCGTTCTTCCATGGGGCGAGACCCGTGGGATGCTTCAGCCCGTCGAGGAAGAGGGTGGACTTGTCGTACACACCATCGCCATTCGTGTCCTCCAGGATTTTGACCCGCCCCGTTTGGAGGTCTGAAACCTTTTCCTGCCCCACGCTGCCATCCTTGGTTTTTTCGCCAGGGGCAAAGGGGTAGTCCCCCATCTCCACCACCCACATGCGGCCTTTCGCATCCCAGTCGATGAAGACGGGATCCTGCACCAGCGGCTCAGCGGCCACCAGCATGGCCTCAAATCCCGGCTTCACATGCAGCGCTTTCAGAGAATCCTGTGGCGACTTTGGCGCGGGGCCGGGCACCTTGAGCAGTTCGGCAAATGGAATGCGCTGCTTGGTTCCACTCCACATCGCACCATCAAGGAAGGAGACGCCGTTGTCGCTGCCATCCGCGCGAACGATCAGTGGCAGGCTGTTCGCATCTCCCGCCTTGCCTTCGCGCATGACCTGTGACCAGCCTTCGTTCCATTGCAGGCCCTTCTTGGCGCGCTCCTTCGGCACGAAGAGAAAGACGCCGTATTCACGCGCATTGGAAAAAACGATGTCCTCATGGCCGTCGCCGTTCAGATCCACAAACCGCACGCCGTTGTCGCGGCCTTGCTCGTCCTGGAGTTTGGCGGCGTCTGGCAGAGCATAGTCGCGCAGGGCAGGCGGCACCTCGACGGCATTGAGAATGCTGCTGCAAATCAGGAGGGAAAGGATGAGTCTTGGCATGACGATGGGTTGAGCGTAAACCAACGCTGCTGCCAGCCGATTTCCTTTGGGGGAAGTCGAATTTGTGGACTGTGTTTTCACGTCCATTTCATGCCGGCTTCATCAAGGTTTCACGTCCCTTTTGAGCATGGACGTCGATGAAACCACTCCTCGTCCTCCTGCTGTCCGCCGCCTCGCTCTTGGCTCAATCGCCCCAGCCCATCACCAGTGCCACGCTTGATGAGAGCGAGGTGCGAATCACCTATGGCGAACTCAAGCGCCTCGTTGCTGCCACGCTGCCAAAGGAACCGCCACCACCCATGGCCAAGCCGCCGCTTCCTGTCGCTGCAGCGCTGCTTTCAGCGTTGTACCAACTCGATACCCATGCATCCACAATCACCGCCGAGATGCAGGTGGAAAACTTCGACGGCGAATGGCATGCTGTGCCACTCGCGGGAGCAGCCACGGGCGTGCTCACTGTGGAGCCCAAGGATGCGCGCCTTGTCGTCACTGACGATCACCTCTGTCTCATCACCGACAAAGCCGGCGCGCAGAGTGTGAAGCTTACCTTTGCGCTCGCCAAAGCTGGGCAGGGGACCACGCTGCATCTCGCCGCCTCTCCCATCGCCTCACTTGCGGTCAAAGAACTTCCCGAGGGCAGAATCCTGTGCCTACAGCACGGAGACACGACTCAAACCCTCACCAGCGCTGGACTTGCCGCGCTTCCGGCCACTGAGGCCGATGTCACTTTCTCCTTTGAGGATGCGCGCAAGGCTGCGCAGCCAGTGATCGCCAGTATCACGGATGATGCCATTGTCTCCACAGCAGTGTACACCACGCAGGTCGTGCGCGATGGTTCCGTGCTGACCGAAGGCGCGATCACTGTCCGCCATGATCAGCCGACCAAACTTGTCCTGCAACTGCCTGAGTCATCCAAGCTGCTTCAGTGCCATGTGAATGGCGATCCGGTGCGTGCTGCCGTGGGGGAAGTCAATCGCGTGGAGATTCCACTCGATGATCCCACCGCCGATGGTGCGGAGTCGGAGGTGAAACTCTCCTTCACTTCCGTGCTGGAGCCCTTGCAGCCTGCCGAGGGGGAGCTTTCTCTCGCCCTGCCGCAGACGCCGTTCTTTGTGAAGCAGATCGACTGGAATGTGCAGCTGCCAGCGGCCTATGACCTCAGCTTCAGCGGCAACGTGGATCCAATCACCGAAAAGGCCACGCCTCCCGGTCTTCACCTTCGGAAATCTCTCTGCCGTGATCAACAACCGCAGGCTCGCATCACCTACCGCAAACGCACCACCAACTGATCCTCCATACATCCACCTCATCTCATCGCCATGAAACCTGCACATCTCATCAGCATCGCCATCATCTTCATCTGCACCACCATTGCCTGGTGGCTGCTGGGTGGAATCATCACGCAACGCACCGCTCATGTTGGCTATCAAACAGGAGACGATGTCAGCGGACGCTGGGGGCCGCAGTTGATGCAAAAGCATCCGGCCGCACGCTACACTTCTTCCAGTGGTTCCACCATGCTGCTCCAGCCGGCGAAGAGTGATGTGAAAGTACAGCTTGGCTATCAACCCGTCAAAATGGGGCTGCTGTGGCACCGCACCTACAGTGTGAAGTTTGAAGGTGCCTACACCTTCACCAACACAACGGCTATCACGCAGACGCTCAACGTGGGCTTTGATCTTCCTGCCGGAAAGACACTGCTCGATAAAATCCGTTTCACGCTCGGGGAAGGGGCCACAGCTCGCCGTTCAGTGGCGGCACCGCAGGATGGCATGATCTCTGACAATGTGCAGCTGGCTCCGGGTGAGAGCATCCCGGTCACAGTCAGCTATGAATGCCGGGGTATGAATTTCTGGGGCTACACCTTTGCCGATGCCAGCCGCATTCGAGATTTTAACCTCGCCATGAACACCGATTTTACGGATGTGAATTTCCCGGTCAGTTCACCCACCGACCGCAAGCCGACTGACAAGGGGATGGAACTCGTCTGGAAATATGAAGACGCCATTTCCGCTCCAGGCATCAGCTTGGAAATGCCACGCGAGCTCAATGCTGGACCTGTGGCTGCGCAGATCTCCTTCTATGCGCCGCTCTCGCTGCTGCTGTTCTTTGTGGTGATCATCATCACCGCCACTTCGCGTGGTGTTTCGCTGCATCCGGTGAACTACTTTTTCCTCGCCGCCGGTTTCTTTGCCTTTCCTCTGCTGTTTTCCTACATGCTGGATGTGGTGCCCGTGCACCTCAGCTTTATCATCGCCGCAGCATCGTCATTGCTGCTCGTTTGCGGATACCTTCGTGCCGCCGCTGGAGGCTTTATCTTCCGCGTGGCTGTTGTGGCACAAACCGCCTACATGGTGCTCTTCAGCTACAGCTTCTTTTTCAAGGGGCTCACGGGTCTCACCCTGACGGTAGGTGGCATTGTCACGCTTGGCGTTCTGATGGCGTTGACTGCGAAGGTGGACTGGAGTCAAAAACTCGGCGCCGTTTCGCCTCGTCTTGCATGATCCCCATGATTCGAACCGCTGATAGATTCTGAACAAGCGTCTTGTCAGCGTCCCGTCAGCGGTTCAAACATTCACCTCAGCCGAAATGCCTGCTAAAATCCTCATTGTCGAAGACGAGCCATCCATCTGCGAAAATGTCGTGTATGCGCTCGAAGCCGACGGCTTTGCCGTCACGAGTGCCGCCACTGGTCACGCTGCTCTGGAGCAGATGAAATCGCAGGATTTCAGCCTCGTCATACTCGATGTCGGACTGCCTGACATGACCGGCTTTGAGGTCTGCAAAACGATCCGCAAGACACAGTCGCTGCCGATTCTCTTTCTCACCGCGCGCTCCAGCGAAGTGGACCGTGTGGTGGGACTTGAGATCGGCGGAGACGACTATGTCGTGAAGCCCTTCAGTCCGCGTGAGCTCGTGGCCCGTGTGCGCGCCATCCTGCGGCGGGTCTCCGCCATTCCGCTGCCTGCGCATGGTTCGGACACCTCCATCCCGCTGGTGATTGACGACACCCGCTGCCAGGCCATTTACTTCGGCACTGCGCTGAATCTGTCGCGCTACGAATTCCGCATGCTCAAAGCCTTTGCTGCGCATCCGGGGCGTGTGTTTAGCCGCGAGCAGCTTATGGATCACGCCTCCGAAGAGCCTGACGCCTCCATGGAGCGCACGGTGGATACACACGTCAAAACGTTGCGCGCCCGCATGCGCGGCGTGCGTGAGGGGCTCGACCCCATCGTCACGCATCGCGGCATGGGCTACTCACTGCTCGAAACCTGGCCCGACGCATGAGTCTCACCGCGCGCTTTCTGCTGGGCTTCGCCGTGGTGGCGACGGTGGGTTTGTTTGTGCTGTTTACGCAGCTCATCCATCGCGTGGAGCGGCAGTACTTTGAAGCCATCGAAGAGCCGATGGTCGATGTAGCGAACATTCTCGCCGAAGTCATCGGCGCGGATGCGGACAACGGTGTGCTCAAACCGCAGGCTGTCGAGCAAGCGGTGCACGCTGCTCAGCAGCGCCAGCTCAAGGCGCAGATCTACAACCTCAGCAAGACGAGGGTGGACATGCAGGTCTATGTGACCGATGCGCAGGGGCGTGTGATTTTTGACTCCGCTGGCATTGAGAAGCCGGGCACGATCTCCAATCACCGTGATGTGAATCTGACCCTCATGGGGCAGTATGGCGCACGCTCCTCCCGCATGAATGAATACGATCCGCTTTCCATCGTGATGTATGTGGGGGCGCCCATCTTGCATGAGGGCAGGACCATCGGCATGCTCAGCGTGGCCAAGCCCCAGCGTGGAGTGCTGGCTTTTGTGTGGGAGACGGAGCGCTGGCTGAAGTGGTCCATCATCACCACCGTGCTGCTCATGCTGCTGGGCATCTATCTCGCAGCGCGCTGGGCCACGCGCCCGCTGGAGGTGCTGACCCAGCATGCGCTGGCCGTGAGCCGTGGGGAGCGCTCCACCTCGCCTCGCATGCCGGGGCATCAGATGAAGACTCTCGCCAAGGCGCTCGAAGACATGCGGGATGCACTAGAAGGACGTGAATACGTGGAGCATTACGTGCAGAGCCTCACGCATGAATTGAAGAGCCCCGTAGCCGCGATCCTCGGTGCAGGTGAAATCCTCCAGGGCGATGTGCCGGAACCAAAGCGCGCACGCTTTCTGCAAAACATCCACGCCGAAGCTGGCAGACTGCGCGATCTGCTGGAGCGTCTGCTGCACCTCGCGGCCATCGAAAAGCAGAAGAAGCTTGAGACCAGCGAGCGCGTCGATCTTGTGAAAGTGCTTGATGGTGCATGGGATCATCTGGCGCTCATCGCTCTGGCCAAAGAGGTGCAACTGGAGCGTGATATCAGCAGTGAACTCGTGGTCAGAGGAGATCACTGGCTGCTCGAAATCGCCGTGGGAAATCTGCTGCAGAATGCCATCGACTTCGCTCCGAAGGGGAGTGTCATCACCGTTCGCGGCTATCGCTTTGACTCGCAGGTGGTGATCGAGATTGAAGATTCAGGCCCAGGCATCCCGGATTATGCCCGCACCCGCGTCTTTGAGCGCTTCTACTCACTGCCTCGTCCCGACAGTGGAAAGAAGAGCACCGGCCTCGGCCTCTGCTTTGTCAAAGAAGTCGCGCAACTGCACGGCGGCAGCGTGGAACTGACGAATCGTGAGGGCACGGCGGGAGCCAAGGCCATGTTGATTCTCCCTGGCTGAGGGAGGGCTGGTTTGACAACTTCGGTCGGCCTTCTAGTCTCCGCCCATGAGTACACCAGAAGTCGGCAAGCCCGTTTACAACGTCAAGAACCCCTGCATCGCCAAGGTGAAGCGGATGTTCAACCTCTCCGGACCGGATGCGCCCAAGCACACAGCGCATTATGAAATCGACCTCGGTGCTTCAGGTTTGGAGTACACGCCTGGCGACTCGCTTGCTGTGCAGCCCACGAATGATCCTGCGCTGGTGGATGACACGCTTGCCGCGCTCGGCTTCTCCGGCACGGAAATCGTCAAGCACCCGAAGACTGCGGCCGAGGTGTCGATTCGGCAGGCCTTGATCGAAGGCACTCTCATCACCGAGATCGACAACAAGCTCATCAAGGCCATCATCGAAAAGACGGAAGGTGACACCTTGCTGGCTGATCTCAGCGTGCCGGAGAAGAAAGATGCGCTCAAAGAGTACCTCTGGGGCCGCTTTGTCGTGGACCTGCTTCTGGAAAATCCCATCGCGAAGTTCACGCCTGAGGAGTTCATGGCCACGCAGAAGAAGCTGAACATCCGCCTCTACTCCATCAGCAGCAGCCAGAAGGCGCATCCGACGGAGGTTCATCTCACTGTCGCTACGGTGCGCTATACCAGTCACAACCGTGCGCGTGGTGGTGTGGCCTCCACCTTCCTCGCTGAACGCGTGACGCCGAATGAAACGCTCATCCCGTGCTTCGTGAATCACGGCAAAGGCTTCCGCCTGCCGGAGCCGCAGGAGCAGACACCCATCATCATGTGCGGGCCGGGCACGGGCATCGCGCCGTTTCGTGCTTTTTTGGAAGAACGCAAGGCGACGAACGCCCAGGGCAAAGCCTGGCTCTTCTTTGGAGAAGTTAGCTCCAAGTCCTGCTTCTTCTACAAGGAGGAGTTTGAAGGCTATCTCACCGACGGCACGCTGACCAAGTTCAGCACCGCCTGGAGCCGTGACCAAGCAGAAAAAATCTACGTGCAGCACAAGATGCTGGAAAACAGCGCCGAACTTTGGGCCTGGCTGGAGCAAGGTGCCATCTTCTATGTCTGTGGAGATGCATCACGCATGGCCAGCGATGTGGACAAGGCGCTGCACACGATCATTGAAAAAGAGGGTGGCAAGACTGCTGAGGAAGCCGCTGCTTATGTGCATGCGATGAAGGAGGGGAAGAGGTACCGGAGGGATGTGTATTGAGGAGATTTCTCTCTGCGCATCAAGCATGTCACGTATCGCTGCTGCCCAAGCCTGCCTCTTTCAAGTGGTGGACTCTTTGCTGAACGTCCGCTCGTTCCAGCCAGGCAACGATACGCGCATGCGTGTCTGAGGAGTGGTCCCAGAACGAAGTGGAGAGTTTGTTTTTAATCAATGACTCGCGGTTTGCTTCGTGAAAGGCGAGGAGGTTTTCATTGGCGGCATCAGAGCCTGAGATCAGCACATCCAGATGCGCATCAATGTCCGGGAGGCAGAATGACAAGGCGCAAACCCAGTTGTTGATATCACAAACGGTGGAAGTCCAAGATGCGATCATCGCCTCAAGGTAAGACTGGAATGACTTTCGACGATCTTTTCGCCATTCGTTTGGCCATCCTGCCATGGCAGGTTTTTGAAATACGACCTCGATTTGCAAATCCGGGTATGGAGCGGAGGCCAACTCGATGATTCTCGGGAAGAAGTATTCGAAATCCGAGACGTCGCCCACCGTAAAGAAGACAGAAAACGAATACTGCCAGAGATGCTCTGCGGTGAGCTGCCGCAAAGGGGTTGTCAGCAGCTCTGCAAAATTGGCCGGATCCTTCACCGGAGACATATTAATGAAACTGGGCCGCTTGGCATCACCGAAGGCCGTATAAAGACCTTCGATTGCCTTTAAAGTTTCGGGCAACATATCGCTATTTTACCAGCCACAGAATCCCCGTCGCTGTCACCTGGATGTTCTTCTTCATCGGGCTGAGCTTGAAGGTTTCAAACACCAGTGTGGCTGGATCATATTGATCGCGGATTTTCTGAGTGTCATCGGCGATCTGCTTTTCCAGTTCCGCCATGTCGGCTTTGAGAGAATCCAACTCACTCTGGGCGGCTTTGACATCCGCGCCTTCCTTCCAGGCGCGGGAGGCGCTGCCGATGGTGCTGGCTTTCACGAGGCTGGTCTTGCGGCCGAAGATGGCACCGAGAATGCTGCTGCCAATCTCAACGGCAGCGCTCAGTTTGGCACCGCTGGATTGGGCCTGCTGCACATCCACCTTGTTGGCGGCTTTCTCGGCCTTGTCCTGCAGCGACTTCATCGTCTTCGCGGTTTTTGCGCGCAGTTCCTCGATGGCGGCGTCACGTTGCTCACGGGTCGTTTGCGTGATGCGCACCTTGAACTCGTCCTGCTTCTCGCCTGGGTTAGAATAGACTTCCAGCAGCGGTGAGAAGAAGAGTTCGAGACTGTGATTGGCAAACACCCACTCGGTGAAGTCTTTCTTGATGCTGGTGTAGGTCGTTGTCTTCAGAGCTGGTCCGGGCAGGTCGGCATAGGCGGCGTTCTCCTTCGGTTCGCTTTCATACTTGGAGAGATCGTCGTCCTTCGGCACATCGACAAACTTGTCCCACAGCACCTTCTGCTTCTCGATGTCGATTTCATTCACAAGCGTGATGATGCTGCGGCCGCTGATCTTCCGCTTTGCATCATCAAACATGACTGTCGCGCTGCGCAGGATGGCAGGAGTGTAGGTGATGCGTTCGCCGTCGTCGTCGCTCGGCTGGAAGAGTTCGGTTGCGCCGTCCGGCAGTTTTGGGCGCAGGGTGTTGCGGTCGGTGGCAGCGGGACTGCTGCCGCCGGGAGGCGCGAAGCCGTCATCTTCGGCTGCGGCAGTCTTGGCTCCAGCCTGCGGGCGGATCGGGTCCATGAGCGCTTTGATCTGTGGACGTGAAAGCGGGCCGCTCAGGTAGCTCATCAGCCAGCGCACGTTGAAGACGACGGGATGATCTTCATGCACGTTGTTCATGAGGAAGACGCGGTTGCCAAGTCCGGCGAGCGTCTGCTCCATGAGCTGGCGGTCAAACTTGCCGCCCGCCGTGTTGGCAGCACCTTCCAGGCCTTCGAGCACGCGCATTTTGTCGCGCTCCGTTTGCAGACGTCCGAGCCACCATGTGCCGATGTTCGCCAGCGCCTTGTAGTCGAGGTCAGCGGGGTTTTGCGTGGCCAGCAGGATGCCGAGACCAAAGGCACGTGCCTGTTTGAGCAGAATCATGAGCGGCTTCTTTGAAGGCGGCATGGCCGTCGGTGGCAGGTAGCCGTAGATCTCATCCATGTAGAAGATGGCGCGCAGGGAAGTGGTGCCCTGCTGCGTGCGCATCCAGCCAAGAAGCTGGTTCATCAGCAGCGAGACGAAAAACATGCGCTCTGTGTCGCTCAGATGTGCAATGCAGAAGATGGTGATGCGCGGCTTGCCCTCGGGCGTGTAGTACATGCGCTGGATGTCGAGCGCCTCGCCTTCCAGCCAGGTGCTGAAGCCGGGAGAGGCGAGCAGGTTGTTCAGCTTCATTGCCAGTGCGGCGCGCTTGGCCTCAGGCATGAAACTGTCGAGATCCACCACTCCGACTTTGCGAATCGGCGGCTGCTGGATCTGGCGCACCAGATTTTCCAGCGTGATGTTCTGCCCCTTCTTCCAGCAGAAGGCGACGATGTTGCTCAGCAGGATGTGCTCTGGCGACTGGATGGGATCGGCATTAATGTTCAACAGGCCCAGCATGGAAGATACGGTGCTTTCGATGCGGTCGCCGAGAGCTTCGGCGTCGTCCATCACTTCGGCAGGCGGGCAGTTCAGCGAGCTGAGAATGGATACGGGCAGCCCTGCATTGCTGCCAGGTGTATAGATCGCCATGTCCACGGTGGAGCGCAGTTTTTTGATGCGGTCCGCGCTCTGGCCCCAGTCACCTAGACCCTTTTGCCATAGCGCGGATTGTGCCGCTGCATAGTCGTCGGGCGATTGTCCTTTGCGTCGTGCCTCATCTTCATTGATCCACGGGCGAAACTCCTCGGGCGTAAGATTGGGGAAGGTGAGCAACGCATTGCCGATGTCACCTTTTGGATCGATCGCGATAACAGGCACTCCATCCATCGCCGCTTCTTCGAGCAGGGAGAGGCACAGGCCGGTCTTGCCGCTGCCGGTCATGCCGAGCACGACGCCGTGCGTCACAAGATCCTTCGAATCATAGAGGATGAGGTCGTCTTTGACCTGCTTTGAGGCGAGATCGTATTCACGACCGAGGTAGAAAGTGCCGAGCTTTTCGTATTGGTCAGGAGAGATGGGCATGGTGGCTGGAAAGATGTGCAATGAGCGTGGCGGGGGCGGGTGGGATTGCAAAATGAGAATTGGAAAATGCAAAGTTTGAAATGACAGGCAGGATGCCACCATGCGTGCCGCATACCTGCTCCTCATGACCACCGCCACTCTCACCGCCGAAGTTTTGACCTATCCCCAGACGCGCAAGGAGGACGTGGTGGACACGCATCATGGCGTGAAGACCGCCGACCCGTATCGCTGGCTTGAGGATGATAACTCGGAGGAAACCAAAGCCTGGGTGAAAGCGCAGAATCAGGTGACGTTTTCGTATCTGGAAAAACTGCCGCGACGCGAGGAGATCAAGACGAGGCTACAGAAGCTGTGGAACTACGAGCGCATGGGGCAGCCGTTTGAACACGGTGGGAGGTGGTTTTTCACACACAATACGGGCCTACAGAATCAGGCGGTGCTGATGACGGCGGAGTCGCTGGAAGGGGAGTCGAAAGTGCTGCTCGATCCTAATGCGATGTCCAAGGATGGCACGACGTCGTTGTCTGATTACGCGCCGACAGAGGATGGCAAGCTCATCGCTTACGGTGTCTCGGAAGCCGGGAGCGACTGGACGACCCTCCGCGTGCGTGATATCGCCACTGGTCGCGATCTGGACGATGTGGTGAAGTGGGTGAAGTTCAGCGGCGTGTCCTGGCGGAAGGACGGCAGCGGCTTCTACTACTCACGCTACGATGAGCCGAAGGCCGGTGCGGCGCTCACGGCAAAGAACGAATTTCACAAGCTCTTCTTCCACCCGCTGGGCAAACCGCAGAGCGAGGACCTGCTCATCTACGAGCGCAAAGACGAGCCGAAATGGGGCTTTGGTGGCGGTGTGACGGAGGATGGAGAATATCTCGTCATTCAGGTATGGCTCGGCACGGAGCCGAAGAACCGCGTGTTCTACCAGAAGATCTCCGGTGGTGGCCCTGTGGTGGAGCTGCTCAAGGACAATGATGCACGCTATGACTTCATCGACAATGAAGGCCCGGTCTTTTACTTCCGCACAGATCTGAATGCACCGTGCTTCCAGGTCATCGCCATCGACGTGCGCAAGCCGGAACGTGGCAACTGGCGCATCGTGGTGCCCGAGGTTCCGAAGGTGCTGCTGGAAGGTGTCAGCACGGTGGGCGGGCAGATGTTCTGTGAATATCTGCGGGATGCGAAGACCGAGGTGAAGTGCTTCGATCTCGACGGCAAGCTCATCCGCGACGTGAAACTGCCCGGTATCGGCAGTGCGGGTGGCTTCGGCGGGCATCGTCATGACACCACCACCTTCTACACTTTCACCGGATTCACCGAGCCGGGTGCCATCTACCGCATGGATTTGAAAACCGGCGAGAGCAAGCTTTGGCGGAAACCGAAAGTGGACTTCGATGGCACTGCGTTTGAGACGCAGCAGGTGTTTTTCCACAGCAAGGACGGCACCAAGGTGCCAATGTTCATCGTTCACAAAAAGGGCCTGAAACTGGACGGCTCGAATCCCACGCTGCTTTACGGCTACGGCGGCTTCAACATCAACCTCACACCCGGCTTCTCTGTCTCACGCGCCGTATGGCTGGAGATGGGCGGCGTCTTTGCCATGCCCAACCTGCGCGGTGGGGGCGAGTATGGTCGCGCTTGGCATCAGGCCGGCATCAAGCTTGGCAAACAGAATGTCTTCAATGATTTCATCGCCGCTGCTGAATGGCTCATCGCGCACAACTACACCACCAACTCCAAGCTCGCGATTCAAGGCGGCAGCAACGGCGGCTTGCTCGTCGGTGCATGCATGACGCAGCGTCCCGAACTTTATGCTGCTGCTTTACCTGCGGTGGGAGTGCTCGACATGCTGCGTTTCGAGAAATTCACCATCGGCTGGGGTTGGAAGAGCGATTACGGCAGCGTGGAAAACCCTGCGGAGTTCGGAGCGCTGCTCAAATACTCGCCTTATCACAATCTCAAGCCAGGCACGAGGTATCCGGCCACGCTCGTGTTAACGAGCGATCATGATGACCGCGTGGTCCCTGCGCACAGTTTCAAGTTTGGTGCTCGTTTGCAGGAGTGTCAGGCAAAGGATGGACCGCCTACGCTGATCCGCATTGAAACCAGCGCGGGGCATGGTGCAGGGACGGCGCTGAACAAGACCATTGAAAAGACGGCCGATGAGTGGGCGTTTTTGGTGCGGGCGCTTGGGATGTGAGTGGGAGGCGCTTTCTGCACTCCGACGAGGTGGGGTGGATAATCCTTGGCCGTCGGGTGTGGCGGGCACGCTGATCGACGGACAGGAGTGTTCATCGTACTTTCAATCATTCCCGCACAAAGAAATTCGCGAACGTCATCGGGGTGCCGAAATCAGCAATGCCCACGGGGCCTTTCGCTGGACCCTCTAGGCTCGCCTCCTTCGTTTGCGGATTGGCCTCCTGCGTTTCAGTCAGCGTGGCGGTGGCTTTCGTGCCGTCGAGTTTGAGGCACAGGCGGTACCATTTGCCGAGCTTCACTTGATCCGGGCCGAAGACGATGGGGGCCTTGCCGGTGCCGATGAGGACAGCGGGGCTGGTTTGACCCCGGACGCAGAAGCCGGTGCAGGGAGTGTTGAGGTTGGCAGATTTGAGGAGCTGGAAGTCGGCGATGAATTCGCCGTTGGTGATGTCAGCTTCGCTCCAAAGCGGGGAGGATTCCTGGCCGTCGGTGGCTTCGAGTTTGATATTCCAGTTGGAGGGTTTCCAGCGGGCTTCGGTTCCTGCAGCCACTTTCCAGCCACGGAAATCCAGGCCGTTGTAGAGATGTTTCCAGCTTTGATCCAGCGGTGCGGAATCGGCATCAGTGGCACCGGTGGAGGGAAGTTCTTTGATGCGCACATTGCGGAATTCAACGGGTGCGCCTTCAGATTCGAGAGCGAGGTAGCCTTTGCGCCAGAAGCATTTGTCACCGCCGCTGACGACCTTGCCATTCACGGCGAGAGTGAGCGTGCCGTTGTTGCCGGTGATACGGTAGTGGTTCCATTCGGGCGAGGGCTTGCTGCGTTCCTCGCTGGGAAAGCTGCGCTGACCGTTGTGGTCGCCATGCGGCTCCATGGTGGCGCCGTGGATGGGGAAGACATCGCCATGCGTGGTGAACCAGCGTGGCTTTGTGGGATCGGCGTGCTTCATGTAGCCTTGGTCCAGCACCTGAACCTCGATGCCACGGAGGAAAGGCACGCCCGGCGCGGAGATGGGGCTGCCCCAGATGAAGACACCGGAGTTGCCACCGCTGGTGAGGTGCCGCCACTCGCACTCCAGGATGAAGTTCTCGTACTGCTTTTCCGTGCGCATGGCTCCAGTGGGAATACCGGTGCAGCGAATGACGCCGTCTTTGATGCTCCAGGTCTCAGGTGCGCAGTTCGCATTCACCCAGCCGCTGAGGTCTTTGCCGTTGAACATCGGCATAAAGCCGTCGTCATCGGCAGCGTGGGAAAGGAGCGCGGTGGTGAGGGCGAGGGCGCAGAGCAGTAAGGCGGATTTCATGTGCAAAGAGTACGCCGATGGATGGCGAAGCTTCGCAAGGGAAAGCCGAAACTTGGGGGCGGGAGTCTCTTGATTCCTCGGCTCAGCCAAACAAGGCCGCCACAGGTTTGCCACCATCGGTGATCGGCACGGGACGCGTGCCATCCATCAGTTCCTTGCTCGGATCAATGCCCATCGCGGCATGGATCGTTGCGTGGAAATCAACGAGCGGAACGGGGTTCTCGACGGGCTTTTTGGACAGTTCATCGCTGACTCCGTATGCGCCGCAGTGGTTCAATCCGCCACCGGCGAGAACCATGGAGAAGGTGGTGCCTTGGTGGCCGCGACCGCCACGACCATCAAACTCCGGTGGCCGACCGAATTCGGTGCCGACGACGATGAGGGTCTTGTCGAGGAGCTTCTTGTCCTTCAGATCGCGGATCAGCGCGGCGAGGGCGGTGTCGAGTTCCTGAATGAGCAGGTGCTGATTTTTGTAGCCTTCGTTGTGAATGTCCCAGCCGGTGCCGTTCATGAAGTTCAGGTTGTGTGAAACCTCGATGAAACGCACTCCCGCCTGAACAAGGCGGCGGGAGAGCAGGCAGCGCTGGCCGAATTCACCGCCGTAGGCATTGCGCAGTGCGGCGGGTTCTTCCTTGAGATTGAAATGCCGCATGAACTGCGGGCCGGAGAGGCTGAGCGCCTGCTCCTGGGCCGTCTTGTAGTCGGCGATGGCGGATTCCTTCGGTGCACGGGCCATGAGAGGCGCGAGCAATTGCTCACGGGTCAGTGCGCGCTTTTCGTCGACGAAATCTGGACGCGAAAAGCCGGCAGGGCCGGTGTTGGTGTCGGTGAGATAGACGTAACCGGCCTTCGCACCAAGGAAGCCCGGGCCGCGGCTGACATTCGGATAACCGATTAGGATGTACGGCGGCACCTCGCCACCCACGGCACCGCGCTCATGCGCGATGATGGAGCCGATGCTGGGATACACCACGTTGCCGGAGATCATGCGGCCGGTGTGGACGATGTTCGTGGCGAAGGCGTGCTCGTCGATGACGTGATGGTTCACCGTGCGCATCACCGTTACGTGCTCCATGACTTTGGCCGTCTGGCTGAGGTGCTCCGTCACCTGCACACCGGGAACGGTCGTGTCGATGGCCTTGTAGAGCGAACCGGCCACCTTGGTTTTGTCCGTGTTGTTGCCGAGCTTCTTCGGGTCAAAGGTGTCGATCTGTGCCATGCCGCCGCCCAGCCAGATGAAAATGCAATGCTCCGCCTTGCCCTTTGGCATGTGGACGGGCGTGTTGTTCGCAAACAACGGTGCCGCGCCAAAGGCGGCGGCGGAGGTGAGGAAGGAGCGGCGTTTCATGATGTGATATCAAACGTTAGCAAAGGGTCGGTTTCATTCTTTCTGGCCCCTCACTTTCGTGGGGTGGCGGTGGCCGGTGGTGTCATTCTTTAAGGGCTAAACTCCCACTCAGGCGCGTTCAGCAGTGCCCACAGCACATCCTCCATGCGGCTGCGCCATGCAGGATCGAGTTTCTCCGTCGGCGGGTCACCTGCACGGGCGGCGGTTTCCTGGGCCATGCGCACCGTGGTGGCTTCGCCGTCGAGGTGATTGGACCAGCTCACGTATTTTTCGCGGGTGCGTGTGGTGGCTGGTGGCTGGCTGGGTGCGGACCGAACTCGAGCATCAAAGCCAGCACTCAGGTGCTTTGTGTAAAGAGCACGTTCTTCAGCCGAGGGATGGCGGGTGAGGAGTTTGAGGAAAAGCTGATCGATGAACTGGTCGAGGGTTTCGTTTTGCAACGCTAGGGTGGTGACGCCGTGGTCATTGCTCAAACGTGTAAGCCAGATGCCAAGCGTGCCGTTGCTGAGGATGGCGGGCTGCAACACGTTCGGATCGGCGTCGCGTTTGCTGATGGGATCCTGGCGTGAACCACGCCAGCCAAAGGCGCTGAGCACGTCCGTGACAGCCTGGATGCGGGGCAGGGCGAGGCTGGGGCGGTCGCGTTCGTTGCTGGTGCTGGTGAGCATCCAACTGCGGTGCGGCTTGCCGAGGTGGATGGCGTTTTTGAGATCGCGGGTGTTGTCGATGTCGAGGCAGACTTCTTCGGTGTGGAAGGGCTTGCCGGTGGCGGCGAAGAGCGAGTCCACAATCTGCTCGGCCTGCAGGCGCCGTGGCGCTGGGCTGGTGAAGAGCGGGCTGGTCTGCTTCAAGGCTGGATCGGTGGCGCGCTGGTAGGCTTGACTGTTCAGGATGAGACGCGCCAAGTGTTTCATGTCGTAGCCGCCGCTGACGAATTCACGACCCAGCCACTTGAGCAGCTCGGGATGCGTGGGCTTGCCCTTCTCCCAGTCTTCGATGGGTTCCACGATGCCGCGGCCCATGAAGCGTGCCCACACACGATTGGCGATGACCTGGGCAAAGCGCTCGTTCTGCGGGGCGGTGATCATGGCGGCCAGCACATCGCGGCTGTCTTTGGGATCTTCGGCGAGTTTCGCTGCGGCTTCATCGCAGAACTCGGCAAAGGGCCACTTGGGCTGCACTTTGGTGCCGGGCTGCAGCGTCACTTGAATTAGCGGCTTGCGGCCACCGGCGTGGATCTTGTCCATCGGCACACTGCTCGTCTTCGGCACTTCGATTTCCTTGGTGCCCAGCATGGCGGCGAGTTCGAAGAGATCCTGCTGCAACGACTTGCCGGTGGGTGAATCATGGCAGCGTGCGCATTTCATTTCCACCCCGAGAAAGGCGGTGCTGACGATGGTGCCCTTGGCAGCCATCGGTACATCATTCTGCGAGGCTGTGCCAAATCCTGCGGGGCCGCCGAGGCGCTCGCTGCCGCGCATGCGAAGGAGTTCGGTGACAAAGAAGTCCATCGGCTTGTTGTCCTGCAAAGACTCATACAACCACCAGCGGAAGGGACCGGTGTTGTTTAGCGTGGGGTTGAGGATGTTTGGGTTCTCCGCCAGCACATCCTGCCAGTAGCCCATCCAGTTGTCTGCCCAGCGTGGGTCAGCGAGGAGTTTGTCGATGGCCGCCTTGCGGTCGGGGTTCTTCTCAAATGCGGCAATCTCCTCCAGCGATGGCGGCACACCCACAGTGTCGATGTAGACGCGGCGCAGGAAAGTGAGGTCATCCGTCAGTGGTGTGAGCATGAGATGATCGGCACGAATCTCCGGCCAGTGCGCGCCTTCCTTGATCCAAGTGGTCAGCAGCGCGATCTCATCCTTGGTCAAGGGCTTGCCCTTGGGCGGCATGATCTCGTCTTCATCAGAAGAAGTGATGCGGGCGATGATGGAACTGTGATCCGGCTTGCCGGGATCGACTGCGGCACCGTCAGACTTGCCGCCTTTCATCGCGTCTGCGAGTGAGTCGAGATGCAATCCGCCTTTGGCCTTCGCGCCGCGATGGCACTCGGTGCATTTGGCTTCGAGGATGGGCTGGATGTGCTTGAAATAATCGATGCTGCCTTTGTGGGCGTCCTGTGATTTCACGCTGTCGATCTTCGCTGCGATGAAGGAATCAATGCTGCCTTCACCCGCTGGGTTCTTGGCCAGCCATGCTTCTGCTGCTTTACGGCGCGTGGCCCAGTAGGACGCGGACTGTGCGCGCAGCTCGGCGCGTTTCTTGGCGTTGATATCAGCGTAGTGGGCGTTGCGCTCCTGTTCGTAAGCGGTCCAGCCAGCATCGTTGTAAGCGACTTCGCGTTTGCCGGGGGTGATCAGTTTCCAGGTTTCAGTGCCTTGCTGAGACCATGCGACGACGGTTTCGCCGAGTTCTGGACGGCGCGCAGCCTTGCCGGCATAGCTGCCCACCAGGGTCTCCAGCACGATGAACTGCGGCTTGCCCGTGCCTTCAAACTCGCACCATGATTCACGATTGCCCGGCGGCACAAAGCGGAAGTCGGGACCCAGGTCGAGATAGCCTTGTTGATCGGTCACCAGGTGGTGACCATCGCTGTCATTGGGAGGAAAGGGTGTGGTGAGAATGGTCTTGTTCTCAATGTAGAGATTCGTGGCACCACGTGCGCGCAGCAGCAGGCGGTGTTTGCCTTTGGGGAAAGTCACACTGGCGGCAGCGCGCAGCAGAAAGGGGACGTGGCGCTCGCCACGCACTCCGGTGTCCACATACTTTTGCGGCACATCGAAGAAGCCGAACACATCCTCCGTGTAGGTTTCGCCCACTTTGGGGTGCTCACTCGGCCATGCATTGGCTTCGGGCATGCCTTCCTCGGCCAGTTGCACCAGCACGCGCCCGGCAGGAACTTGCTTCTTCGCCACGGGCGGTGGCGGTGGAACAAACAGATACTTCGCCTTGAGTGCAGCGACATCCACAGGACCACGATAGATCGCCACCTCATCCAGCCAACCATTCAGCGAGTGGGAGGCTGCCAGCGTGGAGCCACTGCCGACCATGAGCGAGTCTCCGTCAGTGACGGGTGCACGATCCGTCTCGCCACCCATGTCCCACACGCCGTCGGTTTCGCGTCCGTCGATGTAGCCTTTGATGCTCTTGAGTTTGCCAAAAGTATAAGTGACCGCGACGTGGTGCCAGCCGGAGGTCGGCAGCATATCTTTGGACCACCAGCGGTGCCATGCGCCCTTCTTGCCGGGGACATCGGCGCTGTGAAACAGGAAACCGATCTGCGCGCCGCCTTTCGCCGTTTGCAGACGCAGCGCGTAGTTTTGATTCTCCGTGCCAAATTCCTTGGTGCCAAGGCGGCCTTTGCCCAGGATGTAGGGACTGCCGCTGAGATCCGCCGCTTTGACCCAGGCCTCCAGCGTGATGGTTTCGTTCAGACCAAAGCGCAGTTCTTCGCTGTCCTTGATGGTGAGGGCGGATTTTTTCCCGTCGCCAGTGAAGCGTTGTGCGGTGTTATCCTTCGCAAAGCCAGGGAAAGTCGGTGCACGCGGGCCGGGATCTTTCGCGGCATCAAACCGCCACTGCATGACCGGCTTCGCCAGCGGTTTGTCCGTGGTGTCATTGCCGCCGCTGTCATTTTGAGCGGAAGCGAGGGAGGTAAGCAGAAGTGTAGCAAAAATAGAGACTGAACGCGTCATGCACCTACCAACGCCGGATTGCGGCCGCTTTCAGCATTTCGGGCACCCCACTTTCGTGAGGGGGCGGATCTCCACGGCCGCTTACCGGGACATTTCACACCTGCACCAGTCCCCGGCGGATCGCTTCGGCGGTGGCTTGGGCACGATCGTTGACTTTGAGCTTCATCAGAATGCGGCTGACATGCTGCTTCACCGTGTCTTCGCCAATGCCAAGGGTGGCGGCGATTTCTTTGTTGGCGTTGCCCCGGGTCACGAGGGTTAGGATCTCGCGTTCACGTGGTGTTATCTCCGGCTCCGCGAGGCGGTCCTTGAGCCGCTGGGCGATATCCTCAGGCAGGCTGCGTTCGCCTTTGGCCACGGTGCGGATGGCGGCGAGGAGATTGTCCCGAGAGGAAGATTTTTGCAAGTAACCGAGGGCTCCCGCCTTGAGCGCCGCCTGGATTTCATCGTCGCGGGCAAAGGTGGAGAAGATGAGGACGCGGGCGTTCGCGTGATCGCGCAGCAGCGCTGCTGTGGCCTCGATGCCGCTGATGCCCGGCAGTTGCAGATCCATGAGGACGACGTCCGGCTTCTTTTTAGCAAACAGCGCCGAGGCCTCTTCACCGCGATCGGTTTCACCCACGACCTTGAAGTCGTCCTCAAGCTCCAGCGAGGCCACGAGGCCGCTGCGGACGACGAAGTGGTCGTCGACAAGCAAGAGTGAGATGGGTGCGGCGGACACGGTGGTGTGGGTCAAATGGTCAAGGTCTAAAGCGGGAGGCGAACGGTGACGATGGTGCCTTGTTTGGGCTGGCTTTGCCAATCAACGTTCGCGTTAATTTTGCGGCAGCGCTCGCGGATGCCCATGCAGCCGAAGTGGCCGGGCTGGCCGGTGGTCACGGCGCTGGCGGTGAGGCCCCGGCCATTGTCGGCGATGCTCAGCGTGAGCATGTCAGCAGTGGAGGAAAGATGAAGCGTAATCTCCGTGGCCTGCGCGTGCTTGAGCGCATTGGTGATGGCTTCCTGGGCGATCATGCGCAGGTGATGGGACACGGGTCCGGTGATGGGCGGAATGGGATGCAGGTCGAGTTTTAATGCCGGTGCATTCGGCGGCATGCGCGTTTGGATTTCCCGCAGCGCGCTGAAGAGATCATGCAGTTGGGCGGTGTCGCGCAGATCGGCCACGAGATTGCGCGCTTCGCTTTGAATGCGGGAGACAAGGCTTCGGGAGGTTTCGATGAGCGTGCGGGCTTTATCCTCAAGCGGTCGCGTTGTGGCGGCATCCAGTCGCAGAGAGAGACCCGTGAGCTCCTGCTCCAGCGTGTCATGAAACTCACGTGCGATGCGCTGGCGTTCATCCAGCGTGGCCTGCTGTACGATGCGGCTGCTCAGGACTCCGATCTGCCGCCGTTGCGCGGCGATCCAAATGAAGGCCAGCAGGACAAGGCCTGCCAGAATGCTGCTGGCGATGACAAGGCGACCCGCCGTCCAAAACGGGGCTGAATGGACCACTTGAATGTCATCTGCCGAACGCAGCAGGAGTGAAGCGCGCTCGGCCTGAGAGCGAAACCCTTTGTCCGTCGATGACTCGACGAGGCAGATGCCGGTAAGCTCCACGGACGTGCCGATTTCGAGCTCGGGTGCGCTGGATTGTAGCAGAAAGGCTCGCAGCGGCGTGCCGTTGGAAGTGAGGCGAAGCTCGAAGCCGTCTGCGCTGCGAAAGAAATCATTGAGCACTGCTGGCGTGGTCAGGTGAACGAGATCGGCATCATGCGAGCCATCTTGGAATTCTTTGAGCGAAACAACCGCCGGGGCAGGTGACGTATCCGGCTCTGTGGCAAGCACGAGTGCATCTGCCAGCGAGGCGCTGAATCCGGCCATGATGGGAAAGCCGGTGATCTCAGCACGATGCCCGGGCGTGAGATTGACTGCGGACATGAGGCGAATCGCGATTGAGGGCGATTGCGGCGGCTTGGGTTGTGCATCCTTGGGCGTTTCACGCGGTGGGGGCGGAGGAGTGGCATCGCGCAAAAAGACACGGCCATCGGAAAAGGCCGCCAGCACGGTGCCGCGAATGCGGGCGCGGTGGTGGGGCTCGTCGGCAGCACCGAACTGCAGCAAAGTGACCACGGAGGTGATGGGCAAGGCATCGAGAGGCAGCGCGGCTTTGGTAATCACCACATAATTCCAATCCGTGACGCGGATGTAGGGAAAGACGAGCTGGCGGCGGTCATTGATGCCGCCGGCTGCGAGGGCAGTGATGCGGAGGCGGGCATCGATAAGCGACGGAGCCGTTTCCAGCGGCGCATCCACGCGCACCTCCAGGACGCGACTGCCAATGGCAAGGCGCAGCAGTGAGCGTTTTTCATCCAGCGGCGTCAGAGTGCGGCCAAGGCCTTCAACGATCACACGCTGGTAATGGAAACGTCCTGTGGCCAGATCATCATAGCTGGCGGGGGCCGCAGAAGGAGGGGCCCCATGACCGAGGATTTGCAACTGAGCCACATCGACCCCGGGAAAATAAAGGCCGGCGGTGGTGGTGCCTTGAATGCGCACATGGTCGCCCACACGCAGATCATTGCGCGTGGGCTTGAAGTGCAGGTGCGTGCCTGCGGTGTCGTCCTGTACAAAAGCGGTGCCGCCGCTTTCCACAAAACCGATCGTGGCAGTGAGATCGACCGGGAGTTTTTCCAAACTGCGCTCATACGGCAGCATGCGGATGTCGATGGCGCGGGAGAGGGGAGCGCCTGCGGCGAATGACGAAAGTGAGATGACGAATGCTGAAAGCAGCACGACGCGCCAAATGAAAGATGCGGAGCCGCGAGGTCCGTCATTCGTTATTTTGCATGCTTCATTCCTCATTTCAGTCATCCGTAGGATCCACACCTCGCTGCAGTTTGCGCACGAGATCCTTCACGACGTGGGCGCTGCGCATGTCTTTGAACTGCACTTCGATGCCGGCATTGGCGGCGGTGGAGAAGTCGATGGTGCCGAGACCGAGCAGGCCCTTGAGGCCGGCTTCATAGACGTCGATGCTGCGGATGTCGCAGATGCGCGCTTCTTTGGAACTGCGGCCGATGATTCCCCAGATCAGCTCCACACGTTCGCGTGTGACGATGTAGTCGTGCGAATAACGCGCGATGCCGACCGCGATGAGCGTGGATGAGGCGCAAAGCAGGGCGATGATGCCGTATTCGAGCTGGATCACGCACAGCAGTCCGCCGGCCACAGTGAGCAGCAGGCAGAGGATCAGCGCCTTGGTGTAGCCCAGCCAGGATGGATGCGCATGATGCAGGATGATTTCACCACTGGGAGAGTAGTCGAAATCTTCATCCTTGTCTTCCTCGGGGGTTGCTTCGTCGGCTGCCTCCTCCTCTTCTTCTTCCATCTCGGCCTCCGGTTCATCCGGAAGTTCCGTGTCAGGACTGATCTCGCGATACATGGGGCGCGCGATCCGCGCCTGGCCGCTGCTGGCACTGGGGCGGCGCATGCCGCTGACCAGTTCCCCCACGGTATGCATATGGCCGGTGTCCTCATCCATGCACATCTCACCCCGGGCGAGGGAGCCGCAGGCCACGAGCGTGTACAGATCCTCCTTGGACAGCGGGTCGCTGAAAGCCGGGTGCTGCGGGAGTGTGTAGCGGGCGGACATTGGGAAAGCCTGTTCGCGGCCACAAAAGCACAGGCGGACTGCCCGTGTCACGTCCAATCACTCAGCCTCGGGCACGGGCGGTAGCAAATCTTCGCGTTTCATCAGGTCCGCGACCTTGAGCAGCAGCAGTTCGCCTTTGGGCGTCTGGATGATTTCACCGAGGAACGGCGTGAGGCGGTCCATCTCCGCGACGGCGGAATGCACGAGGCTGGCAATGATGCGCGCATCGTGGCGGTTCGGCGGAAAAACATTCGTGACGCGGAACATCACCTGACCGCTCTCCCATTCGAGCTCGAAGTTGCCGAGGTTCAGATCCTTGTTCGTGCGCATGAGCAGCTCGCACACCGGCAGGCGGTGGGAGGGTGGTACCTGCAGAGTGGAGTTCGAGACGACAGTGATGATGTGCGTCTCGCCAAAAACCTGCACATGCAGAGGGATCTTGGTGTGATGCGCTTCAAAATCAGCCTCGATGACGGAATGCTCGGGCACTTCTCGGTAGAGCCAGCCCATTTCCTTGAAGGTGTTCAGGGCGGTGGCGTAAAGGGCGGACATGCTGCTAGATGGGAATCTGAAATTTTGAAATCTTAGATGGTCGGGGCGGCCAGATTCGAACTGACGACTTCTTGCTCTCAAAGCATCTGGTTTAAAACTTTAGATTATTGGACGTAAATTGGTTAGGTGGAAGTTATGCTAACGTCGGCATTCCCGATAAAACACCTAGGTGTGTTAGGCGATGGAAATTTCGATGTTGGCAACGGCTGAAAAATGGTTTCGAAAGAGGTTTTTGGAGGCGCATAATCGGGCGACTTCAGCCTCTGGCAACTTAAACCATTCTAGCCGGTGATGGTACGGCTCGAAGTGGCGATGCAGTAGTTTTTCAATTTTCCCCACAAGGCCCCAAGGGCTGTATTTCCATGTCTTGAGGGCCTCAATCGGATGGGGATTGGAGGTTCGAAGGTCTTCGCTCCTGCGTTCCAGGTTTTGCGTGATGCCGATTTTATGAGCACTAGCAAAAAAAGAGCCGCGGTCCCTTGATGGGCCACGGCTCCGTTGTTTTTACTTCTTCTTGGTGATCGTTTCAACCACGTGGGTCTTGGGCTTCTGCGTTGCGACTTTCACGGTAGTGAAGCGTCCGGTGCCGGCGTTACGGCCGATCTTGCTTTTCGACATTTTCTCACCTCCTTTCGTTGATTAAAGTCAATGGGGGTTAAACTCCGATGCGAGCGTTAATCCACTCGAGTTCAGTTTGTGTGAACCCTTGTGTTCCGCCGGGTGTTGCCACCTTGAGGACGACTAGCTTGTCATTTGAATCAAGATGCTGGCCGATGGAGTCCCTAAGTCTGTCGCCTGCCGTGGTTGTGTAAACAAACCAAGTGGATTCCAAAGGATGGAGCCATTCGCCAGAATCCTTGATCGCCTTGTAAAGGGCGGGGTAATTCTGACCTTGTTTTTTAAGGTCATAACTGACTACGTAAAGCGTTTTCATCTGCGGTGTTTATATGAACACGGGGCCTGGCTCCCGTAGATTGTTGCATGTTTAATGTTGCAACCGGACCGCTCACGCTGTTAAAAACGAATTGTGTTCCCACACGAAATCGCTACCCGGCGAATGTCTCCTCACCGAGCACGCCAGTAAGTGACCTTCTAGGCCCGTAGTTACAGCAGAGAATTGCAGTTCTCTGCTGGTGGCTGCGGGCCTTCTTGCAGGGTGATCCTGCTCCCATATGTAGTAGGGGACAAGAATTTTTTTCAACCTATAGTAGCAACAGGTGGGCAAATCGCGTTTCACGCAGCATTATCAAGGGTTCCACGACGAAAAAAAATTCGTGGCGTTAAAAAGCCAGAATTGCTCTTCATTTTTGAGAATCTCTGCAATTCAAATCTAGATAACTCATTTTCAACAAGTGTCGAAAGGGCACTTTGTGAATATATATTTATGTTAGAATCGGCAATCTTTTTGACACCTCCTCTCGATTGTGTCCCTCGCTGCTCGCAAAAATAAAGCTCTCACGCTCCGCGAGCAGTGGCTGTGTACTCTGCTTTGGCGGCCAAACTCGAGTGTGCTGGCGCGGGAGGGTGTTTCGCAGGAAAGTCAGGAACTCGGTGGAATCGTGGTGCGGAAGCACTGCAAGTTCTACGTGCTGCGGGAGCTGCTCGCGGTGGCTCCTGGCATCGGCGCGGTGTTTTCACTCGATGGTCGGAGCGGTGAGACCTGGCGGCTCGATAAGATTCGCGGGCGCTCCCCGAATGATGTCGAGTGGATCTTTGAATGCGTTGAGGAGTATCGGTGATGGCCTCCGCGAAATCCCGTGTGCCGAGAGATTTCCGCACTTGGGCGACACCAAGCATCGGCGTCCAGCGGAGCCAGAAGGTCTGTTTCTGTCGATAGATGTCTTTGGGGACCTTTTGTATGCTACTCACGGTATGCTCATAGGCACGGAAATAGCAATCAAAAACCGACTCGGAGTCGGTGCCACACTAGGTCTGTGTGGTCGGGGCGGCCAGATTCGAACTGACGACTTCTTGCTCCCAAAGCAAGCGCTCTACCAGGCTGAGCTACGCCCCGAAGGTTGTTTCCCTTATTCGAAACCGAACGAGGGGTCGCGATAGTGCCGCAGGATGGAACAGACGCAAGAGGAATGTCGAATGAATCATCTTCTTGAGGCCTTTAGTGACATGGTTCCGCTGAAATTGCCTCTGAGTTCGCGCTCCCACCACTCCCCGGAGACGTTCCGCACCTCCGGGCTGGTGAAATGGTAGCGGTAGAGTCTGGCGCGGATGTGGGTGATTTTTTCGATGGGGAAGGGCGGGTGCTCCAGCAGATCCCACACCGGCTGCTTGTGCTGGAGCAGGGCGGTGCAGAACTGGCCGAACCAGTGCATGGGGGAGTTTGGGTTTGCATCCCGCTGCGGATCATAGCCGGGATACAGCGCGGCGAACCACATCTGCCAGTCCAGCCGTGGCTGATGCGGGGCGATGAATGGCGGGCGGCGCTTGGGATCGCCGGGCTTGTACTTAAACTCCAGCGGCAGGAAGAGCGCGCCGTCGTCGCTGACTTCGAGAATGATCTCGGGCCGTTCCTCGGTCATGTCTTGAAACAGGCCATAGGCATTGAATGAGCGCGTGTGGGCAATGGGTTCATCGAGCTTCTCATGCAGCACGGCCGGGAGCATCGGCTTGAAGTGGGGGATACGACCGGCCAGAAAGGAATCGGCGGCCAGCAGGGTGACGAGCATTACAGGAAGCACCGCAGCCAGCGCAGGCCATTGCGTCCAGCGGGCAAAAGACGGGCGCGGGGCTTCGGGATCGATGCGCAGCCAGTGGCGCAGGCGCTTGGGAAACCAGCGGTCATCCACGAGCGTGATGGCGAGTGCAGCAGTCAGCAGGTCGAAGAAATTGTAGTTCCCCGTGGCGGAGATCATGGCCATCAGGATGAGGAAACCCAGCGCTGCCGTCAGACGTCCCCAGCGGCCAAGGAAAATCGCAAACGGCAGACTCAGCTCAATGCCATACATAATCCAGCAGCTCGCCACATGAAACCAGCGTGGCGCATGGTGCGCGAACCAGGACAAGCCATTCGGCAGCGGCTGCGTCTCATAGTGGTAAAGCAGCGCCGTCATGTCCTGCCACGGCAGGTCACCACCGCCGATCTTCACATAACCAGAGAGAAACATCAGGCGGAAGAGCAGCCAGTGCAGGAGAAAGACTGAGCCGCGTGGCGGTTCCGTCGGTCTGCGCCACGACCGCAAACGCCACGGGGCGAGGAACAGCGCGAGAAAGCCAGCCTCCAGCAGCAGCGCATCCCACTGGTAACCCATGAAGATGCCTCCCGTGGTGGCGAAGGAGAGATACCCAAACCACAGCAGCGCCAGCAGCGGCCCCTGCGCCACTCCAGCCATCACGAGCACGGCCAGCACGCAGCAGCTCATCAGGCAGCCATGCGCAAAGGCGTCGCTGTAGTGCCAGTGAAACACACTGGGCAACTGCCAGAACAGCGTCTGGTGCTCGCGGTCTTCAAAGGCATGCACGTTTTCGAGCAGGTTCTTCGCCGGCAGGATGCCGTTTTCACCGACTAGCCCGTCATACTGTGTGCCCCAGGAAAGGAAGGCGATGAGGTAGATGCCTGCGAGCAGGCGCGGAAAAAGCCAGCGGACGACGGCGTAACGTCCGCGATGGGATTCGAGCCAGGGGAGGGGATTCACAAATGGCCTTGCATTCAATGAGTGGTTTTCACAAGAAGGGTATGGCAAGTGGGCTTGCCTGTCTTCTTATCAACCCTGACTTGCATTCCAAATGGTTGCGAAGTCTTTCGCAGGCTGCGCCAGTTTGGATAATAGAAATCACACAACCAACAGTGCTGTTGCTCTGAGATCTCGCGAGGCGAGTACAAAAGTCGTTCTTTGCCGATTCTCTTGCGAATGAAAGCCTTCGCGAGATCAGCAGCATTTTCAGAACTGATGGCGCTCGTGTTCATGCATAAAATAGGATTATACGGTAACCGCCATCCGCGGATTCACATCCAGCACCTGCTTCAAATCTGCATCACTCATCCCCAGTTCTGCGAACGCATTCGCCTTGATCCTCGGCACCGTGACGGTGCTGCCGACAAAATGCGTGCCATCTGGCGAGCGGGCGACGAGGTCTTCGCCGATGAGGATGTCCCACCCGGCGAGGGTATAGCGACCGGGGCCGAGGCGGGCGGCGGAGATGGCATCGGTGACGAAGATGGTGCGCTCCAAGCCGATGCCGGCGAGCCAGTTTTTCAGAACGAAGAAGGGCACGTGCACGCCGTCCGGGATGAAGCAGAGCCAGAGGCGGTCATGCAGGCTGAGGGCGCGCTGGATGATGTTGTCATGGCGGTGCATCTGGATGGGGCAGCCGTTGCCCAGGTGGGTGAACATCGTCAGACCGGCATCGCAGGCGGCGCTGAGCTGATCGAGCGAGGGATCGCAATGACCTGCGGAAATAGTAACCCCTTGGGAGGCCAGGAAGGCGGTGGTCTTGCTGCCTTCGTCGTGCTCGGGGGCAAGGGTCACGAGCCTGGCCAGTCCCCCGGCGGCGGCGAGGAGGCGCTTGGCGTCGTCCACATTCGCGGGCTTCACGGCCTGCGGCGGGTGGGCTCCCACGTAGCCTTTGATGGGATTGATAAACGGCCCTTCAATATGGATGCCGGTGATGATGCGGCGGGCCAGTTCGTCCTTTTCCCGCAATTCGACCAGTTTGCCGATGCGGCGCTCCAGCGTGGGGATTTCATCCGTGATGAAGGTGGCCAGGATGGCAGCGCACCCGTCCTCCGCGAGGGCCTCACAGGCGTGGTGGAGGGATTCGGCGGTGAGGTTGTCGCCGTTGAAGTCGGTGCCGGCGTAGCCATTGACCTGAAGATCGAAAGGATTCATGCAGGCATTGGAGCGGGTTCGGGAAGGGGAATCAAGGCTGGGAGGTGATGGGTTTTGGTATGAATGTCACTTGGGAAGGCCATCAGGAGATCGGGAAGGGGATGGAATTTGATGCCATAGAGGAGGGGGCTTTTTGGTCATTTATACGAGGCTTGCCCCTCCTTTGACCGCCCTAGAATCTTCCCCGCTTGACCTCCGTCCATCCATCCAGTTTATTTCCAGTGTTTACAAGCTATCAGTCTCGGCATAAAACATGCTAGGTATTTCACGTCTCTCCCGAACTGGCGTGTGGTGCCAGTCTTTACCAATACTCTTTCTGATTTTCGGCCCATGATAGATCTTATCTCCAAAGGCGGACCGCTCGTATGGCTCCTCATAGGGTGCCTGTGCTTCGCTGGAGCTATTTTTATCGAGCGTCTGGCCTACTTTCACCGGGCGAGCATGAACGTTGGTGAATTCCTGGCCGGACTGGCCAGCCTGATCCGCCGTAAAAACTTCGCTGAGGCCCTGCAGGAATGCGTGGCCACGCGGGTGCCTGCCGGGCGCGTGATCCACGCGGCACTGCTGCGTCACCATGCCCCACGCGAGCAGCTCAAGGAAATTGTGCAGGAGGCGGGTCAGCTTGAAGTCCCCCGGCTGGAGCGCTTTCTCGGCATTCTGAACGCCATCGCACACGCGGCCCCGCTCATCGGCTTGCTGGGCACCGTGATCGGCCTGCTGGACAGCTTTACCAGTCTTTCCTCCGCCAACGGTGTCGCGACGCAGGCGGACGTGGCTCGCGGTGTGTATCAGAGCCTCATCACTTCGGCGCTCGGTCTGGTCGTGGCGATCCCTGCCTATCTCTCCTTTGCCTTTCTCAGCGCCCGCGCCCGCTCACTGATGCATGATCTGGAGCGCGCAGGCATCGAAATCGTGAATCTCATCGAAGACGCCAACAGCACTGACAACATTGTAGAATTCCGCCCGGCGGAAGCCGCGCCGCCGATGACGAAATCGCGTGGCCGCGGGATGAAAGGATAAGCGCCCTCAGCGCATTTTCGGCTGGCCCAACCACTTCGCGCCTCCGATACTGCGCCTACCGCCGTATCAACCATGAAGCTCGAGAGTCATCTGCCCAAGCAAAGCCCCTGGCTGTACACGGTGCCGTTGCTGAACACGATCCTGCTGCTGCTGGTGTATTTCCTCCTCACCAGCAATTTTGTGGTGCAGTCCGGCATCAAGGTGGAGCAGCCGCAGTCGAACTCGCGGCTGACGGGTTTTGATCGCGCCCACATCATCACCGTTCCTGCCGGACTGGAGAATGCGCTGTATTTTGACGGGGTGCGTATCACCACGGGCGAACTGCGGGAAAAGCTCAAGGCAAACCGCGAAGGCGAACGCCGCGCCATCATCCACGCCGCCAAACAGGCGCAGCATGGCCGCGTGATCGAGATCGGCAACATCGCCCTCGAGCTCGGTTACGAAGTCGCGTATTCCACCGTTCCACCGAAGGCGTAAAACGCCGCAGACCACGATGACCACGAAATCGCATCCGAACACACCCGGGCTGATCTTTGCCTGGGGGGTGCGCGATCATTCGATGTGGCGCCTGGTCGGGGCGCTGGTGGTGTTAATGGCCGCGATGTCCGGTTTCTTCTTCATCTTCCGCATTGTTCATCCGGTGACTCAGCGGCTGCCGGTCACGCCGCAGCATGTGATCTCCCTGGATCCCAACAATCCAGCCGAGTTGGCGCTCATCCACCGGGCGCAGGACCGCAGCTTTGCCCTTTTGAGCGAGTCTGACTCCGTGGCGTCGGTCGAAAGCCCGCTCCTGGCCTTTCACCCCTCCTTTGCCGGTCATGAGATCAAGCTGCGCGAACTCGAGCCCGCGACTGCTGCCATCCACCAGCCGCGTCTGTTCACTGCTGCTGCGGATGTGCTGCCGCCGGTGCCACGCCGTGCCGTCGATTCTGTGGCCGTGCCACCCGCCGCGAAGTTGCTTGCCATCATCAGTCCTTCTCTGGCAAAGCGCGGCCCGGCCAATGTGGAACTCAGCGGCATCAAGCTCACCCAGCCCACGCGGGTTCAGTTCCGAGTCGCCATTGGCACTGCCGGACAGATTGTCACGGCGCTGCCGCTGAGCAGTGTCGATGACGTTGAAATCATGCAGCAGCTTCAATCAGCGATTCGCACGCTTCGATTTACCCCTTCTGAGGTCAAGCGTGTCGAGTGGGGCGAAATCTCCTTCCGCTGGGAGGTGGCCGCTACGCCATGATTCCCATTCCGCTGGGTGGTTTGATCATTCTGTTCATGGCGGTCGGGGTCACGACGGTCTGCCTGCTGTGGTTTCACAGCTTTTGGCGCGATCGTAAACGCGAAGTCTATCGGCGGCGCATTGCCATCCAGTGTCGCATTTGCGGCACCGCCTATGCCTGCGAGGCCAAGCGCAAGATCGACGTCACCATCTGCCCCGTCTGCCATACGCCGAACGAGCGGAACAAGCTGCAGCAGATCTAAGCATCAATTTGTCTGCGCTGGCGAATGCAGGCTTGCTTTCCAGCCGGCAGATCGACGACACTTGAAGGTATAAATCTCCCTCTTGTGTCCTCACGCGCATCCCATTCCCCCACCGACGCCATGCTGCCCGCCGCCACTGCTCTGCAAGCGTCCCAACAAATCGAAACCATCATCGCTAGCGTGTCGCAGATCATTCTTGGCAAAGAGAATGTCGTGCGCCTCGCGGTGACCTGCCTGCTGGCACGCGGGCACCTGCTGTTTGAAGACCAGCCCGGCGTCGGCAAAACGATGCTGTCTCAGGCACTCGCGCAGGCGCTGGGTCTGGGGTTCCGCCGCGTGCAGTTTACCAGCGATCTCCTGCCTGCGGACATTCTCGGTGCTTCGGTGTATGATCGTGACACGGCGGCGTTTCATTTCCATCGCGGCCCGGTCTTCACTCAGGTGCTGCTGGCGGATGAGATCAACCGCGCCACCCCCAAGACCCAGTCAGCTTTGCTGGAAGCCATGGAGGAAGGCAAGATCACGGCGGATGGTTCCACGCATCCTTTGCCGGAACCGTTCTTTGTCATCGCCACGCAGAATCCCTCTTCGCAAATCGGCACCTTCATGCTGCCGGAATCGCAGATGGACCGCTTTCTCATGCGTCTCGCGCTTGGAGTTCCTGACCGCACCGCTGAGCGCGCGCTGCTGGAAGGCCAGGAGCGCCGTGAAATGCTGCGCGCGATGCAGCCAGCGATGACGTTCCTCGAACTGCAGCAGTTGCAAACTTGGACGCGTGCTGTGTACGCCTCGCCTGCATTGCTCGATTACCTGCAGGACCTGCTGGCCGCCAGCCGTGTGCAGGGGCACGGGCTCTCTCCACGTGCCGGGCTGTCAGTATTGGCTGCAGCTCGTGCATGGGCCTTGCTTAGTGGAAGGGCGATGGTGCTGCCGGAAGACATTCAGGCCGTTGCCGTCGTCGTCATGGGACATCGCCTCGAACATGCCGCCGATGGCATGACCGGGGTGGAACTCGCGCGGCAGTTGATCGCTGAAACCCCGGTGCCTTGATGCCATGAAAGTGCGCGTGCGCTGGAACCGACACACGCTGGCGCTGCTCGCCATCGTTGCGGGCATGTGGTATGCGGCGGAGGCGCAGTCTAATGGGGCGGCACATTTGATCGCGCTGCTCACTGCGACGATGGGCCTGCTCTCGTGGCTGCATGCGCGTGCGAATCTGCGTGGGATGAGTGTCCGGCTGATTGGTGCCAGGCCTGCGGCACAGGATGCTGAAAAGTGCATTCCTGTGGAGTTGCGTGCCACGGGGGCAGTTTCTCCATGTGGACTCGAAGTGTACGTCGTCGGTGCCACCACGCCCGTGTTTGTCGAACGTGTTCCGGCAGGTGGCGCGGTGGTCGTCGATCTGCCTCCGCCCTTGCACCATGCCAGCGGTGCCTTGCAACTGGTGGTGCGCAGTGTTTACCCGCTGGGCCTGTTCTCGGCGGAGTGCCTGGTTGAGACAAAGTGGGTGCGCCGCGTGCATCCCGAGCCTGCCGGTGATCTGCCGCTGCCTGCGCCAGACACCTCACGGCAGGGAGATGCCATCGCGGTATCCTCCTCCCGTGGGAATACGGGCGGCGGTGATGATTTTGCCGGTTTACGTGAGTGGCGTGCGGGAGATTCACCGCGCCATATCGACTGGCGTTCAGCGGCGCGCGGCGGCCCGCTGATGGTCAAATCATGGAGCAGCGGAGTTCAAGGCGTCGTGGTGCTCGACTGGAATTCACTGCAGCTCGATGCACCTGCCCGTGCGGCACAAATCGCACGCTGGATGGAAATCTGTGAAGACGAAGGAAAGCCATACGAACTCCGCATGCCCGGGCTCATTATTCGCGCGAGTCATGGGCCCTCCCATTTGCGGCGCTGCCTCGATGCGCTCTCCATGCAGTCGGGCACGGATGCCGGATCTGCCCTCTCGGATGAATTGCAGGCAGGCAAGGTGGACAACGTTCTAAGTTTGGAGCAGTCCACCTTTCTGCCCAAGCGACCGTTGCTGTTTCTGAGTCTCGCGTTGCTCCTCGCCATCCTGCCGCTGCGCGGTTATATCGCCACGCCTGGCTTGGTGGTGTGTGCTTTGTGCCTCATCTGGCGTGGGGTGCTGCGCATGGCGGTGCCGCATTTGCTTGTACGCATTGGTGTCATCATCGCAGGTGCCACCGCGGTGTATTTCAATTATGGCGAGCTGGGCGGCATGGAGCCCGGCATCGCGCTGCTGCTGGTGCTCGCCGGGGCCAAGATGCTGGAAAGCCGCACCCCGCGTGAGTTTCAGGTGCTGGCGCTCATCGGCTGGTTTCTCGCCTTCTGCGCAGTGCTGCTGGAAAACCACCTCGCCCGGTCTGTGTGGACTGTGGTGGTCGTCCTGTTCATCACCGCGTGCATGGTGCGCTTTCGGCGCAGCATTCCGGGGGCGCGTGAACCGCTGCGCGTGACCGGCATGCTGTTTGCCCAGGCGCTGCCATTGGCACTGCTGCTGTTCTTTGTGTTTCCGCGCGGGCTGCTGGATCTGGGTTCCGCGCTCGGGCGCAGCCGCTTTGGTGAAACAGGCATCGATAATATTCTCGATCCCGGCAACATCGCCAGGGTGGCCCAGAGTTCAGACGTGGCCTTCCGAGTGCGCTTTCCTGATGGTACACTGCCTTCAAACGAGACTCGCTACTGGCGCTGTCTCACGCTTTGGGACTGTGAAGGCATGCGCTGGACGCGAGGTGACCGTCTCAGCTTTGCACCCCAGCTGCCACGTCCGAAAAACGGCATGGATCTGCGTCAGATCATCGACCTGGAGGCGCATGGCAAACGCTGGCTGCCCGCGCTGGATCTGCCCATCATGGCCAAGCTGCGTGGTGAGCGGCTGTCTCCTGAATTCGATCAATCGCTCGTCTCTCCTTTCATGGTGCAGAATTCAGAGCGTTTCGAAGTGGTCTCGCGCTTTGAGCTGCCGCCATTTCGTGAACTGCCGGAGGATCACCGCGAAGCCGCGCTGCAACTGCCTCCAAACATCTCGCCCAAACTCAGGCAGCTCACCGATTACTGGGAATCAGTGACGCAAACGGATGAGCAGCTTGTGCAGATCGCGCTCAACTACGTCAGAACACAGGGTTTCAGCTACACGCTGGAGCCGGGAGAGTACAAGGGGCCGCAGGCGCTGGAAGACTTCTTTCTGAACCGCCGCATCGGATTCTGCGAGCACTTCAGCGCCAGCTTTGCCACACTCATGCGCATGGCTGGAGTGCCGTCACGCATCGTTGTCGGCTACCTCGGTGGCGAATACTCCGACCACAATGGTGGCTACCTCATCGTGAAACAAAGTGATGTGCATGCGTGGACGGAGGTGTGGCTGGAAAAATACGGCTGGTATCGCGTTGATCCCACCGGCGCACTCGCGCCTGATCGCGTAAACATCGACCTGCGGGCTTTCCTGGCCGGCGGTGCCGAGGAGGCTGAACGCCAGCGCCGCACCCTTTGGGGCCGTTCCTTGCAGCGCCTGCGGCTGTGGTGGGACAGCGTCAACTACGACTGGCAAAATCAAGTCATCGACTACAATCAGGAATCCCAGCGCGGCCTGCTGGAAAGTGTGGGTCTGCGCCAGAGCAAACTCGTGCTGCTCATCCCCAGTGTCGCATTCGTGGTGGTGGGTGTCTTGCTCGTCGCCTTATGGCTACGGCGTCCCGCCCGTCATGCCGACCCATGGATGCGGCTGTGGCAGCGTGCCTGCAGCCGTGTAGGCAAAGCCGGTGTGAAAACATGGATGCCCAATGAAGGTCCGCTGACCTTTGCCCGGCGCGTCGCAGAGGCACGCCCCGATCTCTCACCGCAGTTCGATCCCTTGGTCGCGATGTATGTGTCCGGCCGCTACGGTTCCTCACATGAGGTCCTGGATCAATTCAAAGCAGCCGTGCTGCGCTTCAAGCCCAAGCGGCTGACCCGCAGCTCAAAGTGATTTAAAGCAGGCAGTCTGCACATCTCCAGTCCTAGAGTACTTGCCGTCTCCTCCGCAGACCCAAGCCCAGCAAGCCGCCGAGCAGCAGCAGGGCGCGGCTTGGCTCTGGCACGATGGCGATGACTCCAGTGCTGCCGAACTGGCTCACATCCCAATACCAGCTGCTGTTGTAAATCGTGAGATCCGGCAGGTCGAGTGCGAAGCCCGCATTGTCAGCGCTGCCTCCCACTCGCATGCCGGTGCCTGAGTCATAGTAGGCCAGCGCAATGTTGGAGCCGGTCCAGTCCACCAGATCGAAGACGGCATGATAGGTGGGCGCGAAGCCTGTCCCCAAGGTGACATTGATGGATGAGGCCGCATCGAGAGACAGGGTGCCATTCACGATGATGCGGTCGTTGCCGCCATCCGTGGCGGTGCCGCTGACGCTGGTCAGGCGGTTGGTGATGGCATCAAAGGTGGCATTCAGGCCCGTGTCGCCACTCTTCAATTGCAGGGCCAGCGTGGCGGAGGCTCCGACGTTGAGATTGCCTCCGATGAGAACCGTGCCGATTTCCGTGCTCAGTCCTGCCGTGCCAGCGGTGATGGTGGCGGCATTGCCACCGGGTGCCAGTGTCGCATTTGTAGCGAGATTGACGGAGCCAGCGATTCTCCCAGTGCCACCGAGAGTCGCATTCACCTGCACCGTGTTGGTTCCCGTGGCGGAATCCGTGCCGGCATACGCATTGTTTACCAGCAGGCTGCCGGCGCTGACCGTGGTCTGGCCGGTGTAGGTGTTCACACCGCTAACGACGGTGGTGCCGCTGCCAGTTTGATTCACCACTCCTGAGCCGCTCACATTGTTGGTCACCGTCAGGAGATCACTGCGGTTGAAGGCCAGCACGGCGTTGTCGATGACATTCCCAGAACCCAACGTCCCTGAGGTGCCGCCATTGCCCACCTGCAGGGTGCCTGCGCTGATGGTGGTGGCTCCGGTGTAGGTGTTGGTGCCGAGGAGCGTGAGGGTGCCGCTGGTGGTCTTGGACACGGCACCGCCGCCGTTGATCTCGCTCACGTCTTTGAGCGTGCCGGAGGCGAGCTGGATGACGTCGATGACGTTTGTCGCATCGCCAATGCTGTGCCCGGTCATGTCCAGTGTGCCACCGGTGAGGTTGATGGTGCTGATGGTGTTGCTGGTGGTGGAACCTGCGCTGCCGCCTTCGGTGATATTAACGTTGGAAATGAGGGTGCCGCCGCTGATGTTGAGCGTGCCTGTGACCTTTCCAAAGGTGTTGGTATTCGCGTAAGTAGCCAAAACAAAGCTGCCACCAGCATTCACGGTGAAAGTGCCGCCGCCGATGTTGAGAGTGCCGCTGGCGGTGGGTGAGCCGACGACCGTGCCAGCATTGCCGCTCATGGTGCCGAGTTCGACGGAGTTGGCGGTGAAAGTGCCGGTGTCAAAACTCACGGTCCCGCTGGCCCCGCCTGCGCCGCTGCTGCTGCGTTTGCCGATGATGAGCGCACCCGCAGTGACGGTGGCATTGTGGCCGCGGAGGTCGAGGGTGCCGGTGGGTGATGCGCCGGTGACGGTGGCAAGTGAACTGCCAACGGTGATGTTGGTGGTGGCGCCGGTCTTCCCGCCGATGACGACGGTGCCTGCGCTGCCTGCAGTTTGAGAGAGGAACTGCACGGTGCCGACGCCTTTGGACACGCCGATGTTGAGCGCATTGGTGGAGATGACGTTGGTGCCAGTACCGAGGTACAGAATGCCGTTTCCAGCATTGAAGTCAGCGCTGTTGGAGATCTGCACGGTGTTGGCGGTGATGCTGTTGGCGGTGTTGGAGAGGTAGAGGGTGCTCTTGTTGTTCAGGCCGTGGGCCACGCGGAATTCATTGACGTTGGCGGTGAAGGAGCCGAGGCCGCTGAAGTCGGTGATGGTGGTGTTGGTGTTGCCCTGATTGTCAAACGGAGTGGCTGCGCCCGGGATGGCATTTGCGGCAGCCTGGGAGGTGACGGTCTGCAGCCCGGCCTCGAAGTGGGCGGTGGTGCTGCTGACGACGAGGGAGCCTGCGCCGGTGACGGTGGCCAAGGTGGTGGCCTTGACCGTGCCGCTGACTCCGGTGGAGAAGCCACCATTGACGGTAAGTGTCTGCCCGGCACCAATGGTGACGGTGCTGCTGAGATTGGCGTTGTTCGATGCGATCTGCAGGCTGGCGATGCGCTGGCTCGCGCTGCTGAGATCGAGGGTGCCGGTGAAAGCTCCCGAACCGACGACGACTGCGGTACCCGTAGGCAGGGTGTCGGTGGCGCCGATCTTCAGCGTGCCGGAGGTGATGAGGGTCGTGCCGCTGTAGGTGTTCGAGCCCGTGGCGGCGGTGAAAACGAGGGTGCCGTCTCCGGTTTTGTTGATGCCACCTGCACCAGTGACAGGTGCCGCCACGGTTGCGGTGACAGAGGTGTCCACGCGGAATTCAGTCGCTGCATTGGTGATTTGAATCTGGCCACCTGAGCTGGCCAGCGTGTAGTTCCGGGCAAACTGCAGCCCGTTGATCGCCACCGCATCCTGCACCTGCACGGTCCCACCTGCGGCACCGCCGAACACGGCGATCTTTTCCACAGAGGCGGACCAGCTGGTATTGTTGCTGCCGTCTGCCAGCGTCCAGTTGGTGCCTGCATTGGTCCACACGCCATCGCCGCCGTCCACGAGGTTGTCTGCCACGGTGTCGGTGCCGTCCCAGTACTGCGCGCTGATGGCGGTGGCGACGAGGTTGACGGCTTTGTTCACGGTATCAACGACGATGCTCGTATTGTATCCGGCGAGCATCTGGGCCACGAGGCCGTTGTCGGTAAGTGTCCCGGTGTAGCCGATGAGTTTGTAGGTTCCGGCGGTGAAGCCTGCGCCTGTTGTGACGCGGACGACGCCATCGAGGGTGATGAGGGAGCCATTGGCCTGAATGAGATCGCTGCTGGTGCCGAGATCAAACAGGAGCAAGCTGCTGTCATTGAGCACGAGATTGCCCCCGATGGTGAGGGTGCCGGTGCTCCCGGCGGTGAGGATATTGCCAATGCTGAGGGTGCCAAGATTCGCCACGGTGAGGCTGCCACCGAGCGTGCTTGAGGCGGCGAGGGTGGCGCCACCTGTGACGGTGATGGCGGTGTTGCCGAGCGAGCCGGTGACATTCAGCGTGCCTGCATTCACCGCGGTAGCACCTGTGTAGGAGCTGGCTGCTGAGAGGGTCCATGTGCCGGTGCCATTCTTGGTCAGGCCGGAGACGGTGGTGTCCATGGCTGCTGCAAGACTGCCGCTGCCCGCGCCGGTGAGAGTCAGACTGCGGGTGCCGCCGACGATGGCGGTGGTGCTGGTAAGAGCGAGGCTGCCGCTGTCTGATGAGATGGCGACATTGGCAGTGCCGAAGGTCAGTGCGCCGCCGTAGCTGTTGGTGCCGCTGACATTGACAAGCGCGCCATTCTGTCCGGTGGCACCGGTGCCGCTGAGGGTGAGAGCTTCGGCTCCTACGCTGATGTTGTTCTGCAGCTGAAGCGTGGCACCACTGGCGACGACGGTGCCTGCGTTGGCGGCAGAGGGGACGGTTTCATTGGTCACCACCGCACCCAGGGCGCTGCTGTTGCGGATGTTCAGGATGCCTGCATTGGCAAGGGTCTGGAGGAGGTACGTGTTGGCACCAGAGAGCGTCCAGGTGCCGGTGCCGGATTTGATGATCTGCATGTTCACTACGGTGGCGGTGTTACCCGTGGTGCCGCCGATCTGCCCTTGAATCTCGCCATTGCCGCTGCCGGTCAGGGTGAGATCGGAGAAGTTGGCGGCAGCGCTGACAGTGTTGCCCGTGGCAACGCGGACGCCGTTGGTGAAGGTGAGCGTTTGACCGGCCGTCATGGCATTGATGATGCCGCGCCCGGTGTTGCCGGCGGCGGCGTTGTTCATGACGATGAGGCGGTCTGTGGAGGTGGTGTTTCCTGCGTATTCAAAGGTGCCGACTGTGGTGCTGGCCTGGCCGAACATGAGCCTGCCGTTGCTGCCGACGGAGGAGTTGGTGCCGTTGTTGAAAATGGTGGTGGCCTGAAACGCACCGTCGGAGATGGAGACGTCTCCGACGAAGGAGTTGCTGTTGTTGTTGAGAAACACCCTGCCGCCATCGGTGCGCGACATGGTGCCGCTGCCGGTGACGAGGCCGTTGATGATGAAGCTGCCATTGCCGCGGTAGATGATGCCCGCATTCACGCTGCCGTTCAGGGTCAGCGCACCGCTGCCAATGTTATAAAAAGCGCCATTGCCGGTGATGGTGCGGTCCGTGGCGGCAGCCCCGCCGGCGTATTTCACGAACGTACCGGATCCCAAAGTCAGCGTGCTGCCAGCACCGATGGAGCTGTTCTGCCCCGCATTGGCGATGCTGTTGAAAATCAGCGTGCCCGAGGTGACCGTGGTGCCGCCGGTATAGCTGCTGTTGCCGTTGGTGAACTGCCAGACGCCGGTCTGCCCGTTGCCGGTGACGATGACACTGAGGCCGCCGGACAAGCCGTTTGAGATGATCCCGTTCATCAAGTTGCCGGTGGTGTCACCGCTGCGGTTGCCGGTGGAGCCGGTGAAATTGAGCGTGATCAGCCCGGTCGTGGCGCCGCCGCTGATGTTGCCGTTGATCGTCATCTTGTTGGGATTGAGGTCACCAGCGTTGTTGGTGGAGTTGTTGGTGAAGGTGTAGGAGGCCGTGCCAGTGGCGGTGGTCGGCTCGATGACCATGGGGGCATTCAGCGTGACCGTGGCGGTGTTGCCTGCGTTCATCGCTGTGGTGCCGCCATTGGTCAGCAGCAGTGTCTCTCCCGCATTGGCGCCCGCGCTGCCAATCGTGAAGGTGCTGCCTGCGGTGTTGGTAAAGGTGAGATTGCGGAGATTGCGTCCGGTGTCGATCGTGATCGTGGTCGCACCCAATGCGGTATTGAATGTGGCAGTGTCCGCATTCGTGGTGCCCGAGGTGGCTCCCGGAGCCGTGGTGGGGTTCCAGTTGGTGCCAGTGGACCAGAGCTGCGTGCCGGTTCCGCCGGTCCAGCTGGCATCTGCGGCCACGCTGGCATGGGTCAGCAATAACACCGGGAATAGTGAAACGGCATGGAGGATGGAGCAAAAGGCACGACGACGAAGCGGCCTTTTGAGTAGCGAAGCACTCATGGTCTTTTTTTGGGGGGGGGCCTTTCGGAATTCGAAAAGCGAGGGTTGGGGGCTGTTGGATACCCCAGAAACACCACAAGTTCAAAATCAGAGTGCTCCACATGGAGCAAGTGGCGCAAAGCACCACAAGGAGCATGAAACAAAGCTTTAACGATGCGTATGAAATGCCCCGCCTGCAACGCAACGACTGGCTTCAGAAAATTTTGAGATGAATGGAAGTTAAGTGCTGTTTTCCTGAACAAAAGCTGCCAAGCATCCGGTGCATGAGCGAAATCAGAACTTACGACGGCTACTTCACCTTCAAGATCCTCTCCCGCGAGCAGGCAGACCATTTGGACGACCTCTTCGCCGAGAAGGGCATCGAAGTGGACCTGGCCCTGCAATCCCTTGAATTCTCATGGATGGGCCTGGAGCGCGACCATGTGATCTTGAAGCTGTTCATGGAAGTCGCCAAGACCCTCGGCGAGGCCGAAGGCGAACTGCGCTGCGAAGTCGACGATGACGCTGTCGATCCCCATTTCGAATTCTTCACCATCAAGGACGGCCAGCTTCTGCTGCAACGAGCCAAGGTGGTGCGCGAAAGCGAACTGATCCCGCAAATTTAGCATGAGCCGTCAGGTGAGGCTTTGACCGATCGAACGGTATCACAGTGCTCTTCGCTGATAAGCGGTGGTGTTGAGCAAGCGAGTAACGAATGGTGCGCGATGCAGGGTTCGAACCTGCGACCCTTGCCGTGTGAAGGCAATGCTCTACCACTGAGCTAATCGCGCGAAAATCGTGGGCGGAGTCTTTAAGCGGGCTTCGGCATTGGAGCAACCAGAAATTGCAGCGCCGTTTTGTAGTACCGGCTTTAGCCGGAATCAGGAAGCATTCCTGACTGTCTCAAAGCGGCTTACACCCGCCGCAAACGGAACTGCTGGAGGTATTTGAGCGGGGTCATGCCCATATGCCGGTGAAAGTGGTGGGTGAGGGCGCTTTGATCGCAGAAACCCAGGTCGCGGGCGACGTCGGAGATATTGGCCCCCTCGCGTTGCAGGGCTTCGCAGGCGGCCTGGATGCGCAGCTTCATGATGAAGGCCTGCGGGCTGGCGCCGAAGGTCTCCACAAATTTCCGGTGCAGCTGGCGCGGCGAAAGGTGGACGATCTGAGCGAGTTCGGTGATGGAGACACCCGTGCGGAAGTGGTCGCGGATGTAGGCGAGGGCGCGGTCGATCTGCAGGTAGGGCTGCAGCATCTGCTTCTTGCCTTCAAAACTCTGCACGCTGCCCATGATGCCGATGACGCGCCCTTTGGCATCGGTCAGTGGCAGCTTGTTCGTGACGAACCAGTCCGGCAGCCCCTGATCGGTGAAGAAGAGCTCCACGATGTTGAGCGCAGCTTTGCCGGTGCGCAGCACTTCCTCGTCATCCCGACGGAAGTTTTCCGCGAGGCGGGCAGGGAAGAGGTCAAAGTCGTTTTTGCCTACGATGCCGGCTTCTTCGGTGATGCCAAAGCGGTCCATGAACCGGCGGCTCGCGCACATGAACCGGAAGTCGCTGTCCTTCGCAAAGAAGGCGAGGTCCGGCAGGTGATCGAACAGCCGGTAAAAAGGACTGTCCGCACTGACACGACGGATGAAACGTTCGCGCAGTGCGGCAGGAGATTCGGGGCGTGGCGGTGGGCTGCTCACGCGGGAGTGTTAGCCACTTCGATCAGAAGCGCAAACGCAGTCCGGCTTAGGTGCCGGTGCTCATGAGGGGGCTGGGGACCTCGAAGAGAGGTGAATGACAAAGAAGTTTGCGGTGTCGGCCGGCAAGCAGAGGTGGAAAGAAAAAGGCCCTATGAGTTGTGTGAAACTCATAGGGCCTATTGAAGGCTTAAACGGTTGGAAAGAGGTTTTTAGAAGCGAATGCGAAAACCGCCGTAGGCACCGGTGCGCATGGCGGGGTAGCCCAGGACTTCGGAATATTTTTCCCCGAGGAGGTTTTCGACGCGGGCGAAGAGCTCGACGTTGGGAGTGAGCTGATAGCTGGCGGTGAGGCGGAGGCGGAGGTAATCTTCCACATTGGCCTGGGCGGCACCGAAGCCGTCTTCGCGGTCGATGAGGTAAATGGCACCGATGCCGATGCGGAATTTTTCGACCGGTTTGACCCAGACATCGCCGGAGACCGTGTGACGGGGACGACGGACGAGACGAACGCCGGCGGTCAGGTCATTGGCATCAAGGTAGGTGTACTGGGCGGTGAAGCCGTAGCGGGTGCTGGGCTGATAGCTGAAGGCTGCCTCAAGGCCAGAGGTGCGGGCGTTGTTGATCTGCTGCAGGGGGCCGAAGGGCGGGAGGTAAACGATGAGGTTCTCGATGCTGTTGCGGAAGTAGGTGAGGCTGACGCTGCCTTTCTTGTTGGCGAAGGGCTGCTCGATACCGAATTCCAGGCCCTTGCTTTTTTCAGGCTTGAGGAAGGTGGGATCACCGAAGAGGGCGGCTTCGCGGTTCTGGGGGCTGGCAGGGGCGAAGGCGGTGCCGTAGTTGGCGTGGAGGATGGTCTGTGTCCAAGGCACGAGCCAGCTGGTGCCCACGCGCCAGGTGGTGGCGTCCTGGAAGTCTGAGTAGGAGTCGTGACGGATGCCGGTGTTGATGTTCCAGCCGGTGAGGATTTCGGCCTGAGACTGGAGATAAAGCGCCCAGTTGGTCTCGGCCTGATCCACGTCATAGCTTTTGCCGCCGGGATTGAAGAGGCCGGGGGTGTCATCGTTGTAGCGGGAGTAGCCGATGTCCTGGAGCCACGCACCTGCGGTGATGCTCCACTTGTCGGTGGCCTTGAAGACGCTTTGGTATTCGAAAAAGTGATTGCGGGAGGTGATGCGGTTGTTGCCGCCGCCAAAGTTGAAGTTGGTGGAGGCCTGGCGGAAGTTTCCGAATTGGTACGTGAGTGTCTGCGTCCAGCGGTCGTTGGTTTCCCAGACGATGCGGGGGGATATGCTCCAGTATTCGCTGAGGACATGGGCATCGGGATCATTGGCACCGAAACCCGTGGCGGCGCCGGGGGCACCTACGTCTGCATTGTAGTAGCGGAGGTCGAGATCAAAGCGCAGAGTGTCAGCAAGCTGGGCACCGAACTTGGCGGCGACGTTGCTGAGCTGGAACTGGCTGTTGATGCGGTAGCCTTGGGTGTCTTGACGGCTGAGTTCAAGGCTCCAGTCGTAGATGCCTGCGGCACCACGGGTGCCGAGGCTCTCGCGGAAGCTGCCGTAGCTGCCCGCCTCAAAGGAAAGGCTGGTCTCTGGCTTTTTGAGGCCTTTGCCGCTGCGGGTGATGATGTTGATGACGCCGCCGAGGGTCTTGCCGCCATAGAGGCTGGCGGCTGGGCCGCGAAGGACTTCAATGCGCTCGACGTTGTCGAGCGTCATGGTCTCAATGTTGTAGAGGCCGGCAAGATTGGCAGGCACGGGGCGGCCATCGATGACGACGAGGGTTTGGTCGCTGTTGGTGCCGCGGAGGAAGATGCCATTGACTGAGCCGGGAGTGCCGCGGTCAGCGATCGTGAGGCCTGGGACCTGGCGGAGGGCATCTGGGACGAGCTTGTATTGCTGCTCTTCGATTCGCTGGCGGTCAATGACCGTCACGCTGCTGGCGGTACGCCAGCGTTCGGTTTCCGTCTTGGTGGCGGTGATAACGACCTCTGTGAGGGGCGTGGGAGCGGAGGCGCTCTCTTTGGCTTTTTCGTCCGGCTTTTGGGTCGGCGCGGCGCTTAGCAAGGAGAGGGGACTGAGGATCAGGGACAGGGACGCGAGCGTGAGGCTGCGTCCACGGGAGATGTGGATGAACATGGGTGTTTGGGTTTCATTGGTTCGATGAAATCATCCGCGCACCGCCACATGGCGGGTCGGATGAGCTTGTTCGCAGCGAGATGTTCGGACTCCGGGTTTGCGCGACGTTTGACCGCCGCTCCTCGCCTCCGCCTTCACCAAGGATTGCTCCCGAT
>NZ_JBAQCR010000332.1:0-2063 GCF_049294395.1 Prosthecobacter sp.
CACAGCTCAAAATGCGGAGCAAAGCCCTTGCTAAGCGATCCCAGAGACACGAACCATCACCACTCCCAGCCGTGAGCATCATAGCTTAACTTCACGCAATCCTGGCCGAAGAACGGGGTCCACCTCAACTGGCCAGATGAATAACTCGTTAGCGTGGTTTGAAAAAAATTACCCCGGGGCGAAAAGTACAAACTTGATGATTATTCCGACGAGCAAGCTTGGAAATGGCGCTGGCTTTAACAGACAGGTGCAAGTTGTTCGGGCGAAGGAGTTAAAGGCGCTTCTAAAAGCTACTAGGGCGTTTTTTAGATCGTTTCAACGACTCGAGTTTGACTCCCTTTCAGTAGAGCATGTCAATGAGCTTATTCAGCAACACGGTCTGACAATAAAGGACTTAGTGACCAACTTTTCGTTGCCCGCTTTTTGAGCGATGCTGTCGTTGATTGACAATCGAATCATCTGCCATATCAAAAAAGGGCCGTGTGTGAGTGCTGCGGTTGGCACATTCTTCACTGAAGCTTCCTCCTTCGCTCTTTGAGCTACGTAGGATAGGACGAAGGGCAAGCTGCTCTTGGTTTGTTTCCCGTGTGGGTGGTCCGGTACCCAGGGCGATGCCCTGGGCTGCGATAGGTCGCGCCGTTGGCGCTGGGGAGATGAACGAAACGGCAGCGGGGTGGACCGCTGCCGTTTTGGTTTGATGAGAGTTCTGGGATTCCGGAACCGCCTGAAGGCGGGACTACAATACGAAGAACCGGACGGGCTGCTGCGAAGCCGCGAAGCGAACCCCGAACTCCTTGCCTTGAGCTGGACGGCTGATCCATTCTCCGAGGCGAGCCTGCGAAGGATGGAGCGTCAGGTCTTTGGGCTTATGAGGGCGGTGGGTGTGAGTGATTGACGATTGAGGAGCAATTGATTTTTGATTTTTGAGGTGTCGGATTTCCAGAAGGGAGGGGGATCAGGCTTTCCAGCCGTCGCGGTAGGAGGGGCGGGTGATGAATTTGTTGGGGGCTTCGACGTTGGTGACTTTCATGGCGGATTTGTCCCACTGGACGGTCTGCTGGGCGCGGATGGCGAGGTTGCCGAGGAGGACGAATTCGGTGAGGGGGGCGGAGTAGTCGAAGTTTGAGGAGGGGAGGCCGCCATTGACGATGTGGTGGGCCCATTCGCCCTGGGGATTGTCTGGCATGACGGAGCGGGTTTCGGTCTGCTTGATCTTGCCGGACTTCATGTCTTCGCGGACGGCTTTGTATTTTTCGAGGGGGTAGACGAGGGGGCTCTTGCAGTAGGCGTCGCCTTCGAAGATGACGCCGTCTGTGCCGATGAACATCATGCCGGAGGTGGCTTTTTTGAAGGTGTCTTCGGGGATGTCTGGGTGGCGCTCGGGCTTATTCGGAACGCCGTCTTTTTCGCCGTCGTGCCAGGAGACGGTGAGGGCGGGGTGTTTGCCGGCGGGCATGTGGTAGATGAGCTTGGACCACATGGGGGCATTGAGGTCGGTGATGGGGCCGGATTCGGCTTCGATCTTCTCGGGGATGAGCTGGCCGAGGATGGAGAAGCTAGAGTCCATGATGTGGCAGCCCATGTCGCCGAGGGCGCCGGAGCCGAACTGCCACCAGCCGCGCCAGTTGAAGGGGGCGGGGCCGGGGGAGCGCTGCTTCTTTTTGGCGAGTTCGGGGTCGAGGTCGAACTCGAAGTAGGGCTCGGAGGGTTCGCAGGAGAGCCAGAGGTCCCAGTCGAGATTGGCGGGGCATTCGACGAGCTTCTTCTTAATAGGGCCCTGGGGCCAGATGGGGCGATTGGTCCAGAGGCGGATTTCTTTGAGGGTGCCAATGACACCCTGCTCGATCCATTCTTTGGCCATGCGCTGGCCGTCCATGGTGCGGCCCTGATTGCCCATCTGGGTGACGATTTTGGCGTCTTTGGCGGCGCGGTGGAGATCGCGGACTTCGGAGATGTAGTTGCAGAGGGGTTTTTGGACGCAGACGTGCTTGCCGTGCTTGATGGCGTGCATGGCGGCGAGGTAGTGGGTGTGATCTGGGGTGGAGACGATGACGCCGTCGATC
>NZ_JBAQCR010000333.1:0-11017 GCF_049294395.1 Prosthecobacter sp.
CCAAACCTAGAAGATGCTGAAGTGCTTCAATATTTTTGGGGCTTGCGTTATTGTCTTCTAATTGAACTAATAATTCTCTGGCAGTAAGGAACGGCAATAGGTCCGCATGCTTTAATGCCATTCCTGCGGCAACTTTTTCGCGGTCCATTCCTAGCAGGAATACTGCGTTTAGGTCTGGATCTCCGAGCATTAAATTAATTGATTGCATAAGACTCGCTGCTTTAGCCGCTTCGCAACGATCCAAGTCGTCCACAAATACAAAGACTCGCCGGTTGCCTGCATATGCACGAACCATTTGGCCAAATTGCCTTTGAAAGCCTTCCACATAGCCAAGCTTATCAGCTGCACCTTTCTTCGAGAGATATTGCTTAATTGCTGGTAGCAGTGGATTGCCTAGTGCAGATGACAATTGCACCATTAATCCTATTCCGGTTATTATGACAACGATCAACTTGCCATTTTCACCCGTGAATAGTTTCTCAGTCAGGGCGGAAGCAGTCCTCTGATTATCACTCAGTTTATTCCATTGAGTAACGGAACTGGAAATGTCTGCCCAAGCCTCTCGGCCATGAGACCAAAACCAAGTGCATGCCCAACATGTAAAGATGAATATTGCAATCCTCAATGCAAACTTAATGACCTCAGGGAAGCCTTTGCTCCAATCGTAGCTCTGAAACCATAGGCAAAGAGGGGCCCAAAACCATCGTCTTGTCCATATTGACTGCCGCCTTACACTATTTGCAAATTCTAATGCAAATGCTGCCCACATAGCCTCCGCCTCAGCGTGTCGCCAAGGATTGAACCACATGGTAAGAGCTGTATGAGGAGTGAAGTTGTTTTTCAGCCAACATTTCAACCTCTCCATTAAGTCGTTCCGTCCTTCATAACTTTCTGGGCCATTACTTACTTGATTTGATAGCTGGCGCATGAATGAGGTTTTGCCTCCTCCCCACGGTGCTTCTATAGAGACGGTTAGTGGAGTTCCTGTTTTTGGTCTTGTAAGAAAGTACGCTAATGTCTCCACAAACTTTTCTCTTCCAAAATGGTCTGTAGTGCTTGGATTATCACCTTCCGCCTGTGCGCGACTGACGGCGGCAGAACTATTTTCAACAGGTGCGCTGTTTTGCTTTCTGCTTTCTGCTGCATGCTCTCCGACGGGAGGTGTGATTGAATCGATTTTTTTTCTAATGCGAATCTCTTCAGGTCCAATCTCAAAATCGACTCCAGTAAGTTCGGTGATATACTCTAAAGCTTTAATTAACGGTACATTTTTCAGGTCAAGGTTCAAAGATGCATTGAGCGTTAATAAATCTTCGTCAACCCTAAAGCTTACACCTCGCCTATATCCTGATTTGTCAGGACTATCGTAGTCTATGCTTTTTATACGAAGATACTCGATTGCCTCCTCAAGTGTTGCTCCACTGAATTGAACGGTCGGAAGAACAATTTTACGCAGCTTGTCTTCTTGACTCTGCATATCTAACAGATTTTCATTAGAGAAATTCTCAATACGACCATCGATTGAGGTTTCATCTGGACCATTGTATTCTTCTGGTTGCTGGCAAAAGTTAAGAACTTCATAGAATGATGCTCCATTCATCCAGTCGATCTCGAATCGAGATAATGTGCTATCAACTTGTGACCCATCGAGATTCAGGATGAGTAGACAATTACGCCTGTTATTGTTAGCTGAATTATGTAGCCAGTCTTTTATTTCTGATTTAGCCCATTGGCTGTTTAAATAATTATTTGACCACAATGCTAGAAACTTATGTGAATCGTTAAGCGCACGATTCATTTCATTTCTGAGGATGCCACTTTTGGGATATAAACCCCATTCATCCAACCAGACTCTAATATTGTGAGAAGCAAGTTTTTCGGCAATGGCTGTAGCCTCTATTTGATCGGCTTTGCTATAGCTTAGAAAAACGTCATAATTGAAAGCCATAATATTTTATATGAATGTTTTAATTTACGTTTGTCAATTATGAATACACGATCCTATTCAGGCTGTATTGTAATACTCGTGTTTGGCTTAGAGAAAAGCAGGAATATGCAGAGATGCAACACCGCTCCGGTCTGTTTTATAGAGTGCCTAAAAATCTCAGCTATAATGGCTTTACAATAGCATGCGCAGTTGATGGCGGCCTATCCTGCACATCAAGTTGCCCTGTCCAAGCCTCCAACCTGATGATCACCCAGCATGCTTTTTGTCCACGCTTTACCTGAAGACGAAATTACATGAATTTTTCCGCTCCTCAAACATCGCGGTTTTGCAACAACCCCCGCTCTGCCGCTGTAGATCTCCCGCCATGAACCTCTGGTTGCAGCAGCGCAGCGCTCCGGCGCTTAGTCCCGATCGGCGTCGGCTTTTGAAGTCGATGTCTGCGGGCGTCCTCGGGCTGGGATTGCCGGAGTGGCTGGCCTTGCAGGCGAGGGCGGGCAATGCGACCGGCACCGTGCAGGCAGGGCAGGCGAAGCGTGTGCTGGTGATCTATGAAGAGGGCGGCATCAGCCAGATGGACTCGTTTGATCCGAAGCCGGACGCGCTGCTGGATCATCGGTCGCCGTTCAAGCCGATCCCGACGAGCGTGCCGGGCACGCATTTCTCCGAGCTCATGCCGCTCACGGCGAAGCAGGCGCATCGGCTCGCCGTCGTGCGCTCGATGACTTCCGCGCCCACGGCGGGGCACAAGGAGTGCTGCCAGGAGTTTTTCAAAGGCTACCGCAACACCAACGCCTTCGACTTTCCCGACATCGGCGCGGTGGTCACGGAGCTCATGGGCACGGAGCGGCCCGAGATGCCGGGCTACATCTTTTGCCCGGGCATCAACATGCCCAATGCCGTCACCAGCACCGGCTTTCTGCCCGCGAGCCGCGCGCCGTGGAAGCTCGGCACCAAACAGCTCGGCGAAGACCTCAGCGATCCCGCGTGGAAGGTGCGCTCCCTGGAGTTGCAGGCTGGGCTGGGGCGCGAGCGGCTGATCGAGCGCTACCGCCTGCTGGAATCGCTCGATGACAGCGCCATCGCGCAATCGACCGCCGGGCAGCTGATGAAGGGGCACACCAAGCATGCGCTGGATCTGCTCACGAGCGATGAAGCGAAGCACGCGTTTGATCTTTCGCGCGAGTCGAACAAAACGCGCGACCGCTACGGGCGCGATCATCGTGGCAGCTGCTACCTCCTCGGGCGGCGGTTGATCGAGTCCGGCGTGCGCTTTGTCACCGTCACCTGCATCCAGCCGCCGGAGCACGTGAAGCGCCCCGGCATCGGCCAGCCGGGCGGCGTGTTTTTGAACTGGGATCATCACGAAGGCATCTACAACAACGGCCCCTGCGGCGGTCCGCAGGGCAGCAGCAATCAGGAGCGCTACGGCCTGCCGCATCCGGTGATGATGCCCAGCCTGGACCGCTCCTTCAGCGCGCTGATCGAAGACATGGATGAACGCGGCCTGCTGGCCGAAACGCTGGTATGTTTCGTCACCGAGATGGGCCGCACCCCGCGCATGAACAAGAACGGCGGGCGGGATCACTGGGCGCGCGCGATGTCCATCGCCTTTGCCGGTGCCGGCTGTCCCGGCGGTGCCGTCATCGGTGCCACCGACCGCGAAGGCGGCGATGTGACCGATGCCCTCTACACGCCCTACGACTACGCCGAAACGATCTACCGCAAACTCGGCTTCAGCGAGAACCAGCGCCTTGCACGCCCCAACGGCGTCGCCGTGCCCCTGTCAGATGGCGGCCGGGCGATCCGTGAGTTGTTTTGAGCGGGTGGCTGTAAGCCGATGAACACGTGAAGCCCCGCCTTGTGTCCCCCCGTCTGCTTAGAACCGGAAACCGATGCCTGCACCCCAGCCGTATTGGTTGTGGTACTGGCCCACGAGCGAGAGGTCCTTGAGCAGGATGTACTCGGCTCCCAGCGCGGTCTCCCACTGGGCTTTGGTGTCATACTGGGCACGGCCAAAGACTGAAAAGCGCGCGGTGATGTGGAATTCCTTGCTGACGGTGAAACGCGCGTCGCCGTCCGTGTCCACGGAGGCCTGGGACTGGATCAGGAAGGGCAGCAGATAGCGGGTGCCGAACATGCCGCGATTCCCATTGGTGCCGGTGCTCCACTCTTGACTGGCAAAGACGCTGAGGAAGGAGTTGATAAAGCGATCGTAGTCCAGGCCCATCTCGTATTGCGTCCGCTTACCGTTGCCGATGCGCGACTGCCAGTGGGCCATGAGGCCGTTGCGATTGTTCTGCCACGACATGCTGCCCTCGGTCATTTGGGAAAGCAGGATGCCTTCACCAAAGAACAATGCGGGATCATGCATGCCGCCCAGCAGCACCGAGTGCTTCATCGGATGCTCTGCCATGTAGCTCGGCTCAGGGGCGTCTTCGTAATGCACCACGCGTGCCATGCCGACCTCCATGTGATAAAGCACATGGCAGTGCATCATCCAGTCGCCCGGCTCATCTGCGGCGAACTCGATGGTGCGGCTCGTCATGGGCGGCACATCCACCGTGTGCTTCATGGGCGAGAGGCTGCCGGCGCTGGTGACGACACGGAAGAAATGCCCGTGCAAATGCATGGGATGGTGCATCATCGAATCATTGATGAAGGTGAAGCGCACCTTCTCGCCCCGCCTTACGTTGATGGTGTCCGCTTCGGTGAAGGTCTTGCCATCCAGCGTCCAGACAAAGCGGATCATGTCGCCCTGCAGGCGGAAGGTGTATTCGCGCAGCGGGCGTGCACCGGAGATCTCCGTGGAGCGCAGGGCGCGCAGCTTTTCATACGGGCTGCCGGGGCGCTGCGGGTCATCCATGCTGTGGGACATGGCGCCGCCGCCTTGCATGCCAGCCATCGGCGGCATGCCCTTCATGGCACTGTGATCCATGCCTTTCATCGCACTGTGGTCCATTCCCTTCATGCCGCTGTGGTCCATGCCACCCATGTTCGACATGTCATCCATCCCAGCCATGGCCTTGTAGAGGTTGGCCTTCGGTACATCGGCTGCGGCGTGCCGTATGCCCTGGCCGATGAAGAGGCTGCTATGGCCGGCGCCATCCATGGCGGTGGCTCTCAGCTCCCAGGCTCCGCCTTGCGCGGGCGCCTTCAGCAGCAGGTCATAAGTCTCGGCGATGGCGATGAGAAAGCGCCCGGTGGAAACGGGCTGCACCTCGGTGCCATCGGCGGCAATGATCTTCATCGGCCCGCCCGCATACTCCAGATGGTAGTAACTGGCGGCGCTGGCATTGATCACCCGGACTCGCACGCTCGCTCCCGGTCGCAGTGCCAAGGCTGCCGCTGGCTGTCCATTCGCGAGGAAGGCATCATAGCCCACATCGGACAGATCCATGGGCTTCATCCTTGTCATGGATCGTTTCACCATCTCCGGCCACGCATCGTGCTGGATGGCCCCGAGAATGCTTTGAGCCGTGCCTTTTTTGATCTGCTGCCACTCGCGGCCCGCGCGGAGCTGGCTCAGCACATCATGCGGGCGTTCATGGGTCCAGTCGGACAGCACCACCACAAGATCGTGATCCGCCGGGATGCGCTCGCCTCCTTTGGGGAGGATGACGATGCTGCCATAAATGCCGAGCTGCTCCTGCAGGCGGCTGTGGGAGTGGTACCAATACGTGCCGCTCTGGCGCAGACGGAAGCGAAACTCGCGGGTCTCGTCAGGTAGGATGGGCGCCATGTTCACATGCGGCACACCATCCTGACTGCTGGGCAGCAGGATGCCATGCCAGTGAATGGAAGTGTCCTCCTTCAAATCGTTGCGCACCCGCAGCACCGCATCATCGCCTTCGGTGAAGCGCAGCGTCGGGCCGGGGATGGAGCCGTTGATCGCCATCGCCCGCCGTTCCTTGCCGCCAAAATTCGCCGTGATCTCCGAGAGCGCGAGATCATAGCGCACGGTCCTGCCCGCCGCTGCCAGCGCAGAGCCGAGCCACAGAAGAGAAATCAGGACGGAGAGATGGCGGCAAGACATAAGGAAGATGGGACCTGGGAGTGAACACAACGAAGGCGGCATCCATCAAGGAACGCCGCCGCAACAATGGCAGGCTGCCTGTGCAGCTTCTGCAGTTAGCTGCCCTTCTGCATCATTTTGGCGTGCTCTGCGGCGGACATGCCGGGCATGGAGGATGAGGACGAACCGCTGGTGGAGCAGCTGCTGATGACAGCCAGCGTGATGGCAGCGAGGATGAGTGTGATGTGCTTGTTCATGGTGGATGATGGTTAGAGTTGGTTTCGGGTCTGGCATCCTTTCCCGGGCCTTCCTGGGAACTGCGCCGTGTGCACGTCAGTCACAGGAGCAGCCGGACTTGTCATCTGGGCTGGCCTCGGCGGGCGAGGTCAAAAACTTCTGCCGGCATGGCTCGCTGCAAAAGTAAAAGGTCTCACCATCGCGCTGCGCGTGGATGGCGGTGGCGGGGTCCACGGTCATGCCGCAGATGGGGTCCTTGGTCACGGTTTGAGTGGGTGTCATGGCCGTCCTTTTTATCTCAGGACGGCGGCGGGTGCCATGGGGTGTCCACCCCAGTGAGCTGCCTTACCCCAGCTTCACACGGCTCAACCGCAAAGCGTTGCTGATGACGGACACCGAGCTCAGGCTCATGGCGGCTCCGGCCACGATGGGGCTGAGCAGCAGACCAAAGAAGGGATACAGCGCACCGGCGGCAAGCGGGATGCCGAGGGCGTTGTAGAGAAAGGCAAAGACGAGGTTCTGCCGGATGTTGCCCAGGGTGGCACGGCTCAGGCGGATGGCTTTGGCGATGGCGCGCAGGTCGCCTTTCACCAGCGTGACGCCCGCGCTCTGCATCGCCACATCCGTGCCGGTGCCCATGGCAATGCCCACATCGGCAGCCGCCAGTGCGGGGGCATCGTTGATGCCGTCTCCCGCCATCGCCACGACTTCACCCAGAGCATGCAGGCGCTTCACTTCCGCGATCTTGTCGGCTGGTGTGACCCCGGCCTTGAAGCTGTCGAGCCCCAGCTTCGCAGCGACGGCGCTGGCCGTGCGCGCGTGGTCACCAGTGAGCATGATGACTTTCACGCCGAGCTCGTGCAGGCTTTGCAGCGCTTCGGCCGTGGTGGCCTTGATGGGATCTGCCACCGTGAGCAGTCCGGCTGGCTGACCATCCAGCGCCATGAAGAGTGCAGTCTCTCCGAGTTCCTGGCGCTTGGCGGCCTGCGCCTGCAGCGCCTCCAGATTCATCACGCCTTTCTCGCGCAGAAAGTCGGCTTTGCCGATGAGCACCGCCCGGCCACTGATGCGGCCGGAGACACCGCCGCCCGTGCTGGATTCAAACCCTTCCACGGGGAGCAGCGGCAGCTTCTTTTCCTTCGCCGCATTCACCACGGCGGAGGCCAGCGGATGCTCGCTGGATTGCTCCAGTGATGCCGCGAGCTGCAGCAGCGTGTCAGGTGGTTCGTTGCCGGCGGGAATGGCCTGTGAAAACTGCGGCCTGCCCTCCGTCAGCGTCCCTGTTTTGTCCACCAGCAGCGTGGTCACTTTCTCCAGCCGCTCCAGCGCGGCGGCGTCCTTTACCAGCACGCCTTCACGCGCGCCACGCCCCACACCGACCATGATGGACATCGGTGTCGCGAGCCCCAGCGCACAGGGACAGGCGATGATGAGCACCGCGACGGCATTGACGATGGCAAAGGCGATGCGCGGCTCCGGCCCCAGCCACCACCAGAGTGCAAACGTGAGCGCTGCGATCACCAGCACCGCAGGCACAAACACGGCGGCCACTTTGTCCGCGAGTCCCTGGATGGGTGCGCGGCTGCGCTGGGCCTGCGCCACCATGTCCACGATCTGCGCGAGCAGCGTCTCACGGCCCACGCGTTCCGCCTTCATCACAAAGCTGCCCGTCGTGTTCAGCGTGCCGCCGGAGACTTGGTCGCCCGCGTTTTTTTCCACCGGCAGAGGTTCGCCGGTGAGCATGGATTCATCCACGGCAGAGGCGCCCTCAGCCACCACGCCATCCACGGGAATTTTGTCGCCGGGACGCACACGCAATGAATCGCCCGCCACCACGGCATCCAAAGGAATGTCTTCGTCGCCGCTGCGGGTGATGCGCCGCGCCGTGGGTGGCGCGAGATCGAGCAAAGCGCGCATCGCACTCCCCGTGCGGCTGCGGGCGCGTGCCTCCAGCCATTGCCCCACGATGACGAGCACGATGATGACGGCCGCAGCTTCAAAGTAGAGCGGCACCATGCCATCCATCTGCATGGCGGCAGGAAACACAGACGGCAGCAGCAGCGCCACCACGCTGAACACGTAGGCCGAACCCACGCCGATGCTGATGAGCGTCCACATGTTCCAGTGGCCGGTGCGCAGAGAGACCCAGCCACGGCGAAAAAAGGGCGCACCCGCCCATAGAACGACAGGTGTGCTCAGCAGCGCCTGCACCCAGCGCGAAATGCTGCCATTGATCCAATGCGTATGGCCCAGGGCGGGAATGAGATGAGCCATGGCCAGGATGAAGACCGGCAGCGTCAGCACGCCCGCGATCCAAAGCCGTCGTCGCAGGTCCTGCTCCTCGCCGCCTTCATCTGCATCATCCCGGGCAGTCGTCACTGGCTCCAAGGCCATGCCGCATTTCGGGCAGTCGCCGGGGTGGTCTTGCTGCACCTCCGGGTGCATCGGGCAGGTGTACATCGTCTTCGCCGCCGCTTTCCATGCCGGATTGCGCTCCAGCGCCATGCCGCACTTCGGGCAGTCGCCCGGCTTGTCAGACTCGATGCCCGGGCACATCGGGCAGAAGTACTTTGCACCCACAGATGGCTGCACCGCTTTCTGTGCGGTGGGGACGTGGTGCTGGCAGCAGGAATGGTCGTGCGTAGGCATGGGAAAGAGGGGGCAAAAGACAAGGGGCTGGCGGGCACGCAGCCCGCCAGCATCCACGAAGATCAATGCAGCGCCTGCTTCTTCTGCGCCGCCTTCACCTTCGCCACATACTCGGCAGGGTTCTTGTTGAAGTCCTCCAGGCAGGACTTGCAGCACAGATAGACGTCCGTGCCATCATGCGTGACTTTGACGGGTTTGCCCATGCCGCCAAGATCTTCATCTGAGACGACGCATTTCTTGAGCGGGCAGGTGGCAGGAACGCCTTCTATGGCAGAGGCGATGCCAGCACCGAGGAACAGGCTGGAGAGGAGGGCGAGAGTGAGTTTCATGATGGATGTTTGGGGCGTGGTTTGCGACCGACGGGATGCCGCCAGTCATTCAGTACAACACCGGGAAGCTGCCAACCCCTTGCAGGATGCTCCGAAATTGGCAGCACACCGGCCCTCTAGCCGCTCACTTCTGCGCGTCGTGGTGTTCTTTGTGGTCACCCTTCATCATCGGGCACTTGGCCATGGACTCCTTGCCCATCTCCATGTGCTTCATCATGTGTTTCATCATTTCCTCTTCCATTTTCGCCTTGCGCGCATCCATGGCGATCCGCTGCTCCAGCATGTGGGTGATCAGGGCGGCCATCTCGTCCACCTTCTTGTCGGCCGGGGCGCTGTTCATCTTGGCGGCATGAGCGGTGAGCTCGGCATCCTGGGCCTTCATGTCGGCCTTCATTTTCGCCTTCTCTTCCTTCATCTTCTCACAGTGTTCCATCATTTTGGAGTCCATCTTCTTCTCATCCGCAGGTTCGGCGGCTTGTGAAAAGATGGGAGACAAGGTGGCGAAGGCCATCGTCAATGCGAGGCTGGAGCGGATGAGGAGGCTTGAACAGGGTGGGGTTTTCATGGTCGGTTGCTTTCGTTTTTTTGTTTGGTGTCTGTCTCTGGCGGAGCCGGCGACAAGATTCATCGTCTGCAGGTATGAGCATCTTCGCGATGGGGTTAAACCCTGCTTTTCATGGCGGAGGGCGCAATGACATCAGGCGGCCATCGGGTGAAACACCCGCGTGGGGCCGGCCCCTTGACGAAGTGGATGTTTTTCTTTCCATGGGAGGACGTTGAGTCCCGCTGGCACCGGGCACCTGCGGGCAGGGGGCTTTGCCTGGGCCGTGAGGTGCACAGGCCCAGGCGCCGCCTGCCGGCGTGGCATCCGCTGGTATGCCGTGCCTAGCTGGATTTGTCCCGTATCTTTTGATGCAGGGCTGTGTGTTCCGGACCGGCCGTCTTCTCCGCTTGATCCTGCAGCAGTTCCAATTCCTTGGTCTTGGCGGGAAGTTGTTCAAACGTCTTCAGATCGGTGCCGAGTTTCTTTTCGGCTGCTGGAGGCTCTGGTTTCATGTGTTTGCTCTGTGCTGCGCGCTCAATTGCAGCAGCTGGATGAGGTGCCCTTGATGGCCTGTTCCACGGCTTCACGGGTTTCACCCGTGCGCTTCTGGATGCGGCCCACCAGTTCATCCTGCTTGCCTTCGATGAACTGGAGATCGTCATCGGTGAGCGTGGCCCATTTCTGCTTCAGCTTGCCCTTGATGATGTTCCAGTCGCCTTTGATTTCGAGTGTTGTCATGGTCGTGTGGGTTGGGTGTGGGTGGTTCTGCGGCCGGAATTTTCGCGGATTCGCAGGCCACCACTCTGTGCCAGCGGGAGACGAATAGCGATGGGGTGTAACCCGACCTTGGGGCATTCATGCCTGGCATTGTCATCCACCCGCCGCTGCACCCATCACACACCCCCGGCTGAACTATACCACCAAATACCACGGCATGCGCCCAGCAAAGGGCCGGGATGCCTCCAGGGGAGACAACCCGGCCCAAAGCGACAAGCTGCGCTCAGTAAGAGCGGGTGGTTCGAGCGCCTCAGGCCACAGCGCCCCCGGAGCGCGGACTTCCAGTCCGCAGCAGGTCGCTTTCACTCAGCGCATGTCGCTGCAGGTGGAAGTTCGCAAACACGGGTGTTTCGGCACGTGAAAGCGAGGGGCGGAGGGCCGTTTCGGAATTCGGCGTGCATGCGGTGCAGCGAACTCGAGGGAGGTGCGGGGCCATGTGTCTTCGCGGAGTGCTGCGGACTGAAGTCCGCGCTCCTGGACGCTTTGATCTTCGGCGCTTGATCCCGCGATGCCTTCTCTGG
>NZ_JBAQCR010000334.1:0-12205 GCF_049294395.1 Prosthecobacter sp.
GGTCCGCCAGGACTTCGATCGCCGTATTCAGCAGTTCTGCCGCCAAAACCAGTCCCACCGCCAGCAGCACCACACACCACTCCCAGGCCGCCAGGTTCAGCCAGAGGCCCAAGCCCGCCACCAGCACCGTGGCGAGGCCATGCACCTGAAGATTTCTCTGCGTTTTCAGCGCCCAGGCCAGCCCCGCCAGTGCAGGACCAAAGCTGCGGAGCACCGATGCAAGCCAGCGGGTCATGTGGGGGCAATTCGGCTACTGCGAGCCCGCAGGTTTTTCCACCGGAGCCGTTTCTGCAGTTGGCTCGGAGACTTCTTTCACCAGATCACGGAATTCCTTCAGCCAGTTCAAGGCATCCGGATGGCTCGGGTAGGTCTGAATCACCTTCAGCATGTCTGCCAGCGCATTGACTGGAGTGACATTGTTCTGCACCAGGTAATTGTCCTTTTCCCAGATCATGCGCGGGCCCGCATCTTTATAGAATTCATTGAATTCGGTCTCACTCTTGATGGCCTTTTGCATGGCCACCTCCGCACTCATGCGGGAATCCCACTGTGCAGGCAGATCAGTGGGCTTTTCCGCCAGATAATAGGGGAAAACAATGTTGGAATAAATGCCCCTGACATTCAGCGGCTGATACTCCCATTCTTTCCGCTTCAAGAAGTCTTCCAGAGAGTAAGCTTTGGCAAATTCGGAACTGGCCACGGACTGACGCAGAGTACCCATGATGTCTCCGGCAGGCACGTTGTTGCCACCACCGCCTCTACGCCCGCCACCGCCGCCACCCTGGCCAGCACCCTTTGCGTCCTTGTCCGTAACGGCCCCTGAGGCCGAATGAGTGGTGGCTCCCTGAACGGCAGTGATTGCCTTGCCCAAAAAAGCCTGCACCGAATTGACGATCGGAGCCATTTTCTTGGGTTCATCAATCTCCTGCGCCTGAATTGTCAGCACGAGGTACTCAAGTTGCAGCCACAGCGCCTGCTTGAAATCCTCATCTTTCAGATTTGCCTCATTCTTGTTCCGCCAGTCCATGAAATCTGTTTGCTTCAGATTCTTGCGGTCGAAGTGCTCCAGCTTGTAGCAGTCCAGATACAACGCCAGAGCAGCCGCCGGACTGGCCATTCCCTCGCGGAATTTTGCCATGGCCGTTCCAAAAACGGAGCCCCTGCCCTTGCCAATCTGCTCCTCCACCTTTTGCAGCTCTTTGAGGATGTGCTCCGTCTGAGCTGGCGTGAGAATCACCTTGCTTGCAGGTTTCTCAGGTTCAGCCGCAGGTGTTTGCGCAGGGGCAGGAGATGCCAGCACCAAGGCCAGCAGAGGCAGGAGTTGAGTCAATTTCATGGTCGGAAAATTAAACAAGGCAAAACGCGGATGGGTGCAGGAAAAATCTTTATCTGAAAAAATTCTCCACATCAACGTTTCATCCCCGCACAAACTTGGACTTGGATGCACAAAGTCATCGTATATCTGTTTCCACCCCCTCGCTTATGACACGCCCTGCTTTCTTTTTCGCCCTTCTGACCCTCCTCACCCTGCCTGCCATGGCTGGAGATGCCCCCGTCAACTACATCGCCGAGATGACCGGCATGGTCTGCGCCGGCTGCAAAGATCACGTCACCGCCTCCTTCACCAAGCTTGAAGGCGTCTCCAGGGTGCAGATTGTTCCCGGAGACAAACCCGGCACCCAAAAAGTCACTGTCACCTCCACTTCCCCCTCCTTGACCAAGGAGCAGGCCGTCACCGCTTTGGGCTCCTCAGCCTCCACGTACATCGTGCATGCATGGGTGAAGTCGGAGCAGCCGGCCCACTAAAGCCAAAATCATCAGGCAAAATCGCTTGCCAGTCTCTCCGACTGCGCCACTATCCGCGCTCTCCTTTTGCCGGAGCAAGAATTTGGACAGGTGTCAGAGTGGTCTAACGAGCACGCCTGGAAAGCGTGTGTACCTTAATCGGTACCGAGGGTTCGAATCCCTCCCTGTCCGCCATTCTTCGTCAACTAAACAGACGAAGAATGCCCTCCTCAGAGCGAAGGACGGCCGTCACCTTCGCCTCTGCCACGCAAGGAAGGTCAAATCTCATCGACTCCACCGCTCGAAAATTGAGCGAAATGAGACGCTTCATGAGGATCGCGGGCAAGAAGCCGACCCCCTCCACTTTCACCCGCACTCGTTTCTTGAGTTCCGGTGCTCCAACAGTTGCGCTTTCCTGCCTCAAGCACGGCAATATACCGTGCTTCAGACTCGTTTGGCTCTCTGATGAAACCAACTGCTTCCGCTCCGTCCCGTCGTCAATTCCTTGCCACTGCTGGCGCTGCCTCACTCTCATTCCTTTCCTCATCGCACGCGGCAACGTTTAAAACGGTGCTCAAGAAGGCCAAGATCATCGGCAAGCCGGAGGAAAAGGCGCTGCGTGAGCTCAAAGAGGCCGGATTCGACGGCGTGGAGGTTTCCCATCTTTTTGATGACGAAACGGAGGCCAAAAAGGCGCGTGAGCTCATCGAAGGCATCGGTTTGAAGGTGCATTCCGTGTTGCGCGGGTGGGCGGAATTCAACAGCGATGATCCGGGGCAGGTCGCCGCGAGCTACGCGGTGACGGAGCAAGCCCTGCGCACGGCCAACTGGCTCGGAGCTGAGACGATCCTGCTCGTCCCCTGCCGCGTTGGCGGGCCGACCGTGAAGATGCCGCAGCCGTGGGAATTCGACATCGAGTTCGACGAAAAGACAGGCCATGTCAGCCGCGTCGTGAAGGGCGACAACACACCTTTCGAGCGCTACATCGCGCTGCAAAACAAATCGACCGACGGATCGAAGGAGCAGGTGTCGAAGCTCATTCCGCTGGCCGAGAAGCTCAACGTCATCATCGGCCTCGAGAACGTCTGGAACAACCTCTGGGTGCGTCCGGACCTGTACAAAAACTTCGTCGCATCCTTCAACCACCCGTTTGTGAAGGCCTACTACGACGTGGGCAACCATGTGAAGTACCTTGTGCCCGTGCACGACTGGATCCACACGCTGGGCGGCCTCATCAAGAAGATCCACATCAAGGACTACGCGCTCGCGCCGGACAACCACAGCGGCAAGTTCGTGCATCCGCGGGATGGCAGCATCGACTGGCCAAAAATGCGTCAGGCCCTCGACGATGTCGGTTACAACGGCTGGATCACGGTTGAAGACAACGGCCTGCCCCTGCCCGAATTCAACGACCGCCTCAACAAGATCATCGCCGGAGTCTAATTCATGAAACTCGCCCTGCTTTTCCTCACGCTGGCCACCTTCACCCCGGCCGCCGACCGCGTCGTGCCGCGCGAAGGCACCGAGTGGTGCAATATCTGGATGCCCAACGCCAACAAGCACGACCTGCCGCGCGTGCTGCTCATCGGCGACTCCGTGACCCAGGGTTACGGACCCGACGTGGAGAAACTGCTCACCGGCAAGGCCTATGTCGCGCGCCTCGCCACCTCGCGCTGTGTGGGAGATCCCGTCCTGCATGCCGAGATCGCCGCCGTGCTCGGCGCGGAGACCTTTGACGTGATTCACTTCAACAACGGCCTGCACGGCATCGGTGCGGTCAGTGAAAAAGAGTATGCCGAATTTCTGCCGCACATGCTCGCTCACCTCCGCAAGCTCGCGCCCAAGGCGAAGCTCATTTGGGCCAGCAGCACACCATCCCATGTGAATGGCAAATTTGAGCAGCTCAACGCACGCAACGAAAACGTGAAGGAGCGGAACCGGATCGCCGCCGAACTGATGGCAAAGGAAGGCATCCCCGTGGACGATCTTTACGCGCTCATGCTGCCACACCCCGAGTGCTGCTCCGACGGGCTGCACTACAAGCCGGAAGGCAGGGCCATGCAAGCTGCGCAAGTCGCCGCCGCAGTCCTCAAGCTGCTGCCGTCGAAGGCGAAATGAAACACCTCAGGACACTCGTCGCGATCCTTCTCGCCATCTTTTGGGGAACTGCCCCTGCGCATGCGGAAGAAGCTCCCAAAACCGCGCTGCGTGTTGAAAAACTCAATGAACTGGATGCCACCATCGGGCAGGCCATCCGAGATTCCAAGCTGCTCGGCGCCGCCCTGTGGGTGGAGAGCCACGGCGTGGCCTACCACAAAGCTTACGGTCAGCGCGCGCTGAAACCTGCGGCTGAGGCGATGACCGAAGACACCCTTTTTGATGTGGCCTCCATCACCAAAGTCATGGCAGGTGCCAGCGCGGCGATGCTCTGCATCGAGCGCGGCTTGTTTAAGCTCGATGCCCCTGTCTCACAGCACCTGCCGGAATTCACCGGCGAAGGACGTGAGAAAATCACCTTCCGCCACCTGCTGCTGCACACCTCCGGGCTGCCGGTCAATCTCAATCCCAAAACACAGCCCTTCACCACTCACGACGAAGCCGTCGGGCAGATCTGCCACACGAAGCTCCTGTTTGAGCCCGGCTCCCAGTTTGCCTACAGCAGCGTGGGCACCATGCTTCTTGGCGGCGTGATCGAACGCGTGACCGGCAGGAAGTTTGACGAATTCTGCACCTCAGAAATCTTCCACCCCCTGCGCATGAATGACACCGTCTTTCGTCCCGACGGCGAGCAGTTGAAACGTGTCGCCCCTTCCAGTGCGCCGGAGCGCGGACTGGTGGATGACACCGTGGCCCGGCTAGCCGGCGGCGTCTCGGCGCATGCCTCCCTCTTCACCACCACGGCGGACATGGCCCGCTTTGCCCGCATGATGCTGAACCACGGCGAACTCGATGGCGTCCGCATCCTCAAACCCGAAACCGTCAGGCTGATGACCAGCGTGCAAAGCCCTGCCGGCCTGACCAGCCCCGATGCCAAAAACCTGCCCGTGCGCCGCGCTCTCGGCTGGGACATCGACACCCCCTACCGCACCCCGCCGCACGACTACAGTCTCCACCGTGGCGCCCTCTTCCCCATCGGCGGCTACGGCCACACCGGCTGGACCGGGCAGATGCTCTGGATTGATCCCTATTCCAGAAGCTTCGTCATCTTCCTCTGCAACCGCTACGTGGACACTTCCAAAGACACCCGCCCCGCCGTCTATCAGCTCCACCACCGCATCTCCACCCTCGCCGCCGAAGCCGTCCCGGACTTTGATTTCAAAATCGTCCCCGGCGCGCTGCTAAGACATGTGGAGCATGGGAGCGTGCGGTGATGCCAGAAAGGCAGGTTTACCGCACAATCCTCTTCTAATCCACACGTTGTGAGTTTCGGGACTACGACAGCTGGAAGACCTATCCGCCAGATGCCAACCCTCAGATCATCCCCAGCTTCATCTTTCCCTCGACGCTGATCATCCCCTGATTCCATGCCGGATCCCAGACGAGTTCGACGGCTGCGTCGTCCATGTCTTCGATGGTCATGATGCGGCTTTGCGCATCGGCGGCAATCGTCGGCCCCATGCCGCAGCCTGGGGCTGTGAGGGTCATCTTCACAATGGCTTTGTTTTTGCCATCAGCATCGGCTTCGACCTTGCAGTCATACACAAGGCCTAGGTCGACGATATTGACCGGAATTTCCGGGTCATAGACGTTTTTGAGCTGATTCCACACCTGGCCTTCAAGATCGCTGACATCCGCAGGGATGTTTGAGGAACTGCTGTCCTGCTCCTTCTTGCTGGCTTCGGGATCAATACCCAGGGCATCCACGTCACCTGCCTGAATGCGGGCAAGACCAAAGTCTGTAGCCACCGTGTAGGTGCCACCAAGCGACTGCGTGATGATGACCTTCATGCCGAGTGGCAGTTTGATCAGATCGCCACTGGGAATCTGTACGGCATCGACTTCGCGTTTGAGTTCAAGGGAGGAGTGCATGGATGAAATGAGAATGAAAAAATGAAAAGACTAGCTCGTGAGGACGATTTTGATTTTGCCCTGCGTTTTGCCAGCGGCGCTAAGAGCATCGGCCAAAGTGCCGGATTGATCGGACACAACAGGAGAGGCAGCGGCACCAGCGGGTTTGTTTTCGGCTTCCAAGGCAGCACGCAGTGCTCCTTCGACCATCTGCCCACAGTGGATTTTCATGGGCGGCAGCGGACCAAGAGGCTTGCTAAGTTCCTCGGCAGACATGGAGAGCGCTTCCTCCTTCGTTTTGCCACGAATCAATTCAGTGGCGATGCTGGCCACCGCGATGGCCGTCTGGCAGCCAAAGCTCTGGAAGCTGGCCTTGTCGATGACCTTCCTGCCGTCCTTTTCTTTGTATTTGATCCACAGGCGCACCATGTCGCCACAATCAGGACTTCCCACGGTGCCCACGGCATCGGCGTCGGGCATTTCGCCCAAGTTTTGGGTGTCCGTGAGGGCTTGCTGAAGTGCGGCTTCGTCCATGGTCGTGATTCAATCTTCAATTTCGATACGATAGCGCGGCAGGCTTGGATCAATCTCACTGCTGTAGGCGTCGATCCCGCCGGTGAGGCATTTCGTTTCGCCAAACCCATGGCCGATGAAATACGCCGCCGCATCCAGCGAGCGTGAGCCGGTGTGATCATACAGCACCACCGTCTGCGTCTTGTCACCACTGGTGAAGATTTCCTGCACCAGCTCCTGCGTCAGCAGGCGCGCGCCGGGGAGCTTCACCGCCTCATGTTCTTCACGCGTGCGCACGTCCAACAGTACCAGATCCGGCTTGTTGCGCAGCAGCACTTCCAGTTCCTGCGGGGAGATTTGCAGCGAGGCATCGCCCTTGTGGCTCTCTTGAATGTGCGCCACGGCCTCCGCCACGGGGATGTTTTCATTCCGCTCGCACACCTGCGCCAACGTCTCGCCGGGCTGAAAGCCGCAGCTCCGGCAGCCGCCGATGTGGTAGCGCGCAAACAACGCCCTCTGCGCCCCAGGGTAGGCCTGGAGCACCTGGCTCATGGTCATGTCGCCGGTCAGCGGCGGAAGTTCAGCAGTGGGCATGGTGGAAATTCATGCCATAACGGCAAAACCACCCAATGCAAGCGGAGGCCCGCCAGCACGCCCCAACGGCAGTACGATAAAACCGCTACGGCTCACGCGTCCGATAGGCCTTGGTAAGAGTAGCCAAGCATGGCCTAGGCTTCTGGATTGATCTCGTGTCCACACCTTGACTCTCCCTTTCGTTCTCTCGGCTCGACATTCCTCATTCTGCATTCACCTTGCACGCCATGTCTCAAGAACTCGAGCCACGCATCCCAGTCCTGCCCACTCTGATGACGGCGGGTAACATTCTTTGCGGTTTCGTCGCCATCCTGGAGATCTTTGACGGCCGCCATCTGGCGATGACCACGTCGGTCGATCTCAACAATTACCAGCACTACCACTACGCCATCGTCTTCATCCTCCTCGCCTGCTTGTTCGATGCGCTCGACGGCCGCGTGGCGCGCATGGGCGGCACAGAGAGCCCCTTTGGGCGGGAGCTGGATTCCCTGGCGGACATCGTCTCCTTCGGTGTGGCACCGGCACTGCTGGTGCATGATATTGTGCTAAAAGAGATCGACACCCCCAAAGGCCTCGGCTGGCTGATCTCATGCGTCTATCTGGTGTGCGGTGCCATGCGCCTGGCGCGGTTCAACTGCCTCGCAGCGGCGGATGTGAAAAGCAGCATGAAAGGCTTCCGCGGCTGTCCCATCCCGGCGGCGGCAGGTGTGATTTCCTCTTTGACCCTGCTCATCATCTGGCTGGACAGTACCGAGCGCGAGATCGGCAACTGGAAGTATGCTCTTGCAGGCCTGATGGCACTCCTTTCCTACCTGATGGTGAGCAATCTGGAATACCCCAGTTTCAAGGCCGTGAACTGGCGCACGAAACGCTCCTTTCACTGGGTGCTGGTCACCATCTTCGTCATCGCCTTCACGGTCATGAACTGGCACTGGATGCCCGCCGTTCTGTTTGTCAGTTACTTGCTGTATGGCTTGGTACGTCCATGGGTCTCGCGCAAATGGCGGCAGGAGATCGAGATCGAGGCGGAAACGGTGGAGATCGACCCCGAGGCAGAGACATTGGCACTCAATGGAGCGGATGACGACAGTTCAGAAAAGCAGCACGCGGACGGCAGCAGCTCCGTGCAGATTTGAACATTTTCATTTCACGCAGCGCCGGGACTGTGTAATTGAGGGTTTCTCCAATCTCCATGGCAGATTTTTATCAGCACGCGCGCGTGCCCACCCTCCACCACCTGGCACACGCGGACAGTTCCGCCCGTGAAACTGAGATGCTGGACTGGGCGCGGGACAAACCGGTGGCCCTGCTGCTGCCCGCGCTCTATGCCGAGTGCGAGCGCCCCGCCCTTCCTCGCATTCTTGAAGAGGTCTCCCAGGCAGGTCACATCTCCGAGGTGATTCTGAGCATGAATGGAATGGACGCCGCCGAACTCGAGCGGGCCCTGGTGCTCATCCGCAAAAATCTGCGCGGCAAGACAGCCCACATTCTTTGGAATGACGGGCCGCAGCTCTCCCAAGTCTATCAGCGCATGGATCAGGCCGGACTCGCCGGGCCCCATGCAGGAAAAGGCTCTAACATCTGGATGGGCATCGCCTACCTTCATGCGCGCAATTTTGGCGGCGTCATCGTCAGCCATGACACTGACATCCTGAACTACAGCCGTGACCTGCTGTGGCGGCTCTGCTATCCGCTGCTGCATCCGCGCATGAATTATCGGTTTGCCAAAGGCTACTACAGCCGTGTCTCGGACCGGCTTTATGGCCGCGTGACTCGGCTGCTAATCTTCCCCCTCATTCAGGCATGCCGTGATGTGCTGGGCTCGAAGCCCATGCTCGAACATCTCGACGGCTTCCGCTACCCGCTCTCAGGCGAATTTGCCGCAGACATGCAGGCACTGGAATGCTTTTGCCTGCCCGGCGGCTGGGGCTTGGAAATCGCCCTTCTCTGCGAAGCCTTCCGTCATCTGCCCGGTGAGCAGCAGTGTCAGGTGGATCTGGGCTTTCATTTCGAGCACCGCCACCGGAGCCTCGCTCACGACCAGATCGGGGTCAACGAACCGGGACTGATCACTGCTGCGGCAGATGTCGCCCGCTGCCTCGTCTATCAGGTCCTCCGCGAAGCCGAGCCCCGCTCCGCTGAAAGTCTCATGCGCCTGATCATCGAACGCTACCGCCCCCGCGCCAACGAATGGCTGCAGCGCTACGAGCATGTGGCCCTGCTCAATGACCTGCGTCATGACGCAGAGGAGGAAAGTGCCGCAGTCACCGCTTTCGGCCAGGCCTTGGATCGTCTCCTGCACAGCCTGGGAAAAGACACCCTGCATGTGCCGGCCATGCGCGACACCCCTGCCAGGACCCTCGCGAAGATTCCCGGGCTCGCTGCAGAGATTGTGGCGAGCGCCATCGTCGTCTGACCGTCCTGCCATCCTGCTTGCTTCGCGCCTGCCCCATGGATAAGGTCGGGTCTGTTAAAATAAGCGACTGCATTCTTGCATGAAGAAATCTCCCCAGACGGCGGCCCGGCGCAAAGCCACGGCCTCTGCTGCATCACTCACTCAGGGAAGTGAATCTGCTGCCACCCCTGAACAGCTGGCTCAGTTTTACAACAGCGTCGACGCCGCCCTCTTCAGCCTTTCCGTGGAGCCGGGGCAGCAGTTGCGCTTCCACTTTGCCAACCGACGCTTTCTCGCCGCCGCAGGTCTGCGGCCGCAGCAGGTGATCGGCAAACGAATCGAACAAATCATCCCCGAGCCATCCTGCACACGCGTGCTTAAGCAATGCCGCAAATCAATCCGCAGCCATCAGACCGTTCGCTGGGATGAAACCTACGCTCACTCATCGGGCATCAAATACGGCAAGATTTCCGTGACCCCGATCATGGATGCCAGGGGCCGTGTGACTCACCTGTCCGGCAGCATCATTGACATCACCAAACGCCGCAACTCAGAGCTGGCGCTGCATGAAAGCGAGGAGCTATACCGCCGCATCGTGCAGACCGCTGAAGAAGGCATCTGGACGATCGATGCCCGTTCGCTCACCGACTACGTCAATCCCAAAATGGCGAAGATGATGGGTTACAAGCCGGAGGAAATGATCGGACGCCCCATCAGCGACTTTCTGGACGATGAGGGCAAGGCCCTGCTGACCACGCACATCAAGAACCGGAAGAGAGGCATTTCGGATCAGTTCGAGTTCAAATACATGCGCAAAGACGGCACGCCTCTGTGGGCGTTTGTCTCCACCAATCCCATCACCAACAACCAGGGGGTCTATGTGGGGGCCATGGCTCTGCTGACCGACACTTCCGCACGTCGGGCCGCCGAGGCCGCCATGCAGGAGAGCAATGCTCAGTTCCGCGCCATCTTTGAGCAGGCCGCTGTCGGCGTGGCATTGATCGACAGCAACACAGGCTGTTTCCTCAACGTCAATCAACGGGCCTGCGACATTGCTCGGCTGACACGCAGGCAGATGCTGGCCACAACCTTCATGCACATCGCCCACCCAGACGATTGGCAGGCGAATTTGGAGCAGATGGAGAGGCTGAAGGCCGGCAAGATCCAAACCTACACCATTGAGAAACGCCACCTTCATGCCGATGGCAGCATCACGTGGATCAACCTCACGATTTCTCCCATGTGGAAAAAAGGCGAGCCCCCATCGCGGCACATCGCCATCATGCAGGACATTACGGAGCGCAAACAGGTGGAGCAATCTCTGGCCCGGACGACGGAGCTGCTCGAGCGTACCGGAGAGATGGCCAAAATCGGCGGTTGGGAGCTGGAGGTGGCCTCCAAGAAGCTCTTCTGGTCCCTCGAAACCTGCCGGCTTTTCGAGATCGAGAGCAAGACGACTCCTTCACTGAAACGAGCGATCAGCTTCTACGCCAACAAGGAGCAGCAGGTCATCCGCGCAGCTGTGAAAGCCGCCATCGAACACGGCAGCGCCTACGATCTGGAACTGCCGGTCCTCACCGCCAAAGGACGGCGCTTCTGGGCGCGCACTCAGGGATTCGCCATTCGCAAGAACGGCCAAACCGTCAAGCTGATCGGCACGTTTCAGGACATCACCGAGCACAAGCAGGCGGAGCAGGCTTTGATTGAGAGCGAGGTTCGCTTCCGCGCCATCTTCGAGCAGGCCGTCGTAGGTGTCGGCCTCGTGGATTTCACCACGGGCCGCTTCGTGGACGTCAACCGCCGCTTCTGCACAATCGTGGGCAGGTCGCGCAAAGACATGCTGAAGATTGCCTTTGATGCAATCACGCACCCGGATGACCACGCCAAGAACCATCATCTGCACAAGCAGCTCAAAGCAGCCAAGTCCTCCGAGTTTCAAGTGGAACAGCGCTACCTGCGTCCAGATGGTTCCGTGGTCTGGGTGAATCTCAATGCCTCTCTGCTCAGCACCATGAGCGGACACCCCAACCAGATGCTCGCCATGGTGGAGGACATCACCAGCCGCAAGCTGGCGGAGGCAAACTACCGCCGGGAGCTCGGCTTCAATGAAATCCTGGCCAGTCACACCTCGGCCATCATCATCCTGCTGGACCGGCACGGCAATCTGATCCACGCTAACGAAGCCACCCTGCAAATGCTCGGCTACAAACGGAAAGACCTGGTCGGCAAGCAACCACCATGGAAATCAGACTTCATGGAAGCTGCGGAAAAAGCACGTTCGCAAAAGCGCTTCAATGAAATGCTGGCCGGCAACAACATTGCCTCTCGGGAGGTCACGCTGATCGGCAAAGATCGCAAGCGCCATGTCGTCGCGCTTTCAAGCATCATCACCCGTACCCCCGAAGGCGTAGTGGACCGCATTATCGTCACCGGCACGGACCTGACGGAGCGTAACCGGCTGCAAAAAGAAATTCTAAAAATCTCCGAGCAGGAGCAGGCGCGCATCGGACACAATCTGCATGACGGTGTCGGGCAGACGATGACGGGAGTGGCCAGCTTGATTGAAGCGCTCGAATCCGAACTCACCGGTGATCAGCGCCAGAGCGCCGCCCGCATCCACCATCTCATTCAGGAAGCCATTCAGGAAGTCCGGCGCATGTCCCACAGCCTGTCTCCGGCATCCGTGAAAAATCGCGGACTTGGCGGAGCACTTCATCTGCTGGCTGAAACGATCCGCACCAACCATCGCACCTCTTGCACCTGCGAGGTCAATCCTGACATCAAAATCGAGGACTCGGAGAAAGAGACGCACATCTACCGCATCGCCCAGGAAGCAGCCAACAACGCCCTGCGCCATGGCCATCCCTCCAAGATCAAGCTGTCACTCCAGCTTCTGGGAGAACACGAGGC
>NZ_JBAQCR010000335.1:0-26176 GCF_049294395.1 Prosthecobacter sp.
GGCATCCTGCTGCGCCACCGTGGGATGACGGGAGTCAACATGCTCAAAGGAACCGCAGGAGACGAGAAGGGTTGAGGCAAGCAGAGCGGCAAAGAGGTAGCGCAGAGATGTCATTGTTTGGCGAAATTGAATTCTTAACGGGATCCGATACTAGGCGGGCTGTCTCTAGCTGGCAAGATCGAAGTCTTCGACGCTGACACCCTGCATTTCGTTCAGTCTCCAGGCGCATACCGCCCTCCCCCACGGACCGGTGCCATGCAAGACGTGTTGGCGCAGTTCGCTCGCAGCCGTCGAGGCCGCAATGATTTCCATGTTCTCCGCGACTAGCCCCTGTCGGTCGCAGCTGCCGCCGGATCCACGCTCAGGGTCGCGGCGGACTGCTCGGCACGGGCATTGTATTGGTAGCGCATCTTCGGGTTCCCCCGTGCTTTGCGTGGTGTCAGGCCCCAGCTCACATCATAGGCATCCTGCTGGGAAACCGTGGGCAGACGTGAATCTGCATGCTCAAAACTACAGGAGCTGAGCAGCGTGGTGGCAAGCAAAGCGGCAACAAGGAGGCGCAGATATTTCATGGGTTGGCAGGATGGAATGCTTCACAGCACATACACCGGACAGGCTGGCCCTGACCGGCGAGATCGGGAGTCTTGGACGCCGCCCCCGCCATTTCGTTCACTCGCCACGCACCAGGCGCACGGCCACATGATCGGTGTCAGGCAGGATGCGTTTGCGCAATTCCAGAGTCACCCCGATGGCCTGAAACTCCTCCAGCACGCAGGCCGCCATCTCCGCAGCGAGGGTTTCGATCAGCCTGCGGGGCCGCTCCGCCGCCAGGGCCTGCAGCCGTGCGGCGACGGCGGCGTAGTCGATCGTGGAAGTGATGTCATCATTCATCGCCTCGAACCGCCTGCGGATGCGCAGAGTCACGTCCGCCACCAGCACCTGGGCCTCAGCCCGCTCAGCTTCGGGAACACCGATGTGCGTGGTCAGTCGCAGGGCGGCAATTCGGATTTCGTCAGGGGGAAGCATGAGGTGGGGAGTTTTTAGCCGGGGCTTGGGATCTGACAATGCGGAAGTCCCCGCAGGTGTGGGAGTCTTGGGCGCTTCCTTCGTCGCTCCACCCAGCAGCCCCTTGCGCAGGCATTCATCCAGCAGGATGCGGGTGGGAATGTTCAGGTCCATCTGCAGGGCCTCGGCCAGCGGCAGCCACTGAAAGGCCTGCGCCTCCTCGTTCAGCACCACCTGCGGCTCCGCCTCCGCACAGCGGGCGATGTAGTTCAGCAGCAGAAAGTGCGCAGAACGCTGAAACTCCACGGGCTCGATGCAGTCCTGCACCATGACGAATTCGATGTCTTTTAACGTGAGCGCCGTTTCCTCCTGGATCTCGCGCACCAGCGCCTCTTCGCAGGACTCACCGCGTTTGATCTTCCCCCCGGGGATGCCCCAGCGGTGACTCCACTTGTGCGTGCGGATGAGCAGCATCTCCTCTTTCGAGTTCAAAATGAGCGCGCCCACCGTGGACACCGGATAGGCACCATCTCCCCCTGTCAGCGGCCCCAGCAGCGCAGGCAGGCGTGAGAGGTCTGGCACCAGCATGTCCGGTGCGGAGGTCATGAGCGTCTCGGCGCTCTCATACCCCGTGCATGTGGCGATGGTCACCACCCCGGCGGCGTGGCCGGCATCAATGTCATGCCGCATGTCGCCGATGAAGGCGGTCTCTGCGGCCGCCATGTCCAGCTCCGCCAGCAGCGTGTGGATTTCCGTGCGCTTGTCGATGACGCCACAACGCATGACTTCAAAGGCATCCCGCACGCCCAGCGCCTCCGCCTGGGCCATCACATGCGGCAGCGGCGCACTGCTCAGCACCACCAGGCGCCGGCCCGTGGCAGCGGCGAACTGGATGAACTCCCGCGCATGGGGCAGGATTTCGATATCCGCATGCGCATGGGTGAAATGCTCCAGGTAGAGCTCCTGCAGGCGCTCCACATCCAGACCGGGCAGCACCTCCGCGAAAAACTCGGTGTACGGCAGGCGAAAGCGCCCCTTGAACTCCTCCCGCGTCATTTCCACAGCACCAGCGGCACGCAGCATGCCATTCACAGCACCCACCACGCCGGGCAGGTCATCCACCAGCGTCCCGGACCAGTCGAACAAGAGATTCCGAATCATGTGCCGCCCGCCTTAGCTGCGGCCACGCCTCTTTGCAAACCATTCACCGCAGCCGACGGCGACGCAGCGACCACAACCCAGCCACCCCCAACAGGAGCAGACTGCCCGGCTCCGGCACCGGTACGGGTGAGGTCACAAATTCAATGCCGTAGTTGATCTGGTCAGACCCCTCCTGGATCCAGAACGTGTAGTTGCCCGAAGGCAGCGGCCCGTCAAAGCCGATGCCGCCGAAGTCCGGACCCGCATCCAGCAATGCCAGCAGATCGACGTAGGTGTTCCCAAAGCCATCCTGCCCGTAGCCCCACAGGGCATTGCTCAGGTGGTTCGATGGATCGCTCATGTTGATCGATCCGCCATTGGCGATCGCCATGAAGGATGCGTTGCTTGGGCTGCCGCTCTGGGCCGAATAATCCACCAGATTGATCCCCGTCAGGTAGTAGCCTGCGGCGATGGTGAAATTCCAGACGTCCGCATCCAGCGGCCCGGTGCCCCCCAGCGAACCCATGGTGCCGGAAAACAAATTGACCCCCGAGTCCAGGGTGCCAATGAGCGTCGGCGCATTGCCGTCGCCAGAAAGCTCCCCATCGATCGTCTCGTCCCAAGTCAGCGCCTGCACCGAGCCGAGAGGCAAGGCGAGAGCAGCAAGGAGGGCGAGAAGGCGAGAAACCAGCATGTTATTGTAATTATATTAAACATTGTTAATATTGTCAATTCTAGTGATTGTTTTCCTAAAGTGAAGTTTCCGCCCTCCCATTTCAGGCTCGCTTCCCACTCCCCGCCCCTGCATTTTGCTCCGCATGCGCCCCCTGCTCTCCTTGCTGGCCCTTCTCTGGCTGCCCTCCTGCGTCCACGTCTTCACCACGCATTACGACTACCAGTCCAGCGCCCCGGCACCCACGGCAGGCGGCAGCGCCTTCAGGGTGGAGTTCATCCCCAAGGCCACGGAATCCGGCGTGGCCCTCAGCGCCATGGTCGTCGGCGGGGCCATGGTCGCCGAAGTCGGCCCCTACCAGATGCGACTGCACGCCTTTGGCCAGCCCGGGGATCAGCAGTGGTTTGAAATAAAAAGCCTGCGCCTCAGCGCTGCGGACGGCTTCACGGCCCCCATGGAGCCTCGCGGCTTTACCGGCCGGGCCGAATTTCAGCCAACCCAAACCCCCGGCTCCACCCGCGCCAGCCTTCTCCTGGGCCCCTACGTCAGCCTCGATGCCCAAAAGCAGCACGACATCGTCCTGGACGCCGAAGTCGTCGTCAGCCGCCGCAGCGGCCTCACACGCAGCAGCCTGCGCATCCCGCTCTCGCTCACCAAAACCAAACGCCGCGAAAGTACCAACGTCATCGCCGAGATCTCCAACGACATCCGCGACCGCGACAAGCCCACCATTCCCGCCGGCCAGCCCCCGCCACCGGAGAAGCCGTAACTCCCTGGAAAACTTTGAGATTTACACCGCAGAGACTGGAACGCCGCAGAGGTTGTTTCAGAAGAACTCTGCGGCGTTCCCATCTCTGCGGTGTTGATCTGATCTGTAGACTCCCACAGCATTTTGCCGCTTTACAGTTCACGCTCGTTCGCTCCAATGCCGCTCCACCGGTCGCACTGACCGTCGTGATTTCTCCACAGCAAACCCACAACCACACTCACACCATGGGCAAAATCCAATTCGGTTCCGAAGTCTACACCTGGTTCATGCAGGGCACCGGCAAAGGCTACGACAACAAGCTCGACCACATGATCAAGGTCGCCTCAGAAGCAGGCTTCACCGGCATCGAGCCGATGGTTCTCGAAATCTCCCAGAGCGCCCTCGGCTGCTCCAAGTACTGGCTAGGCGACTTCATCGACCCCATCAAGCTCAAGGACGTGCTGCAGAAGTACAACGTCCAGCTCGCCGGCCTCGCCCTCGTCTGCGCCTGGGATGGTGAAACCGAAGCGCCGAACGAAAAGGAAGCCGCTGACTTCACCCTCAATTTCCTCAAGCACTTCCCCGGCTCCATGCTCGGCACGGTGACGCTGCCAAGCGGTCGCAAGGACAACCTCCAAAACCGCCGCCTCAACATCGCCAAGAACGTCAACCGCGTCTCCCAGCGCGCCGCTGATCTCGGCATCAAGGCCTCCTACCACCCGAACTCCCCGCCCGCCTCCCTCGTCCGCACCCAGGAAGACTACGACGTCGTCCTCAGCAGCCTCGACCCCAAAGTCACCGGCTGGACCCCGGACGTGGGCCACATCATCCGCGGCGGCATGGACGTCATTGCCACCCTCAACAAGTGGCAGCACCTCGTGAACCACATCCACTACAAGGACTTCTCCGGCAACGGCGCTGAGCCTTGGGCCCAGATGGGCACCGGCAAGCTCGACTTCCACAAAATCACCGAATGGCTCGTCTCCCGCAATTACTCCGGCTGGATCATCTGCGAAGACGAAGCCCACGTCGCCGTCGATGACCCCGATGGCGTGACCAAGCAGAACGGCGAATGGTGCAAAGCCAATCTGCAGCCGATCGTGGCGTAAGCTAGGCCGCACGAATCTTTCGATTCACTCGACGCCTTCTCCTGAAAGGGGGAAGGCGTTTTTCATTGTGCATGGTTATGCTCTTGCACGTCGATGGCCAGATTTGCTAAACTACTTGTGCATAAAGCAATCCAGCGATGAGCCAAACTTCCTTCAAACTCAAGTGCGTTGCATTTGCCTTCCTGTTTATTTCAGTTGGCTGCCACGCGGAGGACCTGAAACCGCTGTCGGTTTTCTGGATTGGCGAAAGCGTATATTTGGCAGGAAGCAGAACAGATCCGTCAGACTTGGGGGGCTTTTATAAGTCTGACAACATGCCTAAAGGCATTGAGAAAGAAAACTTGGGCGCTCCCAACGCTCTGTCTCTCGTCGTCCTACCTAATCAGCAGGTTCCATATCGGCAGTACCAAGCGGGGCCTATGTTTCGCGGGTTCCAGCTTGTGCTCGTCAATCGTACTGGCAAAGAAATGTCATTCAGGGCTCAGGATTCCCGAGTTAACATCATCTGCGAAGCGCAAACACCCGAACGTGTTTGGAAACCAATTGAGCGCCTGTCTCACAGCGACTGTGGCAACAGTTACCACCAGGTCTTCTTGCCGGACAAACACTGTTGGACATTTGCAGCTCCTGCCTTTGCAGGATCCCTCAAGACCAAAATGCGTTATAAATTAGTCAGCAAACAGTCAGACGTGACTTATTCCAACGAGTTTGAGGGCTTCATCAATCCTTCACAGTGGACAGCAGCCAAGCCTGAACCGCTTCACGAGGATCCACCTAAAATTCGGCTCTCACCGCCTCCGCTTGATCCCGAGGCGAGGAAACGTCTTGAACTACTGCGCTAGTCAAAAAAGTGCTCAGTCATTAATGCCACCGGCTGTCTCGCCAGTCAGAAAAAGTTCCGGTCATTTTGACAAGCCATGGGACCTTTCGATCTAAATCATAACCATGAGCAACAAATCCGCCCTCCTTTCCTCGGCTCATTTCCCTCCAGCCCCATGACCCAGAAACCCAAAGTCTTCACCATGAGCTTCGCAAAGGTCTATGCCTGCCTCGTTGCCAAAGCAGAGAGGAAGGGAAGAACCCAGGTGGAAGTTGATTCGATCATCCACTGGCTGACCGGCTACGATCCCAAATCGTTGCAGGGCCTCGTGACGAAGGGAACTGATTACGAGACCTTCTTCACGGAAGCCCCCCGGCTCAATCCCGCCAGATCATTGATCAAGGGAAGCATATGCGGAATCCGAGTGGAGGACATCGAAGATCCGACAATGCGCGAGATCCGCTATCTGGACAAGTTGATCGATGAACTGGCAAAAGGCAAATCCCTGACCACCATCATGAGGAAAGCAGAGTAAAAGATGCCAGGGGCTGCAGGCACCAGCCTTAAAGCAACATTCCGGTCAGAGACAAAGGTGCTGACATCAAAACTCTTCTGCCTATAAATCGCCTGTTTGCCCAACCAACAGCACCAATGAGCGATTCAGCACCAAGCCTCCCCCTTAGTCGCAAGTCCGCTGCTGTGTGGCTCGTAAGTTCGTTGATCGGTTTTGCTTTCAGAATCTGGATTTCATGGGCTGTGCAGAGATGGTGGCTGATCATACCCGCGAGTGCAGTCATGGTGGGGATGCTTCGCTGGTGGTTGTGCAGGCAGGTGATGACACCTCCGCATCACTCATCCCTTGGCGTCCATGTTCTATCGTCGGTGTCGCTTGCCATTCCAATAGTGTCACTAGGCATTTTCCATTGCTCCCCGCGGCATTCCACGGAGCAGTTGATTCCTGTTCAACTGGTGGCTGTCGCCATGGCTCTTGTCAGTCTCGGAACACTTCGTGGCTGGAGGTCGTACAATGTCTTGATTGCTGGCGGGATTGCGATTCCGCTGGCTTTGACGGTGGCTTACCATCTGATTTTTGCAAACATGAGAATGTGGTACTAGCGCTACAAAAGCAGTCCATCGTTTGAATCTAAGCATTGCCTTTCTTTGGGGGGTGCTCTCAAGGCGAGACCGATGAGACACACCACCATTCACACTGACCCATGAAAACCATCGCGCACCGAGGAGGCATGGGAAAGGGAATGCAAAACACCCCTGCCGGGGTGCGCCTCGCCGCACAGCATCAGGCGGACTTTGTGGAACTCGACGTGGTGCGTGCTGCGGATGGCGAATTCCACTGCGCGCATTTTGGATGGGATACAAAGTCGAAGCTGCGCGAGTGCTTGGCGGAACTCGGACCCCACATGCGCCTCATCGCCCACCTCAAGGGCAATGATACCGAGGCAGATCTCATCTGCGTGGCCGAGTATCTGGCACCTCATCTCCCTTGGGAGAAGGTGGTCTTTGCTTCGCACCGGAGCGGCGTTTTGCGAAGGATGCGGCAGTTGATGCCGGACGTGCGCCTCGCTCGCTTTGGGCTGCTCCCGGCCCTTGGGGCTTTGTGGAAGCAGCAGCCTTGGGACTGCTGCATGATCAACCAAGTGGTGCTGACACGCTGGCTCGTGAAAGCCTTGCAGCAGCGAGGCTATGAAGTCTTCGCAAGCTGTGTGTGGGAGCTGCGCTCCAGGCGAAGCGTGCAGGAGCTGGGGGTGGACGGGGCCTTCATGAATTTGCGATAGGATCAACAAGGCAGGGCATGAAGGGGAAGGCGGAGTTTCGCGGGTTTGGACGGTCGGCCTCTTGTGCCGCGCGGCAGCGTTTTGGAACCGAAGCGCAGCGGAGGCAGACAGCCGCAGGCTGCCCGAAGGGTGAGCGCAGCGAATCAATCAATGCGGTCGCGCAGATGCACGGCGCCAGCCTGCATCGGAGCTACCGCTTTCGCGGGCTGTAGAGTATTCTCCGGCCTTACCCTGCCCTCCGGCCTGCGAAAGCGGCGTCGGAGCATCGGCTCCCAGCCCCGCCGCCGCTCTTCTCGCTGCATAATCAACCATGCGGTGCTGACACGCTGGCTCGTGAAGGCTCTCCAGCAGCGAAGTGCAGATCTTTATGTGGACTTAACAGAAATTTAGCCCGCACTTAAGCTAAATGATACGACCGTTCTTTGGGCGTAATCCGAAGGCTTATTCATGATAAGCCCCAACCAGCCAAGCAACAGTCTCTCCCCCCCAATAACTCTCGGAGAATTCCAAAGGAAGTGTGACGCGATGGAGGGATACGTGGACTTGGGGTTGCCTGAGGAAGCCGTTGAAGTGATGCGCAAGCTCACATCGGAACTCAACCTCACCGATGAAGGCGGCGAACAGTTCATGAACGTTCTCACGAAAAAGAATTTGCCAGCCCAGCCTGCTGTTGATGAAACAAAAAGCGCCACAGCACCTCTTTCCAATGAGTGAGTCTGGAACCATGATGCGCGCACAGCGTCCAGAGCCATTCAATATCTCCTGAGGCTGGCCAGCCCGCCCAGACCACCGCCTCCCACCGCGCGCGTATACCCAGGCGTTGTTTTAGTGGAGTTTGTTGCATTTTCTCCACGTGGGGGGCCGGCTTCCCGCTCCTGTTTTCGCGATTTTCCATCGCGTTCCAAAAAGGTTGGACACCCCAACCTTGTTTAAGATAGCTTCGGGGAGCACTCCCTGCACGATTCCGCCCATCCCATGAAGTCCCTGCCCGCTGTTGCTTCTACCCTGTTCCTTCTCGTCATCCTCAGTAGTTGCTCCTCCGCCCCCACGCCCCCGGTGGATCCCTATGAATACCTGACGATCTCCGGACAGATCGACGGCAGCGAAAAGTTCACCTTCACCCAAGACGGTGTGAAATGGACGCACCTCCACTGGTCCGAGCCCGATGACATGACGTTCAAGGGCAAGCCCTGGAACAACCCGCGCAAGACACCGGCCCAGTGGGCCGAGTTTGCCAGCCTGGACCTCCCCCACGCCCGCATCATCAAGCGCCAAGGCCGCGACCTCGTGGCTCTGGAACCCACCCCAGACGGCTTCGTGCTCTACTTTGACGACGCCCCGAATGGCGCCGCAGCTTACTCCGTAACCATTGCGATTCCGAAGAAGCAGTGACTCTGCCACGGGTCGGCCCACATCACACACTTTATGAAGTCATTGTTAATCCATTTTGCGAAGGATCATGGCAATGGTCGCCTGGAGCTGGCCGGTCGGTGCAGCGAAGATCCGATCTGGGTCGGCGACGAATTCACCATCGAAGGAAATGAAGAAACGCGGTTGCGCGTTCTGACCATCGAAGTCTATGGGCGTCAGGTTCACTGCTTGGAGCGCGGCTATGTCGGAAATCTCTTCGTGCAGCAAGCCGATCCTGTTGCCCCATTCATGAGGCTGACCGGTTGTCAGTCCTCTTCGGAAAACGTCTGACCAACGCAACTGCCATGACCATCACCTATCAGCCCCGATGGAAGGAAATGTTCGACGGGTTCGTCGGGAACAACCGCTTTACCGTTGAGATGACGATGGGCCATGAGCACGTCTATTTCCCCACCGAAAGCACATGGAATCGTTCTGCCGCCACTTGGGCTGAAGGCATGTGGCAGCGAGCTAGAGATGGAGCTGAAGCATGGTGCCTCTCAAATTCAGTCCCCTTCACCATCGATGACCAGGCGTGGGTGGAATTTCACCCGGCTACAGCCATACGCTTGTAGCCGCATCCATTACAGGCTGCCGCAGCCCCCGCCCTCACACCACCGGTCCCGCCACATCCTTCCACTTCGCGTGCCATTCCTTGAACACGATCGGTGAGATCTCGCTGGGCTTGATTTCGCTGCGGCCGCCCCAAAACACATTCGTGTATTCCAGCGGGATGCCTTCTTCAGCCAGATGCTTGTCGATGGCGGCCTTGTGAGCGAGCACCATCTCCTTGTCCGTGCCGTGGATGACGCCCATGATGTTCACGTTGGCAAAGCGTTCACCTCCTTCACGCCAGTAGGCGTGGGTCATGATGGTGTGGCGGCCCACTTCGCCGCCTGCACGTTCTTCCATGCCCTTCGGCACCTTCCAGTGGAAGAGCGCATTGAAGCGCGTGACGCGCACGCCGGTGGAGCTGGGCTTCACGTGCTCCAGGAAGGTGGAGAAGCGGCCGATGACGCCTTTTTTATCGAGCTGTTTGGCGACTTCACAGAATTTCTCAAACGAGACCCCCGCAGCCTTGGCGCGGCCTTCCCAGGGATTAGGGCCCACTTCGTCCACGCTCAGATCTCCCTTGAGGTGCAGCAGCACATTCCACTCTTCCTCATTCAGTTCGGCGATGTTGGTGGTCATCATCACGGCAGGCACTTCGGCGCGCTCGCCGGGCTCCAGCGTCTTGCGGCGCACATGGCCCACGCCCAGGGCGAAGATGCCGTGCGCTTCCATGGTGTAGTAGCTTTCTGCACCGATCAGCTTCGCCAGCACATCGCAATGCTGGTTGATGTCATAGCCCTGCGGCACTTTCAGCGTGGTCCACAGGCGGTAGTCACTGCCGCTCACCTCGCGGTCCGTGGAGCGCAGCACCACATGCCCGCTGAAGGGGTCCTGCTTGAAGAGGAATTCAAAGGCGGCGTCCAGCTTTTCCGTCGGCACCTTCCAGGCCACCAGCGCGCCTTCAGCCAGCTTGTTCGCCAGCAGGGTCTGCCGCACGCGGCGGATCACCCCGGCCTTCAGCATCGCCTGGATGCGCTCCACCACCGTCTCCAGCGGCAGGCCGCTCAGCTGTGCAATGTCCTGAAACGGCGTGGGGGTGAAGCCCTTGATGCGGTCCTCGCTCACGGCGAGAATCTGCGCGTTGATCGGGTCGGTATGGTCGGTGGGGAGAGTGTCGGCGGACATGGCGGTTGGTCGGGGGGAGGGCATCTTTAGCGGCGGCCCGCCGGAAATGCGAGATTTGAAATTTGCGATTTAGCACCCGCCAATTGCCGTCTAGGGTGCGCCCATGGATAAACGCAAGCCCACCGCCGCCATGCGCAGGCGCCACAACCTCATCTCGGCGTGGCGTGGCGTGGAGGACGGGCCGCTGATGGACCTGCCCACGCTCAGGGTGGGAGACCTCGCCACGCAGATCATGGCCAAGGCCGGCATGTCCAACCGCGTGAAGCTGGAGGACATCCTCGCCGCCTGGCAGGAGATCGTCGGCACGTTCCTGTTCAAACTGACCCGCCCGGACACCTTCGAGCGCGGCATCCTCAGCGTCCGCCTCATTCAGCCCACGGCCCACCACGCGCTGATGCAGGAGAAAGTGAAAATTCTCAAACGCCTCCAGGAAAAGCTGCCCGATGCCAAGATCAAAGACCTGCGCTTCCGCCATGGGTGAATGAGAAATGAGGAATCCCGAATGAGGAATTGTTTCCAACCGCGCCTCCCGTGACGTAATCACGGGCCATTCGACCTTCCATCTCCTACGCCTTCCCCTTTGAACGCCCACCAACAAGCCGCCCTCATCATCGTCGGTCACGGTTCCACCACGAATCCGGACTCCAGTTCCCCGACGCACCTGCACGCCGACTCCATCCGCCGTCGCGGTCTCTTCCGTGAAGTCGCCTGCTGCTTCTGGAAAGAGGAGCCGAACATGCGCGAGGTGTACGAGATGGTGGACAGCGAGGTCATCTACATCGTCCCTAATTTCATCAGCGAAGGCTACTTCTGCCAGCAGGTGCTCCCGCGTGAGCTGCGCCTCGACGGCCCCACCACGCAGCGCGATGGCAAAACCATCCACTACTGCGATCCCGTGGGCATTCACCCCAACATGACGCGCCTCCTCATTCAGCGCGCCGATGAAGTCGCCCCCCATGTGCCGCGCGATCAGACCAGCCTCGTCATCGTCGGCCACGGCACCAGCCTGAACGAAAACTCCACCAAGGCCATTCAGGATCAGGTCGCCCTCATTCGCGGCGGGCACTACGGCTTCGCCGAAGTCATCGACGCCTACATGGAAGAGGCACCCTTTGTGAAGGACTGGGCCACGCTCACCGCCGCGCCGAATGTCGTCGTTGTCCCCTTCTTCATCGCCGACGGCCTGCACAGCTTTCAAGACATCCCCGTCCTCCTCGGCATGCGCGAGGAAGTGGGCGAGGCACTCAGCGAGAGCGGCGTCTTCCATCAAAACCCGCACCACCTCCAGGGCCGCCAGATCTATTACAGCGGCGCCATCGGCACCGAGCCCCTCATGGCAGACGTCATCCTCGATCAGGTCCATGACTTCGATGCCAAGCACCAGGTGGCTCACAAAAAAGGCATGCCGAATGACGAGGTGAAATCCTCCCTCGCCTACTGGTTAAACTCCGGCATCGATGAAATCGGCGAGATCCTCATCACCACCAACCCCGACGGCACCTACTCGCTCAGCCACATCGCCGATCGCGGCAAAGACGATCTGCAAGTCCACCACGAAGCGCACGATGCCCTCTTCATCGCCCGGAACGATGCCGGCGGCACCTTCCGTCCGCTGCATTCCGCCCCCACTTTAAATCGCGGCTGGCGTCTCGATCTCACCGACCTCGACGAACTGCGCCTCGCGCTCGATTTCTTCTACCCCGCTGCCATCGGCATGGCGCGTGCGCTTGAGCAGGAAAAGCTCACCGCCGTCCCCCTGCGCGATCTCCTCGGCCGCCAGACCGGCATGTACCGCTTCGTCAACACCATCACCGATGACCAGGCCCACGCGCTCATCGGCAAGACCTGCGCGAATACCAAGTGCCTCCGCCGCATCCTCTGGCCCCTCACCGCCACCCAGCCCATGGCCGGAGCCGCCGCAGCCAAAACCCAGCCCAATCACGCCCCCAACGCCATGCCCCTGCTCTGCATCGAAGCCTGCACCCATGTGGTGTCAGCAGCGCGCAAAGTAGCGCGGGAGAATCATGAGGCGAATGCTGCGAAGAGTGCGGAGTGAAAGTTGTCCAGTTGCGCCGCACAAAGGCTCACGCTTTCTCTCCGGCCAATTTACAATTCTCAGTTTTCAGTTCTCAGTTTACAATCTCCTGCCGGTCTGCACTTGCCCAGCTTTGATGAACTTCCATTCAGGACAGCCTTCCGGCCTTGCTCCGCGATTGACAACCGCCCCCCCTCGCTCTATCCCGCCCCATGCGCATCCGCTCATTCAAAGGTCTCGTCCCCACCCAGAAAAACGCCCCCGAAGTCGCCGCCGTTCCTTACGACGTGGTGAACCGTGAGGAAGCCGCCGCCCTGGCCAAGGGCAAGCCCTTCAGCCTCCTGCATGTGGACCGCGCCGAAATCGATCTCGATCCCGAAATCGACCCCTATTCCGCCCCCGTTTACGCCAAGGCCCGCGAGAACTTCGACCGTCTGCAAAAGGACGGCATCTTGGTGCGCGAGGCCAAGCCCTGCATGTACCTCTACCGTCAGGTCATCGCCGGCCACAGCCAGACCGGCCTCGTCACCGTCTGCCACACCGAGGACTACGAGAAGGACATCATCAAGAAGCACGAAAAGACCCGTCAGGACAAGGAGGACGACCGCACCAACCTCGTCGATGCGCTCAACGCCAACACCGGCCCCATCTTCCTCACCTACCGCCAGCGTCCCGGCATCAGCGCCCTGATTGAAAGCTTCATGAAGGACGAGAAGCCCATCAATGACTTCACCGCCCCCGATGGCGTGCGTCATCAGCTCTGGCGCCTCTCCCTGGGCCTCTGCGTATCCCTGACCGGCCTGTTTGAAAGCCAGGTCCCCTGCGCCTACGTGGCAGACGGCCACCACCGCGCCGCCAGCGCCTTCCGCGTCAGCAAGCTCCGCCGCGAGGCCAATCCGAACCACACCGGCGAGGAAAACTACAACTGGTTCCTCAGCGTGCTCTTCCCCGGCAACGAGCTCAAAATCCTGCCCTACAACCGCGCCGTCAAAGACCTCAACTGCAACGACCGCGAGGAGTTCCTCAAGAAGGTCGGCGAAGTCTTCACGATCAAGCCCACCACGCTCAAGTCCCCCACCAAGGGCGGCCAGTGCTGCATGTACCTCAAGGACCAGTGGTATGAGCTCACCTGGGAGGCCGCCAAAGACGCCAGCCCCATCGACCAGCTCGACGTCAGCATCCTGCAGGACCGCCTCCTCAAGCCGATCCTCGGCATCGACGACCCTCGCACCAGCAAGCGCATCGACTTCATCGGCGGCATCCGTGGCACCGCAGAACTGGAAAAACTCGTGAATGGCAAGGAGCACACCGTCGCCTTCTCCATGTTCCCCACCACCGTCGATCAGCTCATGGCCATCTCCGACGTCGGCCAGATCATGCCCCCCAAGAGCACCTGGTTTGAGCCCAAGCTCCGCAGCGGCCTGTTTGTGCATACGCTGGAAGGGTAAGGCTCATCAACAAGGCGCGGGCAGGCTTGGGAGGAGTTTCAAAACATCCTTCAACGCTGGTGGCATGCGCCTACAGTTGAGATTGATGGCGGAGCCATCAAAGCCTGTAGCGAGGGGTTGAGCGAAGCGATACCCCTCGTTCATCGGGATAAGTTTCCTCAACCTCTAAGCATCGCGTAGCGATGTCAGCACGTGCGTCTCATCCGCGTGTTTCCACTCTGTTCATGCGATGCCATGACCACACTCCGTGTCCTGAAACCATCGCGGATTGGACAGCACTGGCTCAATCTCACATTGGGATGGCTCTGTCATCCATCGTGACGGGAGACCCCGCTTCGAACGAGCCAAACCTCACGCCTCTACTCCACCCACATCCGCTTCGCCTTCCGCCGCAGGTGCCTGTCCCCCGGCAGATTGATCTTCGCCCCTCCATCCGGTGCCAGCATGCCCATCGCCGCATCAATGACATCATGCTCGATGCCCGGCAGCTCCCACGCCTCCCGCAGCCACAGCGCAAACACCCGTGACGACACCGCCGGATGCAGCGCCAGCAGCTCCGGCGTGATCACCAGCGAGCGATCTTCCTTCACCCGCCCCTCTGCCATCAGAAATGCCAGGGCCTGACGCTGCAGCGCGTCATCATCCTGCTCTGCCAGCGAGCCCAGTCGCAGCACCTGCGGCACCACGTCACGGTCAAAAATATCGTTCAGCAGCGGCAGCGCCTCATGCCTCAATCTGTTCCGGCGATGCTTCGGCGAGGTGTTGCTCGAATCTTCCCGATACTTGAAGCGCTTGGATTTCAGATAAGCATCGATCTCGCTGCGCCGTGCTTGCAGCAGCGGGCGCACCAGATGCAGGCCCGAGTCCAGCCGCTGCACCGCATGAATGCCCGCCAGCCCCGCCAGCCCCGTGCCACGGCAAAGATTCGCCAAAATCGTCTCCACCTGATCTTCCGCATGGTGAGCCAGCAGCACCACCCACACGTCGTATTTCTCCGCCATGCGCAGCAGAAAAGCATGCCGTGCCTCACGTGCCGCCGTCTCGGTCGAAACACGGCGCTTCTCCGCCAGCGCCGCCACATCCTCCGTCTCGATCTCGCACTTCAGCCCCAGCTTCTTCGCCATGCGCCGCACAAAGGCCGCATCGTCGATCGATTCCTTGCCGCGCAGACCATGGTTCAAGTGGCAGAGAATCAGCTGGGTGAACCCCGCCTCCCGCAGCAGGTGCAGCAGCGCCACCGAGTCCCGCCCCCCTGAGATTGCCAGCAGCACCGGTTCAGACGGATCACAGGCCGCAGGCAGATTTAAGAGGATGGCAGGCACGGTTGGCATCCTTAACGATTTAACCTCATCCACCATTCAGTAAATGGGAATCCGTCATCCATCCTTGCAGTAAGCCGTGGTTTCGACACCTTGCATGCCCCTTTCCCACCATGGCCACCAAGAAAATCACCCCTGGCATCTGTTACCTCGTCGGCGCCGGTCCCGGCGATCCCGGACTTCTCACGCTCAAGGGAAAGGAATGCATCGAGGCCGCTGACGTGCTCGTGTACGACTACCTCTGCAACCCCGAGCACCTGCGCTACGCCAAGGACGGCGCGGCCAGCATCTACGTCGGCAAGAAGGCCGGCGACCACACGCTCTCGCAGGAAGAAATCAACAAGCTCATCGTCAAGCTCACCACCGAAGGCAAGACCGTCACGCGTCTGAAGGGCGGCGATCCCGTGCTCTTTGGCCGTGGGGCTGAAGAAGCCGCCGAGCTCCATGAAGCCGGCGTGAAGTTTGAAATCGTCCCCGGCATCACCTCCGCCATCGCAGGCCCTGCCTACGCCGGCATTCCGGTCACGCATCGCTCCCACGCCTCTCAGCTCACCATCTTCACCGGCCACGAAGACCCGACGAAGCCCGACACCTCGCTCAACTACGCCAAGCTCGCGCAGGCAGACGGCACCAAGGTCTTCCTTATGGGCGTGGAGCGCATCGAAGAAATCACCCGCGAATTCCTCAAGCACGGCGCCAATCCGGAAACCCCCGTCGCCCTCGTGCGCTGGGCCACTCACAGCCACCAGCAGACCCTCGTCGGCACCCTGAGCGACATCGCCGCCAAGGTGAAAGCCGCAGGCTTCAAAGCGCCCGCCGTGGCCGTCATCGGCGACGTCGTCACAGAGCGCCCGCAGTTGAACTGGTTTGAAGACCGCCCGCTCTTCGGCAAGAGGATCGTCGTCACCCGCACCCGCGCTCAGGCCAGCGTGCTGACCAAGCAGCTCTCCGTGCTCGGTGCCAATGTCATCGAAATCCCCACCATCCGCATCGCTCCCGTGGAAGATCAGCTTTCCTTCGGCGAGCTCGTGCAGGACTGCCACACCTACGACTGGATCATCTTCACCAGCCCGAACGGCGTGGACGCCTTCTTCACCATGTTCGACAAGCTCTACAACGATGCCCGCTGCATCGGCGGCGTGCGCATTGCCTGCATCGGACCCGGCACCGCCGAAAAGGTGAAGGCCCGCCACCTCGCCGTGGACCTCATGCCCGACAAAAAGAACTACGTCGCCGAAGGCCTCGTCAAAGCCTTCAAAGACCACCAGGACATGGACAACGTGAAGGTGCTCTGGGTCCGCGCCCAGGAAGCGCGCGAAGTCATCGCCAACGAACTCAGCGGCATGGGCGCCATCGTCGATGAATGCGAAGCCTACCGCACCGTCGCCGAGACCGAGGACAACCTCGAAGCCCTGGCCCGCCTCAAAGAAGAAGGTGCCGACATGATCACCTTCACCAGCGCCTCCACCGTCGAGCACTTCCTCAATCTCAAGGTCGCCCTGCCCGAAGGCATCAAGATCGCCAGCATCGGCCCCGTCACCAGCGCCGCCATCAAAGCCCGTGGCCTCAAGGTCGATGTCGAAGCCAAGGAAAACAGCATTCCCGGCCTCGTCGCTGCGATTGAGAAGTTTTGGAAGTAGAGCGGAGAGCCCTGATCAAAGCCGCGCCCCTGGCGAAGTCTCCAAGTGTGCGTTCACGTGATGAATCCCTGACCATTCGTCTCGACGCCCGCAGCGGCGAAATCCAGCTCTTCGGTATTCGGGCCGACCGACGGCCATGAGGAGTTGCGAGCCGGCCACGCGACATTGATTCAACTGCCGCCCATCGTCTCCACGCTGCCTTCAATCAGGGCAGTCTTGATGCCTTTGGGCCCGGGTTAGGCTGCCAGCGTCTTCCCGCACTTGCCGCCGCCGATGACGATGACATCATGCTGGCCGCGTGGTTTATTGCCCATATGCGAGTCCCTTTTTTCGCAGATAGGCCCGTGCGGAATCCGCCATCACCACCATTCCGGCCCCCAGCATGATCATGTCCTTGATGACCAGACGCCCGCGCCCGCTGAGATAGGGAAAACCATGCTCGGTGTCTCCTAAAGCAGGCACCCAGTTCTCGGGCGTCGTGATGAGAAAGCTGAGCGTTGTGAGAGACATGATCACCACCAGAAAGCCGCCCAGCGCGGCGATCTCCGGCCGCCACGGATGAAGGCCGAGCATCAATCCATAGAGAACGATGACCGCACCGAGACCATAAGCGAAGAGGTAGGTGCGGTTCTCGCGATGCCACTCCCGATTGGCCGGGACCAGCTGACCTTCGGCGTTCATGTGCCCTTTGTACTCCGGCGCCGGATATTTGTAAAAGAAGCCCATCAGCGGGCTGTTGGAGACGAAGGGCACGATTCCATCCGCCTCATACTTAAATGCCTTCAGCCCCCCGATCCAAAGCAGCACAACCATCAATCCGATCCGTGTAACGATCACACCCAGATGTTCGGCCCGTGCTGCAAGTTGAAGAAGTTTGCCAATGGTATTCATGCCTGAGATTTAAGGCCACCCCAGGGCCGGCACAATGGACGGAAGGCGTCACTTCATGGACAGATTGCGCCCGCCTCGAATGGTCGTCTCAAACTCCCGGAAGGCTGTGGGAGACATGCCAGTGGCTTTTTTGAACAGCCGGCTGAAATAGAACTCATCGGCAAAGCCCGCCTCCCACGCGACCTCCTTGACCGGACGCAGCGTGTGCAGCAACTGCCACTTGGCATGCTTCAGCAACCGCTCGCGAATGAGTTCCGTAAGCGTCCTGCCCCACTGCGTTTTAACCTGCCTTCCAAGTGCCTTCACACTGATGTGCAGGAGCGCTGCATATTCGTGGGGACTCCGCTTCGTTTGATAATGCTCTTCAATAAGCTGCGTGAGGCGCACCAGTACAGGCGGACTGCTCTGGGATGCTCCGCTGGATTCAAGCTGCTGCTGCTCCAGCTTGAGCCGCGTCGCTTTGATCAAGAAGACTTTCAAATAGGAAACCAGAATCTCCGCGTGAGCCAGGCCGGTGGTGCGGAGTTCCAGCGTCATCTGAGACAGGAGATGCTCTACTTCCGGCACGAGGCCCGCGTCCAGGCTGACGAGGGGCCGGCCATGAATGTCATTGAACAAAACCCCATTGCAGCCGACCGCTTCATGATAAGTCTCGATGCAGAAAAAATTGGCATGGAACTGCAGGCTCACGCCATCAAGCGCCGACGACGGCTCTAAAAAGAACGTTTGATAGGGATTGAAGAACAGCAGTGCCGGGCCACGAAAATCGTGGCTGGCGAGGTCCGCGTGGAATCGCCCCCTGCCATTCCGAATCCATAGAACCGTGAAATAATTGCAGCGCTGAGGCTGCAAAAACTCCGACCCAGCGGGGATCGCCTCCAGCTTGAACGCCGCGCCGCCCTGTCGCGGATCGAACAAGCGTAGAGGAATACCATTTGCTGGCCTGTGATCATTCATGCGGTGGAACTGGTCGGACGAGAAGCCGTTCCACTGCTTTAGTCTAGATGAATTCTCCGTCATTGAACTCTCAAGCTCGATGTCGAAGCCAAAGAAAACAGCATCCCCGGCCTCGTCGCAGCCGTGGAGAAGTTTTGGAAGTAGGGCCGAATGCCGTTTTTAAAAGTCAGCATCGCAGCCTGCCTCTGAAAGTGCATGGCTACAATTTCGCTGCATTGTCAGCAGCATTCTTCCATACAGCTCAAGCGGTCTCCATCCTCAAGCCCCCGCATCTCCCTGCCCCAGTCTCTGCAGCAGATTGCTCAATTCCGGCCCAATCAGCCGCAGCTGTTCCCGGTGCATGGTCGCCAGTTCCTCCAGCATGCCCTCCCCACGCGGGGTGAGGTGAATGTGCACCTGACGCCGGTCCTCCGCCGAGGTGTCCCGCTCCACCAGATTCTCCAGCACCAGCCGGTCGATCAAACCGACAGCGCTGTGGTGTTTGATCTGCAGACGTTCCGCCAGTTCCCCCACTGTCACACGGTCACGGCCAGGATACCCTTTGATCGCCAGCAGCGCCTGATGCTGCTGCGGCGTCAGCCCTGCCCCTCCTGCGGCATCTTCACTGAAGCGAAGGAATTTCCTCAACGCGAAGCGAAACGCCGCGAGGTTTTCATACTGAGCTTTGGAGAACGGTTTGCGTCTGGGCATGCCGTCTTGTGGAGCATTTTCAGGGCCATCCTTGTTTGACATATATCGCAATACGATACTTATTTGCAAAATGCCAGTCCACCCAAGCCTGACAGTCGCATTGTGCCTCCATGCCCGGACCACAACGTCGTTGCGGATCATTTTCTCACCGCTTCTGCCTGCGGCTTCAACATTCGATGGCTCTCAGCCAATCAGAGCTGAATCGCAGCCGCCCCCTTCCCCACCATGCTGCTCATCACCAAAGCACTGCTGATCAAGCTCCTCATCGCCGCGAGTGCCGGCGGTGTTATTTACGCCCTCTGCTGACATGCCACGATTCCATTACTTCCGTGATGCCTTGTTCCTGACCGCCTGCATGGCCTACGGCATCAACCGATGCTTCATCAAGCCCCATGCTCTGCCGGGCTTCATGATGTTTCACTTCAACGACCTCTGGCTCATCCCCTGCGCGCTGCCGCCCGTGGTCTGGCTGCATCACCGTCTGGGGCTGCGTGCGCAGGATGGACCGCCGCAGCCAGGCGAGATCGCAGGACATCTCGTGTTCTGGTCCCTGCTTTTCGAGTGGATCATCCCCAGACTCACGCACGCATCAGGAGATCCCGCCGATGTGTCCGCATACGCCCTCGGAGCCATCATCGCCGGCTTGTGGTGGAACCGTCACCGCTGGCTCGCAGCCCCCCGCACGGGCCTTGGCTTCCCGCTCACTCCTTCCCGATGAAGCCCCATCCGCCCAGCCATGTGACGCCTCCAAAGCGTGCGCCAGAGGGCCCAGGCGCAGATGCCTTGCTTGCCCAGCTAGCCCATCTTGCCAAGGAGCAAGAGCTCGAAGACGAGCCAGCGAGCTATGCCAGCCCGCCCTGTTATCTCGCCGAGTTTTCTGATGCGGGCCTGGCTGATCACCCCGCAAAATAAAACCGCTCAGGCACGTGCCCATCCCCACTCTGCGCCAATGGCTCGGCATCGAGCTCATCGAAGTCAGCATCACTGAAAAAGCCGTCTCCGTCCTCGGCGGCGGACTCGCCATTCTGGCGCTGATCGCCTTTTCCACATACGCCATCCCAGGAGGCGGAGCAGCCGCTCTCATCACCTCCATGGGTGCCAGCGCCGTGCTGCTCTTTGGCGTGCCTCACGGCCAGCTTTCCCAGCCATGGCCGGTCATCGCAGGGCATGGCATCTCCGCACTCATTGGCGTCGCTTGTGCGCAGTTCATCCCTCACCCCGCCGTCGCCGCAGCCTGCGCCGTCGGCCTCGCCATCGGGGCCATGCAGCAGCTCAAATGCATCCACCCGCCCGGCGGCGCCACCGCCTTCACCGCTGTCATGGGTGGCAGCGCCATCCACCAGCTCGGCTTCAGCTTCGTGCTCTTTCCCGTCCTCACCAATGCCCTCATCATGGTGCTGCTCGCCGTGATCATCAACTACGCCTTCCACTGGCGCCGCTACCCCAACGCCTTCCATCACCCCGCACAGAAGCCCAGCTCCCCAACAGATGAATCACTTCCCACTCACGAGGCAATCATCGCCGCCATCCGCTCCCTCGATTCCTTCGTGGACATCAGCGAAGACGATCTCCTCCGGCTGCTCGAACTGCTGAAATCCCATTCAAAACACTGAAGACGCGGCATCACCCATCAAACTCCGGCTTCCGTGTATTCAGTGTATTCCGTGGTCAAATTTCAGGCACTTCTCGCCTCTGCGTCATCATCGTCACCACCAGAATGAAGAAGCACATCACCACCGAGAAGAGCGGAAACTGCAGCGCCGCAGGAAGGCTGTAAACAAGGGCCAGCGCAGGGATCCACACCAGCCAGTTCGTGATGAGCACCGTCGGGCAGGTGCGCGTCCAGAACTCACGGTTCAAGGTCGGCCGCGTGCGTGCCCAGGAGCCGCCCAGTTCCACCCAGCGCAGGGCGATCACATACGTGGGCACAAACCAGATCGGGCTCATGATGAACTGATCCACCAGCACCTTCTTCACCAGCGTGGCACCATCATGCGCGTCCCCAAACATCCAGGTCTGGAAGTGATAAAACAGATCGATCTCCATGCCGCGATACCCCCAGAACAGCATGAGCAGCAGCAGACGCTTTCCTCCCCCCTCCTTCGGCAGCGTGCCCATGATCCGCTGAATGCCCGTGGGCATGAGCGCTGCGGCAAACATGGTGGAGACACAGGAAAAAGCGAAGGACCAGTGCGTCTTGAACGCCCCCAGCGACTCCCAAAAGCCCGCCAGCGCCGGCACCTGATAGTAGCTGACCACCAGGGCCACGGCGAACACGTTAAGCACCAGGCATGGCACGCGGTTCTGCCGAAACACCGCCACGATGGTGGCAAATATTCCAGGTGTGGATGTGGGAGAGGCAGGCATACGACGCTCAATCCTTCATGTCTGCGGAAGGCCAAAATGGCAAGCAGCTTGATCACACAGCCTGATCAGCGCCCAGCAAAAGAGCGACAGCATCACGCCGTCGCTCTTTTGTGGATTCAAAAGGGGCAGACCTTACTTGTCCTCGCCGAAGTACTTCTTCCGCAGTTCGTTGCCCACGCCCTGTTCGGTGAGTTTCAGGAGGCCTTGGTTCAGCTTCTCACGCAGTGTGCTGTCCTGCTGCAGGGCGAAGGAGTAGTTCTGTTTCTCAAACATGGGGCCGACCATCTGCAGATTTTCGTCATTCAGTTTGCCGGCTTCGTATTGCAGCACGGGTGCATCGTACACGACAGCATCCACATCTTTACCCTTCAATGCGGCCACGCATTCGGTGACCGTGGCATAGGGCACCACTTTGGCCCCCTTGGTGGAGAGCCAGGTTTCGGCGGTGCTGCCCTTGACGGTGGCCACTTTGCGGCCGGGCAGATCACCAGGGCCATTGATGTCGCCCTTGAGGGTGTTGACGGTCAGGGTGGTGGTGAAGGAAGCGGTGAGCAAGGAGACCAGCACGATGCTCAGCAGCATCCAAACGATGGCCACGATACGACCACCAAGGCCAACGGGGCCCTTGTTGTCTGCGCCACCCACGAGCAGCGTGCTGATCGTCCACCAGAAGGACTCCAACATGCCCTTCTTGTAATCTTCCGGCCATTGGTCGCCGTTCAACGGATGCTCAAAGCGCCAGACAAGGTGGGAGATGATGAGCATCGTCACCATGAGCAGGGCGAAAGCACCGATGAGCTCGACGTTAAAGAGATTGCCGATGAGGGAGAAGATGCTGTCAGCAAAGCTGCCGCTGCCGCCATTGACCAGCACCTGCAGACCTGACTCATAGAAGGGCTGCGTGAAGTCGATGACTTCTTCGCGCTTGGCCGTGACGCTGATCGCACCCACGCCCACATCCGCCGTTTTGTTCTTCAGCTCCTCGATGATTTCAGCTGCGGTGTTCACCACCTTGACTTCGTAGTCCAGCTTCGTCTCACGTGCCAGCTGGTCCCACAACTCCGCTGCATAGCCCAGACGGCGGCCGTCCTTGTCGAAGGAAAATGGCTCCAGATTGCGGGTGACAACGCGGATCTTTCCTTCCGTTGGTGCAGCAGCCGGAGCCTGTGCAGCGGCCTCCGGGACAAGACTGAAAATGGAAACAGTAGAAAGGAGCAGTAAAAGTGTACGCATGAGAGGAACGATGACACTGCCTCACCACCGAGTTGAGTCAATACAATCCCTCGACTTTGCCAGCTTGCGAGGCCGCACAGTCTGCTCATTCATAAGGCATGACCGCCAGTTTCTTCCAGCAGATCACCACCCACGGAGCCGCCGTGAATCTTTCCTCCCGCGCCAAATTCAGGCTCACCGGCGCCGACCGTACTCGCTATCTGAACGGCCAGGTCACCAACGACATGCGCCAGGTCAAATCCGATGAATCTCTCTATGCCTGCGTGACGGATGTGAAGGGCCGCATCGCTGCAGATGTGTTTGTGCATGCCGAGGGCGACTCTCTGCTGCTGGACGCCGAACCCGATCTTCGCGAAACGCTGGGCATGCGTCTTGAGCGCTACATCGTGGCCGATGACGTGGAACTCACCGACGTCACCGAGGAGTGGCAGCTCTGGCATGTCCGGGGTGGTGCAGACGCCCCTGCCCGCATGGACAACGTTCATTGTGCGCAGGATTGCCCGCACCACATCCTGCACTCGTCACGCTACGGCGCAGAAGGCCTCGACATCTGGCTTCCCGCATCGGCAGACGCTCCCACATTCGAATCACTCCTCATCTTGAGTGAGGCCGACCTCGAAACCTGGCGCATCCTGCAAAAAATCCCCCGCTGGCCGCACGAACTGAACACCGAAACGTTTCCGCCGGAAGCCGACCTCGAAGCCAGGGCCATGAACTTCACCAAAGGCTGCTACATCGGCCAGGAAGTGCTCTCACGCATCAAAACCACCGGCAAAATGCCACGCGAGATGATCGCCTTCGAATCCGACGTGGCAGTGAATGAAGGAGACGAACTCTGGATTGAAAAGGCCCTCGGCAAAGTCACCAGCGTGACAAAGCATCCCACCACAGGCCAGACCATCGGACTGGCAATGATCCGGCAAGGAACGCCACATCAGGAGCTGCGCGTTGGTGGCAGTTCAGGACCAATGCTCTACCATTTTTAATAATGGCGTGGCTTTTCTCGCTCATAACCTCGCGCGAAAATCAAGCGAATCCCCTCTCCCCACCGAAGACAGAACAAAGGCCCAGGACATCCTTTGGGGAGAGGTCGGGTGAGGGGTAGCCCAAGTTGGCGAAGGATGCCTGTCGCCCCTCACCCCAGCCCTCTCCCCCGAAGAAAAAATACTTTTTGATTTCGTGTGTCAGGGGCGGGGAGAGTGAGAACCGCTTTCGCCGCTCTGGATTTGTCGCATGCCTCATTATTAAAAACGCTCCGAGACAGCGCTGATTGAGTTCGACTGTTCGGCTCATGGCTCCAGCATGCAGCACCCATAAAAAAGCGCATGGTCCGGAGACCATGCGCTTGGAATTGTTTCAGGAAGAAACTCTCACTACGAAGGATTACTCCTCGCAGCAGCCGCCGTCGTCGCAATCGGCAGCGCCGTCGCAATCGTCGTCGTCGCCGTCTTCTTCTTCTTCCTCTTCTTCATCCTCGTCAGCGTCTTCCTCGTCGGACTCGCCGTCGCCGTCGTCGTCGGTGTCTTCTTCGTCGCTGACGCCGTCGTTGTCGTCATCTTCATCTTCTTCGTCGGAGATGCCGTCGCCGTCGTCGTCGTTTTCGCAGTCAGCCGCTTCGTCGGCGAGGGACTGGTCTTCTTCTTCTTCATCATCCTCTTCCTCCTCCTGCTCTTCATCGATCTCCTCTTCGTCTTCGGCATCTTCTTCCGTCGCGATTTCTTCCTCGTAGCTTTCCACAGACTCCTCATAGGAGGAGACTTCAGTCACGCTGATGGAGGTGCTGATGGAGGTGCTTTCGTAGTAGCTGCCGTAGTTGGAGATGCTCGAGTCATAGTAGTTCCAGCCGTCATAGTAGGTCCAAGCCGATCCACCAAAGATGGAAGTCAGCACATTGACGAAAGGAGTGAGCTTGCCCCATGAGGACTGGTAGTAGTCCGGGTAGTAGGACCGGGAGATGTTGCCATAAGCGCCCATCGAGTTTCTCAGGCGGGCGGTCTGGTACTGATACTTCGCGTAGGTGCCGCGATCAGTACCCTGAATGCCCAGGATCTTCGTGGCAAGGTTGATCAAGTCCGCGATCATGCGGGACTGATAGGACTTGGGTTTCGCAGATGCGGCAGCCTGCTTCAGGTTGCCGATCAGCTCTTCCATCTTCGGGCCTGCAGCCTGAATTTCAGCGAGTTCAGCATCCGTGAGCTTGCCCTTTTTGCCGCCTTTTTTCAGGATGGCAACGGAAGGGCCGAAATGGCTGAGGTACATTTCATAAGCGGCATCGAGGGATTTCACACCGCGGCCCACCTGGGACTTCGGATGTGCACCGCGGATGATGGCCCAGGTGGTGGAAAGCTGTGTCACGCCTTCACCGGTGGTGTCCAGGCCTTTGAGCATCTCAGGGCTCTTGTCTGCAATGCCTTTTTCAAGCTGATCGAGCCCCTTCGCGGTGGACTTCAGGGCGGCGTAAAACGGCACCGCCTGCTTGGACTTCGGATTGATGTCCTTGGAATTCTTGGCGATGAAGGCGACGGAAGCCTTCATGTCTTTCACCAGAGAGGTGGCCGTGGGCGGGGCACCTTTCTTGTTCTGGGCAGGCTTACCCTTGGCTTTTGCCTCCTGGCCCTGAAGTGGCAGACCAGAAACGCCCAGAAGGCTGAGACTGGCGATGAACGCGATGGATTTAAACAATGGGAGTCGGGATGTCATAGGCAGAGGCTTAACACTATGCTAGCCAAGTCTTTATAATACCGTTTTTTGCGTTTTTTGAAAGAATCCCGTGCTTAGAAACGCCCATTTAGCAAATACGTGGCGGTTAACACCACATAATCACCTAAGCCTATTCTCGCGAACATGCTTCAGGGCAGCCGCCTGCATGAACTTGCTGGCTGCAGGTGTGTTGGTATGCCCTGCGAGAATGTCATTGTGAATTTCCTTGGGAACCGTGAGGGCGTTGTAGGCCGCATACACGCTGGTCGGTGGGCAGGTCGTGTCGATAAAGCCCACAGTCACCGCCGCGCCCTTGCACTTCGCACGGATGGCAAAGTTGACATTGTCAAAGTAGCGCGACGCCTGCAGCGCGGCGGCGTTTGGCTTGCCCTCCGCATCTTTGGGAACGATTTTGGGCCAGCCGCTGATGCGGTTGGCCTGGCTGCCGGTGTGGTCACAGC
>NZ_JBAQCR010000336.1:0-11573 GCF_049294395.1 Prosthecobacter sp.
GGACCGCGTGAGCAAGGAGCGTGAGGAACCCATCCGTCTGGCAAAAGATGCGGCAGCCGCAGCGGTACTGGTGGCGGCGCTTGCGGCACTGGGAGTGGGATTGGTGGTCTTTTTGCCGAAACTCTGGCGCTTGCTTTGAGAATATTCCGCCGCCGCCTTGACGCAGCGAAGCACACTTCTATGATGCGACGCTTTCACGCACCCCCCAAACTTTTACCGAATTCATCCCGATGGCCATTCTCGTTGAAACTGACACCCGCATTCTTGTTCAAGGTATCACCGGAGATTTCGGCTCGCGCCATGCGAAGGCGTCCATCGACTACGGCACCCAGCTGGTGGCTGGCGTGACACCAGGAAAGGGAGGTCAAGTTTTTGAGCACAGTGGCAAGAAGGTGCCGGTGTTTGACACCGTGGCTGAAGCCGCCCGTGAAACCGGCGCGACTGTGAGTGTGATCTTTGTGCCGCCTCCATTCGCAGCAGATGCGATCCTCGAAGGCGTGGATGCCGGGCTGGATCTCGTGGTGGCCATCACCGAAGGCATTCCGGTCAATGACATGATCAGGGTCAAGGCTGCCATGAAAGGCAGCAAGACGCGCCTCATCGGCCCGAACTGCCCCGGTCTTGTGACTCCAGGCTTCGGCGACAAATCGCATGGTGGCTGCCGTATCGGCATCGCCCCAGGGTACATCCACAAGCGTGGCAATGTCGGTGTCGTCAGCCGTTCCGGCACGCTCACTTATGAAGCCGTGTGGCAGCTCACGACGCGTGGATATGGCCAGAGCACCTGCGTGGGCATTGGTGGTGATCCGGTGAACGGCACCAACCACCTCGACGTGCTCAAGATGTTCAATGATGATCCTGAGACCGAAGCCATCATCATGATCGGCGAAATCGGTGGCAATGCCGAAGTCGAAGCGGGTCTCTGGGCCAAGGACAACTGCAAGAAGCCGATCGCCGCCTTCATTGCAGGAGCCACAGCACCTCCCGGACGCCGCATGGGCCACGCCGGTGCCATCATCGGTGGCGCTGACGACACTGCTGCTGCCAAGAAGAAGATTCTCGCGGAGTGCGGCATTGCCGTGTCCGACTCACCAGCTGACATGGCTTCCACGCTTCTGAAGCGCTGGGGCAAGGCATGATCTGAGATCACAAGCAATGTGATGCGTCACCGACAGTGGTGACCCACGAAAAGCAAAGCCATTAGCGTGAGCTGATGGCTGTTGTTTTTGTCATGGTCACGCTGGGATCTGTCAGCGGATAGAACCTCACCGTCTCTTTCGTGACGGTGGCCGTTTTGGGCCTTTCTTCATGATCGTCGATTGAGATGCAGGCGCAGGCTGCCAGTGATATGAAGACAGCAATAGTTTCCAGAATTGGATGTGATTTCATAACATCTCTTCTTCGTTGGGATTCCCTTGATCGCGTGTATCCAAAATGGGCTTGGGCCCAGCCTTCGGCTTCACGTCACCTTCGGCGCATGTTTCGAGAATTGTGCCAGGAGCGGGCATGGGACCGTGTCTCATGCCGGTCCGATGAGGTGGTTAGCGGCAATCGCAGTCGCAGTTTTCCTTCATGTAGCGTTTGATCGCTTCCTGAGATTCTCAGGTGCGCTTCTGGATGTGGCCAATGAGTTCGTCTGACTTTCCTTCTGCAAACTGGAGGTCATCATCTGTCAGATTGGCCCATTTTTGCTTGAGCTTGCCCTTCAGGATATTCCAGCTGCCTTTGGTTTCTGTCGCAGGCATAACATTTTGGGGTTGATGTTTTGACTGCCTTGTGGCGGCAACTGGATTTCGTTGCGCGCGCACATTTTAGCGTCAGGGCGATGGCCCATGCGCGTGTAAGGGGACGGAATTGAAGAGTATTCCGCATCAACGGCGAGCCGCTTCACGTCACGTGAAGCCACCTTCAACCAGCGCCATTTGAATTGGACGCAGCCTCAGTTCCAGAAATGGAACCATTGATTCAGCCATCCAACAACGGCGGCGATGGAACCGAGGACAAGCATGCCTTCGGTGAGCATGCGCAAGCGCTCGCTGCGGCGTGCGCGCTGTCTGGCGATGGGGACGCGGCGATGACGTGGGGCAGGGGATGCCAGCTCCATGGGCGGTACCATGTTCACGTTTGCCAGGCGGCGCTGGCGCTCAATGCGTGGAGCTGCGGTGATGAAGCATTCCAAGCGGTGAATCTGACTGTTCAGTTCATCCGAGCGCTTGGTCAGACTGCGCGATTTGCGCTGGGGCGAAGCCTCTTCCTTCAATGCCTGCACGGGCTTTGGACGACGTGACCGGACTTTGCGATTGCCAGAAAACAGAGCCATAAGGATGAGAGGTGAGGGGTTCGCTAAATCAGAACATCAGACGAATGAGGACGATGGCGACGATCACCGTGCCCATGAGAGGGAGGGTGAAGGCAAAGCCGCGGCGCATCCAAGTCTTCAGGTCATCGGCGTGAGAGCCGAAAGCGGGCATTACAGTTGCGTTGGCGTCGTCGAGATTGATCGGTCCACCTGCGGACACGCCTTCTTGCGGGCCCATGGCGTGCAGACGGCGGATGCCTTTGGCGTAGTCGCCTTCGGCATCGTCAATGGCGGCCAGGGCGCCGTCGAGTTCTTCGCTCACCTGGGAGCGATGCCATTTTTCCGGCTGGAGGGATTTCAAAATTTCCTGATGACGGCGGAATTCGTCATGAATGGCGGCAAGATCCTCGACACGCTTCTGGGCGTCGTAGAGTTCACGTTCGACCAAGCTGGCAGACCGGGTGATTTTCTCGACGAGATCACGCTTTCCGGCGACGAAGCGTTCTTGCTTGATGCGCAAGGCTTCGAGGTGCTGCTTCTGGCGTTCGATCTCTTCCTGCTGGCGCCGGAGCTCCTGCAACTGCTCCTGAGCGGCCTTCACTTTGGAATCGACATTCTCAAGGGATGAGGCAACAGCGTGGCCGTCCATGAATTCGGGAGCATCTTCAAAAACGAGGAGATTATCCTCGTTGTAGCCGTTGGCAGTGGCGAGAGCGGGTGCTTTGCGGGTGATCATGGGAGTACTGGAAATTATTTCCAGTATCCAAATACTACAGATGTCTTAAGTATTCCAGATTTTTCGTCTGTCTTTTGGCAAAAAAATAGGGAATGCCTCCAAAAGCCACGGTTAACACAGCCAGTCCAGCCAGCGCAGCCAGTTCGATTTTGCCGTTGGAGCCCACCATGGCCAAGGCATCCTGCCTGAGATTCTGCCAGGAAGGGATCAGCAGCAGGACCATTCCGCCAACGATGTATACAAAACTGGCGATCAAGCAGACCGTGCCGCCAAAGCCGGAGACGATGCGCGCGGGATTGGACTCCCGAAAATTGGGCACCAAGGCGCCGAGGGAAAGCGCCAGCGAGGTCAGTCCGTAGCTCAGCATCAAAATCGAAGCGCTGAAAAAGAGAATGCGCTGCCCTGACAGGCCGAGCGAGATTCCCGAGACCACGACCAGCGTCACCATGACAAGGGCCAGCACGCTGGCGCTGAGGCGGAGTTTCAAGGCCAGCACACGATGCAGCGGCAGGGGCGAGAGCCCCAAAATCCACAGACGCTGCCCCTCCAGGCTGAATTGCGGGTAGATGAAACGGGTTGTGAGTGTGGACAGTGCGAGGCAGCAGACCAGCAAGTTTAAATGACTCACGATGGTGATCCAAAACGGACTCTGCAGGTCGTAGCCCAGCTTGCGCAGGTTCATGGAATAGATCAGGAGCAGACCAAAAATGATCGACGACTGCCCCCACTGCACGGGTTCGCGCAGGAATGTGCGGACTTCCTTCACCAGCAGCGCATAGGAGGCGCGGTCAAGCGCCAGAATACGGCGCAGCCAATGGCTCAGGCGTCCACGCCTGGCACGTGCCTGGGGGGCTTTGGCTTTACCGACGACTCCGGGCGCCGCACTCATGATGCGATTCCAAGCCGGATAATAGAAGGCGCTGGCGATGCGCGTGGTGATCAGAATGCTCATCAAGGCATTGGCCAGAAGAACAAGGTTGAAGAACATGGTGCGCTCGAAGGTGCCGCGTCCGGCGGCTTGAATTGTTTCCGCCACCCATGAGCTGGGCAAAAGCGGATGCATGCAGATCTCCGTGTGCCGCAGGATCTGGTTCAAGCTCGCGCTGAGGTCTCCGGAGTTTAAGGACTCCACGCTGGAATGCCAGATGGGCAGGGTTCGGATCAGCAGCAGAACGACGACTGCGAGCAAGGGCTTCCACATCCAACGTTTGGCCCAGAGCACAAGGGCAATTAGCAGCCAGGTGGAAACATTGGCTGCGATGGTCACCAGAGCCAGCACGGCAGGCAGCACCACCAGCATGAATTTGGCATCTGCCTTGTAGGTTTGGGCCAGAGCCAGCAGGATGGGGGTGGTGAGCAGCAGCAGTCCCCAGCTTGCCAGCAGCATGCCTTCCAGAGTCTTCCACAGCACCAGGCTGCGAGGGGGCAGGGGCAGAGCAATCTGCCATTCCATGTCCTTGCGCCGGAAAAGGCTCATGCCGGTGATGGTGGCATTGGAGATGACCAGCATCACGAAGAAGAAAAAGAAGAGCAAAAACACCAGCCGCTCCGTGAGCAGCGGGCCGATGAGGGGCAGCTTCATCATGAAATCCAGCCCGCGGCCCACCAGGAGGTAGGCTGCGAGGCTGTACAGCCCGAGGAACGCGCCAACGGTCACGCTGAGAAGGCGGTTTTCGCGCATGCCAAAGCGCAGCTTGTGCCGCAACATGCGCCCGTGGGTACGGGCCAGCAGCCATGTGGCGGATGAGGTGGTCATGCCTCGATGTCCACGTTATTTGTTTCCGAGCACATTCTGCTCAATCACGTTGTCTTTGCCGCCGACAATGCTGAGAGAGGGCTCCTTGCTGCGCTTTTCTCCTTCACGGTCATCGCGGATGATGTTTCCGGCGACCATGCTGTTGGTCACCTGCTCCAGGCGGAGTCCCGTGCCATCTGAATCCAGAATGCTGTTGTGGGAGATTTGAAACCGGTTGCAGGATTTGATGTCCACTGCGGCACGTTGCTTCCAGACGCCGCTGATGACGTTGTTATTAAAGATGCTGTCGGTGCAGCGCTGGAAGACGACGCCGTTTTTCTCCGCGTTGTCATTGCCGTTCACGAGGTAGCGGGGATTGCGGTCAAAGTTGTTTCCGGTGACGACGATGTTGTCGCTGTCCGTTATGACAAGATCGTGCTGGAAGCCTTCCCAGAACGTGTTGCCGGTGATCGTCACACCCCGTGAGTGCTGGATCTCCACATTGACCTGCACATCGCTGAACACATTGGCGGTGATGGTCACATTGCCTTCGCGGGTGTGCTCGCGACCTGCGCGGCGCAGGAGGGATGGATCCGTGCCGGAACCGATGATGCGGATGTTGGCTGAATCCGGTGACTTGTGCGTGTGCTGCAGGGTGCAGCCGGTGATGGCGACCTCGCCGATGGAACCGCCGCGTGAGTCGAGCATCACATTGGCGCTGGGCGGTCCATCCTTGGCGTGATTGCCCTCGATGTCGCATGTGCCGATGTGCAGATTGCGAACGTTGCCCCCCACGGAAACGACACCGCCGCCGCCGTTGTAACTGATATGGCTGCCCACAATGTTGGACTGATGCAGGTTCACATTGTCGTAAAACACGCCGATGCCGGTGTTGTGGTAGAAGTGACAGGCTGAGATCAACACGTTGCGGTTGCGGGTGGAGAGATGCACGGCGTGCCGACATTCACGAATGACGACGCGGCTGAGCGTGATCTGCATTGTGCCCGTTGCCTCGATGCCATCAGCCTCGGCATCTGCTCCGACGATTTCGATGCCTTCCACCATGGGCGTGCGCTGGCTTTCCCAAACATCCGGCTTGAATGAATCTGGTGCCGCCGAGCCTTCATGCGTGCCCACGAAATGCAGCGCTGGCCCGTCGCCTGCCATGATCAACCGCACGGTGCCGTCTCCGGTGAGCGCCGCGAAGCCGGTTTTTTTCAGATCGATCTTCACGGTTTGCGTCAGCAGGTAGGTGCCTTTGGGAAGCTTGACACTGCCCACGGTGTCAAAGAGGTGTTGAATCGCCGCCGTATCGTCCGTCTTGCCATCACCTACGGGTTGCTGGCCGAGTGCCACACTTGCTGCTGCGAACAGCAGGAGAAAAGATTTTGAGAACATTTGTGCAGCCTAGCCGCCTGCCGGGGATTTCGTCAATTTGAAGCTGTGGTGGGTGTTGAGAAATCGTCTCAGTGCAATCACTTGAAACCCGCGCCTTCCACGCCACGTATCGGAATCGCTGTTTTAATCCAACATCCTATGAACCCCACCGCTCGCATTTTCGCTCTTATTGTCGGCTTGAGCACCACTTCCGCTTTCGCGCAGGCAGATCTGTCCGAAGCCTTTCTGCCGATGTTCATGCCGCTGCCTGCCGAGGTCGCGTCCCCGACGAATGAACTGACGGAAGCGAAGATCAATCTGGGGCGCCAGCTCTACTTTGAAACCCGCATTTCCAAAGGCGGGAAGATGTCCTGCAACTCCTGCCACGTGCTCGACAAATACGGCAACGACAACCTGCCATTCTCCCCGGGGCATGAAGGCAAGCTGGGTGGCCGTAGCTCGCCTTCGGTGTACAATGCCGCGCTGCACGTCGCCCAGTTCTGGGATGGCCGTGCGCCGAGTGTGGAGGAGCAGGCCAAAGGCCCGGTGCTCAATCCCGTGGAAATGGGTGCTCCCGATGAGGCCTTCGTCATCAAGGTGCTCAAGAGCATGCCCGGGTATGTGGATGCCTTCAAGGCTGCCTTCCCCGGCGAGGCTGATCCGGTGAACTACAACAACTTCGGCAAGGCCGTGGGCGCGTTTGAGCGCAAGCTGCTCACGCCTTCCAAGTGGGACGCCTTTCTCAAAGGCAACAAGGATGCCCTGACCGCCGAGGAGAAAAAGGGTTTTGCCACCTTTGCTAAAACCGGCTGCGTCACCTGCCACAATGGCGTGGGTGTCGGCGGCATGATGTATCAGAAGCTTGGCCTTGTGAAGGCCTGGCCTGATCTCAAGGACAATGGCCGTGCCGACATCACCAAGAACGATGGCGAGAAGGGCTTCTTTAAAGTTCCCAGCCTGCGCAACATCACCGAGACCTATCCCTACCTGCATGACGGTTCCGTTAAAACGCTTGAGCAGATGGTCCAGAAGATGGCCGAACACCAGCTGGGCAAGACTCTCACTGATGAAGAAACCACCTCCATCGTCACCTTCCTCAAGTCTTTGAAGGGCGATCTTCCCGCCGACTACATCAAAGCTCCCAAACTGCCTGAAAGCACCGCCGAGACACCCAAGGCGTAAATAGAATACTTCATTCTGGAACTTCTCATCAGCCGGGCTGCACAGCCCGGCTGATTTGTATTCAGCGCCTGCGTCTGAAAAGAGTGATTCCCATGGCCAGTCCCAGGAGGAGCAGGCGTGAGGGTTCCGGCACGATCATGACAACGGCAATGGTGCCGTTGGTTTTGAAACCACTGATGTCCCAAAAGTAACCCGAACCAGAAATGTCCGGGAGATCGAGACCGCTGGCTTCATCGCCATCGCCGGTCAGATAGCCGGTGAAGGTGAAGCGGCTGGCAAAGGTGGGTGATGAGGACAGTCCGGACCAGTCGAGCAGGTTGAAAACTTCCGGAGCGGTGGGAGTGAATGCATCTGCTGTCACGGTGAGGTTGCCGTTGAACAGCAGAGTATTCGTGCCGGTGCCCACGATGTTCAGCCTGTCGGAAGTGCTTCCGGGATGGATGCCGAGGATGATCGTACTGCCTGATTGGAAATCGATGCTGCCGGAACCGGACACTGGCTGGAAGGTGAGCGTGCCGTAGTTGCTTTGAGCCGTGCCGTCTCCTGCCTGAACGATGGCGCTGCTGCTGGCAGTGAAACTGGAACCTTGGATCACGCCGGTGCCAGTCAGGGTGCCGGTACTTTGTACGGTGACTGCTCCTGTGCCGGTGGTGCCTGTGCCATTGCTGCCGATTTGCAGGACACCAGCGCTGACGGTCGTTGCTCCCGTGTAGGTGTTGGCACCGGAGAAGATCTGTGTGCCAGCACCGGTTTTAGTGAGAGCAAGAGTGCCGTCAGTTCCTGTGCCATCACCATTGCGCAGTGTGCCGCTGTAGGTTTGTGTGCCGGAGGCGACATTCGCGATGAGTGTGCTGGTGGCTGCACTGCCAGATTCGTTTTCCACAATGCCCGCGCCGCCTGTGCTGCTCAGGCCGCCGACGGTTTCGTTTTTGTTGTTGAGGCGGAAGATGCCTGCGGTCGTGCCGCTGCCATTGAATGTGAGGATGCTGGTGTCGGCGATCTGGTCGCTGTTGATGAGCTTCAGCACCGCCCCGGTGGTGCCGTCGCCGACGGTGATGTTGCCCGCGATTGCATTGACGCCCGCAGTTTTCGAGAGGTCCAGCTCACCGGCATTGATGCTGGTGCTGCCGGTGAAGGTGTTGGCAACTGCACCTGAAAGCGTGAGCGTGCCGAGACCATTTTTGGTCAGGCCGCCTGAGGTGTTGACTGCGGTGGTGATCGTGCCCACCACAGCTCCGCTGCCGCCGCCTCCGAGCAATGATACGGTGGGAGTGGAAGTGTAGCCGACGCCGGGATTGCTGATGGTGATGCTCAGCAGTTTGCCATAGGTGGGGCTGGTGGGATCGAGATCCACTGTGGCGAAGGCCGTCGCACCTGAGCCACCGCCGCCGCTGATCTCCACATACGGGGCTCCGTAATAGCCGCTGCCGCCATCGGAGACTGCGATGCTGGCGACCCCATTCCCGGTGGGGGCGTTCAAGGCGATGGGGGCCGTGACGTTGAAGCCGTTCGTGTTGATCACCGCGCCGCCATTGTAGGTGCCGAAAGCGCCATTGACGTAGGCGGTCAAAGTTCCTGTGCCGCCTGTGCCGCTGACGGATATGAATGCGGGGGTGTTGGCGGAAGCCTGCAAAGTTCCGCCATTGAAATTGACGTAGGAATTGATGGCGGCGCCGGTGTTGTTGTAGTGGACGATCTGGTTGTTTATCAGCGTGCCTGCATTGAGGTTGAGGTAGGCAGTGCCGAGCGCTGTGTTGTTGTTCTGCTGGCCGAAGGTGATGTTGTAAATGGAATTGTTCACCACGCCGCCCGCTATGGTCATGGCGCCCTGCGCCGTGGTGGTGGCCGTGGCTGCGCTGCCGCCGCTGCGGAATCCCAGCGCGATGGCGTCTCCAGTCCGGAGCACCTGGCCTCCCGTGACGGTGAACTCCCATCGCTCGTTGCGGAACATGATGTAGTTGGACGTGTTGAGCGTGCCGCCGCTGACCTGCAGCACGGCAATGGAGGCGGTGGTGGTGCCATCCAGCGAGTCCACGCGCTTGGTATTGATGGTGCCCGAGGACAAAAACAGGCCGCCATAGCCCGTGCCCCCGAGGCCGATCCCCGCCTGAGAGTCGGTGGTCGTGAGCGTCAGTGCACCGCCGCGGACGACGACCGCACCTTGATAACCTGCGCTGGCGCCAATGCTCAGGTTCTTGGTGGAGTAATCCGCCCCAGTGCCCAGAAACAGCATCCCCGGTGCGGAAGCTGAACCTACGGTCGTGAGAGCCGTGCCGTTGGTCAAGGTGTTCGTGATCTCGAGCACGCCATTGGAGATGGTGATGTTGCCCGCAATGTTGACGCTGCCGCTCAGCAGCAGATTGCCCATGCCTGTTTTGATGATGCCGATGGCACCGCTCACCGAGGTGATGGCGGAAGAGATGGTGAGATCGTGCGCGGCATTGAGGCTGTCATTGATGGCGAAGGTTCGTGTGGCTGCGCCCAGATCAAGCGTGCCACCCGTGATCAGTGCTCCCAGAGGATTGTTGGTGGCACTCACCGTCACTGTGCTGCCGAGTGTGAGCACTCCGCTGCCGATGTTGATGGTGCCCTGGCTGGTAGCGCCCGAAGTGGCATCGTAAAACGTGATGGCTCCCGAGGTCCAGTTATAGCCACTCAGAGAGAGCAGCGCCGAACTGCCGCCCCCGGCTCCGGAGAGGAGAATGGCTGAGGTGGAGGAGACGGCATTGGTGATGCCAAACTGGAGCGTGCCGCCTGAGGTGATGGTAATGCCACCCGTGAATGAGTTGGCGGCATTGATGAGAAGTGTTGCGCCTGAGTTGATCGTCGTAGCGCCTGCGTAGGTGCTGGCACCGGTGAGAGTCAGGCCGCCCGCGTTGAGCGTTGTCGTGCCGGTGTAGGTGTTTGTACCGCTGAGGGTCAGGGTGCCAATGCCCGACTTGATGAGAGCGAGAGTGCCATCCGTGCCTGTGCCGTCTCCATTTCGCAAGATGCCGCTGAAGGTCTGTGCGCCGGAGTCTACATTGACCGTGAGCGTGGCTGTGCCCGTGGCACCGGATTCGTTTTCCACGATGCCAGCACCGCCTGTGCTGATGAGGCCGCCGACGGTTTCATTCTTGTTGTTTAGGCGGAGGATGCCTGCGCTGGCACCGCTGCCATAGAGCGTGATGAGGCTGGTGTCGGCGATCTGGTCGCTGTTGATGAGTTTCAGAATGGCCGCAGTGGTGCCGTTGCCGAGGGTGATGGCGCCTGCGATGGCATTGACGCCGGCGGTTTTGGAAAGATCCAGCTCACCGGCGTTGATCAGGGTCACGCCTGTGTAGGTGTTGGCGGCGGTGCCGGAGAGCGTCAGGATGCCGAGACCGTTTTTGGTGAGGCCGCCGTCCGTGGCATTGTCTCCGTTGATGCTGGAGTGGTTCAGCGCCCGCGCGATGCCGATGGCGAAGCCGTTGTTGTCGATGACCACACCGCCGTTGCGCACATTGACGGTGGTCAAGGCAGTGTCCAGCAGGCTGGTGATCGCGCCATTCGCTTTGATGGTGCCGCCGTTGAAATTGACAGTGGAAGCCCCCACCGTGCCGGCAGTGATGGTGCGGAGGGTTGCCAGGGTCCCACCATCCAGAGTGAGGGTGCCCGTGCCAGTCGTGTTTCCTGCGGTGTTGGAGCCGAGGAGAATCGTGCCGGTGGTGGTGCTGGTGTCGAGCAGGCCGGTGCCGGAAAGGGTGAGAATGCTGGCACCCCCAAGCTCTCCATTGGAGTAGCCTGCGCCGAGCCGGATGGCCACCGCCGGACCCGCCACGCTGACGGTGCCGCCGGAGATGTTGAGAAATCCCCCGGCAGTGTTTGCGCCACGACCCAGCACGAGCCCGGAGGAAGCCGTGCCCAGTGTGAGAGTGCCGCCGGTGACATTGACAGTGGCGCTGGTGCCTTCGCCGATCCGGAAGGTGGAGCCTGTGCCGGAAAGGTACTCAGTGCCTGAGAAGTTGGTGATGCTGTTGCCTGAGAAGGCCGTCTGGCCCAGGGGATTGGCCGCTGATGCCCCCAGCGTTCCGGTGACATTGAAGGTTCCACCGTTCACGGTTAATCCTCCGTTGTTCAAATAGGTCGTGCGGGTGTAACTGCCCGAGAGGTTGGTCGTGCCGCCGCTGACGGTCAGGTTTAACGCGTCAGTAATTGTGCCTTTGAGATTGAGGGTGCCGGCACCTGATTTGCTGATGTTAAAACCACCACCTGCGATGCTGTAG
>NZ_JBAQCR010000337.1:0-20421 GCF_049294395.1 Prosthecobacter sp.
GTGAACACCCACAGTGAATTGGTCACATAGGCAAAGATGTTGCCAAAGAAAAAGGCGATGATGTTATTGTAGATGCTGTGCACCGCACGCACCTCATCGGTCACACCACTGCTGACCAGGGCTGGATACATGCCCCATCTGGACAGGGCATAAAAAATCACCGTGGTGAGGGTCAGCGATCCTATGCCGCAGATGCCATACTTGATGAACTGGATCAGCGGATGCGTGTCCCGCGTGTTCAGACGCACCAGAATCGAACGCCAGTCGTTCTCACGAAAAAATAGAAGAGCCTCACCGATTTTTGACATCATCAGGTGAGGCTCTCCGGGGATCGTTGCTATGCAAGCAAAGATGCGATGCGTTTAGTAGTAGTGGTAGTTGCCGTTGCGGTCGTAGTAACCCTGCTGCTGCTGGCGTCCACGGTAGCCCTGCTGCTGGCCCTGGTAGTATTGCTGCTGGTTGCGCTGGTCACGGGAATTGCCAATGGCGTTGCCACCCAGAGCACCGAGGCCGGCACCGATGGCGGCGCCTTCCAGGCCACGTCCGCTCTGGTTGCCGATGATGCCACCGACGGCTGCGCCGCCGAGTGCACCAATCACAGAACCTGTTTGAGCATTAGGGCCGGAAGCGCAGGAGACCAGCGAAAGGGCGGTGAGAGCAGTGAGGAGAGTTTTTTTCATATTTGGGTTGATGGATTGTATGTATTTGCAGAGACTTGATTAATAGTAGTAACCACGACGGCGGTCACGGGCATTGCCGATGGCATTGCCACCCAGAGCACCGAGCGCACCACCGATGGCGGCGCCTTCGAGGCCACGACCGCTTTGGGAACCAATGATGCCGCCGACAGCAGCACCGCCGAGTCCGCCGATAACAGCGCCCTGTTGAGCGGCCGGGCCTGTGGCGCAGGATGAGAATGTTGCAGCAGTGATGAGGGTGAGGATGAGATGTTTCATAATAGTTTGATTGTTGTGATCAAGCAGACTGCTTTGTCGGTAAATAGGCTCTAATTGTTCATAAAGAAAAGCGAAATCCTAAAGGCATGACAAGTTGACATCTACAATACGCAGCCCGCGATAACTCCGGCCTGCTCCGGCTTTCTTTATTTGACGCGCATTCTGCCAGCGGTTACAAACCCTTCCGCTCCCCCCTCCAACTTTTCTATGCACGTGCGTTTCTTTCTTCGTAGCCTGTTTGCCGTTTCACTCCTCAGCCTCACCGCTTTGCCGGTTCAGGCCGAGCAGCTGCCGCTGGATCACCCCTGCGCCGCCCTGGTGAAAAAGTACCTCACCGCCGTCGTGCAGCAGGACTGGAAAACCGCATCCCAGATGCTGGTTCCCTCCTCCCTGGAGCGCCGTCAGCGTGAAACGGTCAACATCATCAAGTCCGCCCCCACCATGTCCGATGAGGAGAACATGCTCGCCGGTTACAATGTGAAGGGCGTGAGCGAACTGGAAAAAATGTCGCCTCAGGAGTTCTATCAGGTGGATCGCGAAGCCTGGCACAAGAAGCTCAAGCTCACCCCCGAAGCCACGAAGCGGAAGCAGGAGACTCTCAAAGTCATCGTGCTCGGCCTCGTCCAGGAAAAGGACAAAGGCTACGTCCACGCCACCGTCCGCACTTCCCAGGAAACCCTGACCGACAAGATCGAGGAGCTCTTCCTCATCTCCTTCATCACCGATCCGGCCAATCCGAAAAACTACCTCATCTCCCCCGAGATGAAGGACCGCCCAGTCATCACCCCGCTGGATGGCTCGGCTCCGAAGGAAAACTGATCGTCACAGCAGCTCCCGCAGATTTGCCAGGAGCACTTTGCCCAGATCGCTGCGCGGTATCGCCTGCAGCCTGCGGACATCTTGAATTTGCTCAAAAGGCCTCAACGTTTCGTTGAGGCCTTTTTGCATCTGCGCGGCTTCCTCCTCAGTCATGCCGCTCACGGCCAGTACCAGTCGGCTCTCTTTGCGAGCATCTGCGACATCACAAACGGCCGCGTCTGCAGTGCTTGAGCCAAGTTTGAGCCGCAGCGTCTCGATGCGGTCCTGAATGGGGCCCAAGGCCACCAGTTCACCGAGGATCTTCACCGTTCCCGCCTCGCGCCCGAGGAAGCGCAGGCGGCGTGTTCCTCCCGCTTCAATAATCTCCACTCGGTCACGTGTGCGCAGACCCTCTGCCGGAATCGGCTCCCAGCGCCAGCGACCTTCCTCGCAGATCGCATAGCCCAGCGCCAGCGCGGGGCCGCTCACAGTGAGCACGCCCTCCGCATCCGTGCGCACCTGCCAGATCGGCAGCACCTCCAGTTCGGCGCCCGGACGTGGCTGCGCCGCCACGCTGGAGCCCGTCTCCGTCATGGCATAGGTGCAGTGCACCTGCCAGCCCAGGGCCAGTGCCGCAGCCTCCAGCTCTGCATTCAAAGCCCCACCACCCACCAGCACCGCACGCATGGATGCCGGGGCCCTCAGTTGCGCCGCAACCAGATCAAAGATCTGCGTGGGCACCAGCGAGGCGAGCGTGGCGCCCACATTTTCACACGTCTGCACAAACGCGACTGCACTCCATTTTCCCTCCAGCCGGGTGATGGGGCTGCCGCTGAGATGAGCACGCGCCAGAATGCCGAAACCTCCCACATGATGCGTGGGCAGCGCCAGCAGCCAGTGGTCCTGCGCCGTGATGCCGAAGTGCTCGTTCACCGCGCGCGCAGAGATCAGCAGCGCCTGCTTCGTCAGTCCCACCCATTTACGCGCGCCCTCGGTCCCGCTCGTTTGAAAAAAGCACCAGTCTTTCGCCTTCAAATCGCGCACCGCCATTTCGGCCAGACCCGTACCTTCCATTGTGTGCTCAGAGCGGTCCGCCCACACGCTGCCATCGGTCCAGAACTCGGGTTCCATTTTCACAGCCGTCTCCATGGCAGCGCCTCCAAAACATCGCCAAATCCAAGCCCGCCACCGCTGCGGTCCGCTGACAAATGGCCGCCGTGAGATGTCACACGCTCAAAGAACTCATCCTTCTCAAACAGATGCTCCGTGCACAGCCCGCAAAAATCCAGCGCCTGCCCCTCGGACTGCGCCACCGCCGCTTCATACGCCGCAAACATCTGCCCCAGCGCATGATCCATCGCCGAGGTCAGCACCAGCGGATGCTGCGGATGGGTTTCCGCCACGATCCGCCAGTCACGCCGCGCCGGTTTCACCACCACCGCATCAAAGCCCTGCGTGCCGTCCTTCCAGCCTTTGTCGAGTGCCAGCTTCACACCCCACTTTTGCCGCACAGCTTCCCAGGCCGCCGCATCGTAGGGGAAGGGGTCCTCCACGAAATCCAGCGCACGGTACACGCGCAGCGGCATGAACTCGATGAACTTGCCAAATGTCAGCCGGTCCAGCACGCCGTTGAAATCCACGCGCAGCCGCACGCCCTGCGTTTCAAACCGCTTCGCGCAGCCTTCCAGAAATCGCGTTGTCTCGCCATAATTCGCAAAACCCTTCGCCTTGATCGCGGGCCAGTCTTCCGCCAGAACGCGTTCCATCTGCGCCTCGGTGTCGGTGGCAAAGCTCCACGAATAGTGGCTGCGCGGAATCTCCATTCCCTCAAACAAACTCACACCCGCACGTCGCGCCGCACCGTCGATCTCCGCACAGCGTAGCGCCATGGCCGTCACAGGAGTCGTGATACCCTCACTGAGCAATCGCAACTGCTCCTCCACCGGCGCATCGCCAAACTCCGGCCACGGATGCACGCAGCCATAGCCGCCATCCACGCAGATCAGTGCCCCCGCAAACACCCGCCGCATCGACACCGCATTCAGCGCCACGCCGCTGCGCAGGAGATACTCATGGACATAGATAGGGGCGTCGGTCATTCGGGTTTAGCTCTTGTAATTCTATACGCCGCACCCGGCGTGTTCACCGCATCACATCCGCACTCTTCACGATCCCCCAGCACATCAGCCCGGCAAACAGCAGCAGTTGCCCCCCGCTCATCGCCAGCAGGCGATTGTGCCCCCGGCTGGGTGGCTCGGCGATCACCCGCCACGCCACAAACAAGCCAATTGGCAGCGTGATCAGCGGCAGCGTGAACGCTCGCGGCCAGCCCTGCTCAAACCAGTAAATCCCCGCCGCATGAGCCGCCACGATGAGTCCCACAATCTCCGCCCGCGCAAAGCCCACGCCGAAGCGCACGGCCAGCGTCTTCTTGCCGGTCTGCCCGTCCTCCGCGACATCGCGCAGATTGTTGATGGCGATCAAGACCGTGCTCAGGCAGCCGATTTGAAAGCCCGCCACGATGGCGGCTTCATACCACTCCCCGGTTTGTACAAAGGCCGTGCCCGTCACCGCCACGAAACCAAAGAACAAAATCACAAACAGCTCGCCCAGCCCGCGATACGCCAGCGGCACCGGCCCGCCCGTGTAGCCAAAGCAGAAATACAGCGATGGAATGCCGATGAACAGAATCGGCAGCCCCCGTGCCTCAAACAACGGCACCGCCAGCAGCGTTGCCACCGCCAGCATCAGCCATGCCGCAATCTTCACCGCCCTCGGCGAAGCCACACCGCTGGCCGTGATGCGCTTTGGCCCGATGCGTGCCTGCGTGTCCGCCCCTTTGATGGAATCCAGCGCGTCATTGAAAAAATTCGTCGCGATCTGCAGCGCCCCGCAGCTCCCCAGCGTGCAGAAAGCCAGCCACCAGTCAAAGTGTCCCGAAATCTTCGCCCCCAGCGCGCACCCCACCACCACAGGCGCGATGGCTGCTCCCAGTGTTTTCGGGCGTGCAGCGGCGATCCAGTCGAAGACGTGAGGCATGCAATAAGAATGACGAATGGCCGCGCTATCGCAAACCATTTGGGCTGCGGTTGCGCAGTGAGGAACGAACGCAGCTGCCGCTTTCGCAGGCCGGACGGGCATACGCATGCCAAAGCGCATTCGAAAGCATGAGCCGGGTGGTTCTTCGCGAGCCGTTCAGCTTGCGCCTGTCACGAGACGTTCGAAAGCGGCAGCTCCCGCAGCCGCACTCCAAAAAAGCTGGGCATGCACCCAGCCCTTTGTGGATTGCGGACACTGAGTGAGCCGTACGCTTGCAGCCTCCCCTTCGTCATTACTTCGGCATCTCCACCTGTCCGTTTGACATCAGGTAGGCGATCAGATTTTTCACATTCTCGTCTCCCAGCGCCGACAGAAGTCCTTCCGGCATCAGGGACATGGGAAGCTGCGCCTGCTTCACGATCTGAGTTCGTTCAATGATGATCCGCTCGGCGGGCGTCTGCACCGTCAGGGTGCGTTCAGTCTGCTCAGGGATGACGCCGGTGATGGTGCGGCCATCCTTCAGATTGAGCACGCTCACGCGGAAGTCCGCAGGCACCACCGCACTTGGGTCCAGGATGTTTTCAAGCAGGTACTTCAGGTTGTGGCGGTCGCTGCCCGTCAGTTCGGGGCCGATGGCACCGCCCTGGCCGTAGAGCTTGTGGCAGGCGCTGCATGCCGACGTGAAGATCATGCGTCCTTTGGAGGGATCGGCCTTGGCCAGGGTGTCCTTCGTCAGCAGTCCTTCCCATTTCGTAAACTCCGCCTTCTTCGCTTCCGGTGTGTCGCGAATCTCGCCCCAGGCTTCAGTGAGCAGGGTGTTGAGTGATTCATCGCCCAGGCTGCGGATCTGCCGCGCCTGGAAAGGAGAGATCGCCGTCGCTGGCACCTTCTTCGCCTTGATCGCTTCCAGCAGCGCCTTCGCGTAGCTCGGGCGTGAGGTCAGCGTCGCCACCGTGGCGGCCTGCTGCTCTTCGCTGCGGCCGGGCCATGGATTCAGCATCGCCTTCGGAATGTTCGGGTCGTCATAGGCGGCCAGCGCGTTGCGGGCCACGGTGCCCAGCACCTTGTCATTGATCTGGGCGCGAATCACGGCCAGCAGCTCCGGCTTGGCGGTGCGCGTGAGGCTCTTGAATGCGTTGAGGCGCGCATTCGCATCGCCCTCGGTGTTTTTCACGATGGCGATCAGTTCGTCCGCTGCACGACCGCTGCCAAAGACTGCGGAGAGTGCGAGGAGGGGGGACGTCGCCGTTCCCTTGTCCGCCCCAGCAGCCGGGAGACCGCCGCTCTTGGAGATGAACTCATCCCAGCCCTTCGGCTTCTTCGCCGAGCTGAAACCATCCAAGCCTGCGGCCAGTCCGGCCAGCACATCGTCACGCACGTCTTTCTGTTTCGTCATCAGCGCCACCAGCGCATCCACCGCCTCCGGCTTCGCCTCGATCATCTCCGCGATCCGCCGCGCCACCAGACGGCGCACAGTCGGCAGCTTTGCCTCCTTGATCAACTCAACGCCCTTGAGCGGATCCGCTGCTACGGCAGGCTCGATGCCATACCAGATCATCAGCGGCTGTTGGCGGTCGTTTGCGTCTTCCTCGTGCTTCGCCAGCGCGGTGGCGATGGGCCAGCGAGATTCGAGGGGCAGGCGCTGGAGTGCGGAGGCGATGTGAAGGCGGACGAGGCCATTGGTGCTATCCTTGGCCAGTTCGGTGAACCGATTCAAATACCAGGCGATATTCTCGTCTTCTGGACGGACATTTTCCGGGGTGCTGGGGTGCTTGTTCCAAACCAAATTGAATGCCTGGATCACATGCTTGTCCTTGTCCTTGGCGGAGAGTGCCATTCTAAAGAGCGCCTCTGCTCGCGAATCGTCCTCCGTCTTCCTAATGGGATCTGTTCCCTCAAACCTGAGTCTGCGGTGCATTCTCGTCCACCAATTGTTCTTGAGGAGTTCGTCGGATGGGATGGTTTCGAGGCTGGCATAAGCCTTGGGCTCAATTTTCTTCGACTCCCCATACACAATCTTGTAAATCCGCCCGCTCGTCCGGTGCACGCCGTCGTTGTCATGGCACTCGCCGCTGTCGCTCCAGTCAGACACGATGACATTGCCATCGGGGCAGGTGAGGAGGTCGATGCCGCGGAACCACTTGTCCTTGGCCTGCATGAAGTCCGGCGCGTGCTTGCCCACGTAGCCGCAGCCTTCGAGCTCCAGCCGGTCCATGTTGATGCGGTTGCCATGCAGGTTGCAGGTGAGCATGGCACCCTGGTATTCCTTCGGCCAGACTCCGCCCTGATAGATGAGCATGCCCACATGCGCGTGCCCTCCGCCGAGCTCCGAGGTCTTCGGGCTGGCGCCGCCTTTGCGGATGTCGCTCCATTTTTCCGCGCCCGTGTCCCAGTGGAAGTGATCCGCCGTCTGCTCGATGATCTCGTACACATGCGGATTGAGATGCGTGCCAAACATGCGGCGGTAGTACGCGCCAGGGATCACATGCCACAGGTGGCCGATCACCGTGTTGATCATGAACAGCTCGCCATTGGCATTCCAGTCATGACCCCAGGAGTTCGTGCCGCCGTGGGCCACGGTTTCCAAAATCTTCAGCGTGGGGTGGTAGCGCCAGATGGCGCAGTTCATCTTGATGCGCTTGTCCGCAGGCGTGCCCGGCGCTCCAACGCTCGAAGTGTCGGTGATGCCGTGGCGGCCATACAGCCAGCCGTCCGGCCCCCAGCGCAGACCGTTGACGATGTTGTGGCCGATGGTCTTCACGTTGAATCCATCCAGCAGCACCTCCGGCTCGCCATCCGGCACATCGTCACCGTTTTTATCGGCAATGAAGCTCAGCGTCCCGTTGTGCAGCACCCACACGCCGCCGTAGCCAGTTTCCACGCTCGTGAGGTAGCTGCCGCCTTCCCAGAACACCTTGCGGCCGTCGTGCTTGCCGTCGCCGTCCTTGTCTTCCAAGATGATGATGCGGTCCCGCAGCTTGGTGTCCCAGCGCATGGGGTTCTCCGCATAGGTGTAGTTTTCCGCCACCCAGAGACGGCCCTTTTTATCCCAGCTCATTGCAATCGGCTGCTGCACATCCGGCTCGGCGGCAAACACCACGCACTTGAAGCCCTTCGGCAGTTCCATCGTCCGCGCCACCTCTTCGGCAGGCATCGGCTCTCCCTTTTCGGTGTTGAAGGGTTTCGGGAATTCATCCGCCCATGTGGCGAGAGTTGAAAAGGACAAGAATGACAGAAAGGCGGCGCGGCGTATGCTCATAAACGAAAGTGGACCTTTCCAAACGCCCGGCACGTACGCAATCTTCAAATCATCCCATGAAACGCACCCTCTTTTTTCTGGCCGTGTTTTCCCTGTGTTTCACGGTCGATGCCACCGCTGCGACCAAAGGCGCCGCCAAACCTAAAAGTCCGCCTGCCCGCACCGCCACCGATCTCGCCGCCTCCATCCGCCCCTCGCTGGTCAAGATCACCCAGCTCGGCCGCGAAGGCACCGACGGCATCGGCTCCGGCTTCATCATCAGCGAGGACGGCCTCATTGCCACGAATCTGCATGTCATCGGCGAGGCCCGCCGCCTGCAGGTGGAGATGCACGATGGCAAGACCCACGATGTCACTGTCGTCCAGGCCAGCGACAGCCACCACGATCTTGCCTTGATCAAGATCGACGCCAAGGGCCTCAAACCCTTGCCGCTGGGAGATTCCAGCAAAGCCCGACAGGGCGATCCCATCGTCGCCATGGGGGCGCCTGAGGGACTGGGCTTTAGCATTGTTCAAGGCGTGCTTTCCGCCACCCGAGACATCGACGGCCTGGAGATGCTGCAGGTCGCCGTGCCCATTGAGAAAGGCAACAGCGGCGGCCCCTTGCTGGACATGCAGGGAAACGTGCTGGGGCTGCTCACATTGAAATCTCTCAAGACCGAAAACCTCGGCTTTGCCATGCCGGTGAACGACCTCAAAACCCTCATCGAAAAACCGAACCCCGTGCCCATGTCCCGCTGGCTGACCATCGGCGCGCTGAATCCCAAGCAGTGGCAGACCTTTCTGGGCGCGCAGTGGACGCAGCATGCCGGCGTCATCCGTTCTGAATTCCCCGGCGCAGGCTTTGGCGGCCGCGCACTCTGCCTCTCCACACAAAAGGTCCCCGAGGGCACCTTTGAGACCTCGGTGACGGTGCGGCTCGATGACGAATCTGGTGCTGCGGGCCTTACTTTTTGCTCGGATGGCGCGGAAAAGCATTACGGCTTCTATGCCTCGGGCGGCAAGCTGCGCCTCACCCGCTTCAACGGCCCCGATGTCTATTCCTGGACCATCCTCGCCGATGTCCCCAGCGATGCCTACAAAGCCGGGGAGTGGAACACCCTGCGTGTGCGCGTCGAGCCGGAGCGTCTGGTCTGCTTTGTGAATGGCAAACAGGTCATCGAGAGTGACGACACCGGGCTGCGCAGCGGCTCCGCCGGGCTGTGCAAATTCAGAACAACCGTGGCGGATTTCCGCAATTTCCGCGTCGGCACCGATCTCGCCGAAAAACCCCTTCAACCCGAAGTCGCCTCCCAGCTCCGCTCCAAGGTGGAGGAATACATCGCCGCAGCCGCCACCGCCGACAAAACCTTGGAAGGACTGCTGGAAAACCCCGCCGCCGCCCGTCGCGTGCTCGTGGAGCAGCGCCGCAGGCTGGAGGAAGAGGCCGCAAAGCTGCGCGAACTCGAGCACGAGCTGCACCGTCGCGCCATGACGAAGGAAATCCTCGCGGAACTCGCCAAACCCGAGCCGGAGATCAACCTGCTGCGCTGCGCTCTGCTGCTGGCGCGCCATGACAATCCGGAAATCGACATCTCCACCTACCTCAACAGTTTCAAGGCCATGGTGCTGGATCTCAAAGACGATCCCGAAATCACGAAAGGAACCATCCCCGCCGTGAAGCGCCTCAGCCGCTACCTCTTTGAAGAGAACGGCTTTCACGGCAGCCGCGGCGACTACGGCAGCCGCTCCAACAGCTATCTCAACGAAGTCCTCGATGACCGCGAAGGCCTGCCCATCACGCTCAGCGTGCTCTATGTGGAGCTCGCCTCCGCACTCGGCGTGCAGGGCGTGTTTGGCGTGCCGCTGCCCGGCAAGTTCATGGTGGGTTATCGAGATGGCCCCGAAGGCGAACTCCAGCTCGTGGATGTCTTTGAGCATGGCAAGCTCATCACCGTGGAGCAGGCTGCAATGGACCTCACCGAAGACGGCCATTTCCCCGAGGGCGCCCTCTCTCCCACCACCAAGCAGGCCATCCTCCTGCGCATGCTGCGCAATCTCATGAGCAGCGTCTTCGATGACAGCCGCTCCCTGCGCGAATCGCTTCCCTATTTAAACCTCCTTCTCGCCATCGATCCCCAGTCCGCCGCCGAACGCCTCACCCGCGCTCAGATGCGCCAGCGCCTCGGCGAAAAGGCCGGTGCCCGTGAAGACGTCACCTGGCTGATCGACAACTTCCCCAATGATGGCCCTCCCGAACTCATGCAGCAGCTCGACCGCTGGTTGCAGTCACTGCGGGAGTAAAGCACCCATCGCTGTTCTGTAGTGCCGGCTTTAGCCGGTTCTGGACAGCGCGCCCAGACCGCCTAAAGGCGGGACTACAATACGAAGAATTGCGAGCAAGGCCTCACCCCTTAAACCCCGCCAGCCGCACCCCAAACAGCCAGCGAAACGGCGGCTTGAGCGCGATTGCTTTTCGCAGTCCATGGGGCAGCAAGTCCAGCAGCTTCTCACAGATCACCGCCGGCCAGGTGGGCAGCAGCATGAATTTGCCACGCCCGCCGAAAATGATGCGTGTTTTGGCAAAGCCAACCTGACGGAAAAGCGCCGAGAGATCACCCACGGTGTATTCCTTGAGGTGAAACCCCTTCGCTTCACGATCAATGATGCAGCTGATGTCATGCGGCCCGGTCAGGCGGCTGGGGGTGATGCAAAGATAGACACCACCGGGAGCCAGCGCGGCATGCAGGTGACGCAGTTGCTCCACCGCATCCTCCGGGTGCAGGTGCTCCATCAACTGATTGCTGTAGGCCACATTCACGCTGCCCGGTGCTACGGGGATGGTGCTGCCGTCAGACAGCACCAGCCGCAGATTCTCCGGCAGCGTGCGTTTGCGGGTGATTTCATCGGACACGTCCACCGCCAGCACCTGGGCCACTTGAGCCGCCACTGTTTTGGCCAGCTCACAATCTCCCGGCCCGACTTCGAGGAACACCGTTTTCGGCGTCAAAAAGGGCTTCAGGATCTCCATCTTTTCCGCCACATCGGCCGCCAGCCGTTCGGGGGAGGACTTGTTGGTGTGCTGAGGGTGCTGCGGCACACGTTTGAAAAGCTCGTCATAGACTTCGGAGTACAGCGTGCGGCGCTGTTCCTTGGTCGCATTTCGCAGCCTGTCGGCGAGTTCGCGCTCCACTTCGTAGTGCTGGCGGAGTTGTTCCGGGGTGCGGGTGTCGGTGACGGTGACGGGCATGGTTGCAGAAAAGCTAAGCGCCATATCCATTTCAGGCAAGGATTCGCACTCTCTTGCTCATTGCCGAAGGCGAATTAGCATGGGGGCGATGCTGAAACACCTCCTTCTGCTCTGCCTTTTGACGCTCGTGGCCCACGCTCAGGATCTGGGTCCGGCCAAAGACGACCCCTCCGTGCCCAAGGACCGCGACACCATCCTGCGCATCCAGATCTTCCTCGACAAAAACCTCTTCGGCCCCGGCAAGCTGGATGGCGCCATCGGTGAGTTCACCTACAAGGCGGTGGTGAACTACAACTTCGCGCACGGTCACAAGGATCTCTACAACTGGGCGCGCATTCAGGAGGAAGCGGAAGCCGAGGTGCCCATCATCTTCGCCGCGTTCAAGATTCAGCCCATCCTGACCCGCTACGTGACCGCCGACCTGCCCGAGGACTACGAAAAGGCGTCGGTCTATCCCTTCATGGCCTACCGCAGCATGCTGGAACTCATCGCCGAGCGCTTCCACACGGACGAGTCCTTCGTCGCCGCCATCAACCCCAAGAAGAATATGGCCGCGCTTAAGCCCGGAGACATCATCGTGGTGCCCAACGTGAAGTCCTTCCGCATCGAGGACATCAAGCCGATGCAGGGCTTCAAAACGGATGCGACCCTCAGCAGCCACACCATCGTGGTGGACACCACAGAGCGCATGGCCGCCATCTACAGCGACAAGGAGATGATGCTGGCCGCATTCCCCATCACCCCCGGCAAGCCGCAGTTCATCCCTGTCGGCACCTGGAAAGTGGTGACCATGATGGCCACGCCCACCTTCCGCTATGACAAGCAGTTCCTCGAAGAAGGCGTGCGCGGGGAGGAGGCGTTTCAGATTCCACCCGGGCCGAACAGCCCCATCGGCGTCATTTGGTGCGGCCTGAGCAAGTCGGGCATCGGCCTGCACGGCACCGCCATGCCGCGCACCATCGGCCGCACGCGCAGCGCCGGCTGTGTCCGCTTTGCCAACTGGGACGCCATTCGACTTCCGCAACTCATTCGGCCAGGAACGCGCGTCATTGTGCGTTAATCTTCCACCATGCGCATCCTCATCGCCGGTCTCTTCCACGAGACCCACACCTTTCTCGACGGCCTCACCCCGCTCTCCGATTTCCAAATCCTGCGAGGCGAGGAACTCTGGGCCAGCAAAGGAGACTCCTCACCCCTCGGCGGCGTCCTGGAACTGGCCGATGAATTCGGCTGGGAGATGATTCCAACCGCCGACTACCGCGCGCAGCCTTCCGTCACCGTGGCGGATGAAGTCATCGAGCAGTTCTGGAACGACATCGCCCCCGCTGCTGCCAAAGCCGACTATGACGCCATCTACCTCGTGCTGCATGGTGCCATGGTCTCGGAAACCCTCCTCGATGTGGAAGGCGAAATCCTCCGCCGACTGCGCACCCTCACCACGGTTCCCATCTTTGGGGTCTTCGATCTTCACGCCAATTTCTCGCCGCAGATGGCTGCGCTGGCCGACTGTTTGGTAGGCTACCGCGAAAACCCGCATACGGACGCACGCGAGGCTGGATTGATCGCCGCGCGCCTGCTGAACCGCTGCCTCACCACCGGCCAGCGTCCGCACATGCAGCTCCTGCAGCCGGGCCTCAACTGGCCGCCGACCGGCACCGGCACGGCGAATGATCCCATGCTGACGCTGGAAACGATGGCGCGGAAGTTTGAAAGCGAGAACCCCTCGCTCTGGGTCATGAACATTGTCGCAGGCTTCAGCTTTGCCGACACCCCGGACACCGGAGTCAGCTTCGTCGCCTGCACCACGGCAGATGCGACGCAGCCGTTGGAAGCGCTCAGCAAGCGTGCGCATGAACTCAGCCACCTCGGCCAGATCACCGATCCGTCTGCGGATGAAGTTCTCGAACAACTCAAGCCACTTCCTGAGGGCTTGACCGTGCTTGTGGAACCCGCCGATAACATCGGTGGCGGTGCCCCCGGAGACTGCACCGGACTGCTGCGTGCGCTCATTCGCCATGGCATTCCGAATGCTGCCATTTGCATCAACGATCCGCAGTCCGTCAGCGAGATCGAAGCCGGTGCACGCACCCTCAAACTCGGCGGCAAAGGCAGCCGTCTTGACCCAGGCCCGCTGGAACTCGAAGTCGAACTCGTCGCCTTGAACGATGGTCGCTTTGAACTCGAAGACAAGAACAGCCACCTCGCCAGCATGTGCGGCGATGCCTTCGACATGGGCCGCTGCGCTGTGGTCCGGCATGCAGGCATCACTATTCTCATCACCAGCGTGAAGACCCCGCCTTTCGATCTCGGCCAGTGGCACAGCCAGGGCATCGCGGTGGAAAACCTCTCAGTGGTCGCCGTCAAAGCCGCCGTGGCACACCGCCGCGCCTATGACAAGATCGCCGCCCGTATGCTGTGGGTGGATACGCCGGGACCTTGCAGCAGCAATCTGCAGACGCTGCCTTACCGGCATCTCCAGCGCAGCTAATAGATTTATCCCAAGAGGATCTTCAGTGCAGCGTCATGCGGTGTGATTCCACGCCGCCATGAACACGAACGATCCCCATCAGCCGACAGCGTATCAAGTGCCACCCGGCTGGGAGCGGTTTCAGCCGCCGCCTGCGGCGGAACCCATTATGCAGGCGGTGATGGTGGAAGATGCGGCACCATTACCGCAGGTGCGCACTTCGGTGTGGCTGCGGTGCTGGCGGCAGTTGGGTGGTGGCTCGCTTTTGCTAAGCCTTGCGGTGCATTTCGGTTTGTTGCTGCTGGCTGGTGTGATCATCGTCGGCTCCCAGATCGCGAAGAAGGAGGTGGACTTCATTCCTGCGGGGCAAACTCAGGTGAGTGTGGAGGCTTCGCAAGATTTGGAACATCGAGTCAGCATGAAGCAGATGAGTGCGATGGTGAGAAGGGTGCCGCAGACACGGATTGGGGTGGAAGTGGGAGAGGGGCCTGTGCTGATGGACGGTGAAGCGGTGCCGTTGACGGAGGCAGGGCAGGGCGGTGATGTTGGAAGGTTGTTTAATGTGCTTGTCAGTAATGGTTTAGGCGCGGGTGGGGCTGGGCCTATGACCATGCTGGCTCGTGCTCCCAACATGTTTGCAGGGCGTTGCTCGATGCAGAACCGGCTTGAGAAATTGAGGGAAAATGGGGGCACGCCGGAGTGTGAGATGGCAGTTTCGCGCTCTTTGGCGTGGTTGAAGGGGCAGCAGAATGCGGATGGTTCGTGGGGGCGGGCGAACAAGGCTGCGATGACGGGTTTGACGCTGCTTTGTTACCTGGGGCGCTGTGAGACGCCGGATTCGGCGTTCTACGGCGACAACGTGCGGAATGGGATGCTCTATCTGGTGGAGCTGGCGCGGAAGAACCCTTATGGAATTTTGGCGGAGAATTTTGTGTCGAATTCCGCAACTTATGAGCATGGAATCGCGACTTACGCGCTCGGCGAAATGTATTCGTTTTACCGGCTGGGAAACCGCAGCCTGCCGGGATTGCGCGAGACTTTTGAAAAGGGGGTGCGGATCATCATTGAGCAGCAGAACCCGCAGGGCTCATGGACCTATGGCGGCAAGGATGCGGGTCTGCCGACTGCCTACAACAAAGACAGCCGGGGTGAGGATTTGTCGGTGAGTGGCTGGCAGTTTCAGGCGCTTAAGGCGGCGAAGCATTCGGGGTTGAAGATTGAGGGTCTTGATGCGGCGATCAAACGCTGCTGTGACTATCTGGAATCCAAGCAGACGAAGGACGGCGGTTTTGGCAAAACGAACCGGGATGAGCATTACAACCAGTGGAGTCTTACTGGCTGTGGGGTGCTGGGATTGCAGACTTTGGCGTACAACAAGGCGACGCCGGTGAAGAAGGGGATCCGTTTTCTGCGGGAGTTTCTCACCAGCGAACCGCTGGACTGGGAGCGCAACTGCAACCTGTACTGCTGGTACTATTACACCCAGGCTTTCTTTCAGGCGGGGGCGGATGACTGGAAGTTCTACAATGCGCAGTTTTTGCCGCAGATTCTCGGTGCGCAGCAGGCCGACGGCTCCTTCAAACGGGGACGTCCGAACTGGCCTGCGGGGGATGCGGCGGACGCGATTTACCGTCAGTGCCTGTGCACGCTTCAGCTCGAGGTTTATTTTCGTTATCTCAAGGTCGCGGATCGTGATGAGCCGTCGATTTTCGAGAAGTGACCGGTGCGGAAAAAGCGCAGGAATTGCGCTAGGCCACAAGATCGGGTGAGGCATTACCAAGGGGGGGGGAGCGACGGGGGGGAATCTGCGCTTCTATGGGTCCAGCGAGAGCCTGATGCTCCGCAGCCCCTTATGGAAGTTTTCGCAGTCACCATCTTCGTCAGCCTGATGTTCGCCGTCTTATTTGCGGCTCTTTATCTGGCTGAGCGGGGGCAAAGACGGCGGGGCAGCCTCGAACAAGATGCGCTGCTGCCACTCGACGAACCTGAGGGCACTCGCGTGACCGTGCCTGCAACACTTTCCTCACACTCCCTTTCCCATGACTAGCACCGCAGCCTCCAAAGTACCCATTGAATTCAACGACAAAGTCGTGCGCCAGTTTATGCTGGCCTCGATCATCTTCGGCGTCGTTTCCATGCTCGCAGGCGTGTTCATCGCCAGCCAGCTTAACTTCCACCAGCTCAACCTCGCTGAATGGCTGACCTTCGGCCGCCTGCGCCCGCTGCATACCAATGCGGCGATTTTTGCGTTCGTGGGCAACATGATGTTCGCCGGCATCTACTACTCCACGCAGCGGCTGTGCAAGTGCCGCATGGGCAATGACACGCTGAGCGCCATCCACTTCTGGGGCTGGCAGCTCATCATCGTGGCGGCGGCGATCACGCTGCCGCTGGGCCTTTCACGCGGCAAAGAATACGCCGAACTGATCTGGCCGATCAACGTGGCCGTGGCGGTGATCTGGGTGGTGTTTGCGGTGAACTTCTTCCTGACGCTGCACAAGCGCAATGAGCCCAGCCTCTACGTGGCACTGTGGTTCTACATCGCCACGATCGTGACGGTGGCGATGCTCTACATTGTGAACCATCTCTCCATCCCAACGAGCTGGACGCATAGCTACGGTATCTTTGGTGGTGTGCAGGACGGTCTGGTGCAGTGGTGGTACGGGCACAACGCCGTGGCCTTCTTCCTGACGACGCCGATCCTCGGCATCATGTACTACTTCCTGCCGAAGGCGGCAGAGCGTCCGGTGTACTCCTACCGTCTGTCGATCGTGCATTTCTGGTCGCTGGTTTTCCTCTACATCTGGGCGGGTCCTCATCACCTCCTGAACACGGCGCTGCCCAAGTGGCTGCAGATGCTGGGCATGTTCTTCAGCCTGATGCTGTGGGCACCGAGCTGGGGCGGCATGCTCAACGGTCTGCTCACGCTGCGCGGAGCCTGGGACAAGCTGCGCACAGATCCGGTGATCAAGTTCTTCATCGCCGGTGTGACCTTCTACGGCATGTCCACCTTTGAAGGACCGCTGCTTTCCATCCGTGCGGTGAATTCGCTCTCCCATTACTCCGACTGGACCATCGGGCACGTGCACAGCGGGGCGCTCGGCTGGAACGGCTTCATGGCGGCAGGTCTCTTCTACTGGCTGGCACCGCGCCTTTGGGGCACCAAGCTGTATTCCATCAGCATGGCGAACTTCCACTTCTGGATCGGCACGCTGGGCATCCTGCTCTATGTGGTGGCGATGTGGATCAGCGGCGTGATGCAGGGGCTGATGCTCAATCAGGTCACTGCTGATGGGCTGGCTGTGAAGAACACCTTCCTGGACACGCTGCAGGCGATCCGGCCGCTCATGGGGCTGCGCATCATCGGCGGCGGCATGTTCCTGCTGGGCTGGATCGTGATGTGCATCAATCTGTGGAAGACCATCCGCAGCGGCAAGCCGGTGAACGAAGTGCGTGAGGTGGCGGTGCTGCAGCGCGGCCAGACAGACACGATGGGCATGAAGGAAACCTTCTTCAACGACCCCACGGCCTGCACCTTTGGCGCGATGCTGCTCATCTTTGGCTGGATCTTTCTCCCTCCAGGCGCTGACATCGCCTCCCTGATCTGTGCAATCATCTTCGGCTTCCTGGCGGTGCGCCGCTTCCAGAAGACGAGCCACACATGGGCGCTCTGGTATGAAAGCCTGCTGCACAACTACCTGCCCTTCACGGTGCTGACGTTTGTGGCCGTGGTGATCGGCGGTCTGATCCAGATCATCCCGACTGTGACGGTGAACAGCGCGAAGAACGTGGAAGACCGCATCCAGAAGCTCTATGAGCCGCTGGAACTCGCAGGCCGCGACATCTATGTGAGCGAAGGCTGCTACAACTGCCATTCGCAGATGATCCGCACGCTGGTGCCGGATGTGATGCGCTACGGTGACTACTCCCGCCTTGGCGAGAGCATCTATGACCATCCGTTCCAATGGGGCTCCAAGCGCACGGGTCCAGATCTGGCACGTGAAGGCGGACAGCGCCCGGACTCCTGGCACTACGAGCATTTGATGGACCCGCGCTCGATGTCTCCGCAGTCCAACATGCCGCCGTATGCGCATCTGAACACGAAGCCGTTTGATCAAAAAGCACTGCCCGCAAAGATTGCCGTGCTGCGTCAGCTTGGAGTTCCTTATCCGCCGATGGATGGCACGGAGATCAAGATGAAGGCGCTTGAGCAGGGCGTGAAGATCGCCACGGAGCTGAAGAAGTCGAACATCGTGGTGCGGCCTGACAGCGAGATGGTGGCGGTGATCGCCTACCTGCAGAAGCTCGGCCAGTTCGAGCAGCCAGCGGTGGAGGAAGCCCTCGCGAAAAAAGGCCAGGGAGTGCCATTCCCGCTGACCCCGATCATTCCTGACAACGGCCGCCGAGCCAACGGCGCAGAGTAACCCCACGCCCCTCCCCAGCAGCCCATGTACAAGCGCATCATTTACGAAAACTGGCACCTCGTCGTGCCCGTCATCTCCTTCGCCACCACCGTGCTCGTTTTCGGCATCATGACCCTTCGCGGCATGCTGCTGCGCAAAGACAAGGCCGAGCACATGTCACGTCTGCCACTTGAATAACTCCCTCCCTGCCATGGACCCCAAGAAGCCATCCCCCAACAACGAGCCCCAACTTCGCGACCACATTTACGACGGCATTCAGGAGTATGACCAGAAGCTGCCGAACTGGTGGCTTTTCACCCTCTACATCGCCATCGCGTGGTTTGTGGTTCACTGGCTGTGCTACTACCAGCTCGGCCTGGGCAGCAGCGACACGGTCGTGATCGACAAGGCGATGGCCGAGATGCAGACGGCACGTGACAAGCAGATGGAATCCATCAGCGACGAGCAGCTTTGGGCGCTCTCGCGTGATCCCGCTGCTGTGGAGGCCGGCAAAGCCACCTTCATGACACCCGGCATGTGCGTGACCTGCCACGGGCCTGACCTTACCGGCATGCTCAGCGGCGCCAAGCTGCCCGGCCTGCCACTGAACGATCAGGAATGGAAGCATGGCGGCAAGCCGACGGAGATCTTCAAGATCGTGCGCAAAGGCTCGCCCGACATCACCAAAGGCATGGCCGCATGGGAACTGGTGCTGGGCATGAAGCGTGTGAGTGAAGTGGTGGCGTTTGTCCTGAGTCATCACAAAGAAGGCGAGCCGATCACGCGCGCCGCAGATTCACCGGGAGCCGCCCCTGCCGCGCCCGCAGCAGCAGCTACTGCTGCACCCGCCGCCGTCATCCCACCGCCTGCCGCCAAATAGCCGCCAGGCCTCCATATGCCACTCAACCCCCTGAACCTCGTTTCTCTTGGATCCATCAATGAAGATGGCAGCAAGAAGACACTGCACCCGGCCGATGTGTCCGGCAAATTCACGCGGGGCCGGCGCCTGGTGGCGCTGCTGCTGCTCATCACCTATGTGGCGCTGCCATGGATTCCGGTGAACGGATTCCCAGCGGTGTTTCTGGATGTGCTGAACCGCCGCTTTCACTTCATGGGCCTGACGCTGGCGGTGCAGGATCTATGGGTGGGCTTCTTCCTCGTAACGGGCCTGGGGTTCTCCCTTTTTTACATCACCGCGCTGTTTGGGCGCGTGTGGTGCGGGTGGACCTGCCCTTACACGGTGTTTCTGGAGCACATCTACCGCCGCATTGAGAGGCTGGTGGATGGCGATGCCGCCGCCCGGCGCAAGCTGGACGCGGCACCATGGACAGCGGGAAAGATTGCCAAACGGGTGGTCAAACACGCGCTGTACATCCTCTCTTCGCTGATCATCGCACACATCTTCCTGAGCTACTTTGTGTCGCTGGAGAAGCTGTATGAAATGATGCACCACTCGCCACAGGCGCACATGATCGCGTTTGGGGTGGTGATGTTTCTCACCGCCGGCTTGTATGGGGCGTTCAGCTGGTTTCGGGAGCAGTTTTGCGTGATCATGTGCCCGTATGGCCGCATGCAGTCCGCGCTGGTGGATGACCACACGATCAACGTTGGCTACGACAAAAAGCGCGGCGAGCCACGCGGCAAGTCGGGCACTGTGGGAGCGGGAGACTGTGTGAACTGTCTGCGCTGCGTGCAGGTGTGCCCCACGGGCATCGACATCCGCAACGGACTGCAGCTTGAGTGCATCGGCTGCGCGGCATGCGTTGACGCCTGCGACACCATCATGACGAAGCTGGGGCGGAAACCCGGGCTGGTGCGCTACTCCTCCCTTGTCGGTTTTAACGGTGGCAAAACGCGCTTCATCCGCCCGCGCATTATTTTGTATACCGGGCTGCTGTTTCTCGGGGTGGCTGTGTTCGCGTTCTCGGCGAGCCGGATCGAGCCGATGCGCGCCAATGTGCTGCGCATGCAGGGCTCGCCCTATTATGTGACGAACAACAGCGTGCGGAACCAGTTCCTCGTGCGTCTCATCAACAAGCGCAATGAACCGCGCACCTTCACGCTGGCGCTGGATGGAGGACTGCCCGCAGGACTGGCCGCCGCAGGTGCGGACGCGCCGATCACCATCGCCGCGCAGGGAGATGAACTGAAGCCGCTGATGATCACGCTGCCGGAGAAAGACTTCAAAGCCCCCTTCAAGCTGACCATCGTCATCACCGACACGAAGGACGGCAAGGTCTACCGCACCAAACCTTTCGAGTTTACCGGCCC
>NZ_JBAQCR010000338.1:0-19677 GCF_049294395.1 Prosthecobacter sp.
AGCGTGGATCTCTTTGAAAGCGACGGTGAAAAGCTCATCCCCGGAGAAACCAGCGAAGCCACCGTGGACCACCTCCTCAAGCTCCACTTCCCCAAGTCCAACGCCGCCGTCAAACGCCAGGCCCTCACTCTTCTCACCCGCGAAAACAGCGGCGCAGCCGGAGCCGTCGCCATGCACGCCCGCCTCGCAGACCTCATGCTCAAAGGCGGCAAAGTCACTGACCCCGCCGAAGCCTTCCGCCTCGCCAGCACCCAACTCATTCAACAGGAGGCCGCGTAACATGGACCCCTTAGCCCTCCCCGCCCCAAGCAAGACGATCAAGGTGAAGCGGAATAAACGCCGCCGCACTAAATGCCACCTCAACACCCACGAGTGCAGTATTTCACAAGCCCTCACACCTCACAGTCAGTTCACCATTCAAGCCTGTGAGGATGATAGTGAAGAGCATTATGAAAAGCCGATGCTGGATGTGGAAATCACCCACGTCGAAGCCTCGATGCGCGGCTACAAGCACCCCTCCCAAAACCTCTACATGGTCAGAACCGACCGCTACTGCACCCATCAGGAACTGGTGGAACTCGCCCAGGCTCTCGTCAAGGCTATGCCCTATCTACCGGAGGACGGCACACCCGTATGAAAGAGACCATCACATGGATCACAGACGGCACGCTCCCCGACAGCGAGATCACCGTACTTGCCCAATCCCTGGACAACAGCGTCGGTGAAGCCTTCCACGATGGCGACTGCTGGCTCTGGGCCAGCAGCACCCGCATCCCCCGCAACCAGGTCAAAGCCTGGGCAGATCTACCGGAGGGCGTGAAGTGATGAAAGACTCTGAATCCATCCTCGAAAAAATTCGCGCCCTGCTGCGTCTCGCTAAAAGCGACAACGCACACGAAGCCAATCTTGCCATGCAGCGCGCCCTGGAGATCGCCGCCAAATATCAGATCGACCTCTCCGCCATCAGTCCCGATGACGATCTAAACCAGATCAAGGGCCATGAAATGCCGCTGCCTTCACGCCTAGCCTACGAATGGAAGAAAGCCCTCAACGTGGTGCATGCTTACTTCAATGTGAATGTGACCGTGCTGATCGGCATGTCATCAAAGAAGGCCCAGATCATCGGCACGGCCTTCGACATTGAGATTGCCAGCTACGTTGCCACCTTTCTGGTGCGAGCCTGCCGCGATTGCCTTGCACTCTATAGGAAAGAGGAAACCGAGCGCCGTCGCAAGGTCACCACCGGCAAAGCGCAGAGCTTCATCAAAGGTTTTTTCTGGGGCATCCGGCATGCCCTCATAGAGCAGCAGCAAACTGTTGCTGCCGAGCATACCGGCTACCAGCTCATACTCGACAACGGGAGAGCCGCACGTGATGAAGCAGCCAAAGGCCTCAATCGCGGCAACGGCAAAAGCACGCAGTTAGCCATGTCTGAAGCCCGCCACAATCGCGCAGCCGCATTCCGTGGCTTCATTCACGGCAGCAAAACCCAAATCCGCCCGGGCCTGCGCGGCGGTTCAACTCTTGCCTTGGAATAACTGGCATGAACTCCGACACTCAATACATCATCGTCAACATGGCTCCGGACTGGGAAGTCGACATGCACGGCAGTGAGAGCGAAGCCCACACATTGAAGCCATGCCGCCGCCCGAAGTACGTCCACGATGACCTGGAATCTGCCGAGAAAGAAGCTCTGCGCCTGCACAAAGCACACGCAGGCCCTCAAGGCCGCTTCGTGATCTTCCGAGCTGTTCAGACCACTGCTTGGAGAAAGCCCTGGGAGATCGCTGCTTCAACGATTGCCGTCCTTGAGCCTATCGAGATCCCCGTGCAGCCCATCCCCGAACGCGCTCCCAAAAAGAAGCGGAGGAAGCAGCCATGAACCAGCCAAACTCATCTCACTTTCACGCAGGCAAAGCCGCCCGCCAGGCTGGCAGGCCGTGCCAGGTCTGGGATGGTCGCATGTCCGCCAAATCCAAAGCCGAATGGTACGAGGGCTGGAACTTTCAAGACGCCTATCAGCGCGGCCAGCCCGACCCCGAGCTGGTCACTCAAAACGACAACTTTTTCGCAGATCTCCGCGCCGAATTGAGAGGAGCCAGGGCATGAACTTCACTCAACGCGAAGAGAAAAAAGAGAGAAGGAACCGCCTCATGCTCGGACTCGCCATCTTGGAAGCCACCCGTCCACCAGGCCGTCGCCATACCCACGCGGAAATCGCCGCCTACTGCGGGTGCACCCGTAGCACCATTTCAATGATCGAATGGGATGCCCTCAAGAAGCTCCAAAGGCGTGCCCAAAGCTGGAAATTCAAACAGCTCAGAGAGGAAATGCTGCCATGAACCAAACCGAAGCCTGGGAGGAAGTCATCAAGGCCGCTGAACAACGGTACACCATCTCTGAAGATGAAGCCTTGCGCCATGGCAAGTCCCACGCCCTACCCAAGCTCGCCCAGGCCCTGCGCAAAGTTCGCCCCCGCGTTGAACGCATGCGCTCCCGTCTCGATTTTAGCCGCGCCAAGAAGGCCGGAAAACAAACCCGGCCCTCCTGGGCGACCCCGTAGCATCAAGCTGCCAAAGGCAGCGCAGAAGCCCTTGGCGAGCGTTTCACGCGCCGCCGAATGATCAACTCAGCAAAGGTGGCATCTGGGCGGTCGCGACGATTCACAGCCCCCGATGGCGTAACCACAGGCCGGATCTCATGCCCACGGAAAAGGCACCGGTTTTCAGGCGTGTCATTCACGGTCACCAGCCAGTCACCCTGCAGGCCAGCCACGGCCTCGGCAAAGCCCACCATCCGCTCATGATCCCAGGCCGCGTACGAGTCCACATCACCAACCGTGTAAGGTGGATCAAAGAACCAGAACGTCCCAGGGGAGTCATAGTTCTTGATCAGCCGCTCATACGGCAGATTTTCCACCGCGACCTTGTCCAGGCGCGCATTGAAAGCCCGCAGCTTCTCCAGCACTGCACTACGGCTGGGCTGCGCCTGTTTCGTTACAGCAAAGGAGCTGCCGCTGCCGCCGAAGCTCAGCCGGTTGCGCAGCAGGTAGCGTGCGGCCTGCTGCAGCCCGGTCAGGCCCGGCTGCTCAATCAGCGCCTCCAGATCCGCCCGGGAGTTGAGCGTGAACTCCACCTCAGCCACCAGGGCGTCGATGTGGAACTGGGCATGCCGGTAGAGGTTCACCAGCTCGCCATTGATATCGTTGATCACCTCGACCTTGGACGGCTCCTTGGCGAGGGTGAGAGCAGCTCCGCCCGCAAAGGCCTCCACGAAGATCGTGTGAGGGCGAAGCAGGGGCAGCAGGAGTTTCAGCAGCCGGGTTTTTCCGCCAGGCCAGCGGATGAGAGGTTTGGTCATCATGGACCATCCACCGACACGCCAAACTTGCCCCCGTTCAAAGCCCGTGCACACTCTTTGCAGCCCGCCTGCATGCCGTTGTCAGGAAGCCCCTCCAATTGCGTAAACCTGTGTCAAACAGCACCCAAAGCCGCCCAATCTGCTCAAACCCCCGTTTCAGCCGTCAATCCCCTGGAACCCTTGATTTTCCGGCCCTTCCCGCCTTTTTCCGCCCTTTTCCGGCTGCGCAGACCTGATGTCAAACCCGTATTTCAGGCTCGTCGGATTCATTCCAGAACTGGCGGTTCAGATCAATGCCGCTGCCGGAGTGCCGGGTGTGGGAGCGGCGGCCGGTGGGATTGCACACGGGATAGATGTGGAGCTCGTAGTCGTGGAGCTCCACCGGCTGCTCGGAGGCCCAGCGGATGAGGTCAAAGGCGGCAAGCGTGCCTGCTTCTTCATCGCCATGGATGCCGGCGAAGATGGCGAACTTGAAGCCATAGCCGGGGTTGATCGGCTTGGAGATGATCTTGGGGATGAAGGTGCTGCGCTCGATTTCGGGCGTGGGCTCACGCAGGACGAAATGACGGCGGCGGATGAGAGGGCGGGGGATGCTGTCCCCGGTGTAGATAAGAGATGAGGGCAGGGCTGACATGGCGTTTTAGGATCCAACTGGGTTGCGGGCTGCGTGGGCGAGGGCGGTGGAGTGGTGGCGTTCACCGGTGCAACAACCCATGGTGACGATCTTCCGAGCGATCGCGGCGTGCACGCCTGTGCTGAGGCGGTTGAGCTTGAGGAGCGGGGTGCGGCCCATGGTTTCAACGATGTTGGAGTGGCATGACATGGTTAGAATTCGTGAAGCGGAACTGAGGTCAGCTGGCAGCCTGGAACAATCTTCTGGCTTGAGTGGCCGGGGGATCCACTGCAAGGCGGGTCTTTTCCGTGCTCTCGACCTGCGTGACGCGGCCTTCATGGACGATGATCTGAACGGAGCCGAAGCGCAGCGCAGAGACCTTCTGTTTGACGATGTCGACCCAGGACTCGACTTCGGCTTCTGGGGTTTGCTGAGACATGGCGCGGGGATGGGTGGTTGGTGCGGGGTTATGACTGCGTGAGGGGGGCGGGATGAATGCGCGGAATGTATTATGCGTAAATATACATCGAGCAAGTAGGAATAAGTAAATTTTGCGGGCATCGGTGGCAAGGGCGGCGGTTTCGCTTTGAAGCGGTGTGCGCGGTTTGCGAAGACAACACCCTGGAAAGCTGTGGATGCAGCCGCGTGCCGCCCTGCTTGCGGCACATGCTTTCCATGAAAGGTGCGGGGAATGTGATGGGTTTGTCAGCCGCGCTATGGAGTGTTCACCCCATTGTGGGGGCGGTGGTGCGGGGGCATGCTGGGGGTCAATATGATAAAAAAGCGTGTGTGGGGTCTTGTTCTTGGCGGGTTGGTGATGATGGTGCTCGATGGCTGTGTCTCGCCGCAGGAGCGGCGGCTGAAGCAGGCGCGTGAGCATGCCTTCATCAGCTACTGGCCGGCACATGCGCAGGGCGAGGGGCTGCGGCTGGCGGTGAAGGACAACATCGACATGAAGGGGCGGGTAACTTCGGCGGGGTCTGAGTATGTGGCGAAGCACAGCGCCCCGGCGGTGCGTGATGCGCCGTGTCTGGCGCTGGCGCGGGAACGAAATGTGCAGATCGTGGGCAAAACGAACCTGACGGAGTTTGCGGTGACGGTGTCCGGGGAGAACCGATTTTTTGGCACGCCGAAGAGCCGGCTGGATGGCAAAGATGATGTGATCCCGGGTGGTTCTTCGAGCGGGTCGGCGGTGGCCGTGGCCACGCACATGGCGGACGTGGCGTTTGGTACAGACACGGGGGGATCGATCCGTGTGCCTGCGGCCTGCAACGGTGTGTATGGGCTGAAGACGACTTTTGGGCTGGTTTCCACGAAGGGTGTGTTTCCGATCTCGCCGAAGCATCTGGACACGGTGGGGCCGCTGGCACGAAACATCGGCGATCTGGCGCAGGGGATGGACCTGCTGCAGCGTGGCTTTGCGGGGAAGTACCGGGAGGCGGTGGCGGAGAAACCGAGGGCACGGCAGATCACGATCGGCAGGCTGTATTTGAACGGGACGGATTCGGCGATCGACAAGGCGATCGACGCAGAGCTCACGGCGCGGCATTTCAAGATCGTGAGGCTGAGCAAGGACTTCGAGAAGAAATGGCGTGCTGCGGAGAAGGACGGCAAGGTGGTGGCGCTGGGGGATGCGTGGTACAACGACCAGAAGTACGCGAACCAAAAAGGCGTGAGCCTGCTGACGAAGCTGGTGCTGGCGAAGGGCGAGCTGGACTACAAATTTGGCTATGCCGGGGCGGTGAAGCGCAAGGCGGCCTGGCAGCGTGAGCTGCGGACAGTTTTCAAGCGGGTGGATTTCATCGCGGTGCCGACGCTGCAGGGACTGCCGCCGAAAATGCCCTTCTGGGGATCTGATGTGGTGTTTGAGCTGCGGGTGTTTGACATGCAGAACACGGTGGCGGTGAACTATGCGGGCAATCCCGCGCTGGCCATTCCGATCCAGATGCCGCCCCAGGGCAAGACGACTCCCGTGACCAGCCTGCAACTTGTGGGTCCGCGCCTGAGCGAGGCCGCACTCCTGAATGCGGGCCGACTGATTGAACGAACCAACTAACTAACTAACTTTATGTGCCTATCCTCCCTCTGCCGAACCACTCTCTATACCGCAGCGCTGCTGCTCACCTGTACGACCAGCCGTGCGCAAAGCGCGACTGAGCTGATGCTGAGCGGTGATGTGTATGATGTCCAATTTAAGGCCAATGATGCGCTGAGGTATTACCTGCCGGCGGAGAAGCTGGAGCCTGGGAATGTGGCCCTGCTGGTGCGCATCGCGCGGCAGTACCGGCATCTGATGTCTGACGCGGGCACGGGGGCGGAGAAGCTCAAAATTGGCGCGGTGGCGCTGGACTATGGCAAGCGTGCGGCCAGGCTGGGGCCGAATGATTCGGACGCGCAGATCTCACCGGCGATCACTTACGGACGCATGCTGCCGTATCAGGGAAACAAGGAGCAGGTGGCGGCGACGCCGCTGATCAAAGCGGGGGCGGACCGGGCCATCGCCCTGAATCCGCGCAATGATGTGGCCTGGCATGTGCTGGGGAGGTGGCATCAGGTGCTGGCCAATGTGGGCACGCTGAAACATATGCTGGGCGGACTGATCTACGGCAAACTGCCGACGACGACGAATGAGGCGGCGGTGAAGTGCTTTGAGCGTGCGATTGCGATCAATCCGCGGCGCCCACGGCATTTCATTGAGCTGGGGCGGACGTTTGCGCACATGGGGAGGAATGCGGAGGCGCGGAAGTATATCACAAAGGGGCTGACGATGCCCGACATGGAGAAGGATGATGCAGAGGTGAAGGCGCTGGGGCGTGCGGAGCTGGCGAAGATTCCGTGAGCGGGGGGATTAGTTCGCAGTGAAGTGCGACTTGTGTATTGCGAGCAGGTGGTTCGCTGGCGATAACATGAGCTAACCCACAAGGTGGGTTTTGGTCTGGAAGGTAATCTTAGAGCCGGGCATTTGAGAAATGCGGCTTTAATAATTTCCTTTTAATGTCATTGACTAATTAACTGCTTGTCTATTCCTTAGACGCCTATGATGGACGTCACACTGAATGAAGCTGAGCGCGAAATATTGTATCGTCAGGCACCGGATACGGGAGGCGACGGAGGCTATCAAAGCCTTCTCGTTTCTCTTCAAAGGGCTTTGAACGATGCGACTGGCGAACTTACCATTACTGACGCCCAACTGGCGAGGATTCCCAAATACGCCTTCAACTACGGCAATGGAGGGTGGGAGGACCGCTTAACTGGCATATTCTCTCGCACGCTTGGTCCTCGTCTTGACGGGAATCTCGGAGATGTCTGAGTATTTCATATCGCCTTTCCAAGCTCGTGCGATGTGAATGGCTCCAAGTTGGAATCCCGACTGTGGGAATTCAGCTGGCATTTCCACCAAACAGATTTCTTTGATGGCGAAACCGTTGCTGTAGATGTCGCGGATGCGAGCCTTGGTCCAAACATGGTTGACGGTCATCAGGAATACAATGTTGTCAGCAAGCTTCATGCCGTGCTGTAGGAAGGGGCGGATTTGGCTCCATGGCGGGTTCGTCACGATCCAATCCACACGCTTCTGATACTCGAAGAAGTCCACACCTTCGGAAATCTCGCACCAATCTGCCCCCGGCATGTATCGGTGGAAGTTTCCAACGCCGCGACAAGGCTCAAGCACTCGGCCTGTAGGTTTGAAGTGATCCACGATCCTTTTGGCGAGGTGAGGAGGGGTCATCACCACATCATTGCTGTCGTAATCTCTGTTGGGCTGGTATTTCATGGCCTACGTAAGTACAGCCGGGTTTTTAAAAGTACAGAGATATTTTTGAGAAAATGAAAATCCATTTTATCAGACGGATCAAGCATATAAAATAGTGCCAGCTTATAATATAGAATTGCCTAATCTATGGATTCGAAAGCGTTTGAAAGAACTTTGGAGCTTGGCGTATTTGCGGAGTGCTGCGTGCTCGGAGGCCCGCGAGCTGCACATTGCGGCTACAGCTTGCCGGGCGCGGAGCTCGGGAGATCGGCGAGGGTGCCGTCGATGAAGGTGTGGTGCCAGAGCTGGGTGGCGACGACGGCGGCGAGGCCCATTTCGACGGAGAGGCGCGGGAGGGAGCCGGCGCGGAGTTCGCGGAAGGCTTTCCGCCAGTGGCGGACCTGGGCGATGTCGAAGTAGCCGGTGCGGCGCAGGGATTCTTCGCTGAGAAGTTCGCTGACAAACTTGGGCTCGGGGTCAATGTGGAAGCTGTCGAGGGGGGCGCGGAAGATGACTTTTTGCCGGCGGGCGATCTCTTTCGGGAGCCAGCGTTCGGCGACGAGTCGGAGGAGATGCTTGTCGCGGAAGCCTTTGAGCTTCCACTGCGGGGCGAGCTTGGAGGTGAAGTCGAACACGTCTTCGTCGAGGAAGGGGTAGCGGACTTCGACGGAGGAGTGCATGGCCACGCGATCTCCTTTGGCCTGAAGCAGATGACCGGCGAGGGTGACGCGTGCGCCGACCCAGAGGCTGCGATTGAGCGGGGTCCAGTGCTTGGCGCGCTCGAGATTCATGCCGAGGCTGTCCCAAGGGCGTGCGGTGGCGAGGACTTCGCGCATGGGTTCACCGTAGAAGCGGAGTTTGGAGAGCGCGAGCACGCCATAGCTGTCGATCCAGGCATTGGGGCCGCCGACGGCGTCCTCCCAGATCTTGCGGCTGGTGGCGGGATAGTGAGGGACTTTGTTGAGGCGGAGGAATGCGCGGCGTGCCATGTCGCTGAGGCGCAGGCCGGGGATGGCATCAAGAGCGCCGAAGATCTTGGCGATCTTGTACCAGGGATAGCCTGCGAGCCATTCGTCCGCGCCTTCGCCGGTGAGGACGACTTTTTGACCATTGGTGTGGACGCGGCGTGCGAGCATGAGCAGCGCAGCGCAGGAGGTGTCGATGACGGGTGCTTCGGCGGCGTGGATGAGCTGGGGATACATGTCCAGGGCATCGCTGGCGCGAAAGTCCTGAACGATGGGGGGCTTGGTGCCGATGTGCTTGGCGGTACGCTGGGCGGCGCTGAGTTCATCGAGCTTCGGATCATCGACACGGATGGTGTAGGTGTTGATGGATTCGCCTTTGAGCTTGCAGGCCATGGCGACGATCATGCTGGAGTCGAGCCCGCCGGATAGGTAGGCGCCGACGGGGACATCGGCGCGGAGGCGTTTGTCCACGGCTTGAAGGAGAAGGCTTTCCAACTCATCGACGAGCTTGGTGGGATCAGTCGTGGGGTCTTCATCGCCCTGATTGGGGAAATCCATTTCCCAATAAGTGTGCTCCTTGATGGGCTCTGCCTCACCGGGGGTGATCTGCAGGTAGTGGCCGGCACGGAGGAGATGGATGCCGGCGAAGCACGTCGTCGGTCCGGGCATGGCGCCGAAGGTGAAGATGTGATCGATGCCCTTCAAATCCGCCTGCGGGGTGAACATACCAGAAGCCAGCAGGCCTTTGATCTCGGAGGCAAAGAGCAGCCAGTCGCCCTGGCGTGTCCAATAGAGTGGCGAGATGCCGAAGCGATCGCGCCCGAGGGTGAGCTGATGGCGCGGGACATCGTACAAGGCGACGGCGAACTGGCCGCGCATGCGCTCGAACATGGCCTCGTGGCTTTCCTCCCAGAGATGCGGGATGATCTCGGTGTCGCAGTGGGTGTGCAGGACATGGCCGCGTGAAACGAGCTCGGCGCGCTTCTCGGGGAAGTCGAAGAACTCGCCGTTGTAAACGGTGTAGGCGCTCTGGTCTTCATTGCACATGGGCTGCTGGCCATCGGCGAGGCCGACGATGCTGAGACGACGTGAGGCGAGTGAGACGCCGGGTCGCTTGAAAAAGCCTTCTTCATCGGGGCCCCGGTGAGTCAGGGCGCGAGCCATGCGTTCAACCACACCTTCAGACACCGTACGCCTTCCGGCCAGATCCATGATACCAGCAATGCCACACATATGCTGAATGTTATCGCTGCGTATGGGGGTGTGAAGCAATCGTTAACTGGTCAGGTAGGGATAGACCCCATAAGGGGGCGGGGCCTGCCGGGATCATTTCCACCGCGCCTGCATCCGAGCTTCAAAGCGCTTCAGCAGTTCGGCATCGGCGCGGAAGGTTGTTTGCCGCAGATCTTCAAGCAATTCGATGCCATTGCAGAGCCGGCGTTCATCTGCGAGGTCAATCAAGTTAAGCGTGCCAACAGCCAGCAGGCCGCGTGTTTCCGCCGCCATCCTGCCGCGGCGTTCGTCCATCAGGACCACTTTCAGCCTTTGCTCCAGAGCGAGACTGATGGCCTCCGTTTCACCTTTGCCGAGCTGCACAGTCTCATCCAGATGACGGACCTGCATGACCCGCAGCCAAGCCGGAGGCACCTGGAGCCAGCGCTCCACGGCTTCAGGAGCTTTGGGATGACGAAGTTCCGCGAGCACAGCCGAGGGGATCAAGACTTCTTCAAAGAGCGAGCCAAGAATGTCGGTGCGTCCGATCAGGATGAGATAGTTGAGCGGGGTGGTGTCCGCCACGACCACGCCGGTCGAGTTCATGCCTGCAAGAATGAACGCAACTTTGCAGAACTCTCTTCAAGCTCCTCCCAGGAGGGCTGCTGCTCTGCGCCCTGCCGCTTGAAAAAGGTCTCCGCCTCATGAAAGCCCAGCCCCAGCATTTCTGCAGCCTGACCGCGCGAAAGCCTGCCTTCGCGATAGCTCTCGGTGATCAGCATTTCACGCGCGCGCCCGGCGGCGTCAGCCGTGTCGAGGCCGAGCAGACGCTTCCATGCATCGGGTAGTTCGAGGACAATGGTCATGCCGGAAATTACCTTTTTTGGAACTGACCGCAAGGGGGCACTTGTTCGAGCGTTTAGCGGCCAGGGTAGGGTTTTACCCCATGGTGGGGGTGGGGTGGGAGGGACTAAGGGAAGGCACTGCCGCTGGAAGTCAGCGGAGTAGACGGACTCATGCAGCGGGGCCGTAAACTTTTTCCATTTTATCACACACATGCCCACACTCAATCAATCCGCTTCGTCACTGCCGCCCCCGCTTCCAATCTTAAACAAGGAGAGTGTGGCCATCATCGGGATCGGCTGCCGGTTCCCTGGTGGGGTGAATGACGTGGAGTCGTTCTGGAAGCTGCTTGAGGAAGGGCGTGATGCGGTATGCGATGTGCCGGCGGACCGCTGGAATGTGGAGCGTTTTTATGACGCGGAGCCGGGCATCGTGGGCAAGACCGTGGCCAAGCGCGGCGGCTTCATCGACGGCATCGACCAGTTTGACCCGCAGTTCTTCGGCATCTCGCCGCGTGAGGCGCCTTACATTGATCCGCAGCAGAGGCTGCTGCTGGAAACGGCGTATGAGGCGATTGAAGATGCGGGGCTGGTGCTGGATCTGGACAAGGGCACGGACATCGGCGTGTTCGTGGGCATTTCGCACAATGACTACCAGGGCCTGCAGCACACGGCGACGGATCGTGCGGGCATCAGCGCGCATACACCGACGGGCAGCGCGCACAGCATCGCGGCGAACCGCATTTCGTATTGTTTGAATCTGACGGGGCCGAGCATTGCGATGGACACGGCGTGCTCCTCCGCGCTGACGGCGGTCCATGTGGCCTGCGAGCACATTCTGGATGGACGCTGCAAAACGGCGATGGCGGGCGGTGTGACGGTGATGATCACGCCGGATGGATTCATCGGCTTTTCCCAGGCGGGGATGCTTTCGCCTGAGGGCAAATGCAAGGCCTTCGATGCCTCGGCGAACGGCTTCGTGCGCGGTGAAGGCGCGGGCATGGTGCTGCTGAAAAAACTCTCTGACGCCATCGCGGATGGTGATCCGATCCATGCGGTGATCATTGGGTCTGCGGTGAATTCGGACGGGCATACGAATGGCATCTCGCTGCCGAGTCCTGAAGCGCAGGCGAACCTGGTGCATGATGCGTGCATCCTTGCGGGAGTTGCGCCCGAACAAATCGGCTATGTGGAAGCGCATGGCACGGGCACTGCAGTGGGGGACCCGATTGAAGCGCATGCGCTGGCCGAGGCCTTGTGTGCGGAGCGTGCGGAGGATTCGCCGCTCATCATTGGATCGGTAAAGACGAATCTGGGGCATCTGGAGACGGCATCGGGTGTGGCAGGGATCGTGAAGGCGGCGCTGGTGCTCAAGCACGGTCGTATTCCAGCGAGCCTGCATTTTGAATCGCCGAATCCGCACATTGATTTCAGCGCGCTGAAGCTGCGCGTGCCGGTGGCGAGTGAAGTGTTTCCTGATTTGGGGGCAATGCGTCTCGCGGGTGTGAACTCCTTTGGCTTTGGCGGGTCCAATGCGCATGTGATTTTGTCCGAGGCACCGAAGCAGGCACCGCGTGCGCATGTGACTCCCAGCAACAATCGCGCGTGGCCGCTGACACTTTCCGCACGGTCTGAGAAGGCGCTGCAGTCCGCTGCGTGGCAGTTGAGCACCTGGGTGGATGATCACTCGAAGCTCAATGGCAGTTCGCCGCTGCTGCAAGACCTCACCTACATGCTGGGTGCGCGTCGCAATCATCACTCCTACCGTCTGGCGCTGACCGCGCGGACGCTGGGCGAAGTGGTGCAGGAGCTCAGCGCGTTTGCATCGGGGCAGCCCGGTCCGCGCATGCGCAGCTCCTTTACGCCCCGGCCCGAGCATGCGGCACGCGTGGTGTTTGTGATGAGCGGCCAGGGACCGCAGTGGCAGGGCATGGGCTGTGAGCTCATGAAGCATGAGCCGGTGTTTCAAAAGATGATCGAAGCCTGTGACAAGGCAATGAAGCCATGGGCGAAGTTTTCCCTGATGGATGAACTCAACCGTCCGGAAGCTGAGACGAAGATGCAGCAAACGGCGATCTCGCAGCCGGCGATTTTTGCCATGCAGATGGGACTGGCGGCGCTGTGGCAGTCCTGGGGAATCAAGCCTGCGGCGGTGGTCGGGCACAGTGTGGGCGAAGTGGCCGCAGCGTGCATCGCGGGCATCCTCACGCTGGAACAAGCGGCGAAAATCATTGTGCTGCGCGGGCGATTCATGGATGAATGCGCCGCTGCTGGCGGAACGATGCTGGCGGTGGGCATGAGCCCGGAAGAAGCGCTGGCGGTGATCGCCAAGCATGATCGTGCGGTGAGCATCGCGGCTTTCAACGGGCCGCGTTCGCTGACGTTGTCGGGATTGAAAACATCGCTGGAGGCCATCGCTGCCGAACTGGAACTGAAGGGCGTGTTTGCGCGCTTTTTGCAGGTGAGCCATCCTTTCCATCATGCGATGATGCAATCCGCTGCGGATGCCTTGAAGGCAGCGCTGATAGATTTGAAGCCGCAGGCTGAAAAGCTGCCGTTTTTCAGCACGGTGACGGGCAAGCGTCTGAGTGGTGCTTCTTGTGATGCAGGCCATTGGTCACGCGGTGTGAGGCAGCCGGTGGAGTTTGCGAATGCGATTGCTGCGGTGGCGGATTTCGGTGCGGATGTGTGGCTGGAGATCGGTGCGCATCCCGCACTGGTGCGATCCATGCAGGAATGTCTGGGCGACAATGGGGGCAAAGCCACGGTGCTGGCCTCCGCACGCCGTGAACGCGAGCATGAATCTCTGCTGGAGACCGCGCTGGATCTGCATCTGGCGGGAGTGGTACTGGACTTCAAGGCGCTCACGCCATCGAGGCGACATCTGACGCTGCCGACTTATGCGTGGGACAAGAGCCGGTGGTGGAATGAATCTGCCGAGATGCGTGAAGGACGGCTGGCTCCCGGAGGCAAGGGACTGCTGGACATCCGACTGGCGCGATCCACGCCGACGTGGATCACGCGGCTGGACAACCGGCACATGGCTTTCCTGAAGGATCATCGCGTGGAGAACCTCATCATCTTTCCTGCCGCAGGTTTTGTGGAAATGGCGCTGGAGGCCGGGGTGGAGTTGTTTGAGGGCAAGGCCTTCGTCATTGAAGACTTCGAGATCCGCAAGCCTCTCATTTTGCCTGATCCACCATCCGGGCTGCTGATGGAGCTGACGTATGATCTGACGGAGCGCACGTTCTCCATTCAGAGCAAGTTTGAAAGTGGGGCATCGTGGTCCACCCACGTGGTCGGTGCGATGCGCGGTGAACGCACGGAGTCATCTTTTTCGCTTACGACTTGGGAGACGTCCAAGCTGCCTGCGGTGGGGCTGGACACTTTCTATGATCACATGAGTGACATGGGACTGCGCTACGGTGAGGAGTTTCGCCCGATTCGTGAGCTGTCTGCGAGTGCTGGAAAGTCGGCTGGACGCGTGGCGCTGAGTGCTGCAATAGCTCCGCGTGCGGCGGAGTATCCGTTGCATCCGGTGCTATTTGATGGCGCGCTGCAAATTTTCTCCGCAGGTGCGGCAACGGTGGAAGGACGCACGGCGGGACTGCGGCTGCCGGTGCGTTTTGCGCGCATCTTGTTTCTGCGCACGCCGGGGGCTTCCAGCCGGGTGTGTGCGGGCGTGAAGGATGCGAATGATGAATTCGTGGAAGGCGGTATTGATCTGTATGACGAGGCGGGCAGGCCGTGTGTGCGCATTGATGGATTCCGTGCGATCAGCGTGGAAGGATCAAAGCGCACTGGCAAAAACGGCAAGGGCCGTGACGTGACGTATCACATCGCCTGGGAGGAGCGCACGCTTGGGAACAAACCCGCGGCTGCCGCTCCGGTGGCACTGAGCCAACTGCATGCAGCGGCGCAGTGCGCGCTGGATGAAGTGCTGGACATGCGCGGACGCAACAATCTGGATGCTGCAAGCGCGGCAGGTGATGAACTGACCGCCGCGCAAGTGGCGAGCGGTCTGCGTGCCATGGGCGCGGAAGGGGAATTCACGGCGAAATCACTCGGCGTGAGCGACTCGATGCAGCGCTCGTTTGTGCAGCTGATGAACAATCTGGTGAAGCAACAATTGCTGATCGTCAAAGGTGCGGGGTATCAGACGACACCGTCCTTCAAGAAGGCGGCGGATTCGGCGGTGACGCTGCTGAGTTCATGCATCGGCCTGTATCCGGGGCATCTGCCGGAGGCGCTGCTGTGCGGGGCCACCTGTGCGGAGCTGGGCCCCATCATGCGTGGTGAGAAGGAGGCGGTGCAGGTCTTGTTTGCCAGCGGTGGCGCGGATCTGCTGGATCAGTTTTACGGCGACGGACTTGTGACGAGTCCGTGGCTGGCGGCGATGGCCAGTGCGGTGAGCGAAGCGGCGCGACAGCTTCCGGAAGGACGCGGGCTGCGCATCTTGGAAATCGGCGCAGGCACGGGCGGACTGGCATCTCAGGTGCTGCCCTGCCTGGAGCGCGGCGTGCATACCTATGTGTTCAGCGATGTCTCACCGGCCTTTTTTCCTGCGGCGAAGCAGAAGCTGAACAGCTTCGCTGAAGTGGAGTATCAGGTCTTTGATCTGGAGAAGCCCGGCACAGAGCAGGAGTTCAAGGCGGGCTCGTTTGACATCATCCTCGGCACGAATGTGATCCATGCGGTGAGCGATGTGCGCAGCGCGCTGCGCAATCTCAATGAGCTGCTGGTGCCTGGTGGCAGCCTGATGTTTGTGGATGTGGCAACGCCGCATCTGTGGCTGAACGCGGTCTTTGGACTGACGAGCGGCTGGTGGCGTTTCACGGACCGTGATCTGCGGCCGAATCATCCGCTGCTGGAGCGTGAGCAATGGCAGAAGGTGCTGGGTGAGACGGGATTCAGCGAAACGGTTTCGCTCTCCGGTTTGATCCGCTCCCAGGGCGGCGAAAGCTTGATCGGTCTGATGGCACGCAAGCCGTGGAGCGAACCGGTGGTGACGACGATAGCGATGGAAGTGCCGGTGGAGAAATCGTGGCTGGTGATGGCGGATGCAGGCGGGCTGGGAGATGAGCTGGCAGTGCAACTGCGTGAGAGCGGAGTGAACTGCCGCGTGGCTCACCGAGGCAATGCTTTTGAGCCGGAAGGCACGGATGCCTTTGCCCTGCGTGCGGAGTCGCTGGAAGACTGGCAGATGCTGCTGAAAGCCTGTGCGGACGAAGTGCCGGAGCGGTTTGTCTATCTGTGGAGTCTGGATGAGAAGGAACCCGTGGCTGGCAAGGATGCCGCGATGATGGGAACGGATGGATTGTTTCACCTGACGCAGGCGCTGGAGCTGCTGAATCCGGCGGCGAAGCTGCGGATCGATGTGGTGACGCGTGGTGCCCAAGCTGTGGGCCGGAACAACCAGGTGGCGCTGGCGCAGGGGCCGGCCATCGGCCTGATGCGGGTGATTGCCAATGAGCACAGCAACTACACATGCCGTGGCATTGATCTGCCGCCAGAGGCAGGCACCGCAGACTGCGGGATGGTGTGGGCTGAACTGCTGCAGGAGGATACGGAGCGCGAGATCGCCTACCGTGGTGAAGCGCGCTATGTGCGACGCATCAACCGTGGGCTGCAACCGCGTGAGCAGGTGCTGGATGCGAGCGTGCCGCTGCGGCTGGAGTCGCGGGAGCGCGGTCTGCTGGATGCGCTGAAACTGGTGCCCTTTGAGCTGCCGCCGTGTGGTGCGGGCGAAGTGGTGATCGAAGTGAAGGCGGCGGGGATGAACTTCCGCGATGTGCTGAAGGCGCTGGCGCTGTATCCTGCCGAAACGGCGGATGCGCGTGTCTTTGGCGATGAAGTGGCCGGGATCGTGAAGGCGGTGGGCAGCAGTGTGACGCATGTGAAGACGGGCGACCGTGTGTTTGGCCTGGCGGTGTTCGGACTGGCGACTTACTCCATGGCGCGTGCGGCTGATGTGCGTGTGATTCCTGCAGGGCTGTCGTTTGAAGAAGCGGCGACGCTGCCGGTGGTCTTCATGACATCCTGGTATGCGCTGAAGACGGCGGCGAATTTGAAGAAGGGTGAACGCATCCTGATTCATGCAGGTGCGGGCGGCGTGGGCATGGCGGCGATTCAGATCGCGCATCATCTGGGGGCGGAAGTGATCGCGAGTGCCGGGAGTCCGGCGAAGCGCGCGCTGCTGTCTGTCCTGGGGGTGAAGCATGTGATCGACTCACGGCGTGGCGACTTTGCCGAGGCGGTGATGGAACTGACGAATGGCAAAGGCGTGCATGTGGTGCTGAACGCACTGGCTGCTGAGGCCATCCCGATGGGGCTTTCTTGTCTGGCGCAATCGGGCCGGTTCATTGAGATCGGCAAACGGGACATTTATCAAAACAGCCGCATCCCGCTGTGGCATCTGCGGAAGAACGCTTCATTCCACGTGGTGGCGATGGATGCGATCTTCAGCGATGACGAAGAGCAAACGCGCGAGCTGCTGGGAACGATTGCCGAACTGGTGGAGAAAAAGGCGCTGCATGCGCTGCCGTTCCGGTCCTTCCCGGCGTGCCGCATTGATGTGGCCTTCCGCCTGATGGCGCAGGGCAGGCACACGGGCAAAGTGATCGTGTCATTCCCTGAGCCGTTTGTGGTGAGACGTGGTGAGCCGCTGACGCCGGGCTTTGCGGTGAAGGCGGATGGCTGCTACCTGATCACGGGTGGGTTTGGTGGATTTGGCAAGGTGCTGGCCGAGTGGCTGGCCGACTGCGGTGCGAAGCATCTGGTGCTGAGCAGCCGCAGCGGACCGAGCACGCCTGTGGCGGAAGACTTCCTCAAGAAGCTGCGCGCACGCGGTGTGGATGTGAAGGTGGTGCTGGCAGATGCCGGCGCACCGGAGGACATTCAGCGACTGCTGGCGGACATCGCCACGACGAAGATTCCGCTGAAGGGCGTGTTTCATCTGGCGATGGTGATTGACGATGCGCCGATGGCGGCGCTGACACGCGAACGGATGCGCACGGTGCTGGCTCCGAAGGCGCACGGTGCGTGGATGCTGCATGAAGGCACGCTGGGCATGAGCCTGGACTGCTTTGTGATGTTCTCGTCTGTCTCGAGCATCTTTGGAAATTCGGCGCAGGCGAACTATGCCTCTGCGAATGCGTTCCTGGATTCACTGGCGCATCATCGCGCGGCCATGGGGCTGCCGGCGCTGGTGATCAACTGGGGGGCACTGGGCGGGGAAGGGTATGTGGCGCGCAATGAACGTGTGGCTGAATATTTGGCGCGTCAGGGCACGACGCCGCTGTCGCCGCGTGAGGTGGTCTTTTTGACGGAGTCTTATCTTAATGCTGGAGCCACGCAGGCGATGGCGATGCGGGTGGACTGGTCGAAGTGGCGGCAGTCATTCCGTGGCAGCCAGGAGAGTCCTTTGCTGGAGCGCATCTATGCAGCGGGTGTGGACGCTCCGGAAGCGAGCGGAGCGAAGAGCGACTGGCGGCGCAAGATTGAATCTGCCGCGCCTGCGGAGCGTGCCGACGTGATCGGCCAGGCGGTGCGAGATGTGGTGGGCTCTGTGCTGCGGGTGAAACCTGAGGGGCTGCGCTTTGACCAGCCGCTGACGGATCTGGGGCTGGATTCACTGATGGCGGTGGAGATCGAGAACTCGATCGAAAGCTCCATCGGAGTGGCGCTGCCACCGGCGAGCCTGATGCGTGCACGCACGATCGGGCAGATCGCGACTTTGATTTCTGAACACATGGGAGCGGCGGCTGCACCCCAAGCACCGGCAGAGCCTGCGGAACCCGTGGCAACGGAGGACGTGGATCTGGAGGCGCTGACGGATGAAGAAATCGACCGGCTGCTGGATGATGCTGATCTCCCGGATGACAAACCTCAGGCGCTGAAAGCTCAAGCCTGATGTCTGAAGACAATCGAACACGCCTGAAGCAATGGCTGGCGAGCGGAGAAATCCGCCTGCAGCCGCTGAGCTTTCCGCAGCGCGAGCTGTGGGAGGCGGCGCCTGTGCCGGCCGGGGATGTGTCCAACAACATCTGCGCGCTGATTCAGGTGCGCGGACTGCTGACACCGCAAGGGAGCGAGGCGGCGCTGCAAAAAGTGGTGGACCGGCAGGAGGTGCTGCGGCTTTCGATCCTGCCTGGCAAAGAGAATCCGATGCAGATGATTCGCCGGACGGCTGCGCCTGCGCTGCGCTTTCATGAGCTTTCACCCGAGCAGCAAGATCCGGAAGCGATTGAGGAACTGGCGCGGGAGATTGCGAGCCGGCCGTTTGATCTGGTGCAGGGTCCGCTGTATCGCGCGGAGGTGTTTCGGCGCTCTGCGGATGAGCATGTGCTGGTGCTGGTGATTCATCATGCGATTGCGGATGGCTGGACGCTGGGGGTGTTTGTGCAGGATTTGTTTGCCTCCTACATGCAGGGGGTGCGGGGAAATCACGCGGCACTGCCGCCGGTGCCGCAGACGTATGCGCAGTGGGGTGCTGCTGAGCGTGCCTTCTGGCAGCCTGCGGTGCTGGCCCCACGGCTGGAATTTTGGAGAACGCATCTGGCTGGAGCGCCACGACTGTGGAACACCGCCGTGAGCGGTGAGATGAAGCGCTGCGTGACGCAGGTGACGGTTGAGCTTGGCCGTGCGGTACGTGAACTGGCGCGCCGGAATAGCGCGACGCTTTTCAGCACGCTGCTGACGGCGTTTCAGATCGCGCTGTCGAAATGGACGGGGCAGGATGACATTGTCGTAGGCACGCCGGTGGCGAACCGCAGCACGCAGGCGGCGCGCGAGACGATGGGCTACTGCTCAGGCATTGTGCCGTTGCGCGGGCAGATTGATCGCACGCGGTCGTTTGCCGAGAGTTTGCATGCAGTGCATGAGACGACGGTGGAGTCGTTTGCGAATGCGATCCCCTTTGCGGAACTGGTG
>NZ_JBAQCR010000339.1:0-42117 GCF_049294395.1 Prosthecobacter sp.
TAGAGCATTTTAAATAATTATATAGCCATCCGGGTAGAGGCCTGCTATAAAGTGGTATGGCAACACTCTCTCTGGATTTACGTGAACGCATTGTCAGCGCCTATGACAAAGGTGAAGGCACGCGTGACGAGATCGCACGGCGCTTTCGCGTCTCCTTGGGCATGGTCAAAAAGCTGCTCCAGCAGCGCAGCAAGACCGGCTGCATCAAGTCCCGGCATCATCTTGCAGGACGCAAGAAGACCATCGTGGCAGAGCACCGCATTGCCATGCGGCAGCACCTCAAGCGCAAGCCTGACATGACGCTGGCCGAGCTGCGCGAGGCACTCGGCCTGGAGTGCACGCTGCCGGCGATCCATTACGTGCTTGCGGACATGGGGCTGACATATATAAAAAGACACTCCGCGCCGCCGAGCAGGACCGGGAGGACGTCCGCAAAGCACGCCGCCGCTGGAAGCGCAAGCAAGGCGGACTAGAACCCTGGCGGCTGGTCTTTATCGATGAGAGCGGAGCCAAGACAAACATGACCCGCCTGCGTGGCAGAGCGCCACGCGGCAAGCGGCTGCATGCCGCAGCTCCCTGCGGCCGCTGGCAGAGCACGACGATGATCTCCTCCATCCGGCTGGATGGCACCACGGCCTGCATGCACCTCTCAGGAGCAGCTGACACCGACGCCTTTGTGGCCTACATCGGCCAGGTGCTCTGTCCCACGCTGAAAAAGGACGACATCGTCGTGATGGACAATCTTGCGGTGCACAAGAGCCCGGAAGTGCTGCGCTTGGTGGCAGAGGCAGGAGCGGAGGTGAGGTTCCTGCCAGCCTACTCGCCCGACCTCAACCCGATCGAGAAGATGTGGAGCAAGATCAAGGCGCTGCTGCGCACTGCGGAGGCACGCACACCAGCAGAACTCGATGCGGCCATCAGCCTGGCATTCTCAAAAATCACAGAAAAAGACGCCAAGGGTTGGTTTGCCTCTTGTGGCTATAGTATTATTTAATATGCTCTAAAGCTACGGAGGACAGGGAAGCCGGGACTGTATCTATTCCTTCGGGAAGTGGACGAGATGAAAGAACTGTGGGCAGCCTTCGCCAGCATGGAGTGTCCCCTCACCCTGACCTTTGACTTCGTCCATCTCCGCTTCGCTACGGTTCCCCAAAGACGTCCTAGACATTGTCATGTCATCGATGGGGAGAGGGGAATCGCTTTGTGACCGCATAATGTCATGGAGCTAAAAGGGCCATGAAGTCATTTCCAATGCTCCGGCCAAGCTGATCAGGTAACTGTGCGGCGGCGACGGAGTGTGAAAGCGGAGAGGCCGAGGAGGAGAAGGAGGATGCGGGAGGGTTCGGGGACGACGACGATGACGCCATAGGTGGTGAGGGCGCTGGTGTCCCAAGAGAGGCCGGAGCCGAGAGCCACACCTGAGAGGTCCAGATCTGCCAGGGTGAAGGAGCCGGAGCCGGCGAGTGAATCTGCGGTGCCCACGGTGGTCCAGTCGAGGAGTTTGAAGATGCTGCCAGCCCCGAGGGTGGCGCTGTTGTTGAGGAGCTTGAGGGTGCCGCCTGCGGTGGTGCCCAGAGTGAAGGTGCCGTTGGTCAATCTGACGCTGTCGTAATTTCCTGACTGGTTCCAAATGGTGGTGTAGGGGGTGCCGGTTGCACCGCCGTGGGTGTTCAAGTAGGTGAGAGCGCTGCCCGAGAGATCAAAGGCAGAATCGACTTGGGAACTGGAGGTGAGGCTGAGCTGGATCTGACCACCATCGTTGACGTTCACCGCCGTGGCAGCTGCGGTGAAGGTGAGGGTTTGATTGCTGGTGCTCGTGGCACCCACGCCGGGGGCGAGGACGGCACCGCTGGTGATGACGGTGGCGCCGGCGATGCTGCCGGAGCCGGAGAGTGTGGCGGCGGTGCTGACGGTGACGATGCCGGAGCCGGCGAGAGCGCCGGTTGAGCCATCGCCCACCTGCAAGGTGCCTGCGGCGACGGAGGTGGTGCCGGAGTAGGTGCTGGTCTGGGTGAGAACGAGGGTGTTGGCACCCAGTTTTTTGAGGCCCACGCTGTTTGCGCCGCTGTTGGTGTCGGCAATGCTGCCGCCATAGGTGAAGCTGCCGCCGGAGGCGTTGGTGGTGTCGAGGCCCATGAAAGAGCCATTGGTGAAGCCGCCGGTGGAGGTACCAAGGGACTTGAGGATGTCCACGTCTGAAGCGGTGAACTCGCCGGTGCCACCGACGTTGAAGGCGGCGGTGGCAGCGCTGCTGACCGTAATGTTGGCGGCGGTCCAGCTTGAGGAGGTGTTGTTGTAAAGAGCTGTCTCACGGAGGAACTGGAGGGTGCCGTCGGTGACCGTGGTGGTGCCGGTGTAGGAGTTCACACCATCCATGTAAAGGGTGCCGGTGGTGGTCTTGGTGAAGGCGCCACCGCCATTGAATTCAGCGAGATTTGTCAGAGTGCCGGACTGGGCATTCAAGGTGATGGCATTGGTCGAAGCGCCGATGGATTTGCCGGTCATGTCGAGCGTGCCGCCATTGAGGGTGATGGTGGCGTTGCGGGTGCCGGAGCCGGTGCCGCGAAGGATGTCTCCCTGAACGGTGAGAATGCCGCCGGTGATGGAGATGGTGGCGGTGGCACTGCCAGCATTGGCGGTGGCCATGGTGACGGCGGTGGCACCCGTGGTGGCCAGAGTGACAGAGCCACCGGAGACATTGAGAGCGGTGGTGGTAGTACCGGTGGCGTTGGTGTTGCTGTTGCCCATGATGAGCGCCTGACCTGCGCCAGAGCCGATGGTGACTGTGCCGCCTGTGACGTTGATGGTGGAGCTTACCGCTCCGGTGCTGGTGTTGCTGGCGAGAGTGGCGGCTGTGCCGGTGCCGGAACCGATGGTGACGACGCCACTGCCGAGATTCATGACGTTGGTGCTGTTGCCAGCGGCCGTCTTGGAGCCCATGGTGAGATTGCCGGTGGTCAGGGTGCCGGTGTCGAAGACAAAGAGGTTTTCCATGGGTCCGGTTCTGGTGTTTTGCGTGCCAATGGACACAGCGCCAAAGAGAAGGTCCACCGTATGACCGGAGACATCAAAGGTGTTCCGATTGCCCACAGGCAGCAGCGCAGCGGTGACGCTGGTACCAGCACCCATGTTGAAGGCGGCGGCGGCCATGCCATCGGCAGCGCGAACGACTAGAGTGCCCGTGGAATTCAGGAATGTGATGGAACCCAAATCACGCGAGCCGGTGCCGATGTTGATGGCATCGACATTGATGACGTTGGTGCCGGTGCCGAGTTTCAGCGAGTTGATCTGCCCGGCGTTGCCATTGTAGGCACCGCCGCCGCCGACGGTGAGAGCGCTTGCGGTGATGGTGGTGTTTTGCGCCAGGATCAGAGTGGCGAATCCCGTGCTGTTGGTTCCCGTGGAACTGCTGACCTGAAGAATGCCGCTGGTGGTATTGAGGGAGACATTCAGGGCGGCCAGCGCACTGAAGTCGGCGGTGGTGGTGTTGGTGGAGCCGTTGTTGCCCACGAGGAAGGTCAGACCTGTGCCTGTGGTGTTGATGACATTGAAGGTGCCCGCACCTGAGGCGGAGAAGAGGGTCGTTGAGTTGGTGGCTGTACCGCCCAGTGTCACTGTACCGCCAATCGTGAGGGACTCCCCGGCACCAATGAGGATCTCATTGGTTTCAGAAGCCGTGTTTGTCTGCACGAGAAGGTTTCCAGCGAAGGTGGCGCTGGCGGTGGAGAGATCCAGCGTGCCTGCGGTGGTGATGGAGTTGGCGGTGCCGAAGTTCAGCGCGCCCGCGAGGGTCTGGTCTGCGGTGAAACGGAGGGTGCCGTCGTTGATGCTGGTGGCGCCGGAGTAAGAGCTGGTGCCGCTGATGACCCAGGTGTTCGTGTCCGACTTGACCAAGGTCAGGACGCCGAGGTTGTATTCGTTGATGCTGCCAAGAGTGTTGGCCTGAAGTGAGTCGGAGAGTCCCTTGAGGGTGAGCGTTTTGTTGCCTGCCGTTTCAAAATGGACGCCGCCGAGCACCAGCGCGCCGGAGCCTGATGCATCCAGAGTAACCGCGCCGGTGGTGCCCTGCATGCCGATGGTGCGATCACTGATACTGCCGCCGCCAGTGTAGATCAGCGTGGTGGCAGTCGAGCCAAGCCCCATGTGAATGACGCCGTTTTGAGCCGTGGAAGCACTGCCCAGTGAGCTAGCACCACCGCCCACGCTGGTGATGGAGTTAAAGCTGAGAGTGCCGGCCTGAACTTCGACAGGGCCGGTGAAGGTGCTCAAGCCTGAAAGGGTGAGCGTGCTGGCCTGTGTTTTCAGCAGACCGCCAGCGCCAGCCAGCACGGTGTCCACACCGATGTTGCTGGTGCTTCCAAAGTAGAAGCCGGCGCTGGCCGTGATGGAACCTGAACCGAGAATGGCCGGGCTGTCGCCATAGATGGACACGAGACCGGCGGTGATGTTGTAGATGACCATGTCCAGAGTGGCACCGGCTCCGATGTTGAGATCACCGCCGACACCGGTGGCATTGTCCGCCCCGAGAGTGAGCGTGCCGCCGGCAATCGTGGTGGCTCCGGTGTATGTGGCGGCGGCGTTCAGGGTCAGCTTGCCAAGACCGGTCTTGGTCAGTCCGCCGACGCCGGAGCCGACCGAGCGGGCGAGCGCGAGATCGTTGCCATTGGTGTCAATGGTGGCACCGCCCTGGAGGAAGAGGATCGTGCGCAATGAAATGTCATCCGTGAATCCGGCACCGAGGCGAAGCGTGCCACCGGCGAAGACCAGTGAACCGGTGGTGCCGCCGATGTTACCGAGAGAGGCGATTTCGAGAATGCCTTCATTGAGGGTGGTCTTCCTGGTGCCACCACCGGCGGTGTTGACGCCGCTGAGGATCAAGGTGCCGCGGCCGGATTTGGTGATGTCCGCCGTGGAGGTCAGCGAGGAGCTGATGCTGGCCGTGAGGTTTTCAAGGGTGGCGTATTGGTAGGTCTGGCTGCTGGCGGTCAAAATGGACGGCAGGCTCATGACGAAGTGGGTGGCATCCGTCACGCTCAGGACGGTGGCCCCCAATGCGATGCCCGCGCCGAAAACCGGCATCCCAGCCTGCAAGCCTGCGGTGCTGGCCACGGTGACGATCGAACTCCCAAAGGTGGTGGAGCCGGTGGTCAAACTGTTGGAGGAGTTTGGATTGATGACGCTGATGACGTACTCGTTGGTGCTTCCCACGGTGATGCCATTGTCGAAGCCGCCGAGGGTGGTGGTGTAGGCGGTGTTTGTCACCGCGCCGGTGACGGTGAAGAGCAGCGCGCCGCTGGTGACTCCGAGCGACTGGCCTGCGCCGGAGCCGGTGACGCTGAGAGCCGGTGTGGCGGCGTTGTTCAGGACGAGGGCGTTGATGGTCCTGCCGGTGAGTCCGGTGAGGTTGGCGGACAGTGATTCACGGACATTGTCGGTCGCCCCCGAGAGAGCGAGAGTTTTGTATTCGGTGGTGAAATCGAGGGGGCGGAAACCAGCGCCGCTGACGTAGGTCACGAGGGAGTTGCCCATGTTGCCAGCGGTGAGGGCGCCGCTGGTGGTCTCGCCCACGGCCCAGGGCACAATGCTGATGCTGGTGCTGCCGGCGAGGCCACCGCCACCGACCATGGTGGCGATGAAAGCGGTTTGGTTTGCAGCGGTACCGATGAGGAACTGATTGCGACTGCCAGTCGTGAGCCCCAGGGAACGACCACGGACATTGACCGTGGAATTGTTCAGACGGATGAAATCATCCGCAGTGATCGCGGAAAGGGCCGTGCCGGTGGAGTTGGTTGTTTCACCGCTGAGATAGTTTGCGCCCGAGGCAAAATTCAGGCTGCCGATTGTCTCGCTGGTGGTCGCGCCCTGATCGGTGCGGATGGCGAGGCCACGCACAATGGTCTGGCCGCTGAAGGTGCCGTTTGCGGAGTCAAGAGTGACGGTGGTGTTGTCGAGAATGCGGGTGCCGGAGCGGGTGGTGCCGTTGTTGTCGATGAGCAGGGCGCCATCCTTGCTGATGCGAATGGTGGAGGCATTGAGCTGACCGCTGCCGCTGAGCTGGAGGGTACCGCCAGCCACGGTGAAGATGCCGGTGAATCCTGTGCTGAGGTTGGTCAGATTGAGATTTCCCGCGCTCTGCTTGATGATGCCGCCGGTGCCGGTGAAGAAGCCTGCATAGGTGGTGCTGGAGACTTCGTTGATGGTGAGGGTGTGGGTGCCGACGGCGACGGTGCCGTTGTCAGAATTCGTGGCGCGCTGGCCGCCGGAGAGACGGCCGATGGTCTCGTCAGCGAGCAGCTGCAAGGTGGTGTCCTGATAGGCACTGAGAGAGACGATGGAGCTGTCACCGATGGCATTGCCGCCAGAGACCTGGAGGGTGCCCTGCAGGATTTCCGTTTCGTCGGTGTAAACGTTGTTGCCGGTGAGGAGGAGGGTGCCCGTGCCGGACTTGGTCACTGCATGGTTGATGCGGATGTCCGAACTGATGGTGAAGGTCTGGGCGCTGTCTTGAGTGATGATGAGTTCGGTGACGCCCGAAGCGAGAGTGCCGCCCTGGATGCTGGGAGTGCCGCCGACATTGCTGGTGACAAGGATGCCGCCGCTGGCGATGCTGAGAACGCCTGTTTGAGCGATGATCAAATCTGAACCCGTCACGGCATTGAAGCGGAGGCTGTTGATGTTCAGGCCCTGAAGCGTGCCGGTGAAGCCGGTGGTGTCGTCGGTGATGTGATCAGCGACAGCCCAGGTGGAGACATCGTTTTTAACGGTGGAGACGAGGGCGACGATGTTCCCACCGGCGAGGTTGGTGGCGTTGGTGGCGAACCAGACGCCGGTGCCATCATCCACGGTGGCGAAAGCACTGGTGCCGAGCAGTCCCTGAGTACCGTTGAGCGTGGAGGTGGTGAAGCCATGGGTGGCGCTCTGTGTGCCGGAAGGCAGAATGAAGCGGATGGTGCCGTCCCGGTTGGTGGATGTGCGGGTGATGGCCCCCAGGTTTAGCACTATTTCCTGCCCGGCTCCCGGATTGAGCGTGATGGTGCTGGCACCGCTGTTGTCGCTGGAAGAGCTGCCGTCCAAAGTGGTGCTGGCCACGGTCTGGCTGGTAGCGGAGGTGGCGCTGCCGGTGAGGACGAGATTGCCGCCGAGTATTTCAAGAGCGGAGCCGGTGCGGAGCTTGGTGGTGTTGCTGACGGTGTAATCGAGCACCAGAGTGCCTTCGTAGAGGATGCTGTTGCCGGTGGAGGTGAGGCCGCTGTTGTCTCCTTTGAGGGTGATGGTACCGAGGCCGAATTTTTCCAATGCGTTAGTGCCGTTGCTGGCAAGGTTGGCGTTGATGGTGCCGGTGTAGAGATTGATGTCGCCACCGGTCACCGTGACCGTACCGGTGCCGTCGATCTGGCCCACCAGGCCGACATCGCGCTGACCGACGTCGAAACGCAGGGTGGTGATGTTGAAGGTGTTGGTGTTGAGGATGGCGGTCTGAGGGCCGCCAGAGTCGCCGATAATGATGAAGTCGAGACCGCCGCTGTTGGCGACGCCGTTCACATCATCCGCGTTGAGATTGATGATGGCACCGGTGCGAGCGTAGAGGCCGCTGCTGGTTCCCGCCGGATTGGCGGCGGCCAGCACACCGGTGGTGTTGAGGTTCAGGACGGTGGAGGCACCTGTGACGATCACATCATCGGCGATGGTGACTGTGTTGTCGCGGAGGGTCCAGATGCCGGAATTCACATTGAGATCGGCCACGGATGTCCCGGTGGGCTGGGAGATGCCGCCGCTGATGATACCTTCTCCGGTGCCTGTGAGAGTGAGGCTGTTGTCGACACCCTGAGAGATGGCGCCGGCATAGGTGATGATGGACCCCGAAGTGCCGCTGGCATCCAAGGTGAAGCTGGCCGTGGAGGTGAGCGCCCTGTTGGTGGACTGACTGGTGTCACCCATGAAACGCAGGATGGATGTGCCGGTGATGTTGATGGCCGAGCCCTGGCCGAGGCTGCTGGCGGCGCCACCACTGTTGGTGACGGTGTTGTATTCGAGAGTGCCCTCCTTGAGCGAGATGTCGCCGCCAAAGGTGTTGGCTCCGAGGAGACGTATGGTCTGGCTGGTGACAGCCCAGGCGCCGAGCTCGTCATTGATGGCAAGGCTGCGGCCCAAACCACCATCGGAGATGACGGCGGAAATGGTCAAGGGCCGGACGGAGGAGCCTTGATAACTGAGGCTGGCGTTGTTGCCGAGGACGATGGAATTGGTGATGTTGATGATGCTGAAGTTGTCCGAGGCCTGGCTGATGCGGAGGGCGTTGTTTGCATTGGCGGCGCTGCCGATGGTGATGATGCCGCTGAGGTTGACGGTCATGTCGCTCACGGGCGTGCCTGAGGCGTCTGCGCTCAATTCCAGAATGCCCCCGAGGCCATCCACGGTGATGTTTTGGCCGAGGTTGTAAGTGGTGCCGCCGGCGGTGACGAACTGAATGCGGCCGGCGCTGGCGGTGATGTTTCCGGTGCCGAGGCCGGTGACGGTCTGAGTTTGAACGGTGCCGCGGATGAGATTGATGCCGCCGGACCAGGCGCTGTTGTCCGCCTGGAAGTAGAGGGTGCCGGTCAACTGGTTGCCACTCGAAAGCGTGCTGATGGAGTCCACGGTGAGACTGCCAGCGCCGCTGACCACGCCGCTGAGAACCACATTGCCCTGAGTAGCGGTGAGCACGGCGGAATTGGAGCCGCGCATGTTGATGAATGAACCCGCGCTGACATTCACGGTGCCGGTGTAGTAATTGTTTCCGGCATTGCCGCCTGCGGAGAGAGTGCCGCCGGTCAGAGTGAGCTTGTTGGCGACGCCGGTGGCTGCGGCATTGGCAGCGCCGTTGTAGTAGAAGGCACCGCCGGTGTTGACGGTGATGGTGGCGAGGTTGCTGTTGGCGGTGCTGCCCAAAGCGGTGGCCGTGAGGATTTCCAACGTGCCTGAATTGATGGTGAAGTCCGAGGTGACAGTGGTGTTGAAGGTGAGATCGGCAGCGGTGGTGAGGGTCACTTTGCCCGCGCCGCTTTTGATGACATCGGCCTCTCCGAACAGGGGGCCGAGGGAGAGGACGGAGGCTGCGTCCGCCACACTCCAAGTCTGATCCGAAACGATGCGAAGGGGAGCGGTGATATTCACCGTGGCCGGACCGCCGGCGGTGATCTTGATGCCATCGGTGGCGACCTGCGGGGCGATGCTGAGGCGGAAGGAAGGATCGATGCCGGAAGCGATGGTGACGGAGGCCGGAGTGTTTGCGCCAATGGTGGCGGCCTCGAAGGTGAGGGAATTGATCTTGAAGCTTTGCTCCAAGATGGTGGAGACGGCCGCGCTGGAGGGTGCATCCCACTGAAAGATGACATCGGTGCCCTGGCCCGGAGTGGAGAGCGCCGCGATGGTGCCTGCTTTATCCTGGGACCAGTTGTTGACGTTGCCGTTCCAAGTGGTGTCCGTCAATCCGCGCCAGTAGGAGGTGCCGGTGATGAGGGTGCCGGTGGTGATGGATATGAGGTTGTCCGTTTGATGGATGGTGATGGAGCTGAAACCACCCGGGGTGGAACCGAGGATCCAATCACCCGCGCCAAGGGGGCCGGTGATGAGACCGCCGTCTGCGGAGGAGATGAGGTTGTAGGTTTGGGATGCGTTGAGGCCGGTGTCGCTGAGGTTCAGCTTGATCTGATTTCCCGCAAAGAGCTGCAGGGTGCCGCCTGCGAGAAGTCCGAGAAGGTCGGTGGTGGCGTTGTCTCCCGAAATGCCGCCGTCACCGACATTCAAATTCAGGGTGGTCATGGTTCCGCCAGTGGAACCGAGGGAGAGGATGGTGAGCTGATTGAGCCTGTCCCCTGCCCCGTTGAGAAGACTGAGCGTGGAAGCGCTGGCAACGACCACACTGGTGACGGCAGCGGGGGCGGCGATGCCGCCGGTAAGAGTGAGTGTGGAGCCGTTTGTGACGCTGAGACCGGTGGTGCCATTGAGCGATGAGCCGATGGTCAGCGAACCGCCGTTCACGTTCGTGGTGCCGGTATAGGTCAGCGTGACTCCGCTGGATATGACCGCCGCAGCAGTGCCGGTCTTGGTGATGGAGAGAGCACCGCCGCCGCTGTTTTGGATGGAGTAGGTGCCGACACCGCCGCCGTAACTGACCGCTGAGTCGGCGGCACCAAAGGTGAGGGAGGCGGCCGTGGAAGAAGTGTTGTCGATGACTGCGGTGCCATCCGTGCTGGCGGTGAGACCATTGATGGTCTGGGAGGTGCCATTGAGATCGAAGGTGGCGGTGTCGCCATTGGCGAGTTCGGGACTGAGGGCCACGCCGCCGAATCCAGCGCCGGAGGGAATGGCGTTGTCCGCCCCCATGCGGAGGGTGCCGCGATCGATGTCCGTGAGGGCGCTGTTTTTGTTGTAGGTGGAGCCGGTGCCATTGAGCTGGAGGACGCCGTCACCGGTCTTGGTGAGCACGACGCCGAAGGCGGTGGAGGTGGTGAAAGCGCCGTTGATGATCGTCGTGCCCGAGCCGTCAACGGTCCAGGAGCGATTGGCGGTCATGAGGTCGGAGGTGAGTCCGGCAAAGGTGAGGGCCTTGCCGCTGGCGACGTTGTTGTTGAGGCCGGAGTTGTTCGCGGACTGGAGCAACTGGAAGACGCTGGTGGTGGTGAGGCTGTAATCGCCCGCGAAGGCGGTGGTGGTGTTGTTGATGAGACGGACGGCGTTGCTGATGGTGCGGTCTGCGCCGTAGGAGAACAAGGTGCCGTTGCTCCAGTCGAGAGTGCTGGTGCCAAGAGCGTTGTCATCGCCGATGCCGAGGGAGCCGGCGGTGAAGGTGGTGGTGCCGGTGTAGTTGTTGGAGCTGTTGGTGAGGATCCACATGGCGGAGCTGTCCACCTGAATGCCGAGGGTTCCGCCGTTGTCGGACAACACGCTGGTGATCATGTTGCCAGAGGCATTGACGCCACGCAGGAGGAGAACCTTGCTGCCGAGCACGAGGTCGTTGGCCACGTTGGTGAGAATCAAAGGGCCCACGCCATCGGCATGGATTTGATTGCTGGCGGTGGTGGTGTTGAGGCGGATGTAGCGGTCGCTGGTTTCACCGAGGCCGACATACTCCAGAATGCCGCCCGTGGTGGTGCCGTTGCCGAGGAGAATGGCGCCGGTGCTGGTGTTGCCGAGAGTGGAATCGCCGACGCTGGAACTGCCGGGCGTGGCGCTGCTGCCCAGAGTCTCCACGGCGAGGGTGCCCTGCCGCACCAGGGTCTGGCCGGTGTAGGTGTTGGCACCGCGCAGATTGAGGATGCCCGCGCCTTCCTTGGCCAGATTGCCAGCACCGGAGATGACGCCGCTGATGGTGGCGAAGTCTGAGCCGCTGGTGGTGAAGTCGCCCACATTGACCTGACGGTAGCCGTCGCCAGAAACGCTGGTGGAAACACCGGTCGCGGCAAGCACTCCTGTGCCGCTGCTGAGGGTGAACTGAGTGGCGCTGATGATGTTGGCAATCGTCGTACCGGCGGGGATGGCGGCGTTGCCGGAAATCGTCTGGCCGGCGGTGAGTCCGGCGGTGGTGCCGGAGGCGAGATTCACGGTGGCGCTGCCGGCGGTGGTGGTGAGAGACAGGCCGGAGATGGAGGTGCCTTTGGTGATTTGAAATCCGTTGAGCATGGTCACGTCGGACAAGGCGATGCCGTTCACGGTTTGTGAGATGGCATTGAAGAGCAAGGCACCGCCATCCAGGAAGCCGGCCGTGCTGCCCCAGATGGGATTGCTGCCGAGGTCCACAGTGAGCGGGGCAGCGCCCGCAGAAAAACCGCTGGCAACCGTGCCCACGAACTGCACCTGACCGGCACCGGTGCCGAGGGTGCGGACGAAGGCTCCGGTGGTGGCGAGAGAACCGCCGTTCAGCACGAGATTGGAGGCTGTGGGGAGACTTGTGCCGTCGTTGGCATAGAGGAGGCCGCCGGTGATGGTGGTAGCGCCGGAGTAGTTGTTTACCGCTCCCAGAATCCAGACACCGGCATCCGCCTTGTAGAGCGAAGTCAGGGCTGAACCGTTGTCATTGATGATGGGGGCGAAGCGGTTGTCACCGGTGGAAGCGCCGCCCAAGACGAGGCCCTGGGCATTGCCAGTGGCGGCAGCGCCGAAAGCCAAGGCACCTGTATTGGTGAAGCTCAGCGTGGCTCCGTTGACGCCATTGGCCTGAATGCGTGCGCCGCCACTGGCACCGCCGTTGAAGGTGAAGAGACGATCGGTGGAATCATTGGTGGTGCCGGCGAAGCTGAGACCGCCGTAGGCTTGGGTGGCGCTGGTGCCGGTGAAGATAAGATTGCCCGCCGCATTGCTGGCCGCGCCGATGCCGCTGGCGAAACCGCCGTCCGCCACATTGTACACGGTGAGGATGCCGGTGGAGCTGATGGTGGTGATGCCGGTGTAGGTGCTGAGGCCGCTGAATGACATGGCGCCGGTGCCGAGCTTGGTGAGATTGATGACGCCATTGGTCTGATCGATGATGCCGAAGGAGGTGCCGGCACCGTTGCTGTTGCCGATGGTGAGGGTCACGGCTGCAGCATTGGTGTTGGTGACGGTGCCGTTGTTGTTGAAGTCGTCGATGCCGAGGGAGACATTCACTCCGTTCAGATCCAAAACGGCGCCCTGGCGGATGGACAGAGTCGCTGTGGAGCCGCCTGCGCTCAAGCGACCTCCGGTGGCAAGCTGGACGGTGCCCTCGTTGATCGAGTTGACGCCGGTCTGCGCGTTTAATCCAGCGATGACCAGCGTGCCCGCGCCGACCTTGGTGAAGCCCCCGGTCGTGGTGCTGGTGATGGGCGCATTGAGAGTCAGAGTGTTTGCGCCGCCGTCCACATTGATGACCAGCGCTCCGCTGCCGCCGGTGGTAACGCCGGTGCCGGAGATGGAGCCGGAGCCGCCCGTCTGGATGATGCCGCCGGAAGCGTTTGTGGTGCCAGCCGTACGAATGGTGAGAAGGCCGGTCATGTTGAGGGCCTGGGCTCCATTGATCTTCAGTGAGTCGATGGTGACGGCTGCATTGCTGAAGCTGCCGGTGATTTCATTGCTTTGGGCCGAGGTCAGCGCGGTGGCACTGGTGGCGAAATCTGCGTCGCTGGAATAATTGGGCGCACGCACGGCCAGCCCGGCACCGGGGACGAAGGCGAAGTCTGAACCGTTGTAGAAGAGTCCTGCATTGGCGATGTTGCCGGTGATGCTGGTGGAGGCAAACGAGACGGTGTCACTGCTGGTGGGAGCCACGATGTTTACGGTGCTGCCGCCGCCCACCGTGCCGAGCGAAGCAAAGACCAGCGAGGCGGTGCCACCGCTGCCGGGAGTGAGCTTGATGGTGCCTGAGCCGAGAGCGGGGGTCAGCACACCCAGGGTCTCCACGTTGCTGGCACTGGCCTGTCCGACAAACTCCAGGGTGCCGCCTGCGTATTGGTTGACCTGATTGAAAGTGATCGCGGAGGTGTCGGCGATGATCGTCGAGACGGCGGCATTGGCCTTGAGCTTCAAAATCCCGTTGGTGATGGTGGTGGCGCCGGTGAACGCATTGGCGCCGGCGAGAACCCAGGTTCCTGCGTCCACCTTGGTGAGATTCACGAGACCGCCTGCATCGTTGTTGGAGATGATGCCATTGATGGTATTCTGTGCTATGCTGGTGCCGCCCAGGGTCAAGGTCTTCGCATTGGCCGAGCTGCCTCCCGTGGCAGCAAAGTCTGCATTGAGAATGAGGCCGGGGCTGGTGCCGGTCTGACTGGCGAGGATGGTGGCGCCGCCGGTGGTACCGGCGAGATTGATGACCTTGCTGGTGGTCAGACTGGCCTGGAGGACATTGTTGCCGATGACGCTGAATGTCGCCGAGGTGGTACCACTGCCGATGTTGATGGTGCCGGTGTTGTTGTTGATGGCACGCCAGTCGCTGACGGCCAGCGTGCCACCGCTCACGCTCACGGCGCCGTCGAGAGTCGAGGCTGTGCCGGTGATGGTGAGGGTTCCCGTGCCGGACTTGGTGAGGTTGTGCGCGAAACCGGCGGAGGCGCCATTGACGTTGCCATTGATCAGGGTGTTGCCATTGCCGCTGATGGTCATGGTGCGGTTGCCGGTGTTCTCGGTGTTGCTCCAGAAATTTCCGGTGAAGGTGAGCAGCGCGCCACCTTGGAGATTGTTGGTCATTGTGGTATCGCCGTTGCCACCATTGACCGGTGCGGTGGTGAAGCTCATGCCGTAGCCGTTGCGGCTGTTGAAGGTGAGCGTGATGCCGTCTTCATAGGACAAGTTGCCGAAAGAAACCGTCTGGTCCTTGGCCGAACTGTTCGGTGCGTGGTCTGCAAAAATGGTGCTGGCGGCGCGGAAATAGACATTGGCGTTGGTGCCGTTCGAGACTTTGACATCCGGAGAGTCCATGAGCACGGCGAGGACGCCGCCATTCAAGTCGAGCACCGCGCTGGTGGTGCCGGCGGTGCGAGTGCCGAGGGCATTGGATGAGTCGATGCGGACCTCGCTCTGGCCGCTGGCGGCGCTGCCGCTGACGCGGATGGTGCCGGAGAAGCCGGAAGTGTCGGTGGGATGGAGGTAGAGTGTACCACCGCCACTGCCTTCAAGAGTTCCCGAGCCCGTGAGCACGCCGGAGATGTTGTAAAAACTGGCACCGGCCTGATTGGTGCCGCCGAGGGAACTGATGGTCGTCGCGGCAGTACCGAGCACGTTCAGGGAGCCAGTGAAATTGAGGACGCCATCCGCGGAGATAATGCGGGTGCTGAGGTTGGTGGTGACATAGGGGGCGCCCATGGTGACTGAGCCCGAGAGCGTGTTGACGCCGGTGCTGATGAGAGCGGCGCCACGGTCGGAGATGGGCCCCTGCCCCTGCAGCAACAAATCGCGTGTGATGGTGATGCCGCCGGCGCCGCCGTCCAGCACCAACGAACCGCTGCCAAAGCCGCGCAAATTGGTGGAGGCGATCACCGGATTGAAGCCCGTGACAACAATGGCCGAGGTGTCAGCGCCGAGTGCTCCTTGATTGGTGATGACCAGCGAACCGTTGCTGATGGTGGTGGTGCCTGTGTAGGCATTGGCATTGCTGCCGAGGCGGATGGTGCCTCCTCCCAGCATCGTGAGTCCTCCCGTGCCGAGAATCTGAGTGTTGATGGTGACGCTTTCTCCCAAGGCCGCGCTCAAGGTGGGCGAGCCACCTGCCAGAGTGAGACTGCCGCCGGTGAGTGTGTAACCGCTGCGAAGGAAGGACAACTGACCGGCGATGATGCCGGGGCTGAGGGTCACTGTGCTCAACGTGGGCAGCAGCGTCACGGGTGCGCTGAAGATGGCCGTGTCCGCGCTGGTGTTGGGCCAGAGGCCGAGTGCTGCACCATTCCACCAGTTTGAGGTCGTCAGATCCCATGCACCGGTGCCGCCGAGGCCGGTGCCATTCGCGTTGTTGCCAGCCGTGGTGGTGTCCGTGTCCCAGTAGAACGAGGCTGCCTGCGTGGATTCCAACTGACACAGCAAGAGAGTGAAAGCAGCGAGACGGCACCACGCGGGGACGCTAAGCAGCTGATGAGTGGCCTTCATGCAGGGGATGAGACAGATTGGGTTGGGCGGTTTTTGAACGGTGCAAGGCACCGCACAAATGATCAGACAGGTTGTGTTAGACCGATCAGCTTGAATGAACTGCGTTCTTTGGAACAAGCCCAAAGTGGTCCTTAGGTTTAAGGTAGGTCAAACCTTTAGTTTTATGATGCCTTTCTCTTTATTTTTTAGAGACTGTTTCTTTAGCGGAAGCTCGGCCTGAGTTTTGACCGCTGAATTCGCCTTTTTGTGGCGACACTGTGCACACACTTCATTGCATCGTGTACAATGAACCTACTGTCAGCAATCCAAGGCAAGTTATGATCACTTAGAAGGTCGTAACCCGGCAGAAGGCAGCCAAGCGGTGACATCGTTTGAGATCCGCAGGCCGTTGATGTCCATCAAATCCCGCGGTGATCGCATTACCTAACCCACTGCTTAGCCTCATTTAAAATTCAGGATGGGTGCCGCAACATTTCTGGTGTTTGGCAAGATGCGTCTTTCCCGGGCGTTTCCCCCGGCCGCATGAGACTCCCAACCTTTCTCGCCACCGCCGCACTTATCGTCTTTCCACAGCTTCACGCCGCGCCACGGCCGAATGTGCTGTTCATGATGGCGGACGACCTGAACAACAGCCTGGGGTGCTATGGGCATCCGCTGGTCAAAACGCCGAACCTGGACAAGCTGGCGGCACGAGGGGTGCGATTTCAGAATGCGAACTGCCAGTTTCCGCTCTGCGGCCCGAGCCGGAATTCGATACTGACGGGTCTTTACCCGAACAGCACGGGGATCCTGACCAACTCCCAGCTTTTCCGCCAGACGATCCCGAACGCGGTGAGTCTGCCGCAGGCTTTTCGGCGGGAGGGTTACTTCGCTGCGCGCATCGGAAAACTTTATCACTATGGAGTGCCGAACTCGATTGGCACGAATGGTCATGACGATCCGACTTCGTGGGAGCTTGAACTCAACCCTGCTGGCTGTGATCGCCTCCTGGAACATCCGGATATTTTTTCGCTGCTGCCCGGGAACTTTGGTGGCACGCTGAGCTGGTATGCCTCGCCACGGCCTGATGAGAAGCACACGGATGGTCTGCAGGCGAAGGATGCGGAGTGGGTGCTGGAGCGCTGTGCGAAGGAAAAGGACCGGCCGTTCTTTCTCGCGCTGGGGTTCTTCCGTCCGCACACGCCGTATGTGTCGCCGGAGAAGTGGTTCAAGGGCTACCCGGAGGCGGACATGCCGGTGGTGCAAGGGGTGAAGGAAGATCAGGCGGATCTGCCCGCGCCTGCGCTCGGGAGCTACAAGAAGGAGCAGGACAAGCTGACGGATGACCTGCGGCGTCAGGCGGTGCAGGCGTATTTTTCAGCGATCAGCTTCATGGATGCGCAGGCGGGCAAGGTGCTGGATGCGCTGGACCGGCTGGGACTGGCGGAAAACACGATCATCGTATTCACCAGCGACCATGGGTACCATCTGGGAGAGCACGGGCTGTGGCAGAAGCAGAGCCTCTTTGAGGAGAGCGCCCGGGTGCCGATGATCATCGCCGGGCCTGGGGCCAAGAAGGGTGTGGTGGCCAATTCGCCCGTGGGCTTGATCGATCTCTACCCAACGCTGGCCGAGCTGTGTGATGTCAAAGCTCCCGCGAATCTTCAGGGGCAGAGCCTGGTGCCGATGCTGAAGGACCCGACGGTCAAGGGTCGCGGCTGGGTGCTGAGCCAGGTGGTGCGAGGCGGGGGCTTCAAGCGCATGGGGGCCAGTGCGGCGAAGGGCGATGATGGGAAGAGGATCTTTGGCTATGCGCTGCGCACGGACCGCTGGCGCTACATCGAATGGAATGAAGGAGCCGCAGGCAAGGAGCTCTACGATCATGACAACGACCCCAAGGAGCTGACCAATCTGGCGGAGAAACCTGAGCAGGCGGAAGTGCAGGCGAAGCTGGCTGAGCAGCTGCATGGCATTGTGAAGACGACGTATCCTGCGAGCGGGAAGACGCCGGAGATTCCCCAAGGGAATGTGATGTATGCGCCCGAACTGGTGGATCCTCAGGGTGGCAAAGCTGCCAAGAAGTGAAGAGGCAGTGCATCATCTCCAGACCTGAACTTTCTTTTCATCCCCTGCTGACAACTTATGAAACCGCTGCTGTTGCTTCTTTCGTCATTCATTGTTTTGCATTCGTCGTTTGCGGCGACGCCGAACATCGTGCTCATCAACATTGATGATCTTGGGTATGCGGACATCGGGCCGTTTGGGGCCAAGATTTCGACACCGAATTTGGACCGGATGGCGAAGGAGGGGATGAAGCTCACTAGTCATTATGCGGCGCCAGTGTGCTCGCCTTCGCGTGCGGCAATGATGACGGGATGTTATCCGAAGAGAGTGCTGCCGATTCCCGGGGTGCTGTTTCCGGCGGCGGCGGTGGGGTTGAACCCGAATGCGATCACGGTGGCGGAGGTGTTGAAGGCGGGTGGTTATGCGACGGCCTGCATCGGCAAATGGCATCTGGGTGACCAGCCGGAGTTTCTGCCGACCAGTCAGGGTTTTGAACATTACTTTGGCATCCCGTACTCGAACGACATGGGGCCGGTGGCTGAGGGGTCGAAGAGCAATCCGGACCAGCCATTGCCCAAGGGGCCTGCCAAGGGCAAAGGCAAAGCGAGTGCTGGCAAGGGGGATGCGGAGCCTGAAACCGGACTGAAAGGGAATGCGCAGCCGCCGCTGCCGCTGGTGGAAGACCACAACGTGGTGGAACGCGTGAAAGCGGAGCAGCACCATACTTTTACGCGGCGCTACACGGAGCGGGCGGTGAAGTTCATCCGGCAGAATCAGAAGCAGCCGTTCTTCCTTTATCTGCCGCACAACGCGGTGCACTTCCCGCATTATCCGCATCAGGATTTCACGGGCAAGTCAGGCATCAGCCTGCAGAAGGACTGGGCGATGGAGGTGGATTGGTCGGTGGGGCAGTTGCTGGACACGCTGCGTGAGCTGAAGCTGGACTCGAATACGCTGGTGATTTTCACAAGCGATAATGGCGGGCCGCTCAATCAGGGCGCGGACAACACGCCGCTGCGTGGCAGCAAAGGGAGCACGCTGGAAGGTGGGATTCGCGTGTGCACGATTGCGTGGTGGCCGGGGAAGATCGCCGCGGGTTCGAAGACGAATGAGATTACCGCGCACATGGACTGGCTGCCGACTTTTGGGACGCTGGCGCACTGCAAGAGCGTGGGAGAGCTGACGCTGGACGGCAAGGACATCTCGCCCGTGCTGCTGGGCCAGAAGGGCGCGAGCGGGCACGATGTGTTTTATTACTATGCGGGCTTCAACCTGCAGGCGGTGCGCAGCGGAGCGTGGAAGCTGCACCTGGGCAAAAAGGAGCTGTACAATCTCGATGAGGACATCGGCGAGGCGAAGAATGTGGCGGCTGAGCATGCCGACATCGTGGCGCGGCTGGAGAAGCAGGCGGAGACGATGAAGGCGGACCTGGGTGACAAGACGAAGGATGCGCCGGGCGTGCGTGAGCTGGGACGGGTGGAGCATCCGCAGCCGCTCATCAGCGCCGATGGCACGGTGCGCGAAGGTTTTAATAAGATCGCCAAGACACTGCCATGAAGACCGCCCTGTTTCTTTTCCTCGCCACTGCATCCTTCGCGGCAGATGCTCCGCTGCTGAAGGATGAGTTTCTGCTGCCGAACTTTGCAACCCGCCGTGCCGCGCGAGGGGAGTGGAAGTTTGCGGAAGGCTGCGCCACGTGCACGCAGGATGATGCGCTGTTCAAGAAGAACAAGGATCATGGGCCGATCCTGTTTTATGATCTGGCTTACACGGACGCGGCCATCCACTTCGCGGTGAAGCCGGATGCGGCGAACAAGACGATTGTCTTCACGGCCAATGGTGCGGAGGGGCATGTGTTTCGTCTGGTGTTCAGCCAGTCCGGCATGGGTGTGCGAGCTTTTCCACCGGAGGAGAAGGACCATAAGTCGATCTCGCTGGGGAATGAGGCGGCGGTAGTGCTGAAGGCGGATGCGTGGACGAAGATCCGTGTGGAACTGCGCGGCAGCAAGGCCATGGTGAAGATCGGGGATTTTACGAAGACGTATGTCGATTGCGCGCGCGAAGACGAATCTGAGTGTGGGCTTCAGCTACGGCACGGTGAGCGTGACGGAGATGGTGGTGGACAAGTAGCGGTGCTCTGGCGCGTTTTACATCATTTTATAGCACACTCCTCTTGGCTCATGCCATCGTGCGGGCACAAAGCTACTCCCCTCACCCCAACCCTCTCCCCGAAGAAAAAGATACGGTGTCGTCGTGTGCCAGGGGCGGGGAGAGGGAGAGCCGCTTTGGCGGCCCTGCAATTTATCGGACACGTAATCATTTAAAACGCTCTGGCGCGACAGCGTGCTGGAGTGCGCCGGGCCGCCGACTATTCGTTAGTTTCGCAGGCTTGCGGAAAGCGGTAGCTGCGCTCGTTCCTCGCTGTGCAACCGCAGTCCAAAGGGCTGGCATTTGCTCAAACGAGAGTCGGTTGATTGGATGCTTTGGGCTTCCTTCTCCGCCCTCCTGCGTCGAGCCATGAAGGACAGGCCGGCGACGGCGGGCTGGGGACAGCCCGCCCAACCTGCGGGGCCAGGATCTACAGGCCGCCGAGTTTGCAGATACGGTCCCAGTGTTTGGTTTCCACGGGGGTGATGGAGAGGCGGTTGCCGCGGCGGAGGATGAGCATGTCGGTGAGCTTGGGATCGGCGCGGAGCATGTCGAGGGTGACGAAGGTTTTGAAGTCGGCCTCCCATTTCACATCGACCATGAGCCAGCGGGGGGCCTCGCGTTTGCTGCCCTTGTCGAAGTATTCGGAGGAGGGGTCAAACTGGATGTGATCGGGGTAGGCTTCCTTGACGATTTTCACGATGCCGGTGATGCCGGGGACGTCGCAGCTGGAGTGGTAGAAGAAGCCGAGGTCTCCCACGTTCATCTGGTCGCGCATCATGTTGCGGACCTGGTAATTGCGCACGCCGTTCCAGGGCTCGGTCTTCTTCGGGCGCTGCTTCAGGTGGTCGAAGGAGAAGACGTCGGGTTCGGATTTGAGGAGCCAGTGGTGCATGGGAATTGAACCACGGAATACACGGAATACACGGAAAGGGAAAGGCAAGTTAGAGATGGCCCGATCAATGGGAGCTGGTCAGTGGTTCGATCCAATGTCGAGCAGCTGCTACGAAACCACTGAGTGTAAGAGCAGAGTCGGGAATGCGCCACGCCAAGATGAGGAAGGCTAGAGCATATATGGTCCGAGGGAGCCACGGAATGACGGTGCGCAACCAATCCGTGACGTGTTGAGGCTTTATTTTCACAAGAAACGGTAGGTCGAAACCGACACATGAAACAAGTGCGTCTTCGATATATTTTTGAATTGATCCTGGACGCGCGATCTATCCAAAGCTCACGCCAGAGGTGAAGCCCGCCGCCGTTCGTGACGGAACCGCGTTGCGGTTCGCGCTTTAACAAAAGGGTTGGTGTGTGTGAACCCAGGGAAGCACTCGCTAAAGCTCGGCATCCCTGGGCTGAAATACGGAAGGCCGTTGGCCTTCAAGAACCGAGCTCACACAACTTGATGTGTGGGGCGACAGAATTGCCATTCTATGCGCAAGTCTCTATAGAGCACGCGTAGAACAAAATGGGGACAACCGACGCGCAGACAGCGACAAATTGTTTGGATCAGTAGAACTCGAGCTGGGGAGTTCTGCTCACACAGTGATCAGCCGGTTGCGGGCGGTGATGGGCCAGCGTTCGGTGGTTTTGAAGCCGTCGATGACGTAGGCTTCGCCGTGCATGGAGACGGTGGGGCAGACGTGGCGGGGGATGCCGTGGAGGGCCTGGCCGATGGTGAATTCGTGGGCGCGCTCGGTTTCGAGGACGAGGTGCTCCTCGCTCTGCATGACTGCGACGGCGTCGGGGAGTTCTTCGAAGCGGACGCGGGGGTGGGGATTCTCGGGGGCGACGGATTTGTGGCCGAGGTCGAGAGTGAGGCGGTTCACACCGGGCTTGCTGATGACGCGGGCGAGAAGGACGGCGGCGGGCAGGAAGGGGAGATCGGCGGGGTATTTGTCTCCGTAGCCGAAGTCCCAGAGGACGGTGGTGCCGGGGCTGAGGGTGCGGTCTTCATAGCCGGCGTGGATGCCGAAGGTGGGGGAGCCGCCGGCGACGAGTTCTTTGACGATGATGCCCTCCCCCTGGAGGCGGCAGCGGAACTGGAGGACGGACTCAAAGGCGGCATTGCAGCGCTCGCGGCGGACGTCGAGGCTGTCGTCGTGGATGTGGCCGTCATAGCAATGGATGCCGCGGAACTGGAGACGAGGGGTGTCTTTGATGACATGGGCGAGAATGGCCGCCGCGTCGCCGGGAACGATGCCGGTGCGGCCCATGCCGCAGTCGATTTCGATGTAAACACCGAGGGTGACATTGTGCTGCTGGGCGGCGGAGGCGAGGAAGGTGATGACCTCTTCGGAGTCGGCGATGCTGGAGAACTGGGTGTCGGGGAACTTGACGGCGAGATCGCCGAGGCGCTGGGCATTGATGCCCACGCAGGGCATGGCGAGGAGGACGTCCGTGGCGCCCACGGCGGCGCACATTTCCGCCTCGGCGATGGTGGAGGTCTTGAACTGGGTGATGCCAAGACGGATCTGCATGGCGATGACCTCGGCCGTCTTGTGGGTCTTCACATGAGGGCGCAGGCGTTTGGGATTGCCTGCGATCTGGAGCATGAGGGCCAGATTGTGCTCAATGCGCTTGCGGTAGAAGAGGAGCGCAGGCGATGGGATGTCAGCTTCGTTTTCGACGTGGAACCAGGCGGGTTGCATAGGTGGGCACACCGTGGCGAGGACGGCGGGCGCGGTCAAATGCGGGCGTAATGCGAATGACGCTTAGTTCAAGGCAGCGGAGAGCGTGGCCAGCGCGTGTGGGAATTGCAAACTGGGAACTGAAAACTGAGAATTTTAAATTGGCCGGAGGTGCGGTGACCTATGGGCATTGAGCGGTTTAGGATCCCGCGAGCGGAGAGGTGAGGGAGGGCAAGAGCAGGGAAAGCTTCGCGTAGTCATGCTTATCCCGGATGCGCAGGGAGCATGAAATGCGGGGTTCGGCATGTGGCGGAGTGCTGCGGAATAAATTCCGCGCTCCGAGGCCGGCGCTTCAAAGCGAGAACCCGGGCTCTTGAAGCAGCCCTCGGTTCATCTCGCGGAGCGAAATGGCTACTTTAGGTGTTCTTCGGAATCCAATCGCCTTCGCGGTAGTCGAGAGGCTTCTCTTTATCCGTATCGTGCTCCAACTTGATGGGCTGGAAGCCGCTGCAGCCAGGGAGCATCAGCAAAAGGGCGGCGAGAAGAAACAGGGAAGGTTTCATGGCACGGAAGATGCGCGGTCATCATGAAGGAGCAAGCTAACAAATTGACGGGATGAAATCCGTTCATGCAGCAGGCGCAGTGAGGGCTTGACCGGGCAGCCACACGCCGTCAGCATCGGGGCACCATGACCCGAGCCTCCATCGCCTTTGCCTTTGCCGCCCTCACCACCACCGCCATCGCCGGGGAAAACTTCCTGGTGTACTTTGGTACCAGCACCAATGCCAAGAATGGGAGCAAGGGGGTTTACGTCTCCCGGTTTAACACCGCGACTGGAGAACTGACGGAACCCCAGCTCGCTGTGGAGGCAGGCAACCCGGGCTTCCTGGCGATCCACCCGTCGAAGAAGTATCTGTATGCCTGCGGGGACGTGACGAAGGCCGATGGCAAGAAGGCGGGGGGGATCAGCGCGTTTGGGATCGACTCAAAAAGCGGGAAGCTGACGCTGATCAATCAGGCTGCGACGGCGGGAGCGGGCCCATGCCATGTGAGCGTGGACAAGACAGGAAAGGTGGCGACGATCGCGAACTACGGCAGCGGGAGCATCAGCTCCTATGCGATCAAGGAAGACGGCTCGGTCTCTCCGGAAGTGAGCTTCTTTCAGCATGAGGGCTCAGGCGCCGACCCGAAGCGGCAGGCAGGACCGCATGCGCATTCGGTGAACTTCAGCCCGGACAATCGCTTCGCCTTCGCCTGCGACCTGGGGCTGGACAAGGTGCTGATCTACAAGGTGGACACGGCCAGCGGTAAGCTGACGCCGAATGACCCGCCCTTTGCCAAAACACCGGCTGGCGGCGGGCCGCGCCACCTGGCGTTTCACCCGAGCGGGAAGTTTGTGTTTGTGAACAACGAGATGGGGATGTCCGAGACGGTGTTTGCCTATGATGCGGAAAAGGGAGCGCTGACCGAGGTGGAAACCGTTTCCACGCTGCCGGAAGCGGACCGTGGCATGAAGGGCCTGAGCACGGCTGAGTCGGTGGCGCATCCGAATGGGCGCGTGGTGTATGTTTCCAACCGCACGCACGACACCATCGCCGTGTTTGCCTGTGACCCTGCCACCGGGAAGCTGACGCTGCTGCAAAACGTGCCTGTGGAAGGCAAGATCCCCCGGAACATCTGCCTGGACCCGACTGGGAAGTGGCTGATCGCCGCGCATCAGGACAGCGCCACGGCGGCGCTTTTCAAGGTGGACCAGGACAGCGGCAAGCTCACCTTCACCGGCACGAAGGTGAACGTCCCGGGGAGCATCTGCGTGCGGTTCCTTGCGCTTGATTAACCTGCCACTGCCTTTACTCTCATACCCCCCAAAAAAACCCAGACTATGACCCAGCTCGATCAGCTCAAGCAGCACACCGTGGTAGTGGCCGACACCGGCGACTTCGAAGCCATGAAGGCCTACAAGCCCCAGGACGCCACGACGAATCCTTCCCTCATCCTCCAGGCTTCGCAGAAGGCTGAGTACAAGTCGCTGTTCGACAAAGCTGTGGCTGATGGCAAATCCGGCGGCGTGGACGCTGTGATGGACAACCTGGTGGTGGCCTTTGGTCTTGAAATTCTGAAGATCGTCCCGGGTCGTGTTTCGACGGAAGTGGACGCCCGCCTGTCGTTCGACACGCAGGCCAACATCGACAAGGCGCGTCATTTGATCAGCATGTATGAGAAGGCTGGCATCGGCCGTGAGCGCATCCTGATCAAGATCGCCTCCACCTGGGAAGGCATCAAGGCTGCGGAAGTGCTGCAGAAGGAAGGCATCAACTGCAACCTGACGCTGCTTTTCAGCCTGGCGCAGGCGGTGGTTTGCGCCGAGGGCGGCATCAAGCTGATCTCCCCTTTCGTGGGCCGCATCCTTGACTGGCACAAGAAGAGCACGGGCAAGGACTTCGCAGGAGCGGAAGATCCGGGCGTGCAGTCCGTGACGCAGATCTACAATTACTACAAGCATTTCGGCTACAAGACCGAGGTGATGGGAGCGAGCTTCCGCAACAAGGGTGAAATCACTGAACTCACCGGCTGCGACCTGCTGACCATCAGCCCGGGCCTGCTGGGTGAACTGGCGGCAAGCGAAGAGGCCATCACACCGAAGCTCAATGCTGCGAACGCGAAGTCCCTGAAGATCGAAAAGATCGGCAGCGACGAGAAGACTTTCCGCTGGCTGTTCAACGAAGACGCCATGGCGACTGAAAAGACCGCCGAGGGCATCCGCAACTTCGCGAAGGACATCGTGAAACTGGAAACGATGGTTTCCTCGGCTTTGGGCTGAGACTGAGCCGAAAGAAGGGAACGAGGAGAAAAAATCGGAGAAGAAGTTCTCTGATTTTTTCCCTTTTTGATTTCTTCGGCGTATCCCATTTTCATTATGCTGACCAAGCGCATCATCCCCTGTCTGGACGTGAAGGAAGGCCGTGTCGTCAAAGGCACGAAGTTCCTGCAACTGCGTGATGCCGGCGATCCGGTGGAGTGCGCACAGGTGTACAATGCGCAGGGGGCGGATGAGCTGGTGTTTCTGGACATCACCGCGAGCCATGAGGAGCGCAAAACGATGGTGGATGTCGTGGCACGAACGGCGGCGAGCTGCTTCATGCCGCTGACCGTGGGTGGTGGCATCCGCACCGTGGCGGACATGCGCGAGATGCTGCTGGCGGGTGCGGACAAGGTGGGGATCAACACGGCGGCGGTGAAGACGCCGCAGGTGATTGATGAGGCGGCCAATGCGTTTGGCTGTCAGTGCCTGGTGGTAGCGATTGATGCGAAGCGCAATGCCCATGGCTCATGGACGGTTTACACGCATGGCGGTCGCAATGCGACGGAGCTGGACGCGGTGGAGTGGGCGGCAGAAGTGTGCCGACGCGGTGCCGGTGAGATTTTGCTGACGAGCATGGACTCGGATGGCACGAAGAATGGCTATGACATCGGGCTGACCAAAGCGGTGAGCGAGGCGGTGACGATTCCGGTGATCGCCAGCGGTGGCGCAGGGAACATTGACCACATGGTGGATGTCTTGAGAGATGGAAAAGCGGATGCGGTGCTGGCGGCGAGCATTTTCCACTTTGGTGAGTACACCGTGGGGGATGTGAAGAAGTATCTTGGTGAGCGCGGGGTGCCGGTGAGGCTGTGAATGTAAGATAGACAGTCCTGCCTGTCGATTCGTGCGCCTCACGATTCTCTGCTTGGAATCCCGAGAGACCTCCGTGTAGGATTTGCGTATGCCACGACTTTCTCAAATCCCTAATCCCAAGGCTCCTATTCCTTGGGCCAGGTCTGATTGTACGGCTACATACAAAATACCGAAGCTGAAGTTGCTTCTACTGATTGCGGTCAGCTCACTCTTCGTCGTAGCAGGCATTTGGATTGGGATGGAGAAGCGCGATTTGACTCATTACATCATGGCAGGTTTCACCTCACTTTGCGCACTCAGTCTGGTGGTCTTCTGCGTTCAATTGCATCCGCGTGCGAGCTACCTCACCCTCAAGAAGAATGGCTTTCTCTTTTGCAGTCTCTTTCGCTCTCACGAGGTTCGTTGGGATGATGTGGAGTGCTTTGGCGTGCTGAAAACAGGCGGCACAAAAATGGTCGGCTGGAACTATGTGCCGGAGTTTTCCGAACAAATTCGCAGCAGGCGTACGGCGACTGCTTTGACTGGCTGGGAAGCTGCTCTGCCCGACACTTATGGTTTCAAAGCTGAGGATCTCGCTGAGTTGATGAACCAGATGATGCAACTCGATCGCCTGGAGTCTGGTGCGCTGATGTTTTGAGGCATTCTGTGCTTGGAATCCTGCACGGCATCCGTGTAGGATTTGGGAATGACTCCAAACCACCTTTCCCGTCGTCAGTTCGGAACTCTTGCCAGTGTCAGTGCCATCGCGGCGATGCTGCGGACGCAGATTGAAGCGGCTGACAAGGCAGCGGCTGGTGCAGGCAAGGTGAGGCACTCGGTGTGCAAGTGGTGCTACAAGCAGATCCCGCTGGAGGATTTCTGTGTGGCGGCGAAGGAGATCGGGCTGGAGTCGGTGGAGCTGCTGAATCCGGAGGATTTTGTGACGGTGAAGAAGCACGGTCTGCACTGCGCGATGGTGAGCTATCCGACGATTGAAGCTCCGGGCGGCGTGAAGCTGGGGCCGATCCCGAAGGGGTGGAACCGGGTGGAGCATCATGATCTGCTGGTGCAGGCGTATGAGCCGCTGCTGCAGACGAGCGCGGAAGCGGGATTTAAGCAGGTGATCTGCTTCAGCGGGAACCGTGATGGCATGAGCGACGAGCAGGGACTGGAGAACTGCGCGAAGGGCCTGCAGCGTCTGATGCCGCTGTGTGAGAAGCTGGGGGTGACGCTGGTGATGGAACTCTTAAACAGCAAGGTGAACCACCCGGACTATATGTGCGACCACAGCGCTTGGGGCGTGGCCTTGTGCAAGAAGATCGGATCGCCTCACTTCAAGCTGCTCTATGACATCTATCATATGCAGATCATGGAGGGTGATGTGATTGCGACGATCCGGCGGGATCATGAGTACTTTGCGCATTATCACACGGGCGGGGTGCCTGGGCGGGCGGAGATTGATGAGACGCAGGAGCTGAACTACCCCGCGATCATCAAGGCGATCCAGGAGACGGGGTATGCGGGGTATTTGGGGCAGGAGTTCATTCCGAAGCGGGCGGACAAGCTGGCCTCGCTGAAGCAGGGGGTGCAGATCTGCACGGTGGGGTGAACGGGCTGGCTTGAGTTTCAGCGGCCTTTACCGACTTGAATTTGCCCAACATCCATGCGATGCATGGATCCATGCAAAAGATCCAAATTCTTTTTCCTGATCCGCTCATGGAAATGCTTCGAAATCTGGCGCGAGCTGAAGACCGACCGGTAAGTGAAATTGTCAGGCGTGCCGTGGACCGTGACCTGGAACAACGTGCGGGGATGCTGAAACGTTCGAATGCCGGGGCGCGCCCGCCAGCTTTTCCCACTTTCGGCGGAGGCAGGGTGCTGGCAAAAGCTTCCGAGATGAAAGCGCTGATCCATGGTGATGAAATGCCATGAACAGCCTGGACACCAACATCCTGATCTATGCGGCCAATAGTGATGCGCCGGAGCATGCAAAGGCGCTTGCCGTGGTGAACCTGATGCTCGCGAATCCAAGTGAATGGATTCTCTCAGACCAGGTCTTGTGGGAATTTTACAAAGCGCTACGCCATCCCAAAATTTTGCAAAAGCCGCGAACTTCCGCGCAGGCGGCGGCACAGGTGCGGTTCATCAGGGAGAAGAGCGGTGTGGTCTGCTGCAGCTATGAAACAGGTTTTTTCAACGAGGTTCTCTCCCTGCTGGAAAAGCCTCGCTTTCCATATCAGCGCACCCACGATTCGGTTTTGGGGATGACGCTCCTCAAACATGGCGTGAAGACTTTTTACACCCGCAATGAAAAAGACTTCACGGACATCCCTTTCCCGAAAGTGATCAACCCGATTGACTGAAAGCCTGTCCTGATGATCCCGACATGGTCGGTGACGGCGGATGTTTGAGATCGACCGTTGACCCACAAGATCGACAATCAATCATCTCAAGCCATGCTCCATCATCTCTCCTTCGCCGTCACGGACATTGCGCGCTCCGGGGCCTTCTATGATGCCGTGCTGGCACCGCTGGGCTATGGCCGGGTATGGGAGGATGGGACGTTTGTGGGGTATGGGACGGAGCCGGGGAAGGATGTGTTTGCGCTGAAGCTGAGGCCTGAGAATGCGGGCGTGCCGGGGGATGGGTTTCATGTGGCCTTTGCCGCGCCAACGCGGGAAGCGGTGAGTGCGTTTTATGAGGCTGCGCTGGCGCATGGCGGCAGGGATAACGGCGGCGCGGGACTGCACGCGGAATATGGGCCGGATTACTTTGCAGCGTTTGTGATGGATCCGGATGGGTATCGGATTGAGGCAGCGCTCGTTGGAGAGTAGTCTGGTGTGCAGATCTGTTTACGATCTTTCCTTCCTCATGAACCGTGCCCCGGCCATCCTTCTCAATGGAACGTCCAGTTCTGGCAAAACGACTCTCGCCACTGCCTTGCAACGGGCGATGCCGGAGCCGGTGTTGTATGTATCGAATGACAATTTCATCTTTATGACGCCGGAGCATGTGCTGAAGGATGATGCGGCGCGGCCCAAAGTTTTGATGCCTCTGCTGTCTGCGTTTCATCGTTCGCTGCCGCTTATTGCGGGCTGTGGTTTTCCAATGATCATCGACCATGTAATCGAGCGCTGTGACTGGATGGATGAGATCGCAGAGGCGCTGCGGGGATTCGATGTGTACTTTGTGAAGGTGGAATGTCCCGTGGAGGAGCTGGAACGAAGGGAGAGCGCGCGCGGGGACCGGCAGATTGGGTTCGCTAAGATGCAGCTAGAATGGGTGCACCGGTATGGGGACTACGATGCCGTGGTGAACACGTTCACGCATACGCTGGCGGAGAATGTCGAGACCTTGAAACAACTGCTTTGCTCTGGCGCAAAACCTCAGGCGCTGGAACGCCACCGTGATATGCGGGCAGCTCAATAAAGCCCAGCATGACGACGATGATCCAAGATGCACACCTTGCGCTGCTGGCGCGGCCCTATGGATTTGTGCCCGACGACCTTGAGTTTCTGCGCAGCAGCCAGAACCATGTTTACCTGGGCCGGCGTGATGGCGAGAAGGTCATCTTGCCGCACGCTCCGGGGCCTTCTATGATGCCGCGCTGGCACCGCTGGGGTATGGGCGGGTGTGGGAGGATGAGACCTATGTGGGCTATGGGACGGAGCCGGGGAAGGATGTGTTTGCCCTGAAGCTTCGTCCGCAAAATGCGGGCGTGCCGGGGGATGGATTTCATGTGGCCTTTGCCGCACCAACGCGGGAGGCAGTGAGTGCGTTTTACGAGGCTGCGCTGGTGCATGGCGGCAGGGATAACGGCGGCGCGGGACTGCACGCGGAATATGGGCCGGATTACTTTGCGGCGTTTGTGATGGATCCGGATGGGTATCGGATCGAGGCGGTGATCACGGAGGGGGCTTAGCTCAGCCCGAAAAGACCATGCCGGTGGGACACTGAACTTCGCAAGACTGGCAGATGGTGATGACCTCCTGATCGCCTCCCTGGCCTGTGTACCGGACCCGGAGTTCCGTTTTCCCGCCACACAAGGGGCATCGTACCCGCTTCATATGGAATGCGGCGAGGCAGGTCACAAAGAAAATGCCCAGTCCCGTACAGGCCAGGTTTCCTGAAACATTCCACGCAGAACCCGGCCACAGCCAGTGCAGCAAGATGGAAATCCCCATGACTGAGATGGACAGCAGGAGGCCACGCACGATGAACCGCTTTTTCGCCGCGACGTAGGCATGCATGCCTCTGTCGAACTCCTCGGAGCTGCGAAAGGCTTGTTCATGTTCGGCAAAGGGTTTCATTTGCCGGGATTTAACCCCGGGCGGAGGGGACGGGCCATTGCAAAATCAGACGATGTTTTGCATCGCAGGATGGCCCACGGACCGATCAGCCTGCCTTTGCGGAGCTTGACAAAGAATGGCCATCACCGAGTGCCCTGCCTCCGCAGCATGATTAAATACGAACATCTGGCAATGCTGGCACGACCCTATGGAATGGCGGCCGATGACCTGGAGTTTGTGCGAAGCAACCAGAACCATGTGTATCTGTGCCGACGTGATGACAGAAGGTGCATTCTGCGCATCTCCACAGGAAGGCACCGGAGCAGCGCCCAAGTGGAGGCCGAGCTGGCCTGGATCGAATTTCTTGCGGCGCAGAGCGTCCGGGTGTGCAGGCCGATCCCAGCTCTGAATGGCGAAACCTGTGTGACTCTGAGCGCCGAGGGCACGGTTTACATCGTGACATGCTTTGAGCATGCTCCAGGACGCAAGATCATGCCGTCTGACATCGCACCGCCGATCTATGAGAAGCTCGGCGGACTGCTGGCCCAGCTGCATTCTCATGCACTGAAGCTGCCTGAAGGCCATGCCGCAGAGACGAGAGCGCAATGGCATGAGTCACGCCTGCTGAATGAGGATGTGGCAGAGCTGCGGGGGCGCGTTTCACCGGGATTTCTGAAGAGCCTCAAGGATCTGATGCAGAAGCTGCGGAAACTGCCGGCGGCTCCCGGCTCCTTTGGACTCGTTCATGCTGACGCCTGCCTGGGAAACTGTTTTTTGGATGGTGACCAACTGTGGATCTTCGACTTCGACAACTGCGAGCACGGGCACTTTGTGCAGGATTTTGCGACGATATTGTACGATTCGATCTACTGCAGGGTTCTCAACCAGTTTGCTGATGAGGGGCTGAATGACCGCATCGCGCCGCTGTGGGCGGGGCTGTGGAAGGGGTACTCAAGGACAGGCCCGCTGGCAGCCGTTGACGCATTCGAGCTCAAGCACTTCTTCCTTTTGCGTGAAGCAGTGATCTACATTCACTACCACCGGACTCTGGATGTGCCCGCGTTGAGCGAGTCGTTCAAGGCGGGACTGGAGGTGATGCGGAAGAATGTCGAAGATCAGGCGCACCAGGTGGACTTTGAGAGACTGGCCTTGCTGAGCAAGGACGCGCAGATCAGCACCGCGATCTGAGCTTTGCCGCCGGACTTCAGGGCACGACCTTCACGGGTGTGCCCACGGAGGAATGACGGTAGAAGATCTCCGCCATGCGCTGCGGGAGGCGGATGCAGCCGTGGGAGGCGGGATAGCCCGGCAGGTAGCCTTCATGCATGCCGATGGCACCGGTGATGCGCATGAAGTAAGGCATTCTGGCAGGGTCAAACAATGCGCCGGGCGGGCGCGAATCTTTGCGCACATCGATCTCGCGCTTCAGGACGGTGCCGTCCTTGCTGACGTAGTCTCCGAACAAGGAGGAGGCGTGATCGATGTCTTTTTCCATGACGGAGAAACTGCCAGCCCTGGTGGCCATGCCTTCCCGCCCCGAGGAAATCGGCGAGACGCCGGCAAGCTGGCCACCTTTGTAAAAGTAGATTTTCTGCTCGCCCAGACGGATCAGCATGCTCGGAGAGCCACTCATGGAGTCGCCGTGCCACTCGCCTTCATCATGCCTTGGGGCTTGCAGTTGCGGAGTCTTGTTTACTCGGGGTGCACGTGGTCTCTTGTACACCGGGACTTTTTCAATCCAGAAGGCGCCCGTGCCGGGAATCGGATGGCGTACTTCGACTTCATTTGAGCAAGACATCAGGCTGACAGACACCAGCAGCAGCACACGGCACCACGACGCAAGCAATGTTCATGAGATGGTGAGTTCACCCTGCCGGGTAAACACAGCCACCCTCTACGCGCAACCGTTTTCACAGGACTGCCGACTACTTTGCGTCCACTGGCACCAGTTTCTCCAGCTCCTCCGTGGCTTTTTCCCACTCGGTGGTGAATTTGGGGATCTTGGTTTCGACGGCTTCGAGTTCGGCGCTGAGGACGCGGAACTGGGCGGCATCGGCATAGGTGGCTTCTTCCTGGAGAAGGTTGACGATCTCGTGCTTGCGCTTGTCGAGGGTGGCGAGCTCCTGCTCGATTTTGAAGATGCGCAGATCGAGCTCCTTCTTGGCCTTGCTGTAGGCATTGCGGGCATCGGCCTCGGCACGGCGCTGCTGCTTGCTCTTGGCCTCTTTCGGAGCGGGAGCGCTGTTGTAAGAAGTGGGCTGGGCGTTGTGCAGGGTGGCAGTGAGGGCCTCGCGGGCGGAGCCGGCCTTGGACTTGTCGAGGTAGTACTGGTAGTCGCCGGCGTAGGGGGTGATGACGCCGGCGCTGACGTGGAGGACGTGCTTGGCCATCTGACGGATGAAGTGCACGTCATGGCTGATGAAGACGAGGGTGCCTTCGTATTGATCGAGCGCGCCGATGAGGGCGTCGATGCTGCCCATGTCGAGATGGGTGGTGGGCTCGTCCATGAGGAGGAAGTTTGGTGGATCGAGCAGGAGGCGCACGAGCACGAGGCGTGATTTTTCACCCCCGCTGAGAACGCCGACGGGCTTGAAGACATCGTCTCCGTGAAAGAGGAAGGAGCCGAGGAGGGTGCGGCACATGTTTTCTCCGGGGCGGCTTGGCAGGTCCATGGCGGACTGCAGCACGGTGTGGCGCATGTTGAGGACGTCGCCGCGATACTGGGCGAAGTAGCCGAGTTTGACGTTGTGGCCGAGCTCGTAGGTTCCGGCCTGAGGCTTGAGGGCTCCGGCAAGAAGTTTGAGAAGCGTGGATTTGCCGGCGCCGTTGGGGCCGACGAGCACGGTGCGCTGGCCGCGCTCGATCTCGAGATCGAGACCGGTGTAAACGGGCTGGGTGCCGTAGGCGAAATCGACATCCTTGATGCGGATGACGCGCTGGCCGCTGCGCAGTGGCTGCGGGAAGCGGAACTTGACGGTCTTGGCATCGGCCACGGGTGCATCGACTTTTTCGATGCGGTCGATCATCTTGGCCTTGTCCTGAGCGCGGGAGGCGAAGTTGGCCTTGGCTTTGAACTTGTCGACCCAGGCCTGCATCTTGGCGAGCTCGCGCTGCTGATTGTCGTAGGCGCCCTGGAGCTGCTCCATGCGGGCGGCTTTTTCGCGGGTGTAGTCGTCGTAGTTGCCGGTGTAGCGGGTGATTTTGCTGTGGGCGACTTCGAGGATGCTGTCGCAGAGGGCATTGAGGAATTCGCGGTCATGCGAAATCATGAGGATGGCACCCGGATAGCTCTGGAGGTAGTTTTGGAACCAGATGAGGGATTCGAGGTCGAGATGGTTCGTCGGTTCGTCGAGCAGGAGGAGATCGGGCTCCTGCACGAGAAGACGGGCAAGGTGGGCGCGCATGACCCAGCCGCCGCTGAGGGTGCGGGCATTGCGCTCGAAGTCGGATTCACGAAAGGCGAGGCCGCTGAGGATGCGCTTAGCCTTGGGCTCGATTTCCCAGCGCTGATGTTCATCCACATGCCCGGTGGCGAGCTCCAAAACGGTGACGTCTTCAATGGGGGCGCTTTCCTGCGGGAGGAAGCCGAAGGTGATGCCGCGCTCCATGACGACCTGGCCATCGTCCGGGACGGTGTCACGCAGCAGCAGGGAGAAGAGAGTCGATTTGCCGGCGCCATTGGGGCCGATCAGGCCGATTTTTTCGCCACGGTTGATGTGAAACGACACCTGGCTGAACAAAGTGCGGCCGGCGTAGGTTTTGCTGACATTGGAAACGGAGAGCATGAGGGAAAGGGGGCGCGCACTGTGGCGATGAAATGGCCAGTGTCGAGGGCGGAGGGGGGGCGACCGCCCCTGAGACTCCCAACGGCAGGGGTGTTTCAAGGCAAAGCAACGAACTCTTTGCCATTGGGAGCGAAACTCCGGCTTGGCGTGGGGCGTACTTTGTGAAAGCTTGGTCGTCTGCCTATGAAATTGAGCCTCATCTCGTTGTTTGCCCTCTCCGCTGTGTCTTTGCAGGCGGCGGAGGATCTGTCGAAACCCATCGAAGCTCTGCGCGCGGTGGGAAAAGAAGGCCAGGGCAATGAGGCGGCGGGGAAGGCGTGGCGGGAGATCGTGAAGGCGGATGCGGCGACGCTGCCGGAGGTGCTGAAGGGCATGAACGGGGCGAATCCGCTGGCGGAAAACTGGCTGCGGGCGGCGGTGGGCGTGATCGCGGATGAGGCGCTGAAGGCGAAGAAGCTGCCGGTACCGGCGCTGGTGGCATTTTTGAAGAACACGCAAAACAGCCCGGGAGCGCGGGTGGTGGCGTTTGATCTGATCCACCGGGCAGATGAGAAGCTGGCGGAGGAGCTGACGCCGACGCTGCTGGAGGATCCGAGCTCGGACCTGCGGCGGCATCCGGTGGCGAAGCTGATCGAGGCGGGTGATGCGGCGCTGGAGAAGAAGGACAACGCAGCGGCGATCGTGGCCTATGGCAAGGGATTGGGCGGAGCGCGGGATGAGGACCAGATCAAGGTGCTGGCGAAGAAGCTGCGCGGCCTGGACCAGAAGGTGGACCTGCCGAAGCATTTTGGATTTTTGATGAGCTGGAAGATGATCGCGCCGTTCAGCAATGCGGATCGCGCCGGGTTCGACACGGTGTATCCGCCGGAGAAGGAGCTGAAGTTTGATGCGGTCTATGAAGGCAAGACGAAGGAGGCGAAGTGGGTGGACTTCACGAGCGCGGATGAGTACGGCAAGATCGACTTCAACAAGCCTTTCGGGATGGAGAAGAGTGTGGTGGGCTATGCGGCGACGGATTTTTTCAGCACGGAGGACCGGCCGGCGGAGATCCGCATCGGCTGCAAGGACGGCTGGAAGGTGTGGCTGAACGGCGAGCTGTTGTTTGCACGTGATGAGTATCACCGCGGCGCGAAGCTGGATCAGTACAAGCTGCCGTGCCAGCTGAAGAAGGGGAAGAACACGATCCTGGTGAAGTGCTGCCAGAACGAGCAGACGGAGCAGTGGACGGTGGAGTGGGAATTCCAGCTGCGGGTGTGTGATGCGACGGGCACGGCGATCCTGGCTGCGAAGTGATTTTTAACCTCGATAATGACCATGAAGACGATTTCGATGTGTTTGATGATGTGCCTGGCAACGGGCGTGGTGCGTGCGGACTGGCTGCAGTTTCGCGGGCCGAATGCGACGGCGGTTTCCACCGAGGCCAAGGCACCGGGGGATGAGCTGAAGGTGGCGTGGGCGGCGGATCTGCCGGGGCGCGGGCTGTCAGCACCGATCGTGGTGGGAGACCGGGTGTTTGTGACGTGCTCGAGCGGGCCGGGGCAGGAGACGCTGCATGTGTTTTGCTTCAACGCGGCGGATGGGACGAAGCGCTGGGAGCGTGCGATGCGCTCGACAGGACGCACGATGACGCACAACAAGACCTGCGTGGCGGCGAACACGCCGTGCAGTGACGGGGACCGGGTGTTTGCGCTGTTTTCCTCGAACGACCTGTTTGCCTTTGATCTTGATGGGAATCTGCTGTGGCTGCGCGGGCTGACGTTTGATTATGCCAATGCGAGCAACAGCCTGGGGATGTCGCAGAGTCCGGTGGTGATGGATGGGACGCTGGTGGTGCAGAGCGAGAATGACAGCGAGTCCTTCGCGGCGGGCCTGGATGTGGCGACGGGGCGCAACAAATGGAAGCTGGAGCGCCCGAAGGCGGCGAACTGGACGAGCGCGACAGTGTGGAAGAACACGGTGGCCCTGCAGTCGAGCAAGGGCATCCTGGCGGTGGAACCGGCGACGGGAAAGACGGTGTGGGATTACAGCGACGGGGCGAGCACGATTCCTTCGAGCGTGGGCTCAGGCGAAACGATTTATGCGGTGTCTCATGGCATCACGGCGCTGGCGCCGGAGAAAGGCTCGGTGACGCAGCTGTGGCGCAATGAGAAGCTGAATCCCGGCACGGCGAGTCCGCTGGTGCTGGGCGACTCCATCTATGTGGTGAATGGCGCAGGCGTACTGATCAAGGCGAGCGTCAAGAATGGCGATGAAGCTTGGAAGCTGCGCATGAAGGGGCCTTTCAGCGGCTCTCCTGTGGCGGCGGGCAAGCGCATCTACATCGTGAACGAGCGCGGTATTTTTCAGGTGATTGATCCCGAGGCACCTGAAGGCAAGGTCTTGAAGGAGATTGAGCTGAAGGAAACTGTGCTGACGACGCCTGCGGTTTCCGGCGGGGCGATCTACGTGCGCAGTGATGCGAAACTTTGGAAGCTGCAATAATGGCGACCAAGGACGAGTCTGCCGAAGAGCCTGAAGAGCTGGATGTCTCCATCACAAGCGAGGTGGAGCAGGAGACATCGCGTGCGCTGGGGAAGGAAACGCGCCAGGTGCTGTTTGCGGTGCTGCTGGTGGCGGCGTTCATGGCGCTGGCGCATTTCACTGGTCTGAAGTCGTGGATCACGAATGTGCAGACCTGGAAGGAGATGGTGCGCCAGTTTGGCTGGGGGGCGCATGCGATCTTCATGATCGCGTGTGCCGGAACGGTGATGCTGGGTGTGCCGCGCCTGCCACTGTGTGCCGCCGCCGGGCTGGTGTTTGGCTTTGGTGAAGGACTCGCGCTTTCGTTGGTCGCATCGACTTTGGGCTCATATGGAGCCTTTGTCTTATCACGTCATGGGTTCCGCAGAGCGGTTGAATCGCGGGCGGAAAAATGGCCGTGGCTCAAAAAATTGCTGAAAAAGCCTTCTGTGCTGCGGGTGTTCTGGGTGCGGCAGCTCATGGTGCCGGGGCTGGTCTTGAACGTGCTGCTGGGCATGACGCCGGTGAAGCACACGCGTTTTCTGCTGGGCACGCTGCTGGGCTATCTGCCGCTGAATGTGGCTTTCAGCCTCGTGGGCAGCGGATTGGGCAAAGGCGACCTCGCGACGACGCTCACACAACTCCTCGCTGCCATGGCGGTGATCAACATCGCCGCATGGCTGGTGTATCGAGTGATGAAGAAGCAGAAGACGAACGGCTGAGGCAGGCTCAATGCATGGCGTGCCAGCTCAGGGTGTGATGTTCTGCATCCTCAGCGTCGGCTTGCAGTGCAGATGCCGCGACAGCACCGCAGCCGACGAGCACGACAACGGGGAAGATGAGGATCAGCAGGGGAAGCAGCATGATGAAGGCGAGCGGGCCGAGGATGAGGCTCAGCGCGATGGTTTCCCAGCCGAACTGCTTCAGATGAAGCCCGACGGGAGCGGAGCCCTGCTGGCCGCTTTCCACAAAAATGTGCTCCTGACGGAGCCAGACGAGCAGAGGGCGCAGGGCCTGACGGAAGGGCCGCAGGACGGTGGCCTTCATGCGCCGGAGCTGCCAGACGCGGTGGAGATTGCGGGTGACGAAACGCGCTTCGGCGTTGTGAGCGGTGGCGGCTTGCTGAAACGAGGCCGCCTGTCCTCGTTGAGGTGCAGGGATCGTGTTCATAGGTTTGATGGTTGTTATTTAAAACGAACCTCCCACCTGAATTCTGACACAAACTCTCCCAAACTCAACAACCCCGGCCATGCATGGAGCATGCGCGGCATCCGGCGCAGAGGTCACAACTGACCGTGTGTGGATTCTCCAGACACTTCGGGCAATGGACGCAGAGCATGCAAAACGGACGCTGCGTGCTGGTCACGCTGGAAGCGCAGGGGATTCTTTTGGCAGCACTGTCAGATGCAGAACACGCTCTCGACGAGCGTGTCTTGATGGGTTCCAAAACATCGGTTTTCATGAGTGCGGGGGTGAGCGAGCACACGAATCGAACTGAACCGAAAAACGCGCTATTGGCAGACCTGCCAATACGTAACTTTTTTTCACCCGCGTTGCACATCGCACGCTCCTGCGCAAAATCCTGCATGCCAGTGAATGCCGGGATGAAGGATCAACCAGCCTTATTGAAATGGAGTGGAGGCGTATACACACTCCAAGGGCCCTGCTTCATTGGCCGTCGTTCGGACAACGACATTCCCATCAGCAATGTGCAGGCTTCACGACGCCACGCAGTGCTGATGAATTTGAATGACGACTGGTGGATCAATGACCTGGGCAGCCGCAATGGCGTCATCGTCAACGGACTGCGCATCAGCTGTGCGCGCCGGCTCAAGAACGGAGATGAAATCCGCATCGCCAACCAACGGCTCATCTTCTCCAACTCGTCACAGCCTGCGCCGCACCACAGTTCCATCATGGGCAAGACCACGGAGCTTGCGCCTCAGACCATGAGCGATGCGCCGCTCTCCTCCGCTGCATGCGAACTCCTGATCGTCACGGAACAGGGAGAAATCTTGGAAGGTGACAAAGCGGCCCACTGGTTCTTTGGCAAATCTTTGGAGCGGGCCCCTGGCGCCCCACATTATTTTCTGCCTCCAACCGTCCGCCAATGGCTGCAGCAGCTGGCCGACGAAAGTGAGAACATCTTTCCTCCGCTGGAAATGGAGCAGGAGGGGCACCGCATCGTGCTCTCGCTGGCACGTTGCAAGGACAACCGTTTTTATCTGCTGGGCCGTGTGGAATCCCTGCAGGTTTCCATCGAACGGCTGCAGAGCCTCGGCCTGACGGAGCGTGAGGCTGAAGTGATGCACTGGGTGTGCGAGGGCAAGAACAACCCTGAAATCGCGCAGATTCTCGATGTGACGCTGCACACGGTGAACCGACACAACGAGCACATCTTCAAAAAGCTGGCCGTGGACAACCGGCACAAGGCCATCAAGACCGTGAAAGAGCGCCTGGGGGTGTGAAACGAATTTCTTGATCCGTCCCACACCCACGAAAGCGGGCAATCGAGTTACTTCACCACCGGGGTTAGGACCATGTTGCGGTAGTCCACGTTGGTGTGATCTCCCTGGAGGTAGATCGGGCCGGGCTTGAATTCATCGCTGGTCATGGCGCCGCCGGTGCAGCCGAGCACGGGAGCGTTGTCGATGATGGTCTTGCCATTGAGGATCACGGTGAGGTGGCGGTCCACGAGGGTGATGTCGAGGGTCTGCCATTCGCCAATGGGCTTCTCAGCGGCGACGCTTGGGGTGATGCGGCTGTAGAGAGCGCCCATGTGGTGTGAATCCAGAGGCTGGCCAAAGCTTTCCATGACCTGCACTTCATAGATGCCGCGGAGGTAGATGCCGCTGTTGCTGCCTTCCTGGGTGCGCACTTCGGTCTTGAGATTGAAGTCTTCGAATTCAGCGTCGGTGCGCAGATTGCCGAAGTGCTTGTCCTTGGCCTTCACCACGCGGTTTCGCAGGATGCCATCGACGACGCTCCAGCCATTGTCGACGCCTTCCTTGAGCAGACGCCAGCCGGTGAGGTCCTTGCCGTTCAGGAGCTGGATGGGGGCGCCATATTTCACCTTGGAGAGATCAGGTGCCGGTGGCACGTCAGCGATGCGCTTGCCGGCGAATTCCTGGGCCTTGCCGATCTCCTTGCCTTCCGCATTTTTCTTGGAGGTGGTGAGCTTTAAAACTTCGCCTTCGGCCTTGGCCGTGATTGTTTCGATGGCAGCCAGCTTGCCTTCCTTGTTCTTCTGCTCGCGGGTCACGATCAAGGTGTCGCCCTCGACCTTGGTGCTGGCGGTGGGCACCACGCTGCCGCCGCCCCAGAGCACGCTGGAGCTGAGAGCGCCGTCTTTGGACTCCACGCCGAGCCAGCCTGCGGCACCGCCAGGGATGGTGAGCGCCCAGCGGCCGATGAAGGGATTGTCAGCGGCATGCAAAAGAGTGCCGAGACTGAACACGGCGGCGATGGTGAGGGGGCGAAGCGAGAGCAGCATATGAGAGCGGGTTGGAGGATTGAGTGGGGCGTGAATGAACGGGATTATTTGCGCTGATCCTTCACACAGTCAGGATCGGCGGGTGTTGGGGTGCCGGTTTTATCGACCGGGTGATTGAAGAGATACTGCCAGACGGCTTCGTGGATGAATTTGCCATCCTTGTCTTTCACCGCCGCGCCACCGGGCATCACGGAGCTGTGAGCGCGTTTGTCGTCGCCTTTCACATCGGCGTTGGTGATGAGGCGGCGGGTGTTTTGAAACGGTGGGGCGCTGATATCGACATCCACAATGGGTCCGAACTGATTCAGTCCCATCATCTCCCAGGAGCGACAGTAGTGGTCGGCAGACCAGCCACCATCGAGGACGTGGCTGAAGCCGAAGATGCGGTTGGCGGGCGTCGCGGAGGGCAAAGACTGCCAGCTCTCGTAGTTGTCACGCGGACCGCAGAAGCAAACCACGCGATCCACCTTCTGATGCTTGGCGAAGCGGGCGGAAGTGGTGGCGCCGTGTGAGGCACCGGAGACGATCACTTTCTCCCAACGCAGGCCTTTGCCGTCCTCGCTGATGAACTGACCCCACTTGCCTTCGGGATGTTCCTTGGCGAGCCACTTCACGAATTGAAACGAGCGCTCCATCATGCCGTCCGGCTGCGGGATGCTGACGAGGTCGCTGTGATCCTCTCCGGTGGAGGCTTCGAGACGGATGTCGCCCAGGGTCTTGCCGTCATTCAGGCGGGCCGGAGGGATGAGACCGAACCATTTGTTGGCGTAATGCACCTGGATGGCGTGGAGGCCGTAGCTGTTGAGGCGCTCAAACAAGGGAGCGCTGTGGCCCATGAGCCAGATGACGAGCTTGCCCTGGGGCTTGACCTTCACATCGACACTCGCGTTTTGGAGGTCCTGAGGCTTGCCCTTTTTGTCGGTGAAAACGAAATCGATTTCCGGATGCTCCTTGGCGCGCGGGTCGATTTCGCTGGCGCGTTTGGAGATGGTGGGTGCGGCATTGAGGCTGACGGACAAGGCCAGCAGGCAGGGGAGGATGTGTTTCATAAGGTTGGTGGGTGGCTGTGACTCCAGACGGGCCAGGAATGGCCCGGTTACTTCAGGATTCGAAGCGGAGGTCGGCGGAGTAGGAGCCCACGCTGCGGATCGTCGCGCCATCGGCACGTGTTTGATTGAGGGCCTTCTGCACGCGGGGATCGGCGGTGGAGCCTTCGATCTCGATGTAGAAGCGGTACTTGTTCGGCTGGCCACGGATGGGGCGTGATTCGAGACGCTTCATGTTGATGTCGTTTTCACTCAAGGGCGTGAGGAAACGGCACAGGCTGCCGGGGCGGTCCGGGAGCTCGACGATGAGGGCGGTGCGGTTGTGCTCGAGCCCGGGTGTGTTGGCCGCGTGCCCGATGAGATAGAACTGCGTGATGTTTGGCACCTCGCCTGCAATGGGGAAGTGCAGGATCTGCAGGCCATGGCGCTCTGCGTTTTGGCGTGGGCCGATGGCGGCGGCTCCCGGTGTGGCGACGGCTTTTTCGGCGGCTTTCGCCGTGCTGGGCTCCACGACGCGCTTTACGTCGGGATAGTTGGCCTTGAGCCAGTCATCGCCGTGATAAAAGGGCATCGCGTGGGAATGGATGGAGGTGATGGGCTCCCCTGCCCTGCCGAGCAGCGCGAGCTTCACATCCAGCGTGAGTTCTTCGAGAATGGACAAAGTGCTGCGGGTGTCCACCAGACGGTCCACGGTGTCGATGATGAAACCGCCGGAGGAGTTTTCGATGGGGACGATGCCCAGGGCGTCTGGATTCGTGGCAAGGAACTCGAACACATCTCCCACATTGTCGCGCAGGCTGACCGCCAGGCCGGGAAAACGCATCTGCGTGATCAGATGCGAAAAACTCCCCTCGGGACCGAGGCAGGCGATGGTTGGCGGCGGATTCATGCGGGCCGTGCATGCTCCGCCGCTGGGGCAGATGGTCAAGAGGACGCGTTCTCAAAGAACACGCTAGGAG
>NZ_JBAQCR010000340.1:0-5568 GCF_049294395.1 Prosthecobacter sp.
ATGAAACACCCTGTCTCCTTTCTGCGCAGCGTCGGCCTGCTCGAAGCCATTTCGTATTTGATTCTGCTCTTTGCCGCCATGCCTTTGAAGTATGCCTGGGGCATACCGCTGGCGGTCAAGATTGCGGGTTCGGTGCATGGCGGGCTGTTTGTGATCTTCTGCATCGCGCTGTGGCGGGTGCTGATGCACACGGGGTGGCCGTTCAGCCGTGCGGTGCTGGTGTTTATCGCCTCGCTGCTGCCGTTTGTGCCCTTTTTCATCGACCGCCGCATGCGTGCGTGGGCGGCGGAGGACTCCACCCAGACGCCGGCGTGAAGAAGGTACTCATTCATTCCGACGGCGGCTGCCATGGCAACCCAGGCCCTGGTGGCTGGGCGGCTGTGCTGGCCTATGGCAAGCATGTGCGTGAACTCAAAGGCGGTGTGCCGGCCACCACGAACAACCGCATGGAACTGCAGGCGGCGATCGAGGCGCTGCGCATTCTCAAAGAGCCCTGCCAGATCGATTTCCACACCGACTCCCAGTATGTGCGCCAAGGCATCAGTCAGTGGATCTCCGGGTGGAAGCGCAACGGCTGGCGAACCAGCAACAAGCAGGCGGTGAAAAACGCCGACCTCTGGCGCGAACTCGATGCTGCAACCGCCATGCACAAAATCGAGTGGCACTGGGTCAAGGGCCATGCGGGACATACTGAAAACGAACGCTGCGACGAACTGGCGAACGAGGCCATTGCTGCGGTCAAAGCCCGGTACACCTCGCAGCAATTGAAGGCGCTGCTTGAAGAATTTAAGGCGGAGACAGAAGCTCAGCTGCTCTGACGGCTGCTTGCACTGCTGCGGGCATGAACTAAACACTCACACGCATGTCCGCCACCACACCAGAACATGAACGCCTGCGCGCTGACCGCGAGCGCCATGCGAACTGGAAGCGCTGGGGGCCGTATCTGGCCGAGCGGCAGTGGTCCACCGTGCGCGAGGACTACTCGGCGGATGGGGATGCGTGGGCTTCATTTCCGCATGAGCAGGCACGTTCACGCGCCTATCGCTGGGGGGAGGACGGACTGCTGGGAATCACGGACCGCCAGTGCCGGCGGTGCTTTGCGCTGGCGCTGTGGAATCACCGCGACCCCATTCTCAAAGAGCGGCTCTACGGCCTGACCGGACCGCAAGGGAATCACGCCGAGGATGTGAAGGAGCTGTACTACTACCTGGACTCCACGCCGACGCATTCCTACATGAAGGCGTTGTACAAGTATCCGCAGGGTGAGTTTCCCTACCAGCAGCTGGTAGATGAGAATGCGCGGAGGGGGCTGACGGATCCTGAGTTTGAAATCACCGACACGGCGGCGTTCGCCGAAGAGCGCTACTTTGATGTCTTCGTGGAGTATGCCAAGGCAGCGGCTGAGGACATCTGCATCCGCATCACGGTGCACAATCGCGGTCCGGAGGCTGCGGCGCTGGACGTGCTGCCCACGCTTTGGTATCGCAACACGTGGTCCTGGGAAGAAGGCTCGGCCCGGCCGCAGCTTGCTCTCGTGAACGGCGTGGTGGAAGCGACGCATGTTGGCATGAAATCTCCGATGGCGAATGATCTCGGCCAGCATCGTTTGCAGGCGTTGACCTCGAGTGACGGTGTGCAGCCGCAGTGGCTTTTCACTGAGAACGAGACGAATCAGAAGCTGCTGTTTGATTCGCCCAATGCATCGCCCTACACCAAGGATGCGTTTCATCGTTATGTGATCGGGGGCGAAGCTGGTGCGGTGAATCCGGCGCAAACGGGAACTAAGGCCGCCGCATTGTACCGGCTGAACATTCCTGCGGGTGGAAGTGTGACGCTGCAGCTGCGCCTGTGTGAGCGAGCGATGACAACGGCCACGGAGTTTGATGCTGTCTTTGCGCAGCGCATTCAGGAGGCGGATGCGTTTTACCAGACGATCATCGCTTTGAATCCGGTGCAGGCGCAGATCCAGCGACAGGCGCTGGCGGGGCTGCTGTGGTCGAAGCAATTTTATTATTACGTGGTGTCGGAGTGGCTGCAGGGAGACCCAGCGTTTCCGCCGCCACCCGAGGAACGGCTGTCTGGGCGCAACCAACACTGGCAGCATTTGTATGCGCGTGATGTGCTCTCCATGCCGGACAAGTGGGAGTATCCGTGGTTTGCGGCATGGGATGCCGCTTTTCACATGCTGCCGTTTGCGGAGCTGGACCCGGACTTTGCCAAGGAGCAGCTGCTGCTCTTTCTGCGTGAGTGGTACATGCACCCGAATGGCCAGATCCCGGCGTACGAGTGGAAGTTCAGCGATGTGAATCCTCCAGTGCATGCGTGGGCCTGCTGGCGTGTGTATAAAATCGCCGCGCCTGCGGGGGAGCGTGACCGTGAGTTTTTGGAGCGCTGTTTTCAGAAGCTCCTGCTGAACTTCACCTGGTGGGTGAACCGCAAGGACAGCGAGGGGCATAACCTTTTTGCCGGTGGCTTTCTAGGTCTGGACAACATCGGCATCTTTGACCGATCGCAGCCTCTGCCTGACGGGCAGCGGCTGGAACAGGCGGACGGCACGGCTTGGATGGCCTTCTACGCGCTGACCATGCTGAACATGGCACTGGAACTTGCGCAGAGGCCAGACGGCACGGTGAACACTGCGTATGAGGACATGGCCTCGAAATTCTTCGAGCACTTCGTGCAGATCGTCGATGCCATCAACAACATCGGTGACGAGGGGCTGTGGGATGAGACTGACGGCTTTTATTACGATGAGCTGCATGATGATGGAAGGCCCGCCATTCCGCTGCGCACACGCTCGCTGGTGGGCCTGCTGCCGCTCATCGCCGTGGAGCTGCTGGACGAGGGGCGCATCGTCAAGCTGCAGGGATTCAAGAAGCGCATGGACTGGTTTCTTCAGCATCGCGCAGACCTCGCCCATCATGTGAGCTATTGTGTCAAGGGTGGCACGCATGGGCACCGGCTGCTGGCGATTCCTTCGCGCGAGCGCCTGGAGCGGCTGCTTGGCTACCTGCTGGATGAGAAGGAGTTTCTGTCACCCTTCGGTATTCGATCCCTTTCCAAATATCATGAAGCGCATCCTTACACGCTGCGACTCAACGGTGGTGACCTGACCGTCAGCTATGTGCCCGGGGAAAGCGACAGCCACATGTTTGGCGGCAACTCCAACTGGCGTGGACCGGTGTGGTTTCCCATCGCTTATCTGATTGTGGAGGCTCTGGAACGTTACCATCATTTTTATGGCAACGACTTCACCGTGGAACTGCCCACAGGCAGCGGCAAACGGGTGACGCTGCAGGGTGCGGCCAATGAGATCTCGCGGCGTTTGTGCCGACTCTTTGAACCTGATGCCACCGGCCACCGGCCCTGCCACAATGGCGATGACCGCTATGCTGGCGATCCCAACTGGAAAAACCTGCTTCTCTTCCATGAGTATTTTCATGCCGACACTGGCCGTGGCTGCGGAGCCTCGCACCAGACGGGATGGACGGCGCTGGTGGCGCGATTGGTGAGGAGGAGTCAGCACGGTTTGCCGGCGCAAACGGCACGTACGTGACCGCGCAGCCAGCGATGGGCGGCGTCCGCATCGAGCCGGGGGTGCCAGAGCATCGAGACTGTGAACTCAGGCGTAGCGACCGGCAGGGGGAAGGCATGCATGCCAGTGCGCAGACTGGCGGTGTGGCGTTCGGGAACACTCGCGATCAAATCGCTTTCCCGGGCCAAGGCCACGGCGGTCGCAAAGCCGCTGACAATCGTGGTGATCTCACGCTGCAATCCGAGCGGCTTCAAGGCGTCATCAATCGGCCCTGTTTCGTGCCCTTCGCGTGAGACCAGGATGTGTTTTCCAGCAGCATAACGGGAGGGTGTCACCTTCCCTTTACAAAGCGGGTGCCCCATTCGCACAACGCCCATGAGGCGGTCACGGAACAAGGCCTGTGTGCGCAGTTCCGGGCTCGTGGTTTCGTCCACCACGCCTGTTTCCAGATCGACTGCACCTTCGCGCAGGGGCGTGCTGTCTTTGTCTGGCTTGGGTACGAAGCGCAGCCGCACGCCCGGGGCTTCCACACCGCAGCGGGCGATGAGGGTGGGGCCGAAATTTTCCACCCATCCCTCGCTGGTCCGAAGTGTGAACGCGCGGACCAGACGTTTGAAGTCCAGCTTCGCGGCGGGGCGCAGGACTGTTTCGCACTCCTGCACCAGCTGCCGGACTCGTTCGCGGAGTTCAAGTGCGCGAGGAGTGGGGACCAAACCACGTCCAGCGCGGACCAGCAGAGGGTCGCCTGTGGCATCACGCAATCTTCCCAGCGCGCGGCTCATCGCTGACGGACTCAACCGCAGCCGCTTTGCCGCCCGCGCAACACTGCCTTCTGCGAGCAGCGCATCGAGGGTGAAGAGCAGATTGAGATCCGGGTTCGACATGGATGGACGCCAGCATGCCTCGGCTATGACATGGCGTCAAACGCACGAATAGAGTGCAAACCGTGCGTCTTCCGCATGTCTGACCAAGGGCTATCCGTCTCTCGGCTCCCCTATGGGAGGCAGAACACACGAACTCTATGAAGACTTTAATTGAATCCCAAGATCTGAAATTCGCTGAAGCTGCGGAACAGCGGCCGTCCGTGCGCTGGGCGCTCACCGGCCTTTCGCTGAGCATGCTGCTGTCATCGCTCGGCACGAGCATCGCCAATGTTGCGCTACCGTCTTTGACCCGGGCGTTTTCTGCATCGTTTCAAGAAGTCCAGTGGGTGGTCCTGGCCTATCTGCTCGCCATCACCACGCTGATCGTCAGCGTCGGACGTCTTGGAGACATCGTTGGTCGGCGGCGTTTGCTGCAGGCGGGTATCTTGATTTTCACTTTTGCCTCCATCGTATGCGGAGTCGCCACCACGCTCTGGATGTTGATCGCCGCCCGTGCGGTGCAGGGGCTTGGTGCAGCCATCATGATGGCGCTGACGATGGCGTTTATCGGTGAGATTGTGCCGAAGGAAAAAACCGGGAGTGCCATGGGGCTGCTGGGCACCATGTCTGCGATTGGCACTGCGCTTGGGCCGTCGCTCGGTGGCGTGTTGATTGCAGGATGGAGCTGGCGCGCCCTTTTCCTCATCAACGTTCCGCTTGGGCTGCTGGCCTTACTGCTGGTGCGTCATTACCTGCCGGAGGATCGCAAACATTTTGGAGATGGCCGCCGCCACATGGACCTTCTTGGCATGGTGTTGATGGCGCTGACTCTCACAGCCTACGCGCTCGCCATGACACTCGGGCGCGGACACTTTGGAACGCTCAACATTGCCCTGCTGCTGGGGGCTGGCGTGGGATTCGCTCTGTTCCTGCATGTGGAGTTGAAAGCGGCTTCGCCTTTGATCCAGTTGTCCCTGTTCCGTGATCCACGGCTGAGTGCCAACCTCGCCATGAGCGGGATTGTCTCCACGGTGGTGATGACGACACTAGGCAGTGTTTTAAAACTTCTTGAAAGGCTGCATCCAATCGATGACGGCGGCAAAAGCCAACAGAGAGGTGAAGTGCAAGGCAAGTTTATCGCGGCGCAATGACAAGCAGGCCCAAAGCTTG
>NZ_JBAQCR010000341.1:0-10015 GCF_049294395.1 Prosthecobacter sp.
TGCCGGCACCGGCGCCACCCGCGCAAACGCCGAGCGAGACATCATGGCTGCAGGCGGGGGTGGATGCGCTCTCCCGTCTCGAAAAGAGCCGCACGCGGCGTTCCAGCACCGTGCCACTTTCGAATGCCCATCAGCAATATCTGCATGCCGCCGCAGACGTGCGGCTGCGTTTCGCCTACCAGCTCGATCCGGGGGATGCGACGTTGTATGAGATTCTGTACTTTCACATCGCCTCCCGCACGCAGTCGACTGAAGCCGCACGGGCTGCCATCGATGAGCTCTCTCAAAACGCCATGGCGTATGGACTGCGTGAAGGCGGGAGCATGTCTGATGCGCTGACCGGTGCGGGCGCCGCGATCAATCTGCTCAACGACCAGCTTCAACCTGGCAACGCCAGCCGTGATGACAAGGCGGTCAGCCGTGAATGGCATGCCTTGGAGGAATGTCTGGAACGCTACCGCCGCCTGCGCAGCAGCGCCGAGGAGGAAGGCTGGTGGGACGGCGTGCCGAAGGTGCGCCGCCAGGAGCTTGAGGCGCATGCAAAACTGCTCATGCGCATCCGTGAAATGATCCGGCCGGTGCTGCCGCCGGGGGTTGCGACTGCGAGCCTGGTGCCCGGGCCTGGACCAACTCTCAAAAATCTTGTCACATTGCCCGGACGGCGGAGCGGCCCCATTGGCTGCGTCGTGTGCTTGCCTGTTATTTCCAAATAGCAGGCGGCGCACTCTCCTTGCCACTGGGGCCGCTGCGCTCGCCGGATCAACAGGACAATCTTTTCGAGAACTGGTCTAACCCATCAAGTTCGCGTTGAATATGTCTTCGGAGATGTGGCCGGCGCGGTAGAGATTGATGAGGCTTTGGTCCCAGCGCAGGTTGCCTTTATAGCGGAGGGCATCCGCCAGCGAGGTGGCGCTGCCGTCATAGGCGCGCATGCCTGCCGCCACGGCTTCGCTGGTGTTTTGCAGGTATTCGGTCACGAGCACCCGTCCATTGAACCCGGTGAGCAGTCCCTGGGAGAGCACAAAGGTCAGTGTCTCGCTGAGCCGATGCAGGATGCCGGACTGCTGATCTTTGGGAAAGAACTCGAGGATACGGTCGATCGTCTTCACCGCACCCCGGGTGTGCAGGGTGGAGAGCACGAAGTGGCCCGTCTGCGCGGCCTCGATACAGGTCTCCATGGTTTCACGATCACGAATTTCACCGATGAGGATGATGTTGGGCGTTTTGCGCAGCACCTCCTTCAGGCCGCTCTGATAGGACAGCGTGTGCCTGCCGACTTCCTGCTGGGTGACGAGCGAAGGGGCCGGAAGCCGCACACCAGGCTGGTTGGGGTCGTCCATCATGGCGTCGTAGCGATACTCGATAGGGTCTTCGATGGTGACGATGTGCTTGGGGAAATGGCGCCGCACCCAGTCGAGGACTGCGGCGAGGGTGGTGGATTTACCCGAGCCGGTGGGGCCCGTGATGAGCCCGAGGCCAAAGCGACGTTGCATCAGCTCGCGCAGGCTGTCGGAGATGAGCGGGTCGATGCCGAGCGTTTCGAGTTGATTGATTTTCGCACGCAGCCAGCGGCATGTGACACCCAGGCCTTGCTCGCTGAGATGCACCTGTACGCGCATGCGCACCGGAGATCCAAGCGCGCCTTCTTCACAGCTAAAGTCGATGACCCGACGGCTGCGCACCATCTCCCACATTCGCGCTGCGCCGCCGATGGCATCTGCCTCTGTCCAGATCTCGACGGACTGGCGCATGAAGAGCGCCTCCGCCAGCCGGCCCACGGCTTCTGAATCCTGGATGCCGAAGTCCTCGGCGACCTCCAGTCCCCGATTCGTATGAAGGTAGATCAGCCCACCGGTACGCACCTGCACATCGGAGATTTCACGTCCGGCGTAGGCGGTGGCGAGATCACCGAGGATATTGTTGGTGGAGGGCGTGGAACACATGAAAAGTTTCAGTCTTGAGGAATCTCTTCGATGACGACCAGCCAGTTCATGGGATGGACAGGCGGGAGTTCGGCAGGACTGCGTAAAGGCTTGAGCTCGGCGGTGATGCTGTCGGAATGCACCGCGTCGTCACTGCCTGACCTCATGTCCAGCGGCTGCCAGACAGTGGCACCGCCAGCGGCGAGGCTGCCGAGCTGCCCGTGGTGTTCGATGGGCCGGTTGAATCCGGTGGTGCCCACTCGCAGTTCAGCGGCGTAGATGGAGAGCGGCGGATAAAATTCTGCGCCAGCCGCCAACCCCGAGCCGACGGGAGGGGCAGCAGCAGGGATCGCGTTCAGGTCGTCCCCCACATAGACCCGCAACGGGGCGACGATGCTGAGCCCGGCGGTGTAGTTGGTGAGATTTTTGCCCTGACGGATGATGACACACATGTCTTCCAAGGCGGGCGGATCGCTGACGACACGGACGTTGATCGGGTCCAGCGACGAGTCCACGCCGAAGTAGAGGCTGTTGTTCGTCGCCACGCCGCCCGCGCTCCGTGCCTGCAACCATGCATCCAGCAATGACGGATAAAAAGTAAGGCAGGAGCGATTGCTGTTGGTCAGCTCGGTCTGGAATGGAATGTCGGCACCACCAGGTTCAAAGATGGTTGGCCAGTTGTTGCCGCGCTCGAGCACAACGGTGCCTGTGCCGCCGGCGGAAGTGGGGAAACTCACGCGAATGCTGGTCGGTGTTTGATCTTCATAGCTGACCATTGCCGTGGCCTCGACGGTGATGCGACAACGCTGCCCCCCCGCAGTGTAATCTTCAAACGCGTTCAGCGTGGTGTCCGGCGGGCTGCGACGCAGGTAGCGGGAACCCGTGGGCAGCGGCAGGAAAGCAAGGCGTCCGGAGTTGGCCGACAGAGCGATGGGCAGCACATCCGTGCCTTGTTCGGCCTGGAGACGTTCACGTTCACCCATCGCATCAAAATCAGAGCCCACGGCGACTCCCCCGAGATCGAGATCGGCGGTCATCTCGATGCCGCTCCGACCGGCAAGCCGTGCAGCACCGTAAGCCCCGGTAACACTCATGCGCGCAGCATAGACGGAACCTTGAATGCTGACCGTATCCACATTCCACGCCGTGCCGTCCTGATGCGTGCCAATGGCGGCAAAGGTGGCGGCCTCAATCGGCATTTGGGATGGAATTTCATACAGTGACAGCACGTAATGCCGTGCCACGGTGCTGGTGCTGCTGCCGTAGTTCACGGTGAAGGCCCACCAGTTGCGCTTCGCCACGAACGGCTCCCCGGGTGCGGCATATCCAAAACGGATGTTGGGGTAGGCGATCAAGTTGTAAACCGGATACGCGGTCACATCCGCCAGCAGACCAGGAACTTGCGTCGGGTAACGCTTCAGCGGTGTGACGACCGGGCGCAGGGCGTCTGCGGTTTGCAACTCGGCGCTCAGCTCCAGCAGCGGCGGCACTTTTCCAGCGAAAGCGGGCAGCGCAAACACGTCGGAATAAGCGGTGGTGCCGGGCGTCACGCGTCCGGGTTCGCCTGTCAGCGAAGTGATCCAGCTCTGCACCGCGCTGCTGTTATTGTCGCCGACATCGCCACTGAGTTTGCCGCCCAAACTGAGGCTTTGCAGGATTTCAGGGGACAGGCGTTGTGAGGAGGCTGAAAGTGCCACGGCTTCGGCAAAGATGTTGCTCCATGCATAGTTGGCTCCCTCGGCATAACCGGCTTTCATGCAATCCATGGCCCTGCCTGGAAAGGAGGCGACGAGCGCATGCAGGAGTGCTTCCTCGCGCTGACGGTAGTCCACGCGCAGTTGTGACTTCGAGGCCTGGTCACGATTCATCAGCGTGGTCTTGAAGAGCATCGTCAGGCTGAGAGTGAACATGATGGCCAGTCCGGTAACGATCGGCAGCGAGATATAACCTGAGTTACGTTTGATCGTGTGTTGGTTCATCGGCTGCCTCCGCTGTAGGTGATTTCTTCGCCATTCGGTCCGGTGAGCGTTACCGTAAGAATTCCTTCGCTGGCATTGAAGGCAGCGCTCTGGAGTCCCTTGCAGATCAGCCAGGAAGTTTCGGAGCCGTCAGGCTGGGGAGTGTAGAACCGCAACGCCGTGCCGCTGCTGCTGGTCTCCGCTGCGATCAGGCGCTCCTGGGTGGTCTGCACGGCGGTTTTGAAAAACAGCCGCACCGCAGTGCCATTTTGAATTACCGGCGTGCCACCGCCGAGCGCGCTTTCACGGCTGGGGTAGATGAAGAAGTGATCTGCCTGTTGAAAGATCCGGCCCAGGATGTTGCCGATCTGCGGAGCCTCTTGAGCAAGGAAGTTCTGGCGCCGGGCCATTCCCATGAAGCTCAGATGCTGCTGGAGCATGACCACCAAGGCAGCACTGAGCATGACCATGAGGCCCATGGCGGTGGAAATCTCCATCAGAGTGAACCCCCTGGGATTCAGACGGGAGTGATGGAGCGGCCATTTCATTGGAGACGCAGGGTGGAGCGGCTCTTGAGGTATTCCTGGCTGCCGATGCGATAGCTCAGTACGGAATGCAGCCGCCATACCGTGAGCGGAGTCTCCGCATTGGAGGCGACCTCGGCTGTGCGAAAGCGCCGCAAGGTGCCCTGCATCGCCTGACCGCCGGCGACGCGGCCCAAGGTGACGGTCAGTTCCGGCACCGGATCAACCGCGACATCCGGCCAGGCAGACTGGGAGGCAGTGAGATCAGCAAAAGGCAGGCGGTTGGCCAGGGCGCTTTCACGTGAGAGACAGGCGTCGGTCAGCGTCTGCATAATGGTCCATTGATTGCCCGAAATCGCGAGCAAGGAGGCGCGCATAATGATCAGCGCCAGCGCGGAGGTCAGCGCGAGAGCGGCTGACACCTCGATCAGCAAACTTCCGTGTGGACGGAGGCGCTGGCGACGTGGCGGTTTCATGGCGTACCAGGGCTGGAGAGCTCCATGGTGCTGATCTGGCCGCGCGAAGTGATGACGCGGTCCACTTCAAAGGTGACGTGGAATAAACGCTCGGCCGTGCGCCCAAAGAACGGCGTGTAGGTGACGACCTCCAGCGTGTAAGTGCCATCCTCTGAGGCATAGTTGGAAAGGTCATCGACAGACACCGTCAGGCTCTGAGGTACATTGGTGGAGCTCTCCGTCTGGTCTGGATTGTAGTATCCGCCGAACCGCAGTTCGGTCCCATTCACCATCTTGCCGACGGTTCCCAGCGCCTGGTTGCCCTTGTAAACCTGCACGTAGGTGCGGGAGTCCGGGTACAGATGACTGAGCGTGACCACAAGAGACGGAATGCGGTCGATGAAGACCTGCCCAGGAGTGATGTTGCTGACGCTCGCCGAGGCCAGGGGCCAGATCTCGATTTTCGGCTGGGCGATGATCGTGTCTGGCACCTGGTAGGAGGCATAACGAACGATGGTGAAAGTCTGCTCGCCGTTGCCTGAACTCAGCGTGGGCGATGTGAGCTGATGATAGATGGGGCCGAAGGTGTAACTGCCGTTTTCCAGATTGGATTCCTCGATCAAATACTGAGCCTGGTTCAAGGACGAGTAGTTTTCAGGGTCATAATTCTTGCCCTGAACGCCCAGATAGACGTCGTGCTCGGAGGGGTCGATGCTGTCCGCCACGAGACCCTGCACCTGGATGTTCACGGAGAAGGGCCGGTCGGCACGGGTGCGTTTCACAAAGCGCGATCCCGCCGGATCTCCACGCACGTAGTCGTCTTCCGAGGTGATGCTGACGGACACCTGGGGATTGTAGGTTCCGATGATCTTGGTGTCGAGCAGGTAGATGTTGCTGTCCCAGGCCGTGCCGCGCGCAAAGAGCTCAAAGAGCGAACCGCTTGTGCCGACCTTCAGGGGGGCCGTGTAGGTCCCGCCGCTTCCCGTGATGGGGGTGTCGTAGATCTGACCGGTGGTCAGGTCGGTCTGTCGCACCCAGGCTTCGGGAGTCTGTCCGAGCAGAACGGTGCTGAAGCAGCAGAGGCAGAATAGTGTTTTCAATTTCACGGTGAGGCGCGATTGGAATCCGAATGTGCGGGCGCTGGTTCAAGGATCGTGATCGGCCCTCCCTTGTAGGTGGCGACAATGAGGCGCTTGTCATAGGACAGGTTTTTGAGCAGAGCTTTCGCCTCCTGGGCATTGCCGCGTGAAAGTGACAGGGGCACCTCCTTGGCAACCAGCCAGGTGGTGTTGCGTTTCAGAAAGCTTGGCCAGAAGGTGAAGTCACCCTGGGGTGAGGCCGCGACATGGACCCGCAGTTCCGCAGGAAGATGCAGAATGGAGCCCACGGGAACGAGAGTGAACTTTTCACCGTCCGCAAGAATGATCGAATTCGTCCAGAGCGAACTTTGAATGGCCGGAGCTGCCTTGGTGAGCGGCCTGGCTTTCGCGGTGAGTTGAGATTTCAGGCTGGGTGCCTCGGCCACCTGCTTACGCAGAGCTTCCTCACTCACCACATCCCGCGCCTGCTGGGCCGACAGGCAGCCCGTGATCGCGATGATGCCGAGGACCCATTCGACGCCGAAGCGTGTTGCAGGTCGGAATGGACGGGCGGACTTCATGGAAGATTCCGGGGTCATTGACGAACAATGGTCACTGTCCCCTCGGGATTGGGACTCTCAGCAAGAATCCAGGCACCCGAGGAAAAGCTGAGCGATCCCGTTGGGACCGGTGGGTCTTTTTGATACTCACCCAAAATGTTGAAGATCCCGTTGGGCTTGTGGGCATTCCCTTCGCCTGCCCATTTCAGACTGATGGTGATGGGGGTGGTGGTCGCCTGGAACACGGCGACGGGAGAAACAAGGAGCGTCTGGAGCGGCGAGAGATTGTAGTCCTGAATGTTACGGAACTCGAGCTGTCCTGCACGCTCCGTAGCACCACCGTTTCCCGAGACGGAGGCCTTGAGATGAAACTGTCCGCCATTGCCATTGGAGCACGAGGCACCAGGAGCCCCCAGGGTGTCGCCCTTGGCCTGAATGCCGGAAAAGATGAATTTGAAGGAGTTCGGCAGAGTGTAAGTGATTTTGAACGGCACCTTGGTCGCAATGCGTGTGCCCGCAGGCACCCCGGGTGCGCCGAGCAGGATGTCTGCCTTGGCACCTGAACTTGCCAGTGCCGCAGCCAACAAACAGGAAAGTAGGAATGACGTTTTCATGGGATGGGTCCTTCAGTAGTTGTTTGCGGTCTTATTTTCTGAATTGGCTCCGCGATGGAATAGTACAATTATTCCCTTAGTTAATAGTATTCATAGTAAATATGGCTTCATTCACTTGCGGGCCCTGAGTCGGGACGAATTCGCCTGCATCCATGCGACTGCTACGTGATATTAGCGTTTCGGGCTATTGCCCTCGGGATCGGCGAGCCCCATGATCGTGGCGAATTGGCCATCGCGATCACGGTCACTGAGAACCAGCACCGGAAAAAATGGTCCCTCCAGTTCGTCCAAGTGAATCGACAAGACCTGGCGTCCAACGAGCTTTTGGTAATACTCGCGTTCGATGTGGGTGGGATGGCTCATGCTGCGAGCCCCACATGAGTGTCCAACATTCCGTGCAGTTCTATCTGGTGGCACTTGTTTCGTTAAGCAGCGTCTTGAGCAGTGTCTCCGCAGTGCAAGGCTTGGGAATGAAGTGTTTGACACCCACATTGGCCGCCTTGGCGACCATGCCGTTGGCGTTAAGGCCGCTGGCTGCGATGATGCGATGATGCGAACCTGCGGATTCATCCGCATGAGAACTTGAATGGTCGCTGGACCGTCCATGACGGGCGGCGGCAGGTGAAGCTGACGACCTCGGCCGAACGCTCGATGGCGCTCAGGTTGGGCAGGTCATGGTCAACGACAGGTTCGATCAGCGGTTCAGGCTGCCATCTTCTGATGACGATTTGGTGGACCTGCTTCGCCCATGTAGTAGCGGGCACCGTTGGGAGCTGGCGGGGTGGTGTTGGGGACTGTTCGTCCCATTCGGGTTGTTCCATCATAATGTTGGCGTGTTTTTGCCCCGAGGGCGGTTCCGATGACAAACAACAGCAGCGCGCCGAACGCGAGACTGCCGGTGGCAATCTTCCAGCGGTCGGCGATGACATGCTGTTCCGACACTTGCTCTTCGAGTTTGGAGATCTTCGAGCGGTATTCCGGACCGAGGTCCGGCGGTGGGGGCGGTGGATCATCGAAGAACCAGCCTGCGTGCGTGTTCGGTGTGAACAGCATCAGCAGTCCGGCGATGAGGATGAGATGTTTCATTTTGGGTGTGAGGGGATGGGCCGCAGGCCGACACTCGTGATGAGCTCCGACCTGCAACTGGGTTTAATGCCATAGACGGCATTCGCTAAAGTACTCGCAGCTTGAGCAGTGCATCCCAGGCGAAGGGATGAAGTCGCGGCGCTGCAATCCTTCGAGGTAGGCCTCCATTTGCCGGAACAGCCAGGTCTGCTGGGACTGGCTCATGGGTGGCAGTGTGGTGATGACCACCTTGGGGTTCTTGAGTTTGACCAGATGGTGAAGCTGCATGCCTGCTTCCTGTGTGCCGGTGTTGTGCCGGTACAGGATGGCGTAGCTGCTGGTCTGGATCTCAGTGGAGTGTGCGACCTTGTCCGCGTTGGGGGTCGTGGCGCTGGTCTTGTAGTCAATGATCTGGCGTTGCTGCACCAGATCGAGAATGCCGATGAGGCGGGGCAGCCCATGCTGTTGCAGATCAGCCTCCACCGGAACTTCCACGGCGTCGGGTTTAACCTCAGCGGGAAGATGGCTTTCGCGCAGGTAGGTGTCGAGCAGACGCCAGCCGGTGGTTTTGTCGGCCTCTTCCTCCCCGGTTTCCCATTCTACCGATCCCTCGGTGTTGTCCGCCCAAGCTGTTTGGTAGGTCTCGTGGACCACCTTGAGCGAAAGCGGCTGCTGCACCCAGCGTGCCTTGTTCCAGGCCTTCAACACGGCGTGAACCGCGTTGCCGAGATGGAGCGAGGCTGTCTTGGGTTTCTTGAGCTTGAGCACGTAGCGGAAGTAGAACTTCAACCGGCATTGCAGGAACAGCGACAGCCGGGAAGCTGACACGGTTGCCTGCAATGCGGTGATGATGTCCTGCTCGCTGCGCTCTGGTGGTGGTGAGGCAGCGGGCGAGTTCATGCGGCTTGGGCGGTGGGTTGTTGCTGCCAGCGGGTCTGGCGTGGAGCGGGTTTGCCGGCTTTGACGAGCAAGTCCTCGATCAACTGAGAGGCCTGCATCTTGTTGAGCTGCTTGACGCCGATGCCGAAGAGCTGCTGGGACAGATCCTCCGCCACCTGTTTGGTGATGCTGGCGTTTTCGTTGACGATGCGCAGAATGAACCCGCGCTGTCCGTCGGTGCAGTTCCAGCGATCCGCGGCGGGTGATGGAGCAGAACGATTGTTGCCATTAACCGGGTAGGTGCGTCCATTGGTCTGGGGCGCTGCATGCCCGTTCCCGTTGGTATTGGCCGTCGGGATATAACCGGGGTGCTGGATTTCCTGATCGACAGAGTGCTGCAAAAGTTCGTAAAGCTTCTGCACTTCGGCTTCGACCTGGGTGATGTCGCTGAGTTCGACTTCAACGGAAGCGCTGAAGCTGTGGCTGCTGTATTGGGGCAGGCCGAGTTTTTTGCTGTAAGTGGCGCTGAGTTTGATGGCCATGGTGGTGTGTCTTCTGATGTGGGGTGGGTGTGCTTGGGTGGATGAAGAAGCCGCCACATGACCCGACAACAAAACACCCGGTCCCTCGTGCGAGAGAACCGGGTGGGTGAAGTGGGATGCTGTGACGACGTGGTGCGGCTAGCGCTTGGCGCCAGCCTCCTGTGCCGTGCCCTGGGCCGGGTCGCTCAACTGCTTGGCAGCAATGCTCCAGGCCTCTGTGTCACGCAGACAGGAGGTGAGGAGATCGTTGACCAGCCGTGTCATGGGACGGCGCAGCCGCCGGCCTTCATGATACAGAGCGCAGATGACGACCCGGTTGATGCAGGGCGAATAATGGGTTCGCCGTGGCATGGTGGGTGGATGAGACGGCCAAGGATAAGCCCCGGTCGCTCAAGTCTTTATAACGCGGATGAGGGG
>NZ_JBAQCR010000342.1:0-5057 GCF_049294395.1 Prosthecobacter sp.
GGCCTGGAGCGGCAAGGAAGGCTTCACCTTTGACCGCATTGGTCGTGGCCGCAGGCACATTGAATCCTGCGCCGTGAGCCTGCTCGGCAGCATCCAGCCCGGCGTCATTGCCAGCCATGTGCGTGCGGCCAATGGCCACACCGCAGGTGCCGATGGCTTCCTGCAGCGCTTCTCGCTCATGGTCTGGCCGGACGTGAGCAAGCACTGGGAAGACATCGACCGCCCGCTGGACTCCGAGGCCGAGTGGGAGGCCACCGATGTGTTTCACACCTTCGAAAACATCACCACCGCGCAGCTCACGCAAAAGGGCCTCAAAACAGGTCGCGATGGCATCCCCACCTACCGCTTTGCGCCCGAGGCTCAGGAGCTCTTCGGCACCTGGCGGCACGATCTGGAGCACCGCCTGCGCAGCGGCACGCTGGCACCCGCCATGGAGGCGCACCTGGGCAAGTACCGCAAGCTCGTGCCCGCGCTCGCCCTGCTCATCCACGCAGCAGAGATCCCCGGCGGAGACGTCAGCCTCTCCGCCCTGCAACGCGCCCTCTCCTGGGCCCGCTACCTGGAAAGCCACGCCGCCCGCGTCTTCGCCTCCGGCGCCGTGGCGGAGAGCACCGCCGTGCATACGTTGCTCAAAAAGCTGTGCGATGGGACGGCGGGGCTGCCGAGTGAGTTTAGAGTACGCGATGTGCGCAATAAGGGCTGGAGCGGCCTCACCCTTACCGAGGATGCGGAATGCGCCTGCGAGCTTCTGGCGGAGCATCGCTGGCTCATCGCCACCGTGAAACCGTCCGGTTCTCAAGGCGGCCGTCCTACCACAACCTACCATCTCAATCCGCAGGCAAAAAACGCCGCAAGTCCGGCCAGATGAACCAGCGAAACCCGCAAAACCGGTTTTGGGGGTTTTGCTGGTTTTGCTGGTGCTTTTAAAAAGGAGGAGATGTTTTGAAAACGGGGGGAATGGGATGGCAGGCCAGGTGATAATCCCTCCTGGTGATTGGGTTATGCAAAAGATGCTCAGGCAGAGCCGCAGGCTCCTCTGGAGTACGACAGACACTCCTGTCTGTCGATCAGCGGCACCGCAAACACTCCAAGCTCACGCTGAATGCCAAAAGGATCTGTGGCAGTAACAACCGGTCAAAGCGGCACATCATGCCCGCCTGGGCAACTCACCCTTCGGCGGAGTCCTGGCACCGTTGTTCGATGACATTCACCCAATTGATGACGAGGGAGCCAGTGTGAGCGCTGGCCGACAGGCAGGAGTGCCTATCGTACTTCCATGCAGCGTCTCCGCCTGCACACCTGTGTGGCCAGTGTGCCAATGGGTCATGTCATCCTTTGAAGAAAAAAGAAACCACCAGCGCCAGCCCTGCCATGAGCGTGATATAAACCACGGCATCGAATGGCTGATGAAGGTAGCCAAGGCCATCCGTAGGCACACGCGTGCTAAACCTGAGATCAGGTTTGATCCACACGGCCAGCCTGCCTACGAGCAGCGCCGTGAAGATGGCGACAGCCCACGCCAGAAGGAGTGCCAGGAACCCATGCATACCAAAGTGATGCGCCAATGCCAGAACACCGGCAAAGGCCCCTGCCGCACTTGCGTACCAGAAAGTGGGTAGAACCAAGGTTTTCATCTGCACTGGCCTACAATGCTCCTTCTATGAATCAGGTGCAAAAGGTATGCTCTGCCAGGAGGAGCACTTCCTTTCCAATCCAGAGCCCTTCTCGCGGCCCCACATTCTTGGAATCCCCACCCTCATCAAGACTCTGGCAGCCACCCGCCGCACCCGCACAAAAACATCTCCCCCTTTTTAAAAGCACCAGCAAAACCAACAAAACCCTCAAAACCCCGGTTTCGTTGGTTTTGCTGGTTTCGCTGGTTCATGAAAAGAGGATGAAATGGTTGGGAAGCGTGAAACTGAAACCGCAGCCGCAGCTTCCCTGCTGGCCGGTGCACCAGATCATGGCAAGCCGTGGCAACGGCCCACACCCCAGCCCCTCCGCCCTTCCACTTTCTCCAGACTCGACATCCGGCCTGAGCCATTCACCTTCTGGCATGCCGAGACCGAAGATGACACCCGAAGCCCAGGAAGCCTATGACGAGGCGATAAGGAGGATTGAGGAATGGAAGCTGAAGGGCGATAGGAAAATGTTCCTAGATTTGAGCGGCATCGGCCTGACCATGCTGCCGCCGGAAATCGGCCAGCTCACCGCGCTCAGGTATCTTTACCTCTTTAACAACCAGTTAAGCACACTGCCATCGGAAATCGGCCAGCTCACCGCGCTCACGAATCTTTACCTTTCCAACAACCAGCTAAGCACGCTGCCACCGGAAATCGGCAAGCTCACCACGCTCACGAGTCTTCGCCTCCACCATAACCAGCTCAGCACTCTGCCGCCGGAGATAGGTAAGCTCACCACACTTAGCGATTTCCCCCTTCATGACAACCAGCTCAGCATCCTACCGCCAGAAATCGGCCAGCTCCATGGTCTAGCGGCACTCTTCCTTCAAAACAATCTGCTCTGTACGCTGCCATCAGAGATCGGGCATCTCTCTCGGCTCACAAATCTTCACCTCCAAAACAATCAGCTCCGCGCGCTGCCATCGGAGATCGGGCAGCTCTCTATGCTCGCGGAACTTTACCTTCAAAACAATCAGCTCCGCACACTGCCATCAGAGATTGGACAACTCTCTACTCTCACTCATCTTTACTTACACGATAATCAACTCAGCACTCTGCCATCGAAGATCAGCCAGCTCACCGCACTCACGCAGCTTGATCTCGAAAATAACCAACTAAGCACCCTGCCGCCAGAAGTCGGGCAGCTCATGCGGCTGAAAGGACTATATCTTCATGGCAATCCTGGTCTGAGACTGTCGAACAACGTGCTTGGACCAACATGGGCAAAAGTTGCTTCAGATAATGTCAAGCCAATCAACCCCAAGGAAATCCTCGACTACTACTTCTCCCAGCGCACGGCTACCGCCCGCCCTCTCAATGAAGTGAAAATGATGCTGGTTGGGCGTGGTGGTGCGGGAAAGACGAGTCTGGTGGAGCGGCTGATGCGCGACACCTTTGACAAGCAGCAGGAGTCCACCACGGGCATCGCTCTGCAGGACTGGAAGCTGCCTTGTCCGGGTGGAGATGAAGTGACGGTGCATGTGTGGGATTTTGCCGGGCAGGTGATTGCGCATGCGACGCATCAATTTTTCCTCAGCGCACGCAGTGTGTATGTATTGGTTCTCACCGCACGGGAGGACAGCCAGCGGGAGGATGCGGAGTATTGGCTGCGACTGATCCGCGCTTTTGGTAGCGAGGACGGTGTAACCTCTAAGGTGCTCGTGGTCCTGAACAAATCGGCCACAGCGCCAGTGAGGTTAGACCGCGAGGCGCTGCGGGAGAAGTATCCCTTCATCGTTGGCTTCAAGGAGACGGACTGCGAAGCCGGCCGCGGCATCGCGGAACTGAAGGCGAAGCTGGAGGAGATCATCGGCAGCGATGCTGGCGTTCGTGAGAAAACCGGTGCGGACTATTTCCTAGTTAAAGAGGCGTTGCGGAAACACTGGAAGGAGCAGCAGACGAACCACCTCGACTACTCAGTCTTTGAAAAGGTATGCGCCGCCGTGGGTGTGACGGACAAGGAGCGTCAGCGGATCATGGCGCGCAATCTGCACCGCCTGGGTCTGGCGCTGAACTATGGCGATGATGAACGCCTGCGAGATACCACAGTGCTGAATCCTCATTGGGTCACGGACGGCATCTACCTTCTTCTGCGTGAAGCACCGAATAAACGTGCCGTATTGTCCCTCGAAGCGGCATGTCGCACCTTACCGCAGGAGGAAGAGCGCCGGGTCATGTTCCTCATCCGCCTGATGCAGAATTACGACCTAGCATTTCCGCTAAAAGAGGACGAGGAAAACCTTTGGCTGGTGCCGCAAGCTCTGGCGGACTCCCAGCCCGCGCTGGCCCCGGAATGGCAGGGCGAGGCCACTCGTCTGCGCTGGACGTATGCAGCACTGCCAGAAGGACTGGTGCCACGCTTCATCACCCGCACGCATACGCTGAGCGAAGGATTGGCGCGCTGGCTGAACGGCACGCTGCTGGAGCTGGGGCAGGCCCGCGCCGTGGTGCGTGCTGATGTGACAGACCGCTGTATCACCGCCACGATTCTGGGACCGGAGGTGGACCGCCAGCGTCTCGCGGGTACGATTCAAACGGAGATGCGCTCATTGAATGCGGAGATTCGTGGTCTGGATCCGCTGGAGGAACTGCAACTGCAACGCGCCCCGGAAGTGTGGATGCCGGTGACGGGACTGGAGAAGGCGGAGAAGAAGGGCCGTCCTGAAATGGACATGCTGACGCCGCAAGGGATTGTAGAGATCAATGCCACCGCTGAGAACAACCGCCTGACCGTGCAGGATGCCCGCACGGACGTGTGGAAGCCGCGTGTGTTCATCAGCTACTCCCACCACGATGACGCTGCGAAGGATCAGCTCGTGCTCAAGCTCAAGGTGCTGCAAACCGCCGGTCTGGTGGAGTACTGGCTGGATCGGGATCTCACGGCAGGGGAGGAGTGGAACCGTGGCATCACGGAGCAACTGGAGGAAATGGATGTCTTTGTGCTGCTGGTGAGCGATCACTCCCTGACCTCCGACTACATCAACCGCGTGGAGATTACCCGCGCTCTGAAACGCCGCGAGGAGGGCACTGCTGAAGTGGTGCCGGTGATCCTGCATCGCTGTCAGTGGAAGGCCAGCGGCCGACTGAATCATCTGATCGCATTGCCCAAGGACGCCAAGCCCATCAAGGACCATCGCCCGCAAGCGCTGGGTTGGTATGATGTTTCCGAAGGCCTGCTGCGCGTGCTGGAAAAGCTGAAGAAGAAGCACGCGGGCGAGCACCGCTCCAGCGAACGGGAACGCGGGATGAGGTGAGGTGCGGCCGGGTCGTAGGACAGTCGTGGCGACAGCCCGCCCGTCCATCAGCGTACGGCTGGCTCCATGGCGTACGAACGTCCTGGCAGTCGGGCGGTTTGGCGGAGTGGTTTTTGCGTGT
>NZ_JBAQCR010000343.1:0-6769 GCF_049294395.1 Prosthecobacter sp.
GGCTGTTTGGACGCTGGCAGTTTGAGCAGGACCATGGTGGATGCCATGGGGATGAGCGCACCACCGGTGAATCCCTGCAGAGCGCGGAAAACGATCATGCTGGAAAGATCCCAGGCAAAACCGCAGCAGATGGAGAAGACAAGGAACAGCACGCTGTTCCAGATGAGGTAGCGCCGCATGCCGAAGACCTGGGCCAGCCAGCCGCAGAGGGGAATGACGACGATCTCCGGCACCAGGTAGGAAAGAGACACCCACGAGCCTTCATCGAGCGTGGCACCGATGCCGCCGGTGATGTTTTGCAGCGAGGAGTTTGAAATTTGAATGTCCAGCACCGCCATGAAGGCTCCGAGCAGTGAGCCGAGCACGGCAATCCAGTTGCGAAGGCTTTCGCGGGAGGCCGGCACGGGTTCAGCCAGCGGAGCGGAGAGTGTGTGGCTGCGGGTCATGGCGGTGCGAGGTTGAAGGCTGCGGGCGAGGGCGATTGGCTCAAGGTTTCAAGCGCACGGTGGCGATGACCGAGAGGCCGGGAGAGAGCCTGCTGGCGAAGGCCTGGGAGTCGGATGCATCGAGCAGGATTTTCACCGGCAGGCGCTGGACGATCTTGGTGAAGTTGCCGGTGGCGTTGTCGGGGGGCAGCAGGGTGAACTTGGCGCCAGTGCCAGGAGAAAAACTGTCCACATGGCCGTGGAAGCTTTGACCGTGGATGGCGTCAATTTTCACCTCCACCGGCTGACCTGCGCGCATCTGGGCAAGCTGGTTCTCCTTGAAATTGGCGACGACCCAGTTGTCCTGCGACACCACGGCGAGCAGCGCCTGACCGGGCTGCACATGCTGGCCGGTCTGGATCGTGCGCTTGCCGATGCGTCCGGCATCCGGCGCACGCAGAATGGTATAAGAAAGCTGCAACTGGGCATCATCCACGACCGTCTGCGCATGATCGCGCCCTGCTTTGGCGACGATCAGGTCCGCCTCTGCGGCGCGAACGCCGGCTGTTGCTGCCTCCTGGGAGGCGACTGCGGCGTTGTGGTTGGCAGTGGCGGAATCAAAGGCGGCCTTCGCGCTGTCGAGGTCCTGATGGGAGATGGCCCGGCCTTCGTTGGTGAAGAGTTTTTCCGCACGGTCAAAGTCGAGGCGGGCCTTTTCAAGCTGTGCTGCCGCCACCGCCACCTTCGCAGCAGTCTCGCGAGTGGCGGCATGCGCCTTCGCCAGGGCTGCTTCCGCCTGAGGGATCTGTGCGGCGACTTGTTCCAGCGTGGTTTTGGCGAAGGCGAGCTTCATTTCGTAGTCGCGTGGGTCGAGCTTCGCGAGCGGCTGGCCTTTGGCGACGATCTGGTTGTCCTCCACCAGGACTTCGAGCACGTCGCCAATGATGCGGCTGCTGACGGGGTGCACATCCGCCTCGATGAACGCGTCATCCGTTTCCTCAAACTTGGCCGCGTAGGCGAGCCAGAAACTGAGTGCGGTGGCGGCCAGAGCCAGCACAGGAATGCCGACGAGGAGAAGCCGGGTGCGGGTGCTCAACGCCCTTCTTCGGGTGGCAGGCTGGGTGCGTGAGGGAGGATCATCGAATTCGATTTCCGGGGTGAGTGTTTTTGGGTCGAGTGCGAGGGTGCTCATGGCTTTCTCTGGTTTAGTTTCGACTCCATCATCCATGGCTGCGGGCCTGCCGGACATGACTTGTTTCCTTTGCGCGTTATAGCTAAAAGCTATAAGGTGTTGAATGGAATTGCGTCATTTGCGCTACTTCGTGGCCGTTGCGGAAGCCCTGAGCTTCAGCCGTGCGGCCACACGGCTGCGACTGGCACAGCCTTCGCTGAGCACGCAGATCCGTGATCTGGAAGAGGAGCTGGGTCTTGAACTGCTGGAGCGAAACCGGAACCGCGTGGCGCTGACGGATGCGGGCGCGGTATTCCTGAAGGAGGCGCGTGCGGTTCTCGCACGTGCGGAAAAGGCGGTGGCGCGTGCGAAGGAGGCGGCGGCAGGAACGACGGGGGAGCTTCGCGTCGGATCCATGGGCTCGCTGACGATCAGTTTTCTACCTGCGTGCCTCACCCGGTTGCATGCCGCCCTGCCGAAGGCGCGGATCAGTGTGACGGAAACAGGGCCTTCAGACCAGCTCACGCAAATCTTTGCCGGGCGCATGCACATCGGGTTTGTGCCGGAGATTTTTGCGAAGCTCTCGGCAGGCAAACGACTGGCGGTGCGGAACATTCTCCGCAGTCCGCTGATTGTGCTGGTCTCAGAACATCACCCCCTGGCGAAGAGAGGTACGGTGCGGCTGCGGGATCTGGAGGATGAGACGTTTCTGCACATCCTCATGTATGGCAGCGATGCGCAGCGGGTCTGGACGCGGGAGATTTGCCGCAGCATCGGCTTCATGCCGCAGTTTGGCAGTGCGGCCTCAAATGCGGAGAACCTGGTCAGCATGGTCGCGGCTGGTGAAGGCGTCGCCTTGATTCCCAAGATCGCCGAACGCACCGGCACCCCCGGCTGTGCAGCGCTGCTGGTGGGCGACAAGGGGCTGCATTACAACCTCTGCGCCGTTTACGATGAGAATTTCCCTTCGGGCCTGCGGGATACGTTTCTGGGCATCGTGGAAGAGGAGGCCAAAAAGGTGGAGACTCAGGTGGCCGGACGGTGAACGGAGCCTCTAGGGCGCGCTTTGCTGCTTTAAGGCGTCAATGAGCGCTGCGGGCTCGCTCACACTGAGCATGACACTGTAGCCTTCTGTGGTCGGAATGCGTGCCACGCGTGTCTTGTCCGTGACAAAGAGCAGCGCTTTCTCCCCATTGCGAAGTTTGAACCATCCGGCGGCGTAGCCTGGCAGCGCTGTGCCCATCGTGCGCCATTTCGGCTGATGCTCTTTGTCGGTGCTCAAGTTGGTGACGACCGCCTCGTCGAGTTTGAGCGACTTGAGCGGGACCGTTCGACCATAGAGATCGCCTTGAAGTCGCAGGCCATCATTGGAAACCGTGAAACGCACATGCTGCATGGACCACGCCAGCCAGACCATCAGCAACAGGACACCGACGAGGATGAGGCTGATGATGGCAAAGAACCACAGCGATTTACTCGCGGCGGGAATCATGGGGAAGACGGTGGTGGTGTCCATGCGTGGGATTGTGATCCTTCCTGCGAAACATGCCAGAAAACAAAAATCCGGCAGCCTTGCGGTCTGCCGGATGATTGTTGAGTTGTGGCGGGAGGGAACGAGCTTGGAGCTCGTTCTACGGCTTACGCATTCGCCCGCAGGATCTGGGCGAGCACATACGGCAGGATGCCACCGGCGCGGTAGTAGTCGATTTCGACAGGGGTGTCGATGCGAACGACGACGGGGACGTCAAAGCTGCTGCCATCGGCCTTGTTGACGCGGAGGGTGGCTTCGCTCATGGGCTTGAAGTCGTTGCTCAGGCCCAGGAGGTCGAAGGTGGCATCGCTGAGGTCCTTGACCTTGTCGTAGTCCGCCTTGTCCTTGAAGTTGCAGGGCAGGACGCCCATGCCGACAAGGTTGCTGCGGTGAATGCGCTCGAAGGACTTCGTGATGACGGCTTTGACGCCGAGCAAACGCGTTCCTTTGGCGGCCCAGTCGCGGCTGGAGCCCATGCCGTAGTCTTCGCCGCCGAGGATGATGCTAGGCGTGCCAGCGGCCTTGTAGGCCTCAGCAGCGTCGTAGATGCTCATTTCGGTGCCAGCAGGCTGCAGGAGGGTGTCGCCGCCTTCCTTGCCGCCCAGCATGAGGTTCTTGATGCGAACGTTGGCGAAGGTGCCACGGGTCATGACGAGGTCATTGCCACGGCGGCTGCCGAAGCTGTTGAAATCAGCCTGCGTGACACCGTGTTCGAGCAGGAAGCGACCAGCGGGGCTGGCCTTCTTGATGGCACCTGCAGGGCTGATGTGGTCCGTGGTGACGGAGTCGCCGAAGATGCCGAGCGGGCGTGCGCCCTTGATCTCGGTGATGTCGCCGGGGGTCATGCTGAAGTCAGCGAAGAACGGCGGATGCTGGATGTAGGTGGACTTGCCGTCCCACTCGAAGACTTCGCCGATGCCGCCCTGGATCTCGTTCCACTTCGGATTCTGCGAAGCGAAATCGGTGTAGAGCTTGCGGAAGACATCCGGGGAAAGAGCGGACGCCATGGCATCGCGCACTTCTTTGAGCGTTGGCCAGATGTCCTTCAAATAGACGCCGCTGCCGGGAACGAGCTCGTCCTTGCTCAGATCAATATCGACCGTGCCAGCGATGGCGTAGGCGACCACGAGCGGGGGGCTCATGAGGAAGTTGGCCTTGATGCTCTGATGCACGCGGGCTTCGAAATTGCGGTTGCCGGAGAGCACGCTGGCAGCCACGACATCCTGGCCTTTGACGACGTCTTCGATGCCTGCGTCAAGCGGGCCGGAATTGCCGATACAGGTGGTGCAGCCGTAGCCGACGGTCTGGAAGCCGAGCTTGTCGAGTTCGACCTGGAGGCCGGTTTTCGTGAGGTAATCGGTCACCACACGGGATCCTGGCCCGAGGCTGGTTTTGACGGCAGGCTTCACCGTGAGACCCTTGGCGTTCGCCTTCTTGGCGAGGAGACCTGCGGCGAGCATGACGCTCGGATTGCTGGTGTTCGTGCAGCTCGTGATGGCGGCGATGAGCACGCTGCCGTCGGTGATGGTGTCTTTGATGCCACCTTTGGAATCAACGGTGACTTCGAAGCTAGTCTGGTCGGAGACCACATCCACACCTGCTGCTGCGCCGGTGACGTCGATGCCATCCGCTTTGGAGGCACCGAGGTGTTCGACGACCTGCGAGACGGGTGTTTTGCCAAAGCCGCCGGCTTTCACATCGGCCACGAGGAGCTCGTTGAACTTGGATTTCAATGCAGGCACTTCGATGCGGTCCTGCGGGCGTTTTGGGCCGGAAACGCAGGGGACCACGGTGCTGAGATCCATCTCCATCTCGGTGGTGAACTCGATGCTGCCTTTCTCCGTGGGGATGCCCCACATGCCCTGGGCCTTGTAGTAATTGGTGACGGTGGTGCAGAGCTCTTCGCTGCGGCCAGTGCCGCGCAGGTAGGCGATGGTTTCTTCATCCACGCCAAAGAAGCCCATCGTGGCACCATACTCAGGAGCCATGTTGGCGATGGTCGCACGGTCGGTGACAGGCAGGCTGACAGCACCGGGGCCGTAGAATTCGACGAATTTGCCGACGACACCGAGCTTGCGCAGCTTCTGGGTGACTTCGAGCACGAGGTCCGTGGCGGTGACGCCTTCTTTGAGCGCGCCTTTGAGGTAAACACCGACGACTTCCGGAACAAGGAAGGTCACTGGCTGGCCGAGCATGCCTGCTTCAGCTTCAATGCCACCCACACCCCAGCCAACGACGCCGAGGCCGTTGATCATGGTCGTGTGCGAGTCCGTGCCGACGAGGGAATCGGGATAATACACGCCGTCTTTTTCCAGCACGCCCTTGGCGAGGTATTCCAAGTTCACCTGATGCACGATGCCGATGCCAGGAGGCACGACCTTGAAGGTGTCAAAGGCCTGCTCACCCCATTTGAGGAACTGGTAGCGCTCCTTGTTGCGCTCAAATTCCAGCGCGAGGTTCTGATTCAGCGCATTCTGCGTGCCGGCGAAGTCCACCTGCACGCTGTGATCGACCACGAGATCAACGGGCACGAGGGGCTCGACCATCTTCGGGTTCTTGCCGAGTTCTTTCACCTTCGAGCGCATGGCTGCCAGATCGACGAGAAGAGGAACACCGGTGAAGTCCTGCAGCACGATGCGGGCGACGGTGAAGGGGATCTCATACTCACCCGGGTTCTTCGCGTTCCAGTTCGCGAGGTTTTTGACGTCTGCCTCGGTGACCTTCTTGCCATCCAGATTACGCAGCAGGGACTCCAGCACGATGCGGATGGACACTGGCAGACGAGAGACATTGCCTACACCGGCACTTTCAAGAGCGGGAAGAGAGTAAAATTTGCCGGGAGCGCCGGAGCCAGTGGTGAAGGTGAGTGGTGTGTTCATTGGAATGGGGTAGCAGCCAACGAAATAGCAAGAGTAGCACGAATGACACCACTTTTTTGTCCCCTACACATACGGGAGAAGGCACGTCAGAGCCCAAAAGGGCCTCAAAGAGGGACATCTGTCATTGTCCCTAGCCTCCCTAAAGAGGGAGAGGTGGGAGGTGAACGTCGCAATGCGGAGGCGCGTCTCAGTTATGAGGACAGCGCCCATATAGGGCGGTACCAACGATGTTTTAGAGGCAAACAAGAGGCACGATATTGGGCCCTGTTTTTGATGGCTCATTTGCACAAGCGAATGCCTGCCGAAACCGCGCTCAATCATGAATGAAATCGAGCGGAAAGAAGAAAATGTCTGATGCCCGCGCAGAAAGATGAAGTTTTGGGATCAACGCATTCACACTCTGACCAGCAGGCCTTAAAAAGTGATGCGTTCTCAGAGCTTAAAAATGGCGTGTTTACGTAGACAAATCGTCGTTTTTCGAGAGTCGCTTTTTGCAGACAACGAGAACACGAGATCCAAGGCCATGAAATGGGGCGCGAATCGGCAGGAAAAGGCGAATTGGATGCTTCGAACGAAACTTTTTTGCAAAAAACAGCACAATGTAGTTGCACGGTTCTGAAGCTGTTCTAAGATCCCAACCCGCAGCGAAAAACGCGGGCTGAGAAAAAGAAGATTGGGAAGCGAAAAGCGGCTCATGAAACTTGGAATCAGAAACGATCTTTTAGAAAACACAGAAGCAGTTTGGAGCGAGGCGAAAGCCGAG
>NZ_JBAQCR010000344.1:0-14223 GCF_049294395.1 Prosthecobacter sp.
GGTTGCAACCGGGGCCGGTGCAGGCTTCGCAGGGGCTGCCGCAGGTTTGGTTTCGGGCTTGGCCGGAGGAGTGGCTGCCGCAGGCTTGGGCTCCACCTTGGCTGGAGCTGCGGGGGCAGGCTTCGTCTCTGCCTTGGGGGCCGCCGCCGGTGGGGCGGGTGCCTGTGCTGGCTTGGTGTCTTGAGCGTGAAGACTGAGGGCGAACAGCGCGGGGAGGACGAGTCGAAGTTTCATGGCTGGGGAGATGTTAAGGCCATGATACGTAGAACGCAGGTTGCATGTTCAGCAAAAATCGCCTCTCTCTTGCCGTCATGGTCAACGTTATTGTCATCCTCGAGATCGATCCGCTGAAGATCGATGAGTTCCTTGCTGTCATCCTTGAAAACGCCGCCGCTTCGCGTTTGGAGCCGGGCTGCCTTCGCTTTGAAGTCAGCCGGGACAATGAGCAGTCCAATCTCTTCGCGCTGAGCGAGAGCTACGTGGATCAGGCCGCCTTTGATCTGCATTACACCACCCCGCACGTGGCCAAATGGCGCGCCAAGGGCCCCGGCTTTGTGCTCAAGCGCTGGGCGGTCAAAGGCCCGGTCTATTAAGCTCCTGGCTGCGGGAACAGCCTTGCTGAGGCAGATTCGACGTCACAGATGGCGTGCAAGAGGCTAGCAGTGCGCGATGAAACGCCTTGTTATTCTTTTGGGTCTTTGCCTGGGTCTGGTTTGGTTGGCCGCGTGTGCGCACAAGACTGATCCTGAGCATCCTTTTGAAGCGGTGGCCGGTTATGGGTATTTCATGCAGTACGTCAAACCGGTGCTCGAAACCCACTGCCTGGCCTGTCATCGCGGCAGCCATCCTCCAGCCGGGCTGACACTGGTCCAGCGCAGCGGTCTGTATGCCCCGCGGAGACATGGGCGTGCGTTCGTCGTCCCAGGAGATCCCAATGCCAGCAGGCTGCTTACGGCTGTGGCAGAGGGCGGCAATCACCCAGGCTTGTACCATGGCGGCCCCATGCTCGCCGGGTCGGAAGTGGACATCCTGTATGAATGGATCGAGGACGGCGCGTACTGGCCGGACAACCCAGCGGGCTTTCTGCAGCCACGAGTGGTCATTCCGCGCCAGAAGGGGCTGCTTGAGCGCTGATGCTTACTTGATGCCGATCACCATCGAGTCCGGGCCCACCAGGTGCTCCACGCGGCAGTTTGTAAAGCCAGCTTCCTGCATCCAGCCGATGCAGTCTGCGCCGGTGTAGTCAAACCCGCCCGGGGTCTCGATCAACATGTTCAGACTCATGAGCAGGCCGAAGGCATTCTCCTTGCGTGCATCGTCGATGATCGAGTCATACACCACCACGGCACCACCGGTGGGCAGCGCGGCGTAGGCCTTTTGCAGCAGCATCCGTTTCGTTGCCAGATCCCAGTCATGCAGGATGTGGCCAAAGAGCAGCACGTCCGCCTTGGGCAGTTCATCGGTGAAGAAGCTGCCGCCTGCAAAGCGCACGCGGGCATCCAGTTCGTTTGAGGCGATGTACTCTTCGAAGATGGGGCCTACTTCAGGCAGATCAAAACCAATGCCTTGGAGATACGGCTGCGCCAGAGTGATCTGCGTCACCAGATCTCCCTGTGCGGTGCCGATGTCTGCACAGCTGCGATAGTCACCCCATGGAAACTTCTGCGCGATGGCCATGTTGGCTCCGCGGCTCACACCTGACATGGCACGCAGAAATTCGCGCAGCTTGGCAGGATCGGCATAGAGCGCGGTGAAGGGATCATGCCCGCCTTTGGATTCGTTTTGAGCCTCACCAGTGCGGACCGCTGTCGTCAGGCTGCCCCAGAATGGGTAGAGACGATGGTTGGCCATTTCCAAGATGCCGCCGATGTAGGAGGGCTTGGACTTGTCCAAAAACAACTCGGTATCCGGTGTGTTGCGGTAGATGCCATCGCCGTCCCGCTGGAGGAAACCGAGCGCCACCAGTGCATCCAGAAAATCACGCGCTCCACGCGGATGCAGTCCGAGCCGTCCTTGCAGCGTGGCGAGATCCCCCGGGTGCTTTGCCAGTTCCGTGAAGATTTCCATCTCCACTGCGCTGAGCAGTGTCTTGGAGCTCCAGAAGGCGAGACCGGTGTGCAGGATGTGATCAGGAGTCGGGTGCATGGGGTGGATGAGTTTTGTCCGATTGTGGCAGAAGGAGTCCAATCGTCATCAAAGATTTTGCCGGGAGCACGGCTGTTCGGTGGCTTTACAAAATGGCGGCAATTTATTCATCGCGTTTGTTGATGTGGCTCCTATCATCGGCCTCATGAAATCGCTCTTGGTTGTCCTTGGTGTTCTTGCTGTAATCGTCCTGACCGTCATGGCCGGCTACAACGGTCTTGTTTCGGGCAATCAGGCTGTCGAAGGGCAGTGGGCCCAGGTGCAGAACGTGTATCAACGGCGCGCCGACCTGATTCCGAATCTGGTGAAGACCGTGGAAGGCGCGGCGGATTTCGAGAAAAGCACGCTCACGGAAATCACCGAGGCGCGCGCATCCATCGGCAAGGTGCAGGTCAACAACGCACCTTCCGATCCTGCGCAGTTTGAAGCCTTTGAAAAGGCACAGGGCGCGCTGGGTGGAGCACTGAGCCGGTTGCTCGTGGTAGCGGAGCGTTATCCCGACCTCAAGGCGAATGCGGGCTTCCTAGCCCTGCAATCGCAGCTGGAAGGCACGGAAAACCGCATCGCGGTGGAGCGCGGGCGCTTCAACGAAGTGGTGCAGAGTTACAACACCAAGATCAAGAGCATCCCTGCTGTGTTTTACGCAGCGGCGCTCGGCTTCAAGGAGCGGCCCTACTTCCAGGCGAAACCAGGTTCTGAGGAGCCGCCCAAAGTGGACTTTAAATTCGGTGGCAGCGCTGCCCCCAAACAGCCGTGAATAGACTGGCCACATCCTGGCTCGGCCCGCTGCGGCTGGCGTCCGCCATGCTGGTGCTTGCCGTCACCGCTGTGGTGGCCGCTGAACAGTTGCCGGAAAAGCCCGCGCGATTCTTCAATGATTCCACGGGCGTCGTGGACCATGGCGTGGCCGATCAGTTGAACGAGCGTCTGGCCCAATATGAGCGTGAAAGCTCAAATCAGCTGCTCGTGGCCATCTATTCCCGCATGCTCACTGATTCGAGCCTGGAGGACTACTGCACACGTGCTTTTGAGAAATGGGGAGTGGGCCGTGCGGATCGTGACAATGGCGCGGTGCTGTTTGTCTTCATTGAAGATCACAAGATGCGCATTCAGACCGGCTACGGCCTGGAAGCCAGCCTGACGGATGCGGAGTGTTTTCGCATTATCGAGGGCATGAAGCCGTTTTTTCGGAAACAAGATTACACCGGCGGTGCCAGCTTCGCGGTGGCCGCAATGATCGAGGCGACGAAGGGCGAGTACCAAGGCACTGGCAAAACCTTGGCCGAGTCCCATGGCGATCCGCAGGTGTGGGTGCTGGTCCTTTTCTTTACGTTCATTCTGTTCACCATCGGCCTTAATCTTTATTTTCGAATTCGAGGTGGCCATCTTTATGACGCGAAGGGGCGTCGCCGCGTGCAGAGTGGTCAACCCTGGTACAATTGGAACTGGAGCAGCAGTGGCAGCTGGAGCAGTGGTGGTGGAGGATGGAGTAGCGGTGGCGGAGGAAGTAGCGGCGGTTCCTCATTTTCCGGGGGTGGTGGCAGCACCGGGGGAGGCGGTGCCAGCGGAGGATGGTAACCATGAACGCGAACCAATTCATCGCCACGATTGCAGATCAGCAGGTGATCCAGGCGATCCAATCTGCTGAAGCGCAAACCAGCGGAGAACTGCGTGTTTTTGTGACGGACAAGTTCGTTGAAGACCCGATTGCGGAGGCATGGAAAACCTTCGCGCGTCTGAACATGCAAAACACAAAGCAACGAAACGCCGTTCTCATCTTCGTGGGCCCCAAGGCGCGCAAGTTTGCGATCGTGGCGGATGAGGGCATTCATCACTTCTGCAAAGAGGCGTTCTGGAACCAGCTCGCGCATCAGTTGTCCGAAGGCTTTAAGGCGGGCGATTACACCAGTTCGCTCGTGCGTCTGATTGAAGACATCGGCCGTGCGCTTGCGGCGCATTTCCCTCGTTTGGGAAACGATGTGAACGAACTGCCGAACGAAGTGCTACGGGATTGAGGCAGGGTATTTAGCCTCAAGTCCGGCTTTCATTTCATCCACCAGCGGCTGGAGGAGGCTGAGCAAGGGAGACAGTGCATCGGTCAGTTCGCTTTCGGCTGCATCCCAGCCCAGACAAAAGGAGGCACCCTGCACCTGCAGCTCTAGGCCGCGATGGTAATGCCGATTGTCACAGGCGCGCACGCCGGGATTCAGCGGAATTTTCAGTGCATTGAAAGTAGCTTCAATTTGAGTGGCGAGGGGCTCCGGCAGTTCAAGCTGATGCCAGACGGTGATCGGCAGATCCGGCATGTCATGGGTGTAAAATATCACCCGCTGATCACTGTCTTCCAGCCTGGCAAACACATGAAAGCGGCGACCCTCCTCGCTTTCAGCGAAGCACTCGCTGTAAATAAAAAGTGCGGTATGGGGAATGGAGGGCGGAGTCATTGGGACGAGTGTGAGGCAGCCAGGCAGTGATGCAACCGGAACCCCAACTCATCAGGAAATGGGCCAAGGCCTATTTTCCCACCGCCCGCTTCAGCGCATGCTGCGCTTTGTTGAAATCGGTCACGGCCATGACGCGGCTCTGGCGCGCACGGGTCAGTTCTTCGCGTGCCAGCAGGTATTCCAGCACCACGCCCACCTGGCTGGCCTGGCGTTCCTTGGCCAGCTTGGTCATCTCTTCGGCGGCAGCCACGGCTTCGTCGTTGATCTTGATCTGATCATTCGCGGACTGTGCACGGGTGGCGGCTTCGACGACTTCGCGACCGACGGCGGCTTTGACCTGACTGGTTTGCAGGGAGGCGCTTTCTTCACGGGCATCCGCCAGCTTTTGACGCTGACGGTCAAACAAACCGCCGGGGCCGATCTTCCAACCAAGACCGAGGTAGTAGTCTTGCTGGCTGCCAAAGTTGCCCCACTGGTTGCCCACGTTGGGCCCGCCGCCCAGTCCGCCTGTAGTGTAGCCAGCCTGCACACTCGGGATCAAGGGGGCGACACGGGCGCGATCTTTTTCAGCATCCATGGAACTGTGAATGGCCTGCGCGGCATGAATCTCGGGCCGGTGCTGCTGCGCGAGCGAGATCATGGTGGCGACGCCTTTGCCAGACATCATCCTCACCGGAACGAGATCCGACTTCGCGGGACGTAGCACGGCGTCCGGAGTGAGACGGAGGATTTCAGCAAGACGAGCGACGGCAAGATCGCGCTGCTCCTCACCTTGGCGAATCGCCAGCTTCGCCCGGCTGATCTGCGATTTGACGCGCAGCAGGTCGGCGCGGAAGGCGGTGCCTGCGGTGACAGCACCATCAAGCTGCTTGCCATAGTCTTCGGTGAGTTGCAGGTCGTCTTCAATGATGGTGAGCATGGCCTCGGCGGCGAGCAGGTCGTAGTAGCGCTCCACGGATTGCGTCACGATGTCGATGCGTGCCTTTTCCGCGAGGTGCTCGGCGGCAAGCGCGCGCTGCTTGGCGGCGAGTGCGGAATAATAAATGTCACCGGGAGACCAGTCGATCATGGCACCGGTGCCGACATTGTACTGCTGTTTGTTCGCATTGAACACATTGCCTGCAATGTCCTGCAAACGTCCTTCATGGCCGCGATACCCAGCGCCGAGACTCAAGGTGGGCCAAAAGCGCTGCCACGCCTGCTTCGACTCCGCCACCGCTTCATCATGCTTGGCGCGCGCGAGCTGAATCTCGTCGTTGTTCGCACCTGCAAGGCGCATGACGGTGCGGAGATCGACGAAGGCGGGATCGGCATGGACGAGTGTCGCGACGAAAAGAAAAGAAAGGAAGAGTTTCATGGCTTCGCGAGAGTCACTGGTTGTTTGTCGGTGAGCAACGTGGTGCCGGGCAGCAGGATCACGTCGTCTGCTTTAAGATCAGGAATCTCGACATTGGTTCCGTCATTGAAGCCGGGCTTAACCGCAGTCTTCATTGCCTTGCCATCCACATGCTTGAAGACAAAGGCATTGGTCTTTTCCATCACGAGTCCGGCGACGGGGATGAGCGTGGCCTTGTCGTGTTTTTCGACGGCGATCTTCGCCATCGCATACATGCCGGGGCGGAGCTTGAGCTCGGCGTTTTTGAGGTCAGCTTCAGCGAGCATGGTGCGGGTGGCAGGATCGAGCGCATAAGCGATGCGTGAAATGCTGGCTTCGACGGGTGAGGGGCCGCTGGCATCGATCTGGGCTTTCACGGGTTTGCCGACGGCGACGAGCCCGGCTTCCATTTCGGTGACGGGGATCTGGAGGCGCAGCGTGCTGGCATCGACGATCTCGACGACCTTGCTGGTGTGGGCGTTGACCAGTGCTCCGACATCCACATGGCGTGCAGTGATGATGCCATCGAACGGAGCTTTGATCTCCGCAAAGGCGAGCATGGTGGTGACGCGGTCCATGCCAGCTTTGGCGATGGCCAGCTTGGCTTCTGCATCCTCAACCGACTGCGGCAGCACGATGTCCGGCGATTTGGCGCGGGCTTCATGCATGCGCTTGGATTCAAGACTGGCGGCGGCGACTTCGGCTTTGCTCTTGGCGAGGTCCGCCTGGAGTTCGGGCACTTCGAGTTTGGCGATCACCTGACCGGCTTTGACGGCATCGCCTTTATCAACGCTGATGGTGGCGATGTAGCCAGTGACTTTCGCGTAAAGCACCGCCTGCTGAAATGGCGCGAGCGTGGCAGGCAAGGCGACCCAGCGGTGGATGGTGCCGGTGGTGGGCTTGGTGGCGGGGAGGTCCAGCGCAGAAGAGAGGGTGGTGAGGAGGAGGAAGATCAGCAGGCGCATGGGAGTGGCGGAGGATTGAAAACTGAAAACTGGGAACTGAAAATTTTAAATTGGCCGGAGGCTTGGGAAGTCGCGGAAGTTCGTGGACTTAACTCTCAATGGGTTCCATCGATGCGGTCTTCGCCACCTTGCTGGCGAGCAGTGCATACACGGCAGGCAGCACGAGCAGCGTCGCCACGGTGGCGAGCGCGAGGCCGCCGATGGTGGCGATGGCGAGCGGGCTGGTCTGTGAGCGGGCGAGAGCCATGGGGATCATGCCGGCGATCATGGCGAGGGTGGTCATGAGGATAGGGCGCAGGCGCGTGGTGGCGCTTTCCAGCGCGGCGTCGCGTTTGCTCAGACCTGTGAGCTGGGCGCGATGGGCGAAGGTGACGAGCAGGATGGCATTGGCTACAGCGACACCGACCGACATGATGGCGCCCATGAAGCTTTGCAGGTTCAAGGTGGTGCCGGTGAGCATGAGAGCCAGCACCACACCGAGCAGCGCGGCAGGGATGGTGGTGAGCACCATGAAGGCGAGGCGCACGCTTTGGAAATTGGCAACGAGGAGCAGGAAGATCGTCACGATGGCAATGAGCAGACCGGTCTGCAGGCCGCTTTGGAGTTCCTTGAGCGGCGGCACCTGACCACGCAACGTGACGCTGACACCGGCGGGCGCAGGATTGGATGCGATGACTTTTTCGACCTGCTTGGCAATGACGCCGAGCGGCTGGTCATGAAGATTTGCGGTGATGGAAACGGTGCGGGCCATGTTGTAGCGGTCGTACTGGCCGATGACGCTGCCTTCACTGATCTTGGCGATGTTGCGCAGCGGAACCGGTGGTCTGTTCTGCGCGGTGACGGGCAGGTTGCGCAGGTCTTCGAGACCTTTCATCAGCGTCTGCGGCACCTGGACCTGCAACGAATAGCTGACGCCGGTCTTGGTGTCGGCCCAGAAGTTCGGCACGGTGAAACGGCTGCTGGCGGTCGCGGCCACGAGGCTGCGGGTGGCATCGCTCATCTTCACGCCGAGCAGGCCGGCGCGTTCGCGGTCGATCTGCACATCGACGCTGGGATAGTCGAGGGTCTGGCTGAATTGCACATCGCGGAGGTCCTTGAGTTCAGCGAGTTTGGTTTTGAGCACATCCGCATGCGCACGGCTGGCGGCGAAATCCTTGCCGCTGACAGCCACTTCGATGGGCGTGGGTGAACCGAGGGCCATGACGCGTGAAACGATGTCAGCAGGCTCAAAGGAGAACTGCACCTGTGGGAACTCGGCGGCGAGGCGTGCGCGGAGTTTCTCGCGCAGCGGAGAGATGGCCACGCCGCTGCCGTCTTTGAGCTGGATTTGCAGGATGGCCTCCTCGGGGCCGCTGTTCCACTGATGGATGAGATTGACGGGATAGTTCGGCGCGTGCACGCCGACGAGGCCCATGCTGATGGAGACTTTTTCAGGACCGGTTTCTTCGCCAATGATGGCCAGCGTGCGCAGGGCGATCTGCTCCGTGGTTTCAAGCCGCGTGGCGGTGGGCGCACGCAGGCGGAGCTGGAGCTGCCCGGCGTCGATCTGCGGGAAGATCTCGGTGCCGATGAAGGGCAGCAGGATGCTGATGGCGAAAATGACGCCGCCGAGGTAGGCGGGAACGAGGATGTGCCGAGTGGTGAGCGAGGGGAGAAAAATCCAGCGCAGTGCGGATTCGCCTGCGGGTTTGGTTTTCGTCTCCGCACGCGGTGCGGAATGCCACCAGATGTTCAGGATCGGCACGAGGGTGCTGGAGAGCAGATACGAGGCGATCATGCTGAAGCCCACGGCGAGGGACAGCGGCAGGAAGAGTGCTTTGGCGGCACCCGTCATGAAGAAGCTCGGCACGAAGACGGCGAGAACGCAGAGCATGGAAAGCGAGCGCGGACCGATGGTTTCTTCAGACGCGTCCAAAACAAGGCGGGCAAGCGAACGCCCTCCGCCCTGTTTCATGTGGCGATGGATGTTTTCGATTTCCACGGTGGCTTCATCCACCAAAATACCGACGGCGAGCGCGAGGCCGCCCAGAGTCATGAGATTGATCGTGTAACCGCCGATCCACAGCGCGAGCACCGCGGCCGCGATGGCGAGGGGAATGTTCAGGACGACGATGAAGGCGCTGCGCAGATCCCGCAGGAAAATGAGCACCATGAGGCCGGTGAGCGCGGCACCGAGGATGCCTTCTTTGACGAGATCACGAATGGCGCGGATGATCCAGGGACTTTGATCAAACTCAAAGGTGACGTTGATGTCCTCGGGGCAGGCGGCTTTGAACTTGGGCAGGTTTTGTTTCACCAGCTCAACGACGCTGAGCGTGGAGGCATCGCTGCGTTTGGTGACGGGCATGTACACGGTCCGCTTGCCGTTCACCATCGCGATGCTGTACATCATGTCGCTGCCGTCGCTGATTTCGCCGATGTCACGAACATAGACGGCTCCCTGCTCGGTGACTTTGACCGGCACGGCGGCGAGATCCTGGATGTTTTTGACGATCGCGTTCGTGGGAACGATGGGGAAGCTGTTGGGAAGCGCGAGATTGCCGCTGGGGCTGATGGTGTTGGCCGCAGTCATCGCCGCCACGATGTCATCGGTCGAAAGGCCGTAGGCGCGGAGACGGTCCGGCTTCACATTGATCAAAATGGTACGCGCACTACCGCCAAACGGTGGTGGTGCAGAAACACCGGGCAGCGTGGCAAAAAGCGGTCGCACCATGTTGAGCGCAGCATCCTGCATCTGGCCCACGGTGCGATTGGGATTCTCCGTGGAGAAGACGAGATTGCCCACTGGGACGCTGCCTGCATCAAAGCGCGTGACGAAAGCCCCCGGAGTGCCGAGCGGCATGAAGGAACGCGCGCGGTTCACATACGCGATCGTTTCAGAGAGCGCGGCGGACATGTCGGTGCCGGGATGAAACTGCAGCTTCATGATCGAAGCGCCCTGGATGTTCTTGGACTCCACGTGCTCGATGCCGGCGATGTAGAGGAAGTGGTACTCGTAGTAGTAGGTCAGGTAGCCTTCCATCTGCAGCGGGTCCATGCCGCCGTAGGGCTGCGCGACGTAGATGGTCGGAATGCCCAGTGTGGGAAAGACATCGCGCGCCATCTTTTCCTTGGCCTGCCACGCGCCGAGCAGGATCGCCACGACGATGACGATGACAGTCCATGGATGGCGGAGGGCGAAGCGGGGAAGGGACATGCGGGAGAAATGACGAATGGCTGAAAGGGGGGCTGGTAACTGGCCGGGAGGTCAGGTTCTATCAAGCAACAACACTCACCAGACTAGCCGGTTATTGCACTCGGTGGCAATCCCATAGGCTGGTTTTGTCAGGAACAATCCGCACGATCCGTCTTGCAGCTACGGTGTTAACGCAGGATGCTCAGGGCATGAGTCATTCTGAAAATCATCGTGCGCATCGCATCGGCTGGCTGCGTGCCGCAGTTCTCGGAGCCAATGATGGCATTGTTTCCACGGCGAGTTTGATTGTGGGGGTGGCTGCGGCGGAGTCGAGCCAGAGCAATGTGCTGGTCGCGGGCATCGCAGGATTGGTCGCCGGGGCGATGTCGATGGCAGCGGGTGAGTATGTGTCTGTCAGCTCCCAGTCGGATACGGAACAGGCAGACATCGCACGAGAGCGTCAGGAACTGGCCGAAGATGGCGAGAATGAACACGCCGAACTGGCGGCGATCTATGTGAGCCGTGGGCTTGAACCAGAGCTGGCCAAACAGGTGGCAGTCCAGTTGATGAAGAAGGATGCGCTGGGCGCGCATGCCCGCGATGAACTGGGTATTTCTGATACGCTGATCGCACGGCCGGTGCAGGCGGCGTTTGCCTCGGCGGCTTCTTTTGCAGTGGGTGCCGCGCTGCCGCTGCTCCTGGTCGTGGTGGTGCCTGCATCCGTTCTTTTGTGGACGGTGTCGCTCAGCTCGCTGCTGTTTCTGGCCTTGCTGGGTGCTCTTGCGGCTCGCGCGGGTGGTTCGCCCGTGCTGAAGTCCGCCTGGCGTGTCACGTTCTGGGGAGCTTTGGCGATGGGGCTGACGGCGGGCGTGGGTGCGCTGTTTGGTGCAGTGGTTTGATCGACTGACGAATGCGCTCAGGCTAAAGCGAGTTGTTTGACGAGACCCAGGAGTGCGCAGGCGCCGATGACGGGCATGAGTCCGACCTTGAAGCGCTGCATGGCGATGAAAGCGGCAATGGCGAGCACGGTGATAAATGCATCAAAGCCTCCGCTGGCAGGCCATAGGGCGTGAGTGGTGAACTTCACGCCGAGATTGAGAATGACACCGACGACAGCGGCTGTGATGGTCGTCAGTGCGGCGCTGAGGCGCGGCTGCTCGCCGAGTTTTTCGATGTGAGGAGCACCGAGGAAGATGAACAGGAAGCAGGGAATGAAGGTGACCCAGGTGGTGATGAGCGCGCCGACCGTCGCTCCGGCAAACGGCGTCAGATCACCCGGATGCTGCCAGCCGCCGACGAAGCCGACGAACTGCAGCACCATGATGAGCGGACCGGGTGTGGTCTCGGCCAGGGCGAGGCCGCTCATCATCTGTGGATGCGACAGCCAGCCGTGGATTTCCACCGTCTGTTGCGCGACATAAGGCAGCACCGCATACGCACCGCCAAAAGTGACGAGCGCGGCCTTGCTGAAAAACAAGCCCTGCTGTGCCTGCGTGCTGCTCCAGCCAAGCCACCCTGCGATTACAAAGACCGGCAGCCACCAGAGCGTGAGGCAAAGGGACGTGATGGTGAAGCTGCGCGTCCACGTTACCTTGGGCGCAGGCGGTAGCTCAATGGATGAGGTGCTGTCTTTGGCGGCACCGTGTCCTTTGCCAGCGGGGAACTGTTTTGGCAGCAAGCGGTTGCCAACGTAGCCTAACACGGCAGCACCGAGCACGATAAGGACGAACGAGATTTGGAAGACGTAGATGGCGACAAAACTCAGCGCGGCCACGAACCATAGCGTGGGGCTTTTGAGCGCCTTTTTGCCAATGCGCAGCACCGCCTCTGCCACCACGGCGATGACGGCAGCGAGAAGGCCGTGGAAGATGGCCGCGAGCCATGGGAGATGCCCGCCTGCCATGTAGAGCCAGCTCAAGCCGAACAGGATGAAGACCGAGGGCAGCACAAACAAGGCCCCTGCTGCGATGCCGCCCTTCGCGCCATGCAAGCGCCACCCGAGATAAGTGGCCAGTTGCTGCGCCTCGGGTCCGGGCAGCAGCATGCAGAAATTCAGCGCGTGCAGGAAGTGGGCATCACTGATCCAGCGGCGCTTGTCCACGAGCTCCTTGTGCATGATGGCGATCTGCCCGGCAGGGCCGCCGAAGCTGATGCAGCCGAGTTTGAACCAGTAGCGCAGGGCCTGGCCAAAGGTGGGCATGGAAGGAGGTGTTTCATCGCTGCTCATCAGCGTCTCCATGCCTGAGTTCGCTGTCATGATCAACCAAGGAAGATTTGCCTCTGGCAGCAGCGGGGGGGCATCTCCAGCGTGACCGCTCCACCCGTCAGAGCAGTACGTTGTTTTCGGGCTGCAGCTTCGGGGGCAGCTTTTCTTCGCCAAGGATCTCGCGGACATCGATCTCGATGTTGCGGCAGATGGTGGAGATGGGGGTGTCGTTGATGGCGTTGTCGAATGGGTTTTCGCTGAACTCCCCGGTCTGCTCCATGGTGTAGAAGACCCAGGAGATGAGCACCGAAAAGGGAATGGTGAGCCAGACACCGGGCCCGCCCACAACGGCACTGAGATCCTTCAGCAGGCCAAAGGGGAGCAGCAGGATGAAGATGTGCACAAAGATATGGCTGGAGATGCTGTACTGGCGGAAGAGCGGGGTCGTCTTGATGCGCTCGCATCCACCCTGAAGATTGTGGAACTCAGTGACGAGGCGCATGAGTTCGATGTGCTCGAAGGCATCGAGCGCGCCCTCGCGCTTCAGCCTGGCAAGGTGCTCGGCATGCACCTTGAGGAGCATGCAGGCGGGATTGTTGAGGCTCTTGAGGTGGTCGAAGTAAACCATCTTGTCGTGCTCCCCGAGGATGCGCTCGAGACCTTTCTCAAACTCCTCAAGCTCGCGGCGCTCGCCGGCGAAGGTCTTGTGGAGGTTCTGCTTGCTGGTGGCCCAGGGGATGGTGCGGCGCAGCTGCAGACGGAGGATGTTGATGAAGGCGAGGTGGCGGTAGGCGGCCTCGCGTACTTCCTCAGAGGCGGCGGGAAGACTGGCCTTCAGGTGGGCGACGAAGCTGCGGGAGGCATTGGTGATGCCACCCCACAGACGGCGTGCCTCCCACAGGCGGTCAAAGGCCTGGTTGTTCTTGAAACCGACAAAGAACGCCACTGCGGTGCCGATGGTGCCGATTGGCAGAAAGGGAATGGCGATCCAGCTCATTCCCGCGAAACGATAGAGGACAACCGCCAAAGTGCTGATGAACAGGGACTCGATGAAATTTCGACGTGCGAAATGCCAGAGCAGGATCAAACGGAAGTCTTTGCCGACGTACATGGGGTGCTGATGCGATTTGGGAAGTGATGCTGAAGGGGGCCAGTTCAAAGCACTCTGCATGCCAGGCAGGGCTTCGGTGAATGACGCGGTCTATACGATGGCGGACGCACGCTGCGCGATCAGTTTTTGCGTCATTCACGTTGTCGGAGATCATGGGGCAGCACATCAACCTTCCCGAAGGAGGTTGGAATTTCGCCGTTGATGAGCTTGAGGGCCACGTTGCGGTTCAATGTGGCCCTCAAAAGGTGCGGATGTTCTGGCGACGACTCATGGAATCAAGGCCGCCAGATCCCATCGTCGTACCACTCTTTGCAGACGATTTTGGCGATGGGTGCGGTGTCCTCCCGGGATTTCCAAAGCGGCAGGCGCAGTGCTTGGGCGAAGGTGTGATCATAGGCGGCAAAGAGATGGCGCAGGGCGGCGTGTGAGCGGCGTGCATAAACGGGGAAGCAGACGAGGTGACCGCTGTCGGAAATGGCGACGAGCTGCCGCGCCCAGACACGCCCCTGCGTATCGCGTGCGTAAAGCACACGTTTGTTGGCATCGAGCGCGTTTGCGACGGTGGAGAAGCTGTTGAAGCTGCCTGCGCTGAGGCAGGTGCCGAAGTCGGTGCCCATGCGCAGGATGGCCTGCAGATCATCTTCCGGTCCGATGCGCACGGCACCGATGTCACGCACATCGTGCTCGATGAAGAATCCATCATTCCACTGCTCCGCGCGCTGACGCGGCAGCTTGCACAGCCACTGCTGGTTGGCGGGATGGGAGAGCGTCCACTCGCGCGTGGCCTGCCGGTGTTCACAGG
>NZ_JBAQCR010000345.1:0-72534 GCF_049294395.1 Prosthecobacter sp.
GACCGGGGCCTCCGCCAGGGGGCCCGACTGGCGGCGCCCGCCCGATTTCCTCCTGCGTCGGGAAACAGCTGCGGAAGTACACATTCTGATCTTTGGGGGCGTTGGGCGTGGCGAAGAGGGTCTTGCCCTGCGCATGCTCCTGCACCACCAGCACTGCGTGGGTGGCATTGTGCTCTGCTGAAGTGCCAAAGACGAGGTCGGAGATCAGTTTGAACTGATCATCCGTCGTGTAGGGGTCGATGCGGTTCCACACCCGCTGAGCGGGAGCGATGATGCGGTCATCCACACTGCGTTCCAGCGTCTGGCTGGCATACCACCAGGCGGCGGCACCAAAGCCCGCCACCAGCGTCCCTGCGACGATCATCGTCTGCAGGGCCAGGCGGATGCGGAAGCTGCGGGTGTTGGCCGGGGCGCTCATGCAAGGAGGTGAACACGCAGACTCTCATGCGGGGAGCGAGGATGCGCACGAAGATAAACGCCTATTAATGTCCGCCCGCAGCCCTGTGTCATGCGCCGTTGCTCCAATGCATGGGTAACCACCCCACACCGCCATGCACCTTGGAGAAGACCACGCCAGCAGCCACACCACGGATTCATCCGCCCTCAATGCAGCCTCAATGCTCTACAGCCGTCACTGGCCCGTGCTCTGCGCCTTTGCACGGGCACGCGGATGCGAGGTTCACGATGCCGAAGACGCCGTGCAGGAGCTGTTTGCCAAACTCGTGGCCCAGGGCCAGCACGAGCGTGCCGCGGCCATCGTGGATCATGGCGAGCAGGCGGCCTTCCTCTTTGCCCGCCTGCGCACGCACCTGATCAAGCGCTGGCAGCACCGCACACGGCAGCGCCGTGGAGGTGGCGTGGTCTGCTTCTCGTTGAGCGATGAAAACGGCGGCAACATCGACTTGGTCGATTCGCGTCCGTCTCCCGATGGAGAAATGGACCGTGAGTGGGCCAGGGGCGTGATCGAGCGCGCACTGCATTCATTTAACCTCGAACTTCACGCTCAGGGTCGTGGCGAAATCTGGGACCGCCTTGAGGAAAACATCGTCAAAGGCTGCCGTGTCGCACGTCCGCAGAGTGGCGCACTGCGCACTGCTCTTCACCGTGCGAAGCGCCGCCTGCGCGCGCTGATCCTGGCCGAATGCCGCGAGGACGAAGGCATGCTGCATGCCGTGCTGGCATGAGCCGGCACCCTCACAGGCTCAGCGGAAAATGCCGCGTTTCGGCGGAGATTCTTCGAGATGCTTTTTCGCCTCCTCGGCACGGAGTCTTTCCGCCGTGTCCTTGTACCAAAGCGGACCGTTGACCTTGAAGTTGTAAATCAAGTCACGGAAGTCGGTCATCAAACGCTGGTCATGCATCAGCGCTCCCAGCAGACCTTTACCGGAGGAAATGTTGGCACCGACCACCGCAAATGTGTCGGCGGCCTTTTTGATCGACTGCAGGGATTCATCGGCAGTCGCCATCAGCTTGTCAGCCTTGGCGATGGCGGGGTCGAGTTTGTCAAACATGGGGCCGAGTTTTTTGCTCGACTCCTCCATGTTTTTGGCCGCGCCTTTGAAACTGGTGGCGGCGTCCTTGAGCTCCGCGAGCGCGGTCTTCAGGGTCTGTGCGTTTTCCTCGCCCAGCACCTTGTCATCCACACGCTTGAGTGTGTTGTTGAGGTGCTCCATGCCCTCCTTGAAATTGAGAATCGTGGCATCGGAGAGAGCCTCTTTGTTCACCTTGCCCATGGCCGACTGGACATCTTTGAGAGCGACGCGCACGTCATCCAGCACCACATCGACTTTTTTGCCGACCTTCTCCGCCTGGCTCTGCAGGTCGTTCAGGCCGCCGCCTTTTTCACCTTCGATGATCTTGTCATAATCATGCGGCAGAAACACATCCGTTTGTTTGCCGGTGGGTTTGATTTCCACCAGCGCATCTCCCATCAGACCGGCTGAACCGATGCCAAAGGTCGCATCAGCGGGGATCATGACGTCTCTGAAGAGTTCCAGATCAAGAATCACTCCGGTGAAGGTTTCGTTGAGCTGCGGTTTTTTGTCCACCTTGCCCACGCGCGAGCCACCGAGGAACACGGGCGATCCTTCCTTGATGCCGGAGGCGTTTGGAAAGGACACCTGCAGATGGTAGGTGTCCTTGAACACTTCGCGCACGCGTCCGAACATCAGAATGAGGCCACCGAGCAGAAGCAGTCCGACGAACAGAAAGAGTCCGACGAGCATTTCGGTTTTTTTATCGCTGTCGATCATGAGATGGGAAGAATGAGGGTGAAAAAGGGCGGGTTCAACCGGTGATGTCGGAATGGCCGTTGATAAAGTCCTGCACGACTTGATCGGTGGACGCACGCAGTTCCGTGGGAGTTCCCAGAAAACGGATCTGGCCACGGTAGAGCATGGCCACACGGTCGGCGATCTTGAAGACGCTGCGCATGTCGTGGGTGACGATGATGGACGTGATTTTGTAGCGGCGCTGCATGCGCAAAATCATCTGGTCGATGACGTCGGCGCCGATGGGATCGAGACCGGAGTTGGGCTCGTCATACAGGATGCACTCGCTGTGGTCGATGATCGCACGCGCGATGCCCGTGCGTTTGCGCATGCCCCCGGAAAGAGCGGTCGGGAATTTATGCCGGTGCTCGTCCAGATCCACGGCCTGCAGGGCTTCACGCACGCGGCGGTCGATTTCCGCCCGGTCGCGCACACCGTGCTCCAGAAGCGGGAAGGCCACGTTTTGCTCGACCGTGAGATTGTCGAAGAGGGCGGCGCCCTGGAAGAGCATGCTCACCTTCTTCCGGATGGGGGCCATCTCACGTTCCTTCAAACGGTTCACATGAACGCCATCCACGTAGATCTCCCCGCTGTCCGGTTTGATCAGGCCGATGATGTGTTTCAGAGTCACCGTCTTGCCCTCACCGCTGGGGCCGATGATGCAAAGCGTCTCACCATGCTTGAGCGTGAGGTTGATGTTCAGCAGCACCTGCTGGCTGCCAAAGCGTTTGCAGACGTTTTTCAACTCAATGAAAGCATGCGGGCTGCCGTTGTCAGAGGCAGGGGCGGAGGCTGGAGTCGTGCCGGTGGTTGGTTCAGCCATGACTTAGACAGTGCCGATGGGGAAGACGTAGTTGAGCAGGATGGAGAGGAAGAAATTGACGATGAGCAGCACGAGCGAGGAGATGACCACCGCACGGGTGGTTCCCAGACCGACGCCGACTGCGCCGTTTTCAGCGGACAATCCCTGATGGCATGAAATCAAAGTGATCAGCATGCCAAACACGAAGCCTTTGATCATGCCGATGCTGAGATCCTCCATGTTCGTGTGATCGAGCATGTGGGTGAGGTACCATGCGGAGGGCATGTCATAGCCGAAGCTCGTCACCAGGTAGGAGGCGAACAGGCCGAAGGAAATGCTTTCTGCCACCAGGAAGGGCATGGAGATCATCATCGCCAGGAAACGTGGCAGGACGAGGAAATCGACCGGATGCACGCCCATCACGCGCAGGGCGTCCACCTGTTCGGTGACTTTCATGGTGCCAATGTCAGCCGCCATGGCAGCGCCTACGCGGCCTGCCACCATCAGCCCGGCCAGCACCGGCCCCAGCTCACGGCAGAGCGCCACGGAAACCACGGCGCCCACGGTGGTTTCAAAGCCGAAGTCCTTGAACTTGGCGTAACTTTGAAAGGTGAACACCGCACCGGTGAAGGCACCGGTCACAATCACCACCGCCTGTGAGCCATAGCCGATGGCCACGATCTGCTGCGCCACCAGCTTGAGCCGCCACACGCCCGAACGAACAGCAATCGTCAACTCGCGCATCAAGTCTGCGAGCTGTCCGAGATAGACTAGAAAATGTAGGAAGGTGCGGCCCGGTAGGATCAGCAGGCCTGAAGGTAAATCCATTACGCTTTCATCATCGCATGTTGTGGCATGAAGGCAAATTAACCGAGATCCTTGGAGACGAAAATGAAAAGCCCCGTCTGGAGACGATCCAGACGGGGCAAAGGTATTGAACGACTGCTTGTAGCAGCGAATGCTACTGCGGCGGCACGCGGAAGAGCTTGCCGGTGTAGGGGCACTTGACTTCCATGCCCACGGGAAGGCCGGTCACATCCACCAGCTGATGCTTGGCGGCAAACGGGCTGTTCACGAAGCCAGGGCGTCCGGCGATAGGGGAACCGTAAGGCAGCTCGGCCACTGGGGCGGCGGGAGTTGTCGGTGCCACCGATGGGGCGGAGGGCGCTGTCGTGGTCATGGCGGCCACGTTGCTGTTAGGTGCCACAGGTGTGGTGCGTGGGCGCTCGGGCGCTGCAGGTGTCTTTGGACGATTCGCCGCGACGTTGGATGGGGCGGCGGTCACGCTGCCCGGAACCAGAAAGGGACGCTGCGTGTAAGGGCACACCACTTTGGAGCCAGCAGACATTCCGCGCACATCCACCAGGCGTGGTGGATTGGTGAAGGGAGTGCGAACATAGCCGGGGAGGTCTGGCACTGCCTGCGCCACAGGCATCGTGGATGCATTCAGCATCGCAGGAGGTGGTGTCGCGGGACGATCAGGACCCACGATCGGGCTGGGCGTCTGCACTGGCGTCGTGCTTTTTGCCAGCGTCGGTGATCCATTGGTGGCTCCAAGCGGACGACTTTCGTGTCCCATGTAGTAGGTGATGAGCCCACGACTCTGGATCGCCTGCCATGCCTCACGGGGAGGAACGGCACAGGATGCCAGCATGAGCGTCACAACACTTGTTGCGACGAGATGAACCGGGGAATGAGGTGCTTTGGACATAGGCGTGGCGACGGTTAATTTTAAAGTGGCATTCTCATTTTAACGATCTTTTTAAATTATGCAACAACAAGGATGGTAATGCTGCGCAACAAAATCCATCTTTATTAAAATAACAATAATATCATGCCTGCCTTGTATATCTCGCTGAGATGTGCGCTTTTGACCTCATGCAATGGCGCATCATCACTGTTGGAAAGCCCGGTCACCCGTGGGTTAAAGAGGCTGTGGAGCTCTATTGGAAGAGACTACAGCACTACAGCCATTTCGAGCATGTGGTGATTAAAGAAGCTCCGCTGGAGCGGGTGGAGAAGCAGATCGAGGCCGCTTGTGCCGGTGATCTTTGCATTCTGCTGGACGAACGCGGCAGGCAATTGCGCAGCGTAGAGATGGCGAAATGGATCGAAAACGAAGAGGTTTCCGGCCGCAAACGCATCTGCCTCGTGATCGGGGGGGCGGACGGTCACTCCCCGCAGTTTCGTGCCAAGGCCAAAATGGCCTGGTCCCTTTCCACCCTCACCATGCAGCATGATATTGCCTGGGTGATGCTGATGGAGCAGATCTATCGTGCTTATACTATTATTCGCGGGGAACCCTACCACCGGGAATGATTTCAGCAGGCTTAAGGATCAAACTTGCCTCCCGGCGCGTTTATTGCTGAACTGAGACGCAAATCTTCGCACTTTCGCCTTGCTGATAACTTGGGAGAACCTAAATTTCAAATTTTCTCAACTAATCGCGACATGTCATCCTCGGTCCTTAGAAACGTCATTCACCCCAAGGCGCAGTCCGCGCCTCTGGAGAAGGCGCGTGACGAGGTCCAGGACCCGCGCACTGGAGTTCAGGGCGGCCCAGAAGCCCCCAAACACGAATCGGAGGACATGGAGCTGGTGCTGGGTGTCCTGGTGGAAAACGCCCCGGTGGCCATGGCCATGTTTGATCGTGGCATGCGCTACATGCTGGCCAACCGCCAGTGGATCACGGAATTCGGCCTGCAGCAGGTGCAGCCGCTGGTGGGTAAGAGCCAGTATGAAATTTTTCCCGGCCTGCACCCCGGCTGGAGACAGGTCTATGAACGTGCCCTGCAGGGGCACATCGTCCGCAGCGAGCATGATTCACTCAGCGGACCTGACGGCCAGCATCTGGTCTACCGCTGGGAAGTGCGGCCCTGGCGCAAGAAGCGTGACGCCGCTGTCGGCGGCCTGATGGTCACCTGCGAGAAATTCAGCTCGCCACAACCTACAGGGGAGGATGCTGTCAAATCACCTCCTGCCTCGGAGGATCAAGACAGCTCCCAGCCGGTGGCGAAAACGCCCGATCCGCTGGACTGCTCCATTCCGATGCTGATCCTCAATCTGGACGGAGCGATCCTGCGCGCCAACGTCGCCGCTGCGCATCTGACCTTGGACAAAGGCATCCAGGAGGGCACCACCTGCTTTTGGGAAGTGTTCGGTGAAGGCCGGGACTACAGCGCCCTGCGTCAGCAGACGCTGGATGCACTCACCCGCGTGGCGCTGGCTCACTCACCGGTTCCGGTTTATATCACCACGCACAAGGATTCCTCCCCGGATCCTTCCGTCCCTTCCCGCTGGCTGGTTTCAGCTCTGGCACGAAAAGGGGCGGATGATTCCCCACGCCAGGTCATGGTGATGGGCTTTCCTGCTCCGCCAGCTGCGGAAATCGTGCCTCGCTTCATTCCGCCCATGGCTCCTCCTGCGCCCATGGTGCTTCCCCCTCCCCTTCCTGCGGCAGCGCCGGTGGATGATGCCGCACAGCAGCGTTTGGAAAACGAGCTTTCGCGTGCAAGGCAGGAGTTGCGCACTCTCGCCGAAGCGCAGCAGGCCTTCGGCAGGCGTGAGTCCCGCCTGCGCAGCTATCTTGAAGGCATTCCCTGCGGAGTCTTCGTTTTGGATGAACGCGGCATGCCAGTGTATCAGAACGAAGGTCTGGCCAAACTGCTGGGGCGTCCGCTCGAAGCGGATCAAACCGTCGAAAGCTGGCTGGCTCACGCATGCTCCACCGAGGAGCATCGCGCGCAGGTCGTGCTCGCCTGGCGTGAAAGCGTCTGGCGGCGTCAGTTGACGCGCACCGTGTCTCTGGCCACGGCGGACGGCCTGCTCAAAGAACTAGAGTTTCATCCCATTGCCCTGCCCGGCGGGGGACTGCTCGTCAGCATTCAGGACGCCACCGAGCACACCCGTCATGAAGAGCAGCTCCGCAGCATGGAGGCCAAGCTCCGCACGCTCATGCAGGGCAGTCCCATCGCCATCGTGATGACGGACAAGGCCGGCGTCATCTTCGAGGTGAACCAGCATGCCGAAGAACTTCTCGGCAAGGCCAAGTCCGAGCTGCGGCGCTATCCGCTGGATGCCTGGCTGGATCCTGACAGCGCCACCGCGCGGCGTGATGCTCTGCGCTCCCTGCAAAACAGCGGACGTCAGGCGGAGGCGCTGGGAGTTCGCATCAAGCGCATCGATGGTTCTTTCTCGCACGCCATCCTGCACCTTGCGGCCGTTCCAGATGCGCAGGGGGAAACCCATTGCACCATCCATTACCTGCAGGAGGTCCATGAAGCCGTGGCCCCCCCCCTGGCAGAGCCAGCGTTTTCCGCCGCACCCTTTTCCCAGGCACCTGCCGCAGCTTCCCGGCCGGCCAGCGTCATCCTGCTCACCACGGATGCGAATGGCCGTGTGCGCACCTGGTCGGTGCACGCCCAGCAGTTGTTCAGTCTCGAGGCCGCCGCCGCCATTGGCCGACCGCTGCATCAGTTTTTCCGCCCTTCAGACGCCACCGGCTTTTTTGCAGATCTCGCCGCACAGGCAGCCCATCCTCAGAGCATCGTTCAGCGTCCGTTTTTCGGCGGGAATGGCAAACGCGGGGAAGTGGAAACCAGCGTGCGTGTGCTTGAGGAGGGCGGGGTTGAACTCAGCGCCCACTTCACGGCCGAAGTCGAAAATTCAGCCGTTCCTCCGCTGCCTGCCGCGATCCTGAAAGCCGCCATCCCGCTGGCTTTCCAAGTGGTGTCGCCTTCCAGCCAGCGCTGGCCGGTGGTTGACCTCGAGCGCGAAAAGCTCCTGCTCACCGAGACGCATCATCGCATTAAGAACCATCTCCAGATCATCTCCAGCCTGCTGAACATGCAGATCAATGGGGTGAGCGATCAGGATGCCCGCAATGCCCTGCGCTCCAGCCAGAACCGCGTGCGTGCCATCGCCGCACTGCACCAGCACTTGTATCAGGTCGCTCTTGGAAAGGGTGACACCTTCAGCGATTTTTCGCGCGATCTCGTCGCGCATCTGCGTGAATGTTATGAGGTGAAGGCGGACCAGATCAAGGTGCATCTGGAAGTGCAGGAAGGCCCCATAGAGCAGGAGTGGCTCATGCCGCTCGCGCTCACGCTCAATGAGGCGCTTTCGAACTGCTTTGAGCATGCCTATCCGCATGGCCGCAAGGGCTTGATCACCGCCACGCTGACCTACACCCAGGGCAGCGGCGAACTCGTCATCAGTGACGATGGCGTGGGCCTGCCCTCCGACTTCCATCCCGGTGAAGGCGGCGGCCTTGGCCTCAAAATCCTCGCGGTCTTCGCCGATCAAATGCGCGGCCAGCTCTTTGTCCGGGGCAATCCCGACCAAGGCACCGAGATCAAGCTGCGTTTCCCGCTGGCAACGCCCGAAGGTTAAACCTTCGGCGTAGCATATTCCTTTTGCCAATAGCGGCGCTGTCGTGACAATGCGGTGTGCTGATCCCACCCACGGCCTGCCTGTGCCTCCTGGCGTTTTTAACGCTTGGTCTTTCGGATGTCCTCGCGCAGCCCGTCACCACTCGCACGGACAAAGTCGCCGAACTGCTCAATGACTGGTTTGCCAAAGGCACAGCGGCGGGGCTCCAGGCCATCACGTACGAGAATCGCGACGGCCAGCATTCGCCCCTGAACACCGCGCAGTATCCGCAGCTGCAGGTGTTCAAAGGGGCCGAAAATGAAAAAGGTGCCGCCACGCTTGTCCGCCCCCAGCCAACCTTGGGCAACTGCTCCATGGCCTCCGGTGCCACGCAGATGGGCTGTCTGCCACGGATCATCACGATGGACCCCGGGGGCAATCTTTTCCTCGCCAAGCAGTACCTCTCCAACAACCTCTTCATCTATCCTGAGCACCAGGACTACGACATCGGTGCCAATGGACAAGGTGGCGGTGGCTATGGCGATCTCCTGCCGCTGAACACCCCCTGCCTGCTTATCTCCCAGGGCTCCTCCTTCACCGATCAGCCCTTCCTCAAGGCCCTGCTCTCCGCCACCGCCGCCTTTCCGCCGGACACGCAGAAGCTCCTCATCGAAAAGCGTCTGCTCATGCCCACGCTGCAGTCCATCTTTCGCCGCTCGAACACGGCGGTGCAGACACCTGAGGACTACTTCACCGGCAAAGCCCATCCGCCTGTCTTCGACGGCGCGCAGATCGACGAGGAAAAAATGGTGCGCATCGCCCATGACATGACGCCGGCGAAAATCCCGCCGCTCGTGCTGCTGCGTGTCATCGAGGAAACCAAGATCGAGCCCGGCAAGAACTTCTTCGAGCTCGCCAACCCTCATCCTTGGAAGCTCTCCGACACTCCTGTATCCATCGCCCGCATCCTGCGTGGCAATGAAGCCGAGCACGGCATGCTCATCGGTTTTGATAAAACCATGAACCTCTTCAAAGCCCCGCTGCAAATGCGCGCCGTCGTGCTGCAGGGGGATCCGCGCTTCGTCCACATCGAGTCCGAACCCGGCGGCGATGTGATGCGCCTCCGCATCCGCTGGGAGCCGCCCGTGATCACCGCCACCGGCATCCGCAGCCATCGTATCGACATCGGCATCTTCGCCGACAACGGCTCCAGCATCAGCGCCCCTGCCATCATCAGCTTCTACATGCTGCCCAACGAGATGCACTTCTACGATGAGAAGGGCCGTGTCTCTGAAATCCACTACCAAACTCACAATCCAGACTTCGGTCTGCCCGTCACGGAAACCGACCCCCGCTGGGTGAAGATCCTCCTCGCCTTCAGCATGAAGGACACCAACCTCCGCAGCCGGTTGCTCGATCAAATTCTCACGCCTGACGAACGCGGCGGTCTGCAGCAGCATTACGTCGTGCTCAAACCCCTGCTCGATGCCTTCACCGCCATCGAAAACGCCGACAAGCGCAAAGACGAGGCCGCTCAGCTGCGCGCGAAACTCGGCGAGGCCATCAGCTCCGCCTTGAAGAAAAAGGTCGCGGAAAAATCCGATCTCACCGTGCGCGCCACCATCGACAAGGTGCTCACCGCCATCGCCAGCTTTCATCCCTTCTACCTCGGCTCACAGCGCGAGCTCGATGCACTCGCAGCCGCTTCGCCCAAATCCACCGCCGTCGCCGATGTCCGCGCAGAGCTTCACCACCTCATCATGCAGGGCGTTCTCGTCGAGCAGGCCTCCGGGCAGATCGACACCATGTCCCCGCCGGAAAAGCTTTCTCTCGGCGAGCGCTACATGCTGCGTGGCCTGAACCTCACCCTCCTCAGCCAGGTACTCTTCCCCGACATTCTTGATCGTTCCACCGCACCCGCCTACGTCAGCCCGCGCCTCACCACACTCAAGCAGTGGCGCGATGTCTATCGCTACGATCCCGACTCCGGCGCACTCAAAGGCTGGATCCGCTACGCCGACTCCCGCATCGCCAACTTCGACGCCGAAGGCCGGCTCCTCCCCGATGGTCCGCAGGGCAAGTCCATCCCCGTCCTTTATGTCATGAATGAAAAAGGAATGCTCACCTGGCGTCCTCAGCCCGAGCCAGCGCCGGTGACTTCGTCCTCGAAGTGATTTCCGCATCTAGCTGGGATGCTCCCATTTGGACTGCGGTTGCGGAGTGAGGAACGAACGCAGCTGCCGTTTTCGCAGGTCGTGCCAGCAGCCTTGCCTCAGTCATAGCTCAGCACATCGTGCATCTTCCACGACATGCGTCCCTTGCTCACTCCATCTTCGCTCCACCGCCGCAGGTCCAGCTCCTCAAAAGGCTCCAGCCATTTCAATGCCGCCTTCAATTCCCCTGCGCCTCCGCTCTGCGCCCGCACCGTCGCAAACGCCTTCAGAAACTCCCGCAGCTTGGTGATGCTCAGCTTCACCCGCATTCCCTTGGCAGGACTCGCGTTCGGCTGCTTGAGTACTTCGGCCAAATGACTCTGCTGCACACGTGATGTGCCAAGCATGAAGAGTCGATCATTCAGCGACGCACACGGCCCCAGCTCTCTCGAATCAAACGGCAGCTCATAGCTGTAGCTCGTCAGCTCACCACTCCGCTTCACCACCACTTTCGGCAGCTCGATCGGTTGCGGTGAAGGCACGTTTTTCAGCAACGTCTGCAGCGCCGTCTCCATGTTATCCCAGGACACTCCGATCAACGGACGGTTCTTGATCTCATGCACACTGGCAAAGCGTGGGACCGGCACCGCTTCACCTCCCGGTGGCAGGCCCGGCAGCAGCGGCATCTTCCCGCCGATGTCGAGGATGAAAGCCCCGTCCCCGCTCAGCGCCTTCTGCCAGATCGTTTTCGTGCCGTCATACACGGCGATGACGCTTGGCAGCACCGCCAGATCCGCCAGCTTGAACATCTGTGCAGACTGCTCCCCGCCCACACCCGCCTTGACCAGTTCATGCGCCGTCGCATGCATCGCACGCATCCACGCTTCAAAGTAAGCTCTTCCCGTTCCAGCGTCCGACCCCTGCCCGCTCACGCCAAGCACCAGCTCCGGTTCATCCAGCAACGCCGAGAATTGCGATGCCTTCGCCAGCTCTGCGGTTTCCGCCGCCGAGTTCCCGCCGGCCATTTCCATCTGCACTCCGCCGTCCCACCATGCCACGGCCGCGCCGTTTGTGTGCTCGTTGCGGTAATAAGCGCGCTCCGCTGCTGCCAGCTCGACCACCTGCGGCTCCAGGGCACGTGCCACGCCTGAAAAAATCTTCTCCCGCTGCAAGCCCGCCATCACTCCGCGCACGATGGGCTGAAACGGGTGGTCCGATTGCAGCACGTCCAAGAACACGCCGTCCCAGCACGCGATCAAACCCAGGCCCTTGAGCGCATGCGCATCCAGCGTGCGCAGCTCCGGCCGCGCCAGCAGCGATTCTTCCACCGAGTTGGCCAGCCGGATCTGATCCTTCGATTTCCCCACCGCCACGTACGCACGCTGAGTGCCCAGGCCCAGAGCCAGCACCCACTTTTTGCGCGCCAGCACTTCCAGACCACGCGCCATCCGGTCCTTCATTTCTGGTGTGATCCCCGGCACGGCCTGCGCCAGCAACTCCAGCCACTGACGCCGCCGCTCCGTCGTCAGCACCTGGTCCATCGCGATCTCATTCACTGTGATCTTTTCCCCCTGCGCCGTCACGATGCGCGACTGCGGCGCATCACCCAGCCAGTCCGCCAGATGCAGCATGTCGCTCATCCGTTTCAGCACCTGCTCCGGCTCCGGTGATGCCACGCCGATCATCACCGGCGGCATTTCAAAGCGCTCCAGCAGCAAGATCAGCGCTTCCAGTACATCGGGGTCGCGCAGCGCGGCCTCCATCAGCTTCTTCGCATCAAAACTCGTCCCCAGACCCGCCAGCACCCCGCCGCTCATCATGCCGCGATACGCCGTCTCGTTGTACAGATCGTTCAACTGCCGCAGCAGCACCAGGCTCTTCACGCTGTCTTTGCCAAAGGCGACAAACGCCTCATCCACCGTCACGCTGTTCGTCTTGTCAGGAGTCGGCGCCTTGTCTTCCAAAAACGCCATCATCTGCCCCCACCAGCGCGAGGCCTTAAGCGCCTCCACATGTTTCTTCAACTGCACGCTGCTCACGCAAAACTCCACATCCACCGGCACGCGGCCTGCCAGCCCCAGCCGGTCAGCCTCCGTCAGCAGCGTGGGCATCACCACCACCGGAGCTTCGGCCTTGGGCTTTGTGGCGGCCTTTTTCTTCCCGCAGCCGCACAGGAGCAGTGATCCGGGCAGCAATAATGACGAAATCAAAATGACGCAGGACGAAGCCCGAAATCGACGCCTCATGAGCCGTCGCCATTCATGCTTCGATCTTTGGCATTCATTCGTCATTTCAGCGCAGCGTAAACCCGGTGCACATCATCATGTCCATCCAATGTTTGCAGGAAATTCGTCACTTCTTCGCGCTGCTCATCGGTCAGCTCCGGGTATTCCTTCGGCACGTAGCTCATTTCAGAGGTCGTTACCACCCAGCCCGCCGCCTTCAGCGCCTTCGTCACTGCATCCAGGGTCGTCGTCTGCGTGAAAAACCGCGCGCCGATGTGGCCTGCCGCTTCTTCATCCTCGACCTCCATCGGCTCCACATTCTCCGCTTCAGCATTCAGCGCAGCCTCCTCGATGTCCAAAGACTTGTCCGCATGGTGCGCCTCGATCAGGCCCACATGGTCAAACATCCACATCACCTTGCTCATGGTGCCTGCACGGAACAGCACCTTGATGTCCGAGGCCGTACGATTGTTGTTGTCCGTCAGGCATTCCACGATCACCGGCACCCGGTGCGGCGTGAAGCCCTCATACGTCGTCGTTTCATACTGCACAGCATCCGGCCCGGTGCCCGAGCCCTTCGCGATCGCACGTTCGATCGTTTCCCGCGTCACACTTTGCTTTTTCGCGACCGCCACCGCCGCCGCCAGTCGGGCATTGTACTCCGGGTGCGGCCCGCCCAGCTTCGCCGCCACCTGGATTTCACGCACCAGCTTGCCCGTGATCTTCCCCTTCTGGTCTGCGGCCATTTCTCGCCATTTCTGTTTCCATTGTGCGCCCATGATGTGTCTTTCAGTTCAAAGTTAGACCGTAATCAAAGGTGGGAGCGCTGGGAATGCAAGGAGCACGACCTTGCGAATACGCATTGGAAGGCAAAAGCTGTGTCATGACCACGCTGACTTTGCCCCCCCCCCCGAAGCGCTCTCTTCTGAACAGAAACTGTTCGAAAAGCAGCAGCTCAAGGACATCGACTGTGCGCTGAATGTCGCTCAGCACGGTGCAGCTCTTTCAGCGCGACAGCGTCCTGGAGTGCGCCGGACCTCCGGCGCTTTCGAACGTCCTCAGGCTCGCGAAAAGCTCCAGAGGGCTGGAGCACTCCAAAACGCTCTCGCGGCTGTATGATTCTTACCGTGCACAAGTCATCACAAAAACCGCGCCGTCTCGCTCCCCTTGCACTTCTTCACCTGCTCCGGCGTTCCCGCCGCGACAAGCTTTCCACCCTCCGGCCCAGCTTCAGGCCCGATGTCGATGAGGAAATCTGCTTCCGCATAAACATCTGGATGATGCTCAATGACCACCACGGTGTGGCCTTCATCCACCAGTCGGTGCAGCACATCGATCAAGCGCGCCACGTCCTGCATGTGCAGACCAATCGTCGGCTCCTCAATCAGATACAAATTACGCTTCCCAGCCACGGTGATTCCTTTGAGCCGCTCCTTGTTCGTGCGGCCATCGCCACTGCGAAGTTCGGTCACCAGCTTGATGCGCTGTGCCTCGCCACCGCTCAGCGTGGGGCTGGGCTGCCCGAGCTGCAAATAGCCCAGGCCCGTGTCAGCCAGCAGCTTGAGCGGCCGGGCAATCTTCTGCACCGGCGCAAAGAACTCCGCCGCTTCGGTGATGCTCATGCGCAGCACATCGCCGATGTGCTTGCCGTTGTATTCGATCTCCAGCGTGGATGAATTGAAGCGCAGGCCGTTGCAGGCCTCGCAATGCACGCGGGTGGTCGGCAGGAAGGCCATTTCCACCTTGATCTCGCCATTGCCACCGCAGGTCTCGCAGCGGCCGCCTTCGGTGTTGAAGGAGAAACGGCTTGCCGTGTAGCCACGCGTGCGCGCCAGCGGCACCTGCGCAAACAGCGCGCGGATGTCATCGAGAATCCCCACATACGTCGCCGGGCATGAACGACTGGTCTTGCCAATCGGTGATTGATCCACCTCATGCACCGTCTGCAAATTTTCAAAGCCGCTGATGCTCTTCCAGGCCTTCACCACCTTCGCCTTCGACTTGCTGATCTTCTCACGCACTGCCGGCGAAAGCGCACCATGCATGAAGGAGCTCTTGCCGCTGCCGCTCACGCCCGTCAGCACCGTCAGACGCCCCAGAGGAATGGCCACATCGATGTTCTTCAAATTGTTCGCCGTCGCGCCGGTCACACGCAGCCAGCCCTCCTTCGCTTTCAACGCAGGCAGCGGCCTGCGTGAACCGCGCACCGGATGCTTCAGCGGCGTGCGCAAGCTCGCTCCCGTGACGCTGTTCTTATTCTTCAAGATCTGCGCCATCGTGCCCTGCGCCACGATCTGCCCGCCAAATTTGCCCGCACCCGGCCCCAGATCGAGGATCGTGTCTGCACGCCTCATCGTCTCATCATCGTGCTCCACCACCAGCAGCGAGTTGCCCTTGTCCCGCAGCGCCATCAGCGTGTCGAGCAGCTTCTCGTTGTCGCGCGGATGCAGACCAATGGTCGGCTCATCCAGCACATACAGCACGCCCCGCAGATTGCTGCCTAGCTGCGCCGACAAGCGGATGCGCTGCGCCTCACCACCGCTGAGCGTGTCCGCGCTGCGATTCAGCTGGAGGTAGCCCAGGCCCACCTCCTGCATGAACTTCAAGCGCTGCGCGATCTCCTTGACGATGTCGAGCGCGATGATGCCCTCCGTGCCTTCAAACTTAAACTTCGACAGCAGCTTGCCCGCATCTCCCGCCGTCAATCCGGCGAACTGCTGGATCTTCGTGCCCTGCAGTTGCACCGCACGACCGATCTCATTGATGCGGCTGCCCTGACAGCTTGGGCACACCTCACGCGGCTTCTCACCCTCATCATCCGCGCTTTCAAAACGTCGCTCCTCTTCGAGCTCCGCCTCCAGCACCGAGACATCTGGCTGCCGGTCGCTCAGATCGGTCTTATGGCCCTTGAGACCAAAGCCACGGCAGTCCTTGCACCAACCATGCGGGCTGTTGAAGCTGAACAGACGCGGGTCCAGTTCTTCAAATGACAGTCCGCAAGACGGGCAGCTCATTTCCGTGCTCAGCACGTGCATCGTCTTGTCATTCAGCCGCAGCTTGATCGTGCCCTTGCCCATCTTCAGCGCCGCTTCGATCAGCGGCCGCAACTTCTCGGCATCATCGCTCTTGGCCACGCGGCCAATCACCGCATCAATCGTATGCTCCTTGAAACGCTCCAGTTTCTGGAAGCCCATCGTGTCGCGGAACTCACCGTCGACCAGCAGCGTCTCGATGCCGTGCCGTCCTGCATGCTCCGCCACGTCCGTGTGGAAGCCTTTGCGTGCCTTGATCAGCGGCGCCAGCAGATGCCCGCCACCGCTGCGTAGATGCTGCTGCACCGTTTTCAAAATGGCCTGCACGCTCTGCTTCTTCACCGGCACATTGCACGTCGGGCAGTACTGCGTGCCCAGCTTGGCAAACAGCAGGCGGAAAAAGTGATAAACCTCCGTCACGGTCGCGACGGTCGATTTGCCGCCGCCGCGCGAGATGCGCTGCTCGATCGCCACCGTCGGCGGCACACCTGTGATGAGATCCACCTCCGGCTTCTCCATCTGCTCCACAAACGTCCGTGCGTAGACAGACATGCTGTCCAGAAAGCGCCGCTGCCCTTCTGCAAAGATCAGGTCAAACGCCAGCGATGACTTTCCTGAACCGCTCAGTCCCGTCACCACCACAAACTCATCCCGCGGAATCTCCACCGAGATGTTTTTCAGATTGTGCTCACGCGCACCGCGAATGCTGATGGTGTTGCTGGTCTCCTGCGGCAGCGAGAGCTCTCTCCTCGGAGTCTCCGCCACACGGCTCGCAGCCTGCCCCTTCGAGCCTGAAAGCAGCTCATGCAGATAACGTCCCGTATGCGAAGCCGCACACTCAGCCACCTCTTCAGGAGTTCCAGCGATCACCAAGCCTCCGCCCGCCTCTCCGCCTTCCGGTCCGAGATCAATGACCCAGTCGGCGCATTTGATCACTTCCAGATTGTGTTCGATGACGAGCAAACTGTGCCCCTCTTCAACGAGCCGCTGGAGCAGCTTCACCAGCAGCGCGATGTCATCAAAATGCAGACCCGTTGTCGGTTCATCCAGCAGCAGCAGACTGCCTGCCGCTGAGCCCGCAGGGTTTTCGATCAAATGCCCGATCAGCTTCAGACGCTGTGCCTCGCCGCCCGAAAGCGTGTTCAGCGGCTGCCCCAGCTTCAAGTAGCCAAGTCCGGCCTCATTCAAAAGATGCAGCTGCGCCACAATCTGCTTCGCCTTCTTCGACGACTCAAACAGCGGGCTGCTGAACCACTCCACCGCAGCCTCCGCCGTCATGCCCAGTACATCATGAATGCTCTGCCCATGCAGCAGAATCTTCAGTGCCGGCGGCTGGTAGCGCTTCCCTTCGCACTCGGGGCAGGTGACATACAGATCGCTGAGGAACTGCATCTCGATTTTTTCAAAGCCATTGCCCGCGCAGCGCTCGCAGCGCCCTTCGCCGGAATTGAAGCTGAAGAAGCCGGGCATGATGCCCTGCGCTTTCGCGTCGTCGGTCTCGGAGAAAAGTGTGCGGATGTGATCAAACGCCCCCAGAAACACCGCCGGTGTCGAGCGCGGTGTACGTGCCAGCGGCGACTGATCCACCATCACCACTTCATGCAGTTGCTCCCAGCCCGTGATCTTGCTCACACGCCCCGGCTCTTCCTCACACACCTCGCCGCGCAGCCGCTGCAGGTTCCGGTACAGCACATCATGCACCAGCGTCGATTTCCCCGAACCGCTCACGCCGGTGATGCAGCAGAAAACCCCAAGCGGAATGTCCACGTCCAGCTTCTTGAGGTTGTTTTGCCGAGCGCCTCGGATGCTCAGAAAGCGTGCGACATCGCGCGTGAGCGTTTTGGAGTGCTCCAGTCCTCTGGAGCTTTTCGCGGACCGCGAGGCTTTCGAAAGCGCCGGAGGACCGGCGCACTCCAGGACGCTGTCGCGTTTGATAGACCGCCGCTGCGCCGGAATGGGCACGCTCTTCCTCCCAAACAAATAATCCCCCGTCAGCGACTTCACCTTCGCCCCCAGCTTCTCCAGCGGCCCGCTATACACCAGCTCGCCACCTTTCTCACCGCGTCCCGGCCCGATGTCGATGAGGTTGTCCGCGCTTCGCATCACCGCTTCTTCGTGCTCCACGACCAGTAGCGTGTTGCCTTTGTCGCGCAGCCCTTCCATCACGCCAATGAGACGTCCGATGTCGCGCGGATGCAGCCCGATGCTCGGCTCATCCAGTACAAACAGCGTGTTCACCAGCGAGGCCCCGAGACACGTTGTGAGATTCACCCGCTGCAACTCACCACCGCTCAGCGTGCGCGTCTGCCGGTCCAGATTCAGATACCCCAAGCCCGCACGATCCATGTAGCTGATGCGGCTGGCGATTTCACCTCGCAGCATCGTCGCCACATGATCACTCGCCTTGATCGGCCACGACTGCACCAGCGGGTGCAGCTCATCCACCGGCAGCCGCGAGAGATCCGCGATGGTGTGCGTGCCGATGCGGAAGTTGTATGCCTCCTTTTTCAATCGCCCGCCGCCGCAGTCTGCACACTCCGTGTAGGCCCGGTAGCGGCTCAGAAACACGCGCACATGCATCTTGTAGCTGCGCGATTCCTGCCATTTGAAAAAGCCGCGAACGCCGTACCACTCACCGCGATTGTACGCGTCTTCAGGATCATCCCGCGTGCCCTCAATGAGCCACTTGCGATCTTCCGTCGAATAATCCTCAAACGGTTTGTGAATGTCCACGCCGCGCTTCCGCGCCGCCTTTTCCAGGTCGAGCTGCGATTCGCCATACGTGCTGCCCTGAAACGGACGCACCAGACCTTGATTGATGCTCAGCGACTCATCCGGGATCGCCTTGCCCATGTCCAGCCCCAGCGTGCGGCCAAAGCCACGACAGGTCGGACACGCGCCTATCGGACTGTTAAAACTGAACAGCCCCGGCGTCGGAGCCGGCAGCGTGATGCCGCAGTCCGCGCAGGACCAGTCCGTGGAAAAATGCAGTGTCTCATCGTCGATGCTCGCTGCCACCTTCCCCTTGCCATAGCGCAGCGCTGCTTCCAGAGCCTCGCTCACACGCGCCCGCTGCTTCGCTTCCAGCACCACACGGTCTTGCACCACCATCACCTGAGCCGGCAGTTTGCGGCCCTTGAGTGCGTCCGCCTCATCCAGACGAATCACGTTCCCATACAGCCAAACCCGCAGAAAGCCCTGCGCTTGCAGAAACGCCGCAAAGTCCTCCGTCACCGTGTTCTTCGGGACTGGCACAGGAAACAGAATCAGCGCCTGTTTCCCCGCATGCGCGTTCAGCAGCTCATTGAGAATGCTCTCCGGCGACTCCGGCCGCACCGGCCGGTGGCAGGAAGGGCACGTCGCCTCCGCCAGTCGTGGGAACAGCATCTTGAGATAATCATTGATCTCCGTGATCGTCCCCACCGTCGAGCGCGTGCTGCGCATGTTGTTCACCTGCTCGATGGCGATCGCCGGCGGGATACCCTCGATGGAGTCCACCTTCGGCTTGTCCATCCGCTCAAAGAACTGCCGTGTGTACGGAGAAAACGTCTCCACATACCGTCGCTGCCCTTCCGCATAGATCGTATCAAACGCCAGCGACGACTTCCCTGAGCCGCTCGGCCCCGTGATCACATTCAGCTTCCCCAGCGGCAGATCGAGATCAATCCCCTTCAAATTGTTCTGCCTCGCCCCACGAATGCGAATGACATCGTTGAGAGACTTCCGGGCGGCAGTTTTTTTGGCAACACGAGACATGGGGGCGCGAGAGTAACGATACGCCCCTCACTGGCAACCGGGCGAGGAAGTTTGTTTAAAGAATGCGCAGGGGAATCATGTCTCTTGTGTCTTTAATTGCAGGCCGGTCAGCCCGCCTGGAAACGAAGGTCGGTCGCAGCGAATTTTTCCACGGGAAACGCATAGAAATTGTCGTCAACTTCCACGTAGATTTTGCCATGCGATACTCCGTGGATTCTGCCTGGATGGCTATTTTCCCACATTGCCTGACGCATTGGCAATTCCAAGTGATAGGTCTGCCATCGTCTTGGAACCCCATTGGCATCGAGAGGAGAGCCAGACTTTGGCAGAAAGACAATCTGACGGAAGCTCTCGCCCACTCCTGAGAACTCCTCATCCATTTCTACACACAGGCTGTCGGGCGTGAATCGCACATGTAACGTTCCAATCGGATCTTGCGTTCCCTGACCTCCGTCGGACAGCTTTCCCTCCGCTTCTCCCAATTTTTTCGCGGGCGGGGTGAATAAAACATAACGCGTTTCGGAACGGAAATCACGCCAGTCCTTCTCTGGATCGAGCCATTTGCCGAAGCGAAGCCTTAGATGCAGTGTATGATTAAGAGCCAGCACGGAGGTGCTGTTCTTAACATCGAAAGTTTTGACGATAGGCAGTTCGCTTCGGTCACAGCGCCATGGTTTGTATTTTTCGGCATATTCGGCTTCGTAGCGATCATCGATCTCGCGTTCATGTTTCAGGCGGCGGTCGGATTGCTCCCGGGACTCGGCCATCGGATAGTCCATACCCGTGGATGATTCAGCATTCTCCGACGATAGGGTGGAATGATTTTTACAGCCAATGAGGATAACGCAGACCAAAAGGAGCGAGTGAAGCGGCTTCATACGCGGTCATCCTATGCCAAACGCAGGTCTGTTTGTCTCCAGATCATCGATGAGAAACCCATAATTGGCGCTCACTTCCCCAGCACCTTCTCCAACCCCTCCACCGTCGTCACCGGCGCCTGACACGTAAAATTCTGGCACACATACGCCGCAGGCTGACCATTCACCGGCTTCATGCCGCTAAGCACTTCATTGTGCGTGGCCAGCCATTGCTGACCGGCTCCCCCGTCCGCACAGAGAATCACCGCCGTAGGCAGAAACCGCCGCTGCACGTTTGCGGCCAGCGCCTTGAACGCCGCGCTGCTCACATCCCCCGCCAGAACAATCTGCTGCTTGCCGCGATGATGCATGTCAAACGCGATGGCCATCACCGGCACCGACGACGGACTGCTCTGCAGCGTCGAGCCAAAGAGCGCGAAAATCTTCTCGGCCTGCTTCTTCCACTCGTCCTTGGCCAGCAGCGCGCTGAGGCGCACGAGGTTGAGAGCGGCGAGGGAGTTCGGTGACGGCTCGGCACCATCATAGTCCTCCTTGATGCGCAGAACGCTGTTCGGCATGTCCGTGTGCACGCTGTAATACCCGCCGTTTTTCGTGTCGAGAAACAGCGCGTCCATCTCGGTCTGCAAAGCCGTGGCCCACTGCAGCCACTTCACCTCAAACGAGGCCTGATAGAGATCAATGAGCCCGTGAATCAGGCAGGCGTAATCAATCGCAAAGGCTCTCGGGCCGCGCTCCCCTTCACGCCAGGAGCGGTGCAGCTCTTTACCGGGCGTCGTGCAAAGCTGGTCATGCAGGAACTGCGCGGCATCCGCTGAGAGCTTGATCATCTCGGCATCCCCAAACGCCGCCCCAGCCCGTGCGAGTCCGGAGATCATGAGCCCGTTCCACGCGGCGATGACCTTGTCATCCAGATGCGGACGCGGGCGCTTCGCACGCGCTTCAAACAGCGTGGCAATGCCTTGATCGATGATTGCTTTAACCTCTTCCGGCGTCTTCTTGAAAAACTCGGCGGTCTTCTTGAAGGAAATGGCGCGATACAAAGTGTTCAGCCCCTTGAGCTCGCCATGCGGATCGCTTTCCGGCCGCGCATTGCCATCGCGGCGTGCACCATAGGCATAGCGGAAGATGCTGCCGTTTTCCTTGCCCAGCAGCTCGTCGATCTCGGCAGCCTTCCACACATAAAATGCCCCCTCGGTTTTGTGCTCCGCATCGGCACTTGCCAGACTATCCGCATCTTCAGCTGAGAAGAATCCGCCATCCTTCTGCCGGAGGTCGCGCTTCACATACGCCACGGTGCTGCGCACGATGTTTTCAAACAGCACATTCTGGGAGAGCTGCCACGCCTCGGTATAGGCTGTGAGCAGTTGTGCCTGGTCATACAGCATCTTTTCGTAGTGCGGGATGTGCCAGTAGCCGTCCACGCTGTAGCGATGAAATCCGCCGCCGATGTGGTCGCGCATGCCGCCATTCGCCATGCCGCGCAGCGTTTTCACCGTCATCTCCATCGCCCAGTTACTTTCGGATTCGCGGTCGTTGCCCTTCCGCTCCGCCAGGATGCGATGCACCCGCATCAGCATGTTCAGCGACGTCGGCCTTGGGAACTTCGGTGCGCTGCCAAAACCGCCCTCATGGTAATCAAATGAGCCGGAGAGGTCATCATAGGCCTTCTGCACCAGCGTCTCGTGATTGATCTCATCCAGCGCGGTGTTTTCGTTGTCCAGATGGTCCTGAAGCTTCTCCACCGAACGCGCCGCACGCTCATCGATCCCCTTGCGGTCCTCCGTCCACACCTTGTGCAGTTCGTTGAGCAAGTTCTTAAACCCGATGCGTCCCGGCGTGTTCTCCGGCGGATAATACGTGCCGCCATAAAACGGCTTCAGCTCCGGCGTGAGAAACACGCTCATCGGCCAGCCGCCATGGCCGCTCGCCGCCTGCACATACGTCATGTACGTCAGGTCCACATCCGGCCGCTCCTCGCGGTCCACCTTGATGGGAATGAAGTTGTCATTGATGATCTTCGCCGTCTCCTCGTTCTCAAACGACTCACGCTCCATCACATGGCACCAGTGGCAGGTCGAGTAGCCGGAGGAGAGAAAGATGGGCTTGTCTTCCGCCTTCGCTTTTTTGAATGCTTCCTCGCCCCAGGGCAGCCAGTTCACCGGATTGTGGGCATGCTGCAGCAGGTAGGGCGAGCGCTCCTTGGCGAGGGCGTTGGTGAATTTGGGGGGCTGGCCGGTCGTATCACTCATGGTTGGGGGTAATGAGATAACGTCCGCATGAGGGCCGGGGTTGCAAGGCGAAGCCTTGACCTTCCCTCACTCCACCTTCTTCGGCAGCATCTTCGCCACCACCCACAGCAGCGCTCCCACCACCAGCGCCAGCGCGGCCCAGAACCAGGGGCTGCCCTTGCCGGTGGGGCCGCTGGCATCGGCCTCGTAGCCGGGCAGCTTTTCTTCCTCGCCCAGTGTGGCGGCGACCTGGGTGGCTTTTTCAAAATCAGGCCTCACCAGCTGGAGATCATAGCGTGTGTAGGGAGCGCGCCGGTTGCCGTAGCAGATTTGCACAGGCGTGGTGTCCGGCACACGAAACATCAGCCGCACCACGGGATACACCACCCGGGCGGCGGTGATCTGCAGCCGCGCATTGTCACCGTTGTCCGTGGCCAGGTGGATCGTGGCGGCACGCGGCGCGGTGTAGAGTGCCAGATGAAAGGTGCTGGCAGCCTGGCCGGGCAGCCGCTGCCAGTTGGCATTGCTCAGGATGCGTTCGAAATGCCCCTTCTCCGTCAGATGCTGCTCGGAAACGGTGAGCGTCCGCGCAAACAAGGGCGTGGGGGAGTCCAGCAGCAGCTCGCTCGCGGGAAAATTCGCAAACGGCATCCGAATGTCCCATTTGGACCATCGCGGCTTGTCAGGATCGGGCACTTCTTTGATGGAGACTTCGACCTGCCGGTCCACGCCCGGCTGGATGGCGAGAAACGGTATCTGATGCCCATCCCGCACCACACGCATGTCGTGCAGGTCATTCGCCGTGAGAGCGAGCACTTCGGGAATCAGCTCCACCACCAGCACCCCGGGCTCCTTGAATTCCACCGGCCGCTGAAACGACCACGGAGAAACATCGATCTCCGGACCCACATCCCCCACATCAGGCGCGGTGGCCGTTTTGCTGAAGGCGGTGTTGGCTTTCACCACGCTGGCCATGGCGGACTGCGCGGAGGCATCGCGCAGCTTGTCACTCAGCGCGGCGATGTCATAGCGTGGCTCCGGGGCCTGCACATTGCCAATGTAAAACTGCCACTCCCCTGCGGCATCCGCTTGAAACACCACCGGCACCGGATGCCGCGTCGCTTCAATGCTCTCGATCCGCAGCGGCGGGCTGTCGCCATTGCGAATCACGAGCTCCACTTCACGCGTGGTCGCCAGTTGGTGCACGCCGATGTCGAGATCCTCCGCACTGCGGCCCTCATGCTGCAGCCGGAAGAGCGTGGCACGCGCGCCCAGCAAAGAGGCTTCACGTTGAAACACCGCTTCAGGTGTATGCAGCCGCACGTTCCCCAGCAGTACATTGGCGCTGCCCAGATCGAGCTTCAGATGCGTTTCACCGGCGGCCTCCGTGCGCCCACGGATCTTCACCGGTTGCGACAGCGTGTGCCATTCGGGCAGATCCCGCCGCACCTGCGCCCCGGTAAATACCACGGGCTTGCTGCGCGCATCATCCAGGGTCACACGGAAATGCGTCCACGCTGCGGGCGCAAAGGTAAAGCGCAGCCGCTCCGTCCCGTTCTGCCGGCAGAGCAGCTCATTACTGGCCAGCGTCTGCCAGCGGGCGCCATCCAAGCTTGCTTCCAAAGTGGCGGATTTGATGAAACTGGCCGCCGGAGTTTGCAGCAGCACTTCCGAAGTTGTGCTGCCCGCAGGCGGTCGAAATTCGAGCACGGTGTTCAAGGTGTTCGGATTGAGTGCCGCCCTAAACTCGGGGACCTCCACCATCTCAGGCCGGATGATCCGTGGCAGTGCGATGACGTAAGGCGTCTCCACCTTGCCGGGACTGATGATCCGCAGGTCATGAAACGCCGCGCCTCCCTTCGTTTGCGAGGCATCAAGCAGCTCCGGTTCGAGTTCGATGCGCGTGAGTCCGGGCTGCGTGACGCGCACCGTTTGACGATGCGTCCACGCGGCAAAGTCAGCCGCACCGGCGATCGAGGACAGGCACAGGGCCATGAGCAGAAAAGGCAGTTTCATGATTTGTCGTCGGTGAGAAAACGTTGATACAGGAACGAAGCGGCCAGGGCAATGACGGCCACCACCATCAGCGCGCCAATACGGTAGATGCTTTCGATGTTCGCCAGGTCATGCAGAAACAGCTTCAGCAGCGCCACCGCCAGCAATCCGACTCCCGCGTAGCGCGTGGGCGCGTTGCGCTGCCAGATGCCGATAATAAGCAGCACCAGCGCATACAGCGCCCAGGCGATCGTGTACGTCATGTCACGCCCGAAGTTGCCATCGAAGTCAAAGGTGATCGAGTGTTCACCTGCAGGTGTGAATGCATCCGCAATCTCAATGTTCAGCAGCAGAAAGAGCAGGATGCCACCGAAGGCGCAGAACACACCTCGCAGGTTCACCTTGTCCCAGCAATCATTCGGAGGCGTGAGCCACCGTGCCGCTGCAAACATCGCCAGCGCCGATAGGCTGTAGGCGTAGAGCTGCCAGTTCAGGATGGCCGTCTCACCGCGCATTTGATAGGCCAGCACCGCCGGATTCAGCGCCAGCCGCACGAAGGAGGCCACCAGCAGCACCGCGCCCGTGCCACGCAGGCCGGGATGCGGCACCCGGCGGAAAAGCCAGCACAGCGCCGCACCTTCCAGCGCCCAGCCCAGCGTGATCCACTGCTTCTCAAACTGGATCGGGAAAATGAGTGTGATGAAAAACAGCGCCACACCCCCAAACCACGCGAGCTGCGTCAGTCGCGCCGGATTGTCTGCCGCATGCTGCTTCAGCACAAAGACGAGGCACAGCAGCGGCGCGACCGCAAACGCCACAGGCAGCAGCCCCATCATCTCATTCGGCCAGGTCTGCCCCACGAGACGATAGACAAGCCCAAAGGTCCCCAAACCCGCAGCCGCCGAGGCGATCCATGGGAGCTGGCGCTTGGCAAAGAGCTTCTCAAACACCAGCGGAAATGCCGTGAAGAGCGCGTAGAAGCCCAGATACCACAGCAGCGGCGTGGCGGCATGTTCCGCGTTGAAGCTCTGCTGATGCCAGGCCCACTCCAGCGCCAGCACACAGCCCAGCGCCGTGGGTGCCAGCACGGTGATGCCGCTGATGCACGCAAGCCCCAGCAGAAACACCGTGAGCAGCAGCGCGAGGCCAAACACCGGCGAGGGATCAATCACGTGGAGATGCAGCGTGGCGAGAATCAGCAGCGCAAATGGCAGCACCGCAGAGCTGACCGGCAGCATGGCTGCAAACGGCACCTTCGGCATTTTGCGCGAGAGGAAACTGCTGGCCACACCAAACAGCACCGCGAAGCCACCCAGCACGATGAGGAACAGTCCCAGGCTGCCGGCGGTATTCGCAGGCAGACGAAACAACCACGCGCCTGCCGTGATGAGTGTCAGCGCCAGTGCGGCGAGCACGGGAATCAGCGCACCCGTGAAAATCGCCAGACCAATGATGAGCAGATCCACGAGCAGGATCGCCGGCCACAGCATGAGACTGACCGCATCCAGACACAGCACCGGCATGAACAGCAGCACCAGAGTGATCACCGGCGTCCAGCTCATGAACAGCGTGGTGGACTGACTGCGGCGCTGCCACAGCACGGCAAAGGCGGTGTGCAGCAGGCCAAAGCCGAGATAAATGCCCAGCGCATAGGGCAGCAGCTCGTCGGTGAGCCTCGTCGTGGTCCAGATGGAAAGATGCAGAAAGGTGAGTGTGGCGACGATGCCGTGAGCCCTGGCCACCCGCGGCTGCTGCCACACAATGAGCAACACGACGGCATTGATGCCGAGCACAAAGGTGTACAGCAGCGTGGGACGCTCGGTAATGGCACCAAATCCAAGGAAGACGAACGCGGCGAACAGCGCACTGCCGCACAGGGCCAGCGCCGCACCCGCAGGATAGGCATCCTCATCTGCACGTTGCCGCGACCACCAGGCAGCGAGCATGAACAAGGTGGCAAAGCCTAGAAACACGATCACCGGAATCCACGTGGCTGAACCCATGGCATACTCGGACGAGCGGAAGAATTTCATCATCCATCCCGCCTGCATGATGATCGTGCCAGCCGCAGCCAAAGCCGTGAGATGCAGCCAGCGTTTGTGTTTGGCCACCGCCAGCACGCCGATGTCCAGCAAGGCGATGTAGCCAAACAGCCCGCCGGGATTGTCCTGGCCGGTGGAGCAGAGAATCGGCGTCAAAAAGCCGCCCAGCATGCCCAGCACCGCCACCACCTGCGCCTCCATCCGCACCGCCAGCAGGAAAGCCGTGGTGGTGATCAGCGTCATCATGCCAAAGGTCACCAGCGCATGATTGAAGGGCGGAATGTGGTACAGCGCATGCGCCGCAAAACTCACGCCATACAGCACCACGATGCCTGTCGCGCACAGCGTGTGCGCCAGTGTGGCATACGGCTTGAGGCGCTGGATCACCACCCCCGCACCCACAAGCCCCGCGCCGATCACAAAACCAATCGCCGTGCGCAGTTCGGGGGAAATCCATCCGCGCTCGATGCTGAGCTTCACAAAGAAGATGATGCCCAGAAACAGGGCCAGCCCGCCCACCCACGCAAAGAGCTTCGCCCCCATGAATTGTTCCAGAGAAATGCTGGGAGCCGGTGCAAGTGAGGGGCGTGGCTTGGGCTCCACCGTTGGTCTGAAGTCCGGCGCATGCACGATAGCAGGGGGCATGGGAGTTTTGACCGCAGCGGGTTCGGAGGGCGGAACCGGCGGCAGTGCAGCCGGAGCCGTCACGAAGACGGGTTCAGCTGAAGGAACAGGCGCATGCTTGGCGATGGTTTCAGGCGCTGCCACCGGGGCGGCAGCCGCCGGAGCCTGCTGTGCCTGTGCCGGCCTAGTCCCGGCTTCGAGCGCTTCTATGCGCCGAACCAGCCGCGCCTCGCGTTCGACGCTCCGCGTGGTGATTTCCCGAAGCGAGCTGATTTGTGCGCCCAGTTCATCGCCGCGCCGCCGCGCCCTGACGGCAATGACGAGCGCGATGATGGGCATGATGAGCACCGCGCCACCGATGATCACGAGAATGAAAATGATTTCGTCCATATTGCTGCGCAGTCTCTCAGGATCGGCAGACAAGGGAAATTGATATTTCCACGTGGCATCATTGATAATCCGTATAGCCTTTCACCTGCATGAACGTCCATCACCTCGAACTCTTCTACTATGTGGCGCGTCACGGCGGCGTGAGTGCGGCGGCCCGGGCCATGCCCTACGGCATTCAGCAGCCGGCTATCAGCGCCCAGATTCTCCAGCTCGAAGATGCTCTTGGTGTCACCCTGTATCAGCGGCGCCCCTTCCAGCTTTCCCGCGAAGGGCAGACGCTCTACGATTTCATCGCGCCCTTCTTCGGTGGTCTCACCGAGATGGGAGACCGCCTGCGCGGTGGCGGTGAAAACCGGCTGCGCATCGCCTCCGCAGAAGTCGTGCAGCGGGACTATCTGCCAGAGCTCTTCGGCCGCATGCGGCGGCGGGTGAAAGGGTTTCATTTCACCCTCACCCATGGTCGCCAGCAGGAGATCGAAACGCTGCTGGCCGCACAAGAGGTGGACATTGGATTTGGCACCCTCATGGAAAAAACCGTGGCCAACATCGAATCACGCGAGCTCCTCCGTTTGCCGATGGCCCTGCTGGTACCCAAGCAGAGCGGCATCACCAAGGCCGAGCAGATTTTTGAAAAGGACCGCATCGATCTGCCTCTCGTCGCCTTGGAGGCCAAAGACGTGGTGGCGCGTTCCTTTCAGGCCGCCTTGCGCCAGCGCGGTGTCGAATGGCTGCCCAGTCTCGAAGTCGGCAGCTTCGATCTCGTGCTGCGCTATGTTGTCGAAGGTTTTGGTGCAGGCCTCATCCTGCTTCATCCGCGCATTGAACTTCCCGCCCAGGTGAAAGCACTCGCGCTGGATGGTTTCCCACCGCTTTGCTTCGGCGCCCTTTGGACAGGACGCCTTTCGCCATTGGGAGAGGCCTTTCTCGCGGAAGCGACTGCCCTGGCGGCTGAACTGGCCCCGTAGTGGGAGATGCTTGGTGCGGCTTGTCCGGCCTAAATCATGTTCCTCAACAATCGAATGAATAAGCTTTGAGCCTACGCGTCGGAGGTGAGGATTATGAAAATCAAATCGCTTTCACTTCTGCTCGCTTCACTGACCGTCGCCGTCTCTCTGACCTCCTGTGAGGAATTCGCTGGCCCTTATGCTTCCGGCTATGGTTATGGCGGTGGGTATTCATCCCGGCCAAACTACTACGGCGGCGGCTACAACTCACGGCCAGTGGTTTCATACAACAGCTTTAACAGCTACAGCTCACGGCCCTATTCCGGCTATTCAAACCGTTCTTACGCCACTCCCGGCTTCGCCTCATTCTTTAGCGCTCCCTCGCATCACTCCAGCCGCGGGTACTCATCTCCTTCCTACGGTCATCACCAGCACCACTCGTCCGGTCACTCCGGCGGTGGCTTTTCCAGTGCTCCCTCTTCCTTTGGTGGCAGCTCCCATTACTCCGGTGGCAGCACGCACCATTCAGGCGGCAGTTCCGGTGGCTTTGGTGGCGGCAGATTTGGCGGCGGTACCACGCACCACTCCAGCAGTGGCTTCGGCGGTGGATTCGGTGGCGCATCCTCAGGCGGCTCCGGTTTCGGCGGCAGCTCCCACCACCACAGCAGCCACTCATCCGGCGGTGGCTCACACGGTGGATTTGGCGGCGCTCCATCCGCTCCATCGGGCGTTGGCGCTCCCAGCCACTCCAGTGGCGGACATCACAGCGGCGGCCGTCATGGCATGCATTGAGAGTCGGAACGACCCTCAAGGAACCTGATCATTGCAACGCCCGGAGGTTTTCTCCGGGCGTTGTGTTTTTTCGCACCTGATTCGGCTCACTCCTGCGGCAGGTGGCCAATCACACGCGGCTTGCCCGCGCCTTCCCACAGCATCAGCGCGGGGCCTTTGTTTTCCTCCGTCGCATCTCCGCAGAAAAACACGCGCGGCGTGCCGCCAATCTCAGTGGCACAGAAGCCGGCCGCGTATTCCATGTCATCCGCAATCACCTCGGTTTTGTTCAGCGAGTAAGACATGGCATCGAGCTGGTCTTTCGCGCCGGGAGAATCGTTGGAGGTCGGCGCGTACATGGGCTTGGCAGGCAGCGGCGTGCGCAGGATCGCGGACATGTGGTGCCCGCGCAGCTGGGCGTAGATCCATTTTCCTGCCGGAGCCACATGCTGCACCCACATGCTGCCGCCGTTGGCTTCATCCGTGTTCATGATGGCCAAAGGCGCGATGCGTGCTCCCACCAGCGTGCCCAGACGCTCCGTGCCCGTGTCGTCATCCGCCTGGATGCCACCCTCCCACACATCACCGTCGCTGATGAAAAACAGACGGCCGTCGTTGGAAAAAACGCCGCCAGTCGCGCTGCTCACGCGGCGGCAGAAAATGGACAGAAAGGGATGCTTGCCGCCTGGTTTGCGACCGTAAAAGGTCCCCATGCTCGTCGCGTCAGCCGTTTCATTGCCACTGACAAAAAGACAATCGGTGAGCGGCGTGCCCGGCACCGTGGCCACGAACAAATCCGTCGCGCCCACCACGGGTGCCGTGGCGCAGACGCGCTTCACTGGCGTGGCAGCACCCGGTGTCCACACCCACACACCCTCTTTGGCAAGAAACAGCGTTTCACCCTCACTGCCTGCCGCCACGCTTTCGATGCTCTCCTCCTTCAGCTCTGCTGGCAAAGGCGCCTGCGTGATCTTTCCCGTGGCAATGTCCACCTGCACCAGCCCGGATCGCCCCCGGCTTCCGAGTCCCATCGTCACCGTCCTGCCGTCTTTCGAAAAGAAAGCCTCATTGGCCATGCCGGATTGAAATGAAAACGTCAGGGCAAGAGAAGCACTGACAAGAAAAACCGGAAGTCGTGAAATGCACATGGCGCACGGGTTAAGGCAGCCTGCTGGCAAGTCAATGCGCATCAGCCACCGTCATGATTCTTCGATCTCATGCAGAATCCGGGAATAAAAAACGCCCCCAGCACATCTCATGAATCGTTCCCTTTAATACCCCCTAAACCATGAAAAAAACCATCCTCCTCATCCTCGCCGCCGCCACAAGCTTCGCCCTGGCCAGCGACTTCCCGAAAGGCAGCCCTGATTTCAAAAACAGCAGCACCGTCGCCATGAGCGCCGCGAAAAAATCCGGCAAGCCGGTCATCCTCGTCTTTTCCGCCGCCTGGTGCCCGCCCTGTCAGGCCATGAAACACGACGTCTATCCCAGCGCCGAGGTGAAGGCCTTTCACGACAAGTTCGTCTGGGCCTACATCGACATTGATGATGCGCGCAATGAAAGCGCTGCCAACAAATACGGGGTCAATGGCATCCCGCACATCGAGTTCCTCAATGCCGAAGGCAAGGAGGTCGCCAAACAAGTCGGCGGCACCTCCTCCGAAGAGTTCGCCAAGACACTCCAAAACGTGCTGGCCAAGGCGAACAAATCTTGAGCAGACAGGATTGCGGAGCCGGGGTTACCCCGGCTCCTCAGATCTGTGAATATGCTGTCGGCACAAGCACCAGGTTTGTGATGCGTGACACGATCTCCTTGTCCGTAAAGCCCGGCGTGGTCTTCAGCTTCGTCCATTCCGGATCGACGCGGAAAGTGTTCCATGCCTGATCCTTCGCTGCAGCATCGCTGAAGCTCAGCATGTAGGTCAGATTGGGCATCAGCGGTCCCACGATGGTTTCGCCAAAGAAAACGGCGTTGAGTCCGCTGCGTTTGAAGATCGCCAGTTCGCCGATGTTGAACATCTCGATCTTCTTCTTCCCCGTCTTCTCGCTGGGGCTCTCATAGATGCGCAGCTGGTAAACCTGGCTGCCCTTGGCTGGCACCGCCATCGCAGGCATGCCTGCAATGCCCTGCGTCAGCCAGCTTTCCACGCGTTCGTACACCGCATCCACCGCCGGTGCATCCAGATAAGCCGCGCCCTGCTTTTGCAAGGCCGCGTCTGCCAGCAGATCCGCACTCTTCGCGAGTTGATCCAGCGAGCTGTACCGCAGCACCACATAAACTACAGGCGTCCCTTCCGCCTTCTCCGGCAGAAACACCCCCACGTTTTTCACGCCGAGACGGTTCAGCGCCGGAATCGCCGCATCCTTCAGGTAAGTCTCCAGAACACTCTGTTTCTCCGCACTCTTGAGAGTGTACTTCCGAATTTCAAAATACTCCCGCGCAGCTCCGTTTGGCTCATCAGCCGCAGGCAGGTTTTGAATGGCGCCGACCAGCCCGCTGGCGGCCACGGTGGATTTGAGGAAAGTGCTTCGAGTCATGAGAGGGTTCGTAGATTAAGTGTTGGAATAGAAACGCTGTGCTTGGCTCAGCGAGCACGTCGCGTGCGGCTGGGAGTTCTTTTCTTGGATCGTGTCGGGGTGGGCTTGTCTTGCAATCTCTGCTCGCGCGCAAAAATCTCCATTTCACGATTCAGTTCGGCACGCAGTTCGTCCTCACTGGGAAGCACGAGCCGGTATTTGCTGGCAAAAAGCTGTTCATGACCGTGCAGCACGGAATAGCGCACCACGCTGGCATCCTTGTGGGCGCACAGAATGATGCCCACGGTGGGTCCGTCTCCCGGCCCCCGATGCTGCTCGTCATACATGCGCACATACATGTCCATCTGGCCAATGTCTTGATGCTCCAGCTCCCGGGTTTTGAGATCGAAGAGGACAAAGCATTTCAGCACGTAGTTGTAGAAAACCAAGTCCACGTAGAAGTCCTTCGTTTCCGTGCTGATGCGTTGCTGCCGCGCCACAAACGCGAAGCCCTTGCCCAGCTCAAGCAGGAAAGACTGCAGATTGCTGACGAGCGAGTCTTCCAGATTCGACTCCAACAGCTTGCCTGTGCCGGGCAGTCCCAGAAACTCCAGCACGATCGGATCACGAATAAAGTCGCGCGGGCTGGGCGCTTCCAAGGCCAGATTTTGCACCGCCTCCACCTTCACGGCTTTTTTGTCCCGGCTCCTCAGCAGCCTCTCATAGTAAAGGCTGCCCATCTGCCGTTCCAAAGCGCGCGTGCTCCAGTTCTGCGCGATGGACTCACGCACATACCATTCACGGGCTGCTTCATCATCCACGCGCAGAAGAAGGCGGTAATGCGTCCAGCTCAATTCAGGACGCACTGCGTCTAAATTTGAAAAGGCAGCATGGAACTGTCTCATCTTGTAAAGGTTCGAGGCATCATATCCACGGCCAAACTCCGTTGTCAGCTTGTCTGCCAGCCGTCTGAGCAGGCCGGCTCCATATTCAGCCCGCTGCGCTCCCTCTTGCTCAAACTCCACGATATGACGGCCCACCTCCCAGCAGGTGCGCACCTGCATCACGTCGACAGCGCGCAGCAGCTGCGCTCGGGATTCCAGAATCAGCCCGCGCAACTGGCTCAGCAGCCGGTCAAAACCATGACCCGCCTTGACGATGGATTGCCTGGGCTTCTTCGGTAAGGGCATGCGGCCCAACATTGAACGTCGCCGTCGGACTCTCAACCACGTTTCTCCACAAACCCTCGGATCAGTCAGCAGCCTTCATGTTGATAATCGAATCACTTTGGGCTTTCTGCGTGCCTAGCTGCGAAACATTCCCTGTCTCAAAATCCGCCACCGTCAGCACCTTGTTTTGCGCCGCCGCTGCGGCAGTCAGCATAACGAAGAGAAGAGCGATCAGGTTGGGTTGCATCAAGCGATGTGGGTGAATCAGGCTTGGATGATCGTCAATAGATCGGCCAGTTCTTCAAAGTGAGCGTCCTTGCAATAAAGGGGCAGGCCATGGCTTTTGGCGGTGGCAGCGATCCAGAGGTCGTTTTCTGGAATCGGCCTGCCTTTGAGAGCGAGAGCTTGCTTGAGTTCGGCATAAGCAGTGGCTGTTGCGTCATCAGGCAGGAGGATGACAACCTCACGGTAAAAGCGCTCCCATTGTTCGATGGCACGTCGGCTGTTGCCCGCGCGCTGGATCCCGAAGCGCATTTCTCCAAGAGCTGTGAGCGGAAGGTAAAGCTCTGTGGCCGCCTTGAGCTTGGCAGCAATCACAGGATCACCAGTCCGCATATGACGAACGATGACGCTGCTATCGAGGGCAAGGCTACCAGGCGTTTTCATCCACGGTGCTGCATTCGGCCAGGGCTGTTTCGAGTGCTTCGCCTTCTTCGCCAGTCAGACTGCCAGCAGTGGCGTCGATCATGTTTGCGCGGCGCATGCGGCGTTCTTCGATCAGAGTTTGAATGAAATCGGCTGTCTCCTCCAGTTGGTCGGCTGGCAGGCGTCGCAGTTCATCCATGAAGGTCAACGCAGTCGTCATGACTCAATAATACACTCAGGGGCATTGATTGTCGAGATGGATGAAAACGTACAGGTGCGACATGTTTGTTTTTGGGGTTTCCTTCACCCCACCTTCGCCACTGCGCCCGCCAGCACCCCATGACACTTCTTCGCCGCAGCAATCGGCTCATACCCCGGCTTGCTGAAGATCTGTCCGCTCACCTCCACCACCACAGGTCCTCGGTAACCATGCTGCTTCAGCGCGGTGAAATACTTCACATAATCGGTCTTTCCTTCGCCCGGCAGTAGGAACTGGAACTTCGCCGCATCACCCGTCGCGTCCTTCACATGAATGAATTTCGTGCGCGGCAGCAGCAGCTTCATGCTTTCCTCCATGTCGATGCCCTGCAGCTCAAAGTGGCTGTAGTCATACGTCACCTGAATGGATGGAGACTTCACCTGCTCCAGCAACCACAGCAGGCGCTCTGGCGAGTTCACCGCGCTGCCCACATGCGCCTTGATCGCGATCACAGTCTTCTCTTTCTCCGCCACTTCCGCCCATGCCTGCAGCTTCTCCACCATGCCTGCCTTCTGCTGCTCCCACGTCGCCGGTTTGCCGCCGCACACCGTCTCGATGATCGGCGGCTGCGCGGCGTTCATGTCCCGTGCCACCTGCGCCGCATCCTTGATGCCTTGCAGGTTCAGCGCATGCGCCTTGTCATCCGCCGTCAGGCTCAGGTTCACCATCAGGCACGGCAGATCCAGCTTCAGCGCCGCAAGCTGCTTCACCGCTTCCGCCCGCGCCTCCGCCGTGAAAACCTTCGGCTCCGTGGGAAACCCCGCATTCAGAGCCATCTCCACATTCGCATAGCCGATCTCCGCACACACTTTCAGCGCCTCGCTCAAAGTCAGCGTTTTCATCCCATACAAACTGAAACCCAGACTGACCCCTCCCGGCGCCGCAGCACGCGCGAATGATGGCAGGGCGGCAAACCCCAGGGCGGTGTGAAGAAAATGGCGGCGTGTGGTCATGAGGGATTTGGGTGGGTGGACTTGTTTGATAAACTACCGGGCGCTGCATTCCTTGCATCGGAAGTTTCACCGCCATCATGCCGAATCAGTGAGAGACAAAACGCCGCCGCCGCGTTTCCGCGACTTCCCACTCCTCCGACCATGACACGCAGCTTCCATCACATCGCCTTCTGGGCATTCGCGCTCCTCTCACTTCCCATGGCGGCAGGCGCAGCCGGCGAAGCGAAAACACTCAACGTCCTCTTCATCGGCAACAGCTTCACCGCACGTCACAATCTCTCCACCGTGGTCAAGTCGATGGCCGAGGCCGGCAACCCGGGCCTCACCTTCAATCGCACCGATGTCATCTACGGCGGCCGCACACTCAAAGACCACTGGCGGCTAGGCACCCAAAACATCGTCAAACAATCCACACTCACCGAAGCCGAGGAGAAAGCCACCATCGCCGCCCTCGAAAAAGATGCCGCAGACCCCAAGGACAAATACGCCAAAAACGCCCTCGCACGCCATGCCGAAGTGCTCGCCAAGCTCGAGGCCAACCGCAAACCCTGGGACATCATCGTCCTCCAGTCCTATCGCGATGACATCGAGGGCGATCCCACCGCTTACGCCGAGTATGCACCCAAGTTCGCCGCACTCGCCAAAGCCCAGGGCGCACGTGTCATCCTCTACGAGACCACACCCAACACGCAAAACCCCCAGCCCCTGACCAAGGTTCCCGATCCCGCTCCCATCCTCGCCAAAGAACGCGCCATCGCCGCGCTGGCAAAGAAGATCGATGCCTCCGTCGCCCCCATGGCTCTCGTCGCCCTGCGCTGCCAGACCCAGCGCCCCGATCTCACGCTGCGCTTCATCAATGACGCTCATCTCAATCAGACCATGTCCTACCTCACCGCATGCACTCTGTATGCCGCCATCTTCCACCAAAGCCCCGTCAGCCTCCCCATCGACTCCGTCACCGACATCCGCACCATGGAAACTCCCACCCACGACAAGACCAAGGACCGCGACGGCAACCCCATCACCCGCAAGTTCTCCGACAAAGACCGCGCCGACCTCCAGCGCATCGCCTGGGAGGGCTGGTCGGAATTTCAGAAGCTGCCATGATGGTTCCATCACGTTCCCACCGTACTTCACCCCATGAGGAAGAAAGGGAACTCCATGAAGCAGATGCCTTGCGCCCTCTTCCTTGGCCTGTGCATGGCTGCGCCGCTGCATGCCGCAGAGACCATTTCACCTGATGACGATGGTGCGATCCCGCGTTCGGTGAACATGGAAGACTTTGACGCGCTCGTCACAAACTCCCCCTTCACCCGCTCCCTCGGCGTCTCCGACTCACTCATCCTCACCGGCGTCGCCCACTTCGAAAAAGACACCTTCGCCACCCTGCTCGACACCAAAACCTTCGAGTCACACGTCGTCTCCAAGACCCCCAATTTCCAAGGTTGGCAGCTCGTCGGTGTCGGCGGCAATTCCGCTGAAATTCAAACCTGGTCCGCCAAGATCCAGATCCCCGGAGGCGAGGTCATCTCCGTCCGCTACCAAAAGCCCCCGCCCCGCCCTCCTCGATCTAAATCAGGCGGCAGCAGCTCCGGCACCTCCGGTGGCAACGCCCCACCGCTGACATCTTCCCAGCTCAACGAAGCCAAAGCCGCCGCCGTGAACTACAAAGAGGGCTTCTCCTCAGACGGCTACCCCAAGGCCCCGCCCCCCGAGATGGTCGCCAAACTCTCCCGCCTCAGCACCTCCCAGCGCGAGACCATCAACCAGCAAATGCTCGGTCTCCGCAACCAAGGCCTCGGCCTCGACGAACGCCGCAAAATCTACGAAGGCCTCGTGGAGCGCTCCTTGCAGGGGCGGTGAGTCTCCGTCACTTCCACAGCGCCTTCGCTGCGGCGTTTTGAAACGCCTCGCGCACCGGGCTGGCGTCGCTGTTGGGGAAGTTCGCGCGCTGCACCATCAGCACATAGATGGCCTCCTTCTTCGGATCGATCCATGCCTGCGTGCCCCACGCATCGCCGTGACCGAAGGTGCCGGTCGAAAGCATTTTCGCCAGACCTTCGTGCGGCTCCTTTAGCACGCACGCACCGATGCCCCAGCCGTAGTTCTTGCCGTGACTGCCGAACTCCTCTTTCTGGTAGAAGCCGCAGGGCAGACCGCCCGTGTGCACAGACTAGAGAATCTTCACCGCCTCGGGACTCGGGATGCGTTTGCCATCCAGCGTACCGCCATTGAGCAGCATCTGGCAAAAGCGGGTGTAATCCTTCGCACAGGAATATAGGCCGCCATTGCCCTGCGACGTGCGGCCGCGTTTACCGAAGTCGCTGCGTGGCGGCACAGCTTCCAGTTTGCCGATGTTCTTGTTCTTCGCATAGCCCGTGGCCGTCTCCCCCCACTGCGCATCTGTGGGGTAGAAGCTTGTGTTCGTCATGCCGAGCGAATTAAAGAGGCGCTTCTGCAAAAATTCGTCGAACGTCATCCCGCTGATCACCTCCACGATGCGTGCCGCCGCGTTAATGCCGGACTGGCAGTACTGCCATTTATCGCCCGGCTCATATTGCATCGGCGTCGCCAGCCAGATCGGGACCAGATCGGCCAACGTGTGCGCTTCCTGCGCCTTGGCTTTCCTTTCGTAGTAAGTATGCAAAGATGTTGTTTGGATTACACACAGGTTGACTGAATGAGAGTTGTCGGATTTAATCTTAAATCATGCGCATTCATTCAATTGAAATGCTTTGGAATCCAACAGTGGTGCCAAGCGAAGAGGAGTACCTCTGGTTGAGATCGATAGATAAGAAACAGTTTTTTACCCATCTAGCGCAAAAGAATCGTGAGTTGCGCAGGGATTATAATTCACAAAACCCATATCAATGGCGTCCGGTTTTGATCGGTTTTGGCGTGGGCATTGGAATCTTTTTATTCGGTGGAATAGTTAAGAGTGAGGCGATTCTAGGTGTGGGAGCACTGGTTGTTTTTTTTGCCCTTTTTGCTAGCGTTTCGACTTTTTTATCTCGTGACTATAGCACGGCATATCGAGGTCAAAAAAGATACTTCGTCTCCTGTTGGCAGGCGGCTCAGATCTACGATTATCCAATTTTTGTTAAATTCGTTGAGCGCAAACTTCTTGGGATTTATATATAAAATATAAAAACGGGCTTGTGACGATACGACAGCCATCCACAGACAATGTTCTAGTGAATGCGTAATCTCAGTCTATTTCGGCTAATGGCTCGGGAGAGTGCCATGATTATTACTGTCGTGGTTGTTTCACCATAGGCATCCGAGAGCAGCTCACCCAAACAACACCATCTGCCCCGCGTCCGCGTCACTCACGGCCTTCTTCCTCACCTTCGCCGGCACACTCGTCGCCACCGGCACCTCCTTCACGCTCTCCGCAGGCTGATGCCCCGCTTCGAGCTGCTGCAGCACTTCCTTCGCGCGATCAATGACACCCTCAGGTAATCCCGCGAGCCTCGCCACCTGGATGCCGTAGCTCTTCTCCGCGCAGCCCGGCATGATCTTGCGCAGAAAGATGATCTGCTGGTTCCACTCCTTCACCGCCACGTTGTAGTTTTTCACCGCACTGCGACTTTGCGCCAGCGCCGTGATTTCATGGTAGTGCGTCGCAAACAAGGCCCGTGCGCCCACCTTGTCATGGATGTGCTCGGCCACGCTCCACGCGATGCTCAGTCCATCAAACGTGGAAGTGCCGCGCCCGATCTCATCCAAGATCACCAGACTCCGCTCCGTCGCATTGTTCAAAATCAGCGCCGTCTCATTCATTTCCACCATGAAGGTACTCTGCCCGCGCGCGAGGTCATCACTCGCGCCGATGCGCGTGAAGATGCGATCCACCAGCCCCACCTCTGCGCTGAAGACTGGCAGGTAGCTGCCAATCTGCGCCATGAGAGTGAGCAGCGCCGTCATGCGCAGATACGTGCTCTTACCCGCCATATTCGGTCCCGTGATCAAAATCAGCCGGCTCTCCTCCGGCTCCAGCGTGATGTCATTCGGCACGAAGCGCTCGCCGCTCGTCAGATTCTGATCCAGCACCGGATGCCGTCCATCGCGGATGAACAAATTGCGCGTCTCATTCAGCACCGGCCGCGTGTAGTTAAACAGCCGAGCCGTTTCAGCCAGCGAGCCCACCGCATCCAAAATGGCAATCGTCTCCGCTGTCTCCTGAATGTGCACCAGATGCTCCAGCACGCGGCCACGCAGCCCCAGAAACTCCTCATACTCCAGCGCCTTGCTGCGCTCCTCACTGCCGAGGATCTTGTCCTCCATCCGCTTCAGCTCATCCGTGATGTAGCGCTCGCCATTCACCGTCGTCTGCTTGCGGTGATAGTCCGCCGGCACGCTGCCCACATTCGCTTTCGTGATCTCAATGAAGTACCCAAAGACCGCATTGTATTTGATCTTGAGACTCTTGATCCCCGTGCGCTCGATCTCACGCTGTTGCAAATCCGCGATCCACTGCCTGCCCAGCGTCGAGGCCGCGCGCAGTTCATCCAGCGCAGGCAGATAGCCCTCACGAAAAACCCCGCCTTCCTTGATCTGCATCGGCGGCTCATCCGCAATGGCCCGCTGAATCTCCTGCGAGATCCCCGTGAGATCATGCAGACGCGCCAGCAGCAGAGGGATCATCTTGATCCCTCCTTCGGAGAGCGACTCCGCATCCTTCTCCGCGATGAGCTGCTCCAGCGCCGCACGCAAAGCCGGCACCACTTCCAGCGACGACGCCAGCATCAACAAATCACGCCCATTCCCGCTGCCCTGGCTCAGGCGTGAACTCGTCCGCTCCAAATCCCGCACCTCTTTCAGCAGTGTGCGGATCTGGCTGAAGAGCATCGATTCCTCCAGCAGCGCCGCGATCATATCCTGCCGCTGCGTCAGCGCCTCAAGATCTCTGAGCGGGTGCAGCACCCAGTGCCGCAGTTTGCGCGCACCCATCGGCGTGCAGGTGCGGTCCAGCGCGCTCAGCAGCGTATGCGCATTGCCACCGCGTGCCGTCACCAGTTCCAGATGACTCTGGCTCGCCGCATCAATGAGCACTACATCGCTGATCTGCGCATAACGCAGCCGCTGGATGTGCTCCACACTCCGCCGCAGTTGAAACTGCAGATACTGCAAAATACAGCCCGCCGCACCGATCGCCGCGCTAAGCCCCTGGCAGCCAAAGCCATCGAGCGATTGCACCTTGAAATGCTGCGTCAGACTGTGCTCCGCCTGATCAATCAAAAACAGATACCCCTCAATCGGCTGCGCACAGCTCGGACTGCCAAGCGCCGCGATCAAGTCCCCCTGCTCCTCGCTGTACAGCAGCTCACTCGCCTGCAGTCTCTCCAGCTCATCCGCCAGCTCCGTCGTGTCCTTGAACTCGGCCACCTCAAACTCACCCGTCGTATGGTCCACATACGCCAGGCCAAGCTTCTTCCCCTCGCGAAACACCGCCGCGAGGTAGTTGGATCGGTTCGAGTCCAGCAGGTTGAGGTCATTGATCGTCCCCGCGCTCAGCACCTGCGACACCGCACGCTCCACGATCTTCCCCGGCACCGGGTCCGTCGTCTGCTCCGCGATGGCCACCCGCTTGCCCGCCTTGATCAGCTTCGCGATGTACCCCTGCGATGAATGATGCGGCACCCCGCACATCGGCACCCCATTGCGCTTCGTCAGCGCCACATTGAGGATCGGCGAGGCCGTCTTCGCATCCTCAAAGAACAGCTCATAAAAATCCCCCAGGCGGAAGAACAGCAGCACGTCCTCCGGCAGTTCACGCCGGATGGCGAGGTACTGCTTCATCATGGGAGTGGTGCTGGCGTCGGACATGGGCGGGGGCAAGGAATCAAGAGGTTGGACGGAAGGTCAAGATGGAGCAATGACGAATGACGATTTCGGAGCCGCGCGAAGCGAGACACACGACTGAAAGGGGCCCGCAGGGCGAGCAAAGCGAGTGAACGATGAAATGCCTCTGCAGCGCCGCCACCCTGCCAAACCTGCGTTTGTCCGCTGCCCAACTCACCTCCTTCGAATAGGCAGATTCAGCAGGCTACGCCGTGGTCACGGTCAATGGCTCCCAGGTGGCGGCTGCAGTTCACGCAGGGGCACACTCAGGAGCCTTCCAAACACTGAAGATTTCAGTGGGATGAAGTGTGCGCTTGATCAGCAGCGGCATGTTTGCAACATAGGCCATTATGAACCAACCCCAGCGCGAAGCCCTGTTCGACATTCTCAGTCTCTCCATCTATGCCGACGCGCACATCTCCCTGACCGAAGATCGTCTGCTGGAGTCCGCCTTTGTCGCCGAAGGCTGGGATTCAGAGTACCCGAAGAGTCTCTTCATCGACGAGTCCCTGGCCCGCGCCCGTGAGGCCGCCGAGAGCGACGACGCCATGTTCGATTACATCAACGAGAAGGCGCAGGTCTTCACCACCAAGACCGCGCAAAAGGAAGTGCTTGGCGTGGTCAAAAACATCCTCAAGAGCGACGGCGAAACCCACGAGGAAAACGAGTTCTACAATCTGCTCGTTCAGGCCCTGCCGAAGACGAAGTAGTTTCCGAGTCCGCTCATGAAGAGCAGAAGATTAAGCGCTGCGGCCAGCAGCGCTGGGAGCTAGGGCCGCCAGATAACAGTCAGCGGCCCTAGATGGCTGCATCGGCTGGTTCGGCGTTCGATTCCAGGTTCCAGTGCGCCGGGTAGCCAGTCTTCGGAAAGATCTGCCGGGCTTCCTGCAACATCTCCAACCAGTCAGCACGTTGGTATCGATCCGACAAGTGGAACAGCACCAGTTCCTCCACCTGCGCCCGTTGCGCCAGAGTCGCTGCAAGGACCGTGGTCATGTGGAAGTTTTTCCTGGCCAGTTCCATGTCCGCGTGGCGGTACTGCCCTTCGCAGATCATCACCCTGCAGCCACGCAAGGCATCGGTCAGGCGCTCCATCGCCGCTTCATCCAGCATGAAATCCGTCAGATAGGCGATAGAGTCCCCGGGCGTCTCGACGATCAACTGCTCCCGGAGCTCGTTCATTGAATGCGTAACACCGTCAATCACCACCACCCCGTCGCTGCTCGCTGACTCCTTCAACTGCTTCAGCCAAGGCCCCGGCCGCAAGCCCAAGGACGGCAGCCGGGAGGTGTCAATGTTCCGCCGCGCCTTCTCACGGACTACGTAGGCCAGCGTGGGGGTCCGGTGGTCCATCGTGACAGCATCCACGGCGCATCCAGCACCATCCCAGAGGGTTCGGACATACGGCTGCGCCCCTTCGTCATGCGCGACCGCGAAGGCCTCACGCAGCTCCAAACGGGCCGTGTGGATCTGCCCGGGATGGATGTCGGAGATACGCAAAGTCGCCGACATCTCCTCATGCAGGTTCCACAAGAATCCTTGGCAGCGGTGTTGCAGGATGCGGATGGTTTCCGGCGGCCCCCAGATCCGGTTTGGCTTGGTCTGCCGGTTGAATATGCAGCGGAAGAACGAGTCAAATCCCCCCACATGATCCATGTGCAGGTGCGAAAAGAACAGGTGATCAATCGCCTGGATGTCGGCAAACGGCAGGTCAGAAACGCACCCTTCGCCGCAGTCGAACAGGAGGCGTTCGACGGCCTGGCCGCTGTCCACCTGCACCAGCAGAGCGTTATCCCCGCCAGCGGTCCCTAGGATGCGGAAAGAGATGCTCATCGTCATTGCTACCGTTCAGGTGCCGGACGTCAAGGATCAGGCATCAGTGGGCATCATCGCAGGCACGGCCCTGTCGCACCCCTCACTTCACCACCGGCTCACCCAGGTGCTTCTTGAAGAAAGCCGCCGCGATGTCCACCGTCTCTGCGCACCACGGATCTTTCATCCAGAACGGATGCGGCGCGTCCTTCAGCGTATGCACGGCGGTTTCGATGCCGAGCGCCTTCAGCTTCTCCATCATCTCCGCACGGCCCACTTTGAGCGTGTCTTTTTCCCCTTCGATGTAGATCGTCGGCGGCACCCCGGCGCGCACGTGATTGATGGGCGAGGCTTCTTTGTAAACCTCCGGTTTTTCCAGCGCATTGCCGCCAAAGAAGAGGATCGCGCTCTCGTTCTTTTGGAAATAGTTGGAGTCCACAAGGTTCTGCGTGGCCGCCATGACGATGCAGGCCTTCACCGCGCTGGATTGATCCTTGAACGGGCCTTCACCTTCAAATTCGGGCAGTCCCGTCGTCATCGCAGTCAAGCCGGAGAGATGCCCGCCCGCAGAGCCGCCCATGCAGCCGATGCGCTCAGGGTCAATTTTGAGCTCCTGCGCATGCGCACGCAGGCATCGCAGCGCGGCTTTGCAGTCGTGCAGCGCCGCAGGGTATTTCGCTTCGGTGGAAAGGCGGTAGCTCACCAGCGCGGTCACGAAGCCGCGTTGCGCCAGGCGCTCCATCATCGGCTTGTCAGCCTCCACCTGCCGGGCCTTCCAGCCCCCGCCATGGATGTCCAGAATGCAGGGCCACGTTCCCGCCGCATCAGGCACATAAACATACAGCTCCACCGTGTGCTCAGGATACTTCGCGACCTCGATCGTCTTCAGCGTGAATCCGGCCGGAGTCTGCGGCGTGAGCTTTTTCCACTTCGGGCCGTTGGCGCCGGCCTTCGCCGCCGGTTTCGGGTCGGCAGCGTGCAGGGCGCTCAGCGCAAGAGAAAGGGCAAGACAGAGGGAGAAACGAAAATGCATGGGCATGCATAACGCCCGCAGAACCTCGGGTCCTAGCGTTATTTCTTCGCTTTCGGCACCGTGCCCATTTCTGCCGAAGGACGTTCGGAGGCTTTGCGCAGGGCTTTCCTTGGCGGAGCAGGCGCGCCGGGGTCAAAAGGTGCTCCACCGACCACCTGCGCTCCGCCTTGGGTCATGATCAGGGTGGGCCGGTTGCCTTCCGGGTCTTTGTAGTACGTGCGCTGGTGCACCTTGCCATCCGGGTTCACCACCACGTGGCAGAAAACATGAGGCATCGCCAGGAACAAGACGTGCAGCTTGTTATGCACGTCGATGCTGATCTGCGGCTGCACCGCCATCATCGCAGGGCCCAGCAGGAACGTGGCGATGTAGGCCCCGCTGCGGTCATCCGTGATGCGGCAGTAGAGCTGCAAATCATCCAGCTCACGAAACAGGATGACCTGGTAGCGGCGCTGACGCCCGGCTCCGGTGAAACCCTGCGGCACACCAAACGGCTGGTCAAACATGTTCGGCTTGGAGTCCGTGATGGTCATGCGCAGTTTATTGGACATGAAGTACTGCCCGGAGATTGGGTGCAGCACATTCGCAAGAATGGTGAAAGTGCCGAGGCTCGAGGTGGAATAGCCGCCGGAAATTTCGACCGTGTGCTTGGTCGTGCCGCCCGCAGGCAGGGTGATGGGCTCCTCCGAACTGATCCCCACAGGGGCCAGCCGCTGCCCAGTGGACTGGGTGATCTCAAACTGCAGCCAGTCGGGTGCGCCATGGCCGCCCACGATCACATCCGCACCGGAACGGTTGGTGACAGTCACCACCGCCACCACTGGCTCGCCCGTGAGGAATTGATTTTTCAGCAGGGTCAGATTCGTGACGTATTGAGCACGGGCCTGGCCGCAGCACAGGCAGAGGATCAGGAGCAGGAGGAGGCGGTTCATAAGCTTCAAGATTTGGGTTTGGCTGGCGGTGCAGTGCTGGCAGCGGGGGCGGTGCTGCTGGCGGTGCGGAAGCCGCGCGCGAGTGTAGCCTCATTCGCGGATTCAGGAAAGCGTCTGTCGGTGAGCAGCTGGTCGTTGCTCTTCAGGCCGAAGTGCCCGCCACGCACCACGGGCACCTTGATGTCGATGTAGTCCGGGTGCGAGGGCCATTCGCCGGACTGCGTTTCGCCCGCAGTCCATTCGCTCACGTTCCCGGCCATGTCACACACACCGTAGGGGCTGACGTCCTGCGTGACGCGTGTGATCGGCGCCCAGAGATTGTACCCGTCGATCTTGCCACCTTTGCCTTTCGGCGACGCATCGTAATCATCGCCCAGGTTGGCCGCCTTGCTGTTGGGCTTGTTGCCCCATGGATAGATCCAGCCGTGCTCACCACGGGCGGATTTTTCCCACTCCTGCTCCGTTGGCAGGCGCTGGCCGTTCCATTTGGCAAAGGCATACGCATCCCACCAGTCCACCTGGGACACCGGTGTGTTGAGCGTGATGCTCTCACCGTTGAACGTGGTGCCCGCTTTGGCGGCGGCATAATACTGGCCCCACTTCACAGGCTCATGGCTCGTTTTGGTCTTCGGTTGCAGGGAATGATCAAAGGCTGTCGTCGGCGCTTTTTTCAGTGCCTTCAGAAAGTCCGCATACTGGCCGATGGTGACCTCATTCTTGCTGATCCAAAATTCCGGCAGATTGATCTTCTCATTCTTTTGATAAATGAATGTGCCGGCTGGGATCTTCACCATCTCGATGGGAAGCGCCGAAGCATTGGCAGTTGGCAGGGTGTTGCTGCTGTTCATCAAGGCGCCGAGGCCTGCGACCACCGCCAGAATGAGGACGATCATCACCCAGACCCACCAGGGTTTGTTGCCGTTGACGTTTACCGGCAGCGTCTCCGCCTCGATCTTGCGCACGATGCTGCGCTCACGCATGTCGTCACGCACATCATCGAGCGCGTTCAGCAGTCCGTTCCAGTCGTGGTTGGCATCGGCCAGCGATTGCAGCAGTCCACGGGACTTGCCCTCTGCGGCGATGGGGCGCATCAGGTCCAGAAAAGCCTTCACATCCGCCTGCGGATCGCGCTTTTTGGCCACGGACGGGCGGAAGAAATTCACGATGCTCGCCTGATGGTCCGCATCAATGTAGATGTCTCGCGGCGAGATGCTGCGATGATGGTAACCGCGCTCCGTGGCAAACTGCATGGCCTCCGCCACTCCGAACAAAACCTCCGCAAGGCGGCGCTCGGTCAGCATCTCATCCGTCAGCTCGATTTCAGACAAACTGCGTCCGCGCGGCAGTTCGCGTGTGTAGAACAACCAGCCGTTCGTCTCACCTGCCTCATACAGCGGGGCGATGCGCGGATGCATCAGCGAGGCCTTCACCCGCTCACGTTCTTTGAACTTCGCCACCACGTCCGGCTGCTTCAGAAACTCCGGCTTCAGCAGCACCAAGGCCACCGGTCGTTGCACGGTGATCTGCAGCGCGCGGTAGGTTTCAGACTCCCGTTCAATGTAGAGCCGCTCCAGCACCTGGTAGTTTCCCAGCACGGTGCCAGGCACCATGACCGGTGGCGGTTCGTTGGACTCCACCGGCAGCGTCAGCAGCGCTCGCACACGATCCAGCAGCTTCTCCGGTGTGTAAGGTGCATCCTTGAGCACCAGGCCGTCGGCGATCTGGTCTTCAAATCCGGTCAGGTCGTAGCGGGTCGTGAAAAGAACCCGTGTTTGCGGAAATCGTGCGCGCACCGTGTCGCGCAGCGCAAAGCCGGTTTCCTGCGTTTGAAAAATCGCCTCGGTCACGAGGATGTCGAGTGAGTCGGCTTTCGCCACCCACGCAGCCGCCTGGGACGGGCTGGCAAAATCAACCACGGTGTACCCAGGGAGGTTGTCCCTGAGCCAGATGGTTCGGGTGCCGCGCAGCGCGGCATTGGAATCAACAAACAAAAGAGTCATGCGGGCATGTCAGTGGCGATCATTTTCCCATCGGTGGGAGCAGCGGATTCACACCCGCAGGAGCAGCGCCAGGTGTGGTTCCGAACTCCAGGAGATCGCGGGGCTCGGCAGCCACATCCTGAAGTTTGTTGTTGTAGTAGAGCCGGAGCATGTACCCGTAGTACGAACGGCGTCCATGCTGCTGGATTTCGGCGGGGGAAAGGGCGGGCAGGTGATAAACGACGTCCAGCAGCTCCTCGCCGGTGCCGTTCCAGTCCACAGGCGCGGACTGCCAGGATTCGACCGGTTCAGGGGCGATGGTCTGCGCCACTGTTTGGTTGTTCACTCGGTCAAAAAAGAACACCTCAAGATTCAGCTCTTGCGAATTGATCGGACGGTTGCCCGCACGGGAGATGGGGACATGCAGCACGTAGCGTTCGCCGGAGGGGACCTGGAAATCACGGATCGCCTGGCAGGCGCCGAGGCGCAGAAACTTTTCACCGTCCGCACCGGAGGCAGCCGATAATGCAGGTGCCGACACCGCTGCCGAACCCGCGCCCAGCCTTCGTGAGGCAAGTTCAAAATAACTGCCCGCCTTCGTGGCTCCGAGAAGCTGAATGCGCCGCCATGCGTCCATCGCCTTGGCCGTGATCCCCATCTGTTCGTAGGTCTGCGCCATCTCGGCAATGATGGCCGGATGATCCGGCGTCAGTTCATCCGCCTTGCGCAGCAGTTCCAAAGTGCCCTGCATGTCGCTCAGGCCGCGGAGCTCCTTGGCCGCCGTGATGACGTAGTTCACATCACGCAGCAGTGCCGTGGCGGCATCGGGTTTGGAGTTGGGTCCAGTCGGCGCAGTCGTCTTGAATCCTGCAGCCTGCGTGCCAGACATTGAAGGAGGTGCGGAAGTCTGAGAAGTGCCGGGTATGGCAGGAGCAGGTGGGAAAGTCTGAGGGGTCCCGGGCATGGCAGGAGCAGGTGCCGCTGGAACAACCGGCGCTACGGCCACGGGCGAAGTCTGGGGAATGTACGATGGGGCGGGCATGGATGCCGCAGCTCCGATCTTGTCGAAGGAACCGATGGGTGGCGGAGCATTCGAAACAGGGGGCGCGGCGGGTGGTGCTGGCATCAAAGACCCCGGCAGGGGGGGGGCAGTGACGGCACTCGGTGGCATGGCGATCTGGCCGATCTCCGGCACCATGCTAGGCACAGGCGCTGGCAGAGTCGGCGCTGCTGCCATGGGGCTCTGCACCGCCGCTGGAGTAGGGTGGGTGGTGAGCAGTTTGAACGCCAGGCTTAGCTGAACCACCGCCAGCACGCATAGCGTCCCCATCGCAACCGCAGTAGAACGATCACGCTCGGAAGACAGAATGGTAGATGGAGGAGTCACAAGTTGCTGAAAAAGACGCTCATGGTACGATTTAGGCCTCCTAGTGTCAATGTTTCAGGGTTCTTCGTTCAAAATGCCGGAAGGTCACTCCCTGCCGCTGTTTTCTCATGCCATTGAAACGTCACCGCACTACCGGCCGTGTGCATTTTCCTTCACACCCGCCGAAATCGCGGCGCAACTGTGCCATCGCGAGGGCTTGGTATGGATGGATTCGTCTCTGGCGGCACCCGGCGCGGTCTCCGTTCTTACCGCCGAGCCTGTCGCCCTATTGCGGGGCCACATCGACCGGGACTGGGAAAAAGTACGTACTGCGTTGCGCATTCCCCGGGCCTCGGCCGGCGGTTTGTACGGCTGGGTCGGTTATGACGGTTATTTCACCTTCGGCATCTACCCGCACGGCCTTGTTTATCATCATGACACCGCAAAATGGTTCGAATTCGGCGATTTTAAGTGGCAGCCCTCCCCCTGCCAGCCTGCCGCCGCCCCACGCCTTCATTTCACACCCGGCGTCCGCAGCGCAGACTTCATTCACAGTGTCGAGCGTGCCCAGCGCTACATCTCCGCCGGGGACATCTACCAGGTAAACCTTTCCTACCCCTGGCAGGCAGCCTGGCCGCAGGAAGCCGATGCACTGGCTCTCTATTTAAAACTGCGCGCCGTTTCCCCCGCGCCGCACGCCGCCTTCATGCAGCTGGCCGGGACCACCGTCCTCTCCGCCTCCCCCGAGCTCTTCCTCCGCATGCAGGGCTCCCGCATCGCCACACGGCCCATCAAAGGTACACGTCCTCGCTTCGCCGCTGACCCCGAACGTGACGCCGCCGCCGTGCGCGAGCTCACCACCTCGCCCAAAGAGCGTGCCGAACTCCTCATGATCACCGACCTCGAACGCAACGACCTCGGCCAGGTCTGCGAATTCGGCAGCGTCGCCGTCCCGGAACTGTGGCGCGTAGAAAGCTTCGCTCAGGTCTTCCACCTCGTCTCCACCGTCACCGGCATCTTGCGCCCGCATGTCGATCACGTCGATGCCTTCCGCGCCTGCTTCCCCGGCGGCAGCATCACCGGCGCGCCCAAAAAACGCGCCAGCGAAATCATCGCCGAACTCGAACCCCACGCCCGTGGCCTCTACACCGGTGCCATCGGCTGGTTCGGCTTCGACGGCCGCAGCCAGTGGAACATCGCCATCCGCACCGCCGTGCAGAAAGACGATCAAATCTCCTTCCATGTCGGCTCCGGCATCGTCGCCGACTCCATCCCCCAGCACGAGTACGAAGAAACCCTCCACAAAGCGGCGGGCATTCTGGCTGCAGCGGGGTGAGGCATGCGGCGCTTGCGGTTCAAGGCATTGAGTGGCAAAATCACCCTCATGACCGCGACGCTCACCATTGACGAAGCCGGGCAGATCAATCTGCCGGAATCCCTGCGGCGCGTCTTCGGCGTCGAACCTGGTCAGCGCCTGCGGGCGGAGGTCACCGAGGATAGAATCGAAATCGTGAAGGATGTTCCGGTGGTGACTGCGGGGGAGATGGAAAATGGAGTTCTCGTGCTGCCCAGGCTTGGCATCAAGCTGGACGCCGGTGCCGCTGTTCGTGCTGAGCGTGACGACCAGGCCACCCGTGCATTGCGGCGATGAGTTTCCTGCTGGACAGTTCGGTGTTGATTGCAGCACTTGCACCCGACGAAATCAGGAATGCGGAATGCCTGGCGCTGTTGATGAAAGGTGAGGGAGTGATTTGTGTGCATGCGTTGCTCGAGACGTTTTCAACGCTTACGGGCGGCAAGCTCGGCATGAAAGTGGATGCTGACTTGGCGGTGCAACTGGTCAGCCAGACGATCATGCCTCGTGTTCTTCTTGTCGAACTAAGTGCGGATGAACTGCTGAATGCGCTCCAGTTGGCGAGAAAACACGGTGTGCGCGGTGGAGCTGTTTACGACTACGTGCACCTCGTGTCGGCACGAAAAGCCGCTGCCGCTGTTCTCTACACGATCAACCTCACCGATTTTCAAGCTCTCCGCCGCACAGGAGATCCTGAGATTAGGCTTCCTTGATAAGCATTCACTTCCAAGGCGTATGTTCATCCCTCATGAAGCGCCTCACCTTTCTCGCCCTTGCCCTTGGCAGTCTTTTCGCCCCGCTGATCCACGCCGCCGATGACAGCCGGGTGTACGAACTTCGCATCTACACCTGCAACGAGGGGAAGCTCGACGCTCTCCTCACCCGCTTCCGCGATCACACCTGCAAGCTCTTTGAAAAGCACGGCATGAAAAACATCGGCTACTGGGTGCCGGTGGATGAAGAGAATGGTTCCAAAACCACCCTCATCTACGTGCTCGAACACAAGAGCCGCGAAGCCGCCAAGGAAAGCTTCAAAGCCTTCGGCGCTGATCCCGAATGGCAGGCCGCCCGCAAGGCCAGTGAAGAAGGGGGGAAGATCCTCGCCAAAGCACCGGAGTCGATCTTCATGAAACCGACGGATTTTTCACCGTCGCTGACCATTGCCAAAGGCAGCAAGCCCCGCGTGTTCGAAATGCGCACCTACACGACGCCGGAAGGCAAGCTGGACGCCTTGCTCGCCCGTTTTCGTGATCACACCGTGAAGCTTTTCAGCAAGCACGGCATGACCAACCTCGCCTACTGGACACCCACGGATGCGGACAAAGGTGCCACCACCAAGCTGATCTACATCCTCGCCCACGACAGCAAGGAAGCCGGGCTCGCCTCCTTCACCGCATTCCGTGCCGATCCCGACTGGGTGAAAGCCAAAGCCGCCAGCGAGGCAGCCAATGGCGGTCCCCTCACCATCCAGCCTCAGGCGGAAGGCGTGAAGAGCATCTACATGAAGGCCACAGACTTTTCCCCCATCCAGTAAGCCCATGCGCACGCTCTGCCTCCTCCTCCTCGCCACCTCCCTTCACGCCGCCACCCCCACCTTCGAGTGGGTTGCCGCAGGTGGTGGAGCCAAAAGTGACAAAACCCGCGCGGTCACCTTTGACCGTGAAGGCAACGTCTTCCTCGCCGGTGAAGCGACCGATGACGGCACCTTTGGCGACCAAAAGCGCACCGGACTCGGCGGCATGGATTTCTTCCTCGCCAAAGTCTCCCCGGAGGGAAAGTTCCTCTGGGTCCGCAGTCTCGGCGGCAGTTTGGTGGACCGCGGCTATGGCGTCGCGACGGATTCGGCGGGGAATGCCTACGTCACCGGTCACTACCAAAGCACCGATGCCCAGGCCAACGGCCAGACACTCCCGAATTCGGGTGATTATGACATCTTCATTGCCAAATACGACACAAGCGGAACGCTGATTTGGATCAAAACGGCCGGCGGCAAAGGCTACGATTATGGCCACGGCATCGTGGTCGATTCCAAGGGCGACATCGTGGTCACCGGTGCCATCGCAGGCGAGGCCAAGTTCGGCGACGTCACCGTCAACGCCGGCAGCACCACACGGCCCATCTTCTGCGCCAAGTATGACTCAGATGGCAAACTGAAGTGGGTGAAGGCAACCGGTGGCAAATTCTCCGGCAGCGGACACGGCCTTGGTGTCGATGCCAATGACTCTATCTATATAGGAGGCAGCGGAGGCGGCACAGGCACGATGGATGCAGTGACCTTGGATGCCAAATCCCAGGCTGGAATCGTGCTGAAACTCACTTCCTCAGGCGAAGGCGTCTGGGCCGCCACCCTCCCGGGCGTACCAAGCGCAGGCTTCCATGAAATCGCAGTCGATGCTAAAGGACACACCTGGTGTGCAGGCATGTTCAAAGGCGTTCTCAATGGTGGCCCCGTGCACACCACCGGCGATAAAGACAACGATGGTGTGCTCGCGCACTATAGCCCCGAGGGCAAACTGGTATGGAGCCATGTTCTCCAAGGTCCGGCCACCGACTACTGCCTCGGTGTCGCCACGGACAACACGGGGCGTTGCTTCGTCACAGGCGAGTTTTCCGATACCGCCACCTTCGCTGGGCAGACTCTCAAAACCCAAGGTGCCACGGACATCTTTACGGCTGCTTTTGATGCCAAAGGCGGCCTCGAATGGCTGGTCCAAAGCGGCGGAATCAAGGGGGACAACGCCTACTGCATGGCCTGGCACCCCTCCGGCAGGCTAATTATTTCAGGGTCTTGTGTCGCACCTGCGACATTCGGTGGCCAGACCATGGCGTCGCCCGGCGGGGCCGAGGCTTACGGGGCAGTTCTTCGTTTAAAGTGACGTTGTGGCTCTAAATCGGGCCTTAGGGTCGTCCTAAGCTAGGTATTTGGCCTGTCCCGGCTACAAACCAGCGCGTTGACAGGGGTGTCGAACTCGTCACCATGCGCGCCCCTCCGACCGGGCCCCCCATCTGGTCGAGCGTGACCCAACAACCAACCGACAGATTGAATCCAACCACCCTCCTGTGCCTCGCTGCTATGTGCGTCTCAGCTGCCGCGGAAGAAGTTAAAAGCTCAACCACAACCCCAGCTGGCACTCCAGGCCAGGTCATTGCAGGCGTCAAGACAACCGCCTACACTCACGACGAAAGCGACCATATCGAATACGGTGCCCGCACCGCAGCCGGTACCCCGCTCAAGCACGGTCAGATCCGCAGCGCTGCTGCAGACTGGTCCATCTATCCGGTGGGCACGGTGTTCCAGATTCAGGGAGATCCCTCGATCTACGTCGTCGATGACTACGGTTCCGCCCTTGTGGGCACAAAGACCATTGATCTCTACAAACCGACGTTCGGATTGATGAACAACTGGGGCACGCGCCACGTGACCATCCGCGTCCTCAAGTGGGGCTCGTTTATCCGAAGCCTCACCATTTTGAAGCCACGGGCCTACAAAGCCTGGCACGTGCGCGAAATGGTCGCCCGGATCGAATCCCGTCCGGCTTAAGCCAGGACGCTTTCCGGGACACGAGCTACAATACGCCCTTCGGGATCACGCACGACGATTTTGCCGTGGATGATCTCGGGGGGATTGCTGATGCCCTTCACGTAGTCTGCAGCCAGATCCTTGCTGCAGCCAAGTGACTGGCGGATGCGGACGGCGAGTGTTTCAGGGTCAATGTCAGTCATGGGTCTGAGACTTTAAGCCATCTTGGCGGCAAAGTCGTGGCAAGAATCATCGCGCTGGCGGAAAAGACTGTGCATGTTTTTCGCTCGCCACTGCCGGGCATGACTTCCTATGATCGGCCGAATTCCATGGAAACGCCGCTCTCGCCCCTCGACTTCGCCCGCCGCGCCCGCCGACTTTATGCTGATCGCGAAGCCGTGGTGGATGGGGAACGCCGCTTCACCTACCGCGAATTCTTTGAGCGCTGCGACCGCTGGTCGGCTGCGCTACAGCAGCTTGGGGTGAAGCCAGGAGAGCGCGTGGCCACCATCGCGCCCAACACGCACTCTCATCTGGAGGCGTTTTACGCCATCCCGCAGATCGGGGCCGTTATTGTCCCGATCAATTTCCGCCTCACTGCCGCCGACTTCGCCTACATCCTCAAGCACAGCGGCGCCCGCGTCGTCTGTGTGCATGCCGACTACCTCGACGCGGTGGATTCCATCCGCGATCAGGTGCCCGGGGTGGAGCATTTTGTGGCCCTCACCGGCAGCAAGGCTGGCTGGACCGACTACGAGGCTACGCTCGCAGCCGCAAAGACCGATTTCGTTGCCGCCGAAATCTCCGAGACGGAGATGATCGCGCTGAACTACACCAGCGGGACCACGGCGAATCCGAAAGGTGTCATGGTCTCGCACCGCAATACGGCCTTCAACATCATGGGCCACCTGATGCACACGCATATTACCAGCGCGGACCGCTACCTGTGGGTGCTTCCCATGTTTCATGCCAATGGCTGGACTTTTGTCTGGACCGTGACTGCGGTGGGGGGGCGTCATGTCTGCCTGCCGAAGGCGGACCCTAGGCTGATCTTTGAAGTGATCTCGCGGGAAGGAGTCACGCTGCTGTGCGCTGCACCGACTGTGCTCATCGGCATGGCCAATGCGCCGGAAGAGCTCCGCAAGAACGCACCTCGCGGCGTCCGTGTTATCACTGCTGGCGCGCCGCCTGCTGCCGCCACCATTGAGCGCATGGAAGGCGAGCTCGGCTGGGACATCACCCATGTGTATGGGCTTACGGAAGTTTCGCCCATCGTCACCATCAGTGAATCGCGCCCTGAACACGCGCAGCTTACTCCTCAGGCCCGAGCCGTCATCAAGGCCCGGCAGGGAGTCGAATACCTCGCGAATGCCGAGGTTCGCGTGGTCGATGACGATGGCCAGGAGGTCGCGAAAGACGGTGCGTCCATGGGTGAAATCATCATTCGCGGCAATGCCGTGATGAAGGGCTACTACAACGACCCCGCAGCCACGGCCAAGGCCATCCGCAACGGGTGGTTTTATAGCGGAGATGCTGCCGTCGTGCATCCCGATGGGTACATCGAAATCCGGGACCGCTGGAAGGACATCATCATCAGTGGAGGTGAGAATATTTCATCTGTTGAGGTGGAGGGCGTGCTCTTGCGCCATCCTGCCGTGCAGGAGTCTGCCGTCGTCGGCTTGCCGCATGAAAAATGGGGGGAAACACCGCAGGCTTTTATTGTGCTCAAACCCGGCGCGGCCATCACGCCCGAGGAGCTGAGGCTGTTTTGCCGCGAGCATCTGGCTCACTTCAAAGTGCCGCATGGATTTGAGTTTATTGCTGAGCTGCCCAAGACCGCGACGGGGAAGATCCAGAAGTATGTGCTGCGTGGCGGGCGGGCGAACATCGCTGCGCAGTAGAGGAGGATAGGCCTCCGGCCTGACCACGGCTTGAGGCGTCTCGCCTTAGTTTTTGAATCAAAGGCGGGACGCCTCGATCCGCCGACAGGCCGGAGGCCTATCCTCCGTAGCCGTCATTGACCCGCAAGCTTGCCGTCTTCCACGTGCACGGTGCCGCCGCGTACTTCGATCTTTTCGCGCGCCTGCTCCACCGGCACATGGCGTGGAGTGTTAGCCGCCGCTCCCTGCGGGCGTGCCCAGCGGATGCCGTTGGCGATGACACGCTGGACGTCCGGCAGGTGGTAGATGGGATACACTTCGTGGCCGGGGCTGAAGTAAAAGATGCGACCGCTGCCGCGCGTCCACGTGGCGCCGCTGCGCATCACCTCGCCGCCTTGGAACCAGGAGACGAAGATCAGTTCGTCCGGGGTCGGAATGCCAAAGGGCTCACCGTACATTTCCGACTGCTCGATTTCGATGCAGTCGCCAATGCCTGCGGCGATGGGGTGGCCGGGATTGATCTTCCACACGCGCTCGCGTTCGCCCGCTTCGCGCCAGCACAGCGCGCAGCTTGTGCCCATGAGCCGTTTGAAGACCTTGGAGAAATGGCCGGAGTGCAAAACGATCAGCCCCATGCCTGCGAGCACCCGCTCCTGTATCCGCGTGACGAGTTCATCACTCACTTGATCATGCGCCGCATGGCCCCACCAGAGGAGCACATCGGTTTGGTCCAGCACCACCGGGGGCAGACCCTGATCCGGTTCATCCAGCGTGGCGGTGTGCACGTTGAAGTCGCCATGCTTTGACAGCGCCTCCGCCAGCGCCCCGTGAATGCCGTTGGGATAAATGGCTGCCACGGTGGGATTCTGCCGTTCGTGGACAAATTCGTTCCAGATGGTGACGCGGATGAGGGGATTGTGCATGGATGATGAAAACGCCGATTGAGAGGGATTTAAACTCTCATTTTAGCCGGGCTGTCACCTGCTCCCTGCGCACCTTGGCCATATGCGTAAGCTTCTCGCGCCCCTGCCGGGGCGCATCCCTTTTGAAAGCGGCGAGGCTGTTTGTGTCCGGCGGTTCCCGGTCGCTACGCTCCCTTCACCGCCGGCTAATTTCCGACGAGCCTTCGGCTCGGTGACAGTCAGCTTTGCACGACCTCAATTACAGTTCCTCCGCCAGGAAAGACATGATAGCCGCAGTGTTCGGTGAAGACTCCGATCTCTCCGAGATCTTTATCACGAATGGCGAAGGCATGTTGGAATCGGACCTCTGAGTCATCCTCAAATCGAACAACGAGCGTGGTGTTACACGGGAAGTCTCCTGCGCTCAGCTGATCGCGGCCTTTGCTGCGCAAATGCTCCAACAGCCCAACCTGCCAGCGTGCGGGCAGATCTTGAAACAAGGCTGTTGGATTTCTCATGCGAAACTCAATGCTTCACCGAGCAGCCCGGGCCGACGGTCTGGAAGAAGTCGTTTCCTTTGTCATCGACGAGGATGAAGGCGGGGAAGTCTTCGACTTCGATCTTCCAGATGGCTTCCATGCCGAGTTCGGCGAACTCGACGACTTCGACTTTTTTGATGTTTTCTTTGGCGAGGATGGCGGCGGGGCCGCCGATGCTGCCGAGGTAGAAGCCGCCGTGTTTTTTGCAGGCGTCGGTGACCTGCTGGCCGCGGTTGCCCTTGGCGATCATGATCATGCTGCCACCGTGGCTTTGGAAGAGATCGACGTAGCTGTCCATGCGGCCGGCCGTGGTGGGGCCGAAGCTGCCGCTGGGCATGCCGGCGGGTGTTTTCGCCGGTCCGGCGTAGTAAACGGGGTGGTTCTTGAAGTAGTCGGGGAGGGGCTTGCCGGAATCGATCAGCTCCTTGAGCTTCGCATGGGCGATGTCGCGGGCGACGATGATGGGGCCGTTGATGAGGAGGCGGGTGGTGGTGGGATACTTGCTGAGCTCGGCACGGATCTCGTCCATCGGGCGGTTCGTGTCGATGCGCACGGCGTTGGTGTCTTTGCGGTGGCGTAGCTCTTCGGGGATGTAGGGCAGGGGATTCGTTTCGAGCTTCTCGATGAAGACACCATCCTTGGTGATCTTGCCTTTGGCCTGACGGTCCGCCGAGCAGGAGACGCCGATGCCGATGGGCAATGAAGCGCCGTGGCGTGGCAGGCGGATGATGCGCACATCCAGGGCGAAGTACTTGCCGCCGAACTGAGCGCCGATGCCGCACTCGCGCGCGGCTTGCAGCATTTGGGCTTCGAGTTCGACATCGCGGAAGGCGCGGCCGTGTTCGTTGCCGGTGGTGGGGAGGTTGTCGTAGTACTTGGTGGAGGCCAGTTTGACGTGCTTCATTGTCGATTCGGCGGAGGTGCCGCCGATGACGAAGGTCAGGTGGTAGGGCGGGCAGGCGGCGGTGCCGAGGGAGACCATCTTGTCGCTGAGGAACTTGACGATGCTCTTCGGATTCAGCACGGCGCGGGTTTCCTGATACAGGTAGGCTTTATTGGCCGAGCCACCGCCTTTGGCGATGAAGAGGAATTTGTACGCGTCGCCATCGGTGGCGTAGAGATCGATCTGCGCGGGGAGATTGGTGCCGGTGTTCTTTTCGTCGAACATGTTCAGCGCCGCGTTCTGGGAGTAGCGCAGGTTGTTCTCGGTGTAGGCGAGATAGACGCCTTTGGAGAGCGCGGCTTCATCGCCACCGCCGGTCCAGACCTGCTGGCCTTTTTTGCCCATGATGATGGCGGTGCCGGTGTCCTGGCAGAAGGGCAGCAGGCCGGCGGAGGCCACGTCGGCATTTTTGAGCATGGTCAGCGCGACCATGCGGTCGTTTTCGCTGGCCTCGGGATCGTCGAGGATGGCGGCCACCTGCTTCAGGTGCTTGGGGCGCAGGAAGAAATTGATGTCATGAAAGGCCTGGTTGGCCAGCAGGGTGAGCGCCTCGGGGTCAACGACGAGGACTTCCTTCTCGCCAAATTTCTGCACGGAGACGTGTTCCTTGGTCAGCAGCCGGTATTCGGTGTCATCGGTGCCGAGTTCGAGGAGTTCCTGGTAGTGAAAGGGGGGCGTGGGCATGGGGAGGTGAATTTGAAAGGGATACGAGTTCGGGCAACGAGGGAAAGGAGCATTTTGCACGTTGGCAGGCGGTGCGCGCGGGGATAAACTGGAAACATGATTTTGGAAACGATGCCCGTTGTCCAGCAGCTCAGTTCCCGGGACAAGCGGCTGCTGGCCGAGGAGCTTTGGAACGCCGCCGATGCCGAGGACGCTGAGGTGATGGACGAGGCTGCGGTGTTGCAACTGCTGGATCGGCGTCTCGCTGACCATGAGGCCACTCCTGAGGCGCTTGCCGCGTGGGAGGAGGTGAAATCACTCGTCTTCCCGAGCAAAGAAATTTAAAGTGGCGACTCGGCAAAGACTGGCTTCTTCCAAATGGGCACGCGGGTCTTGATCTCTTTAAGATACCAGTGGCACAGCTCAAAGGACTCGGCGCTATGCTTGGTGCGGACGCGGATGACAATGCTGGGCTGCTCTGCGGCCACGAAGCCGAGGCGGTGCTGGATGAAAACGCGGTGCTGGCCGTGCTCGCGCTGGCCGCGTTCGACGAGGTCCTGCAGCATTTTTTCCGCCATGGGCAGGTAGGCGCTGTAGTCGATGCCGGAGATGGTTCTGCCGTCTTCCATGCCACGCACGACGCCGAGAAACTGCGTCTCGGCTCCCTCACCCGGCTGGAACTCGGAGGGGGTGGTGGGGATGGGCTCTGCGGAAAGAATGAAACTGGCGGGAGGCATGGAAGGAGGGGCAAAAAACTACCACAGAGTTCACAGAGAGGCACAGGGATATGAATCCGAAAGTCTGTGCCCCCTATGGTGAATAGGAGTAGTGCATGGCCGATTGCTCATAAAACTTGTCCGTTGGCTTCGGTTTCTGATAGCGTTTCAATTCTCCAACCATGAAACGCCTGCTTTTCCTTCTCCTCGCCGCCGCTCAGCTCCATGCGGAGACCCAGATCACCTGGAAGCGCCAGCAGCTGCATGGTGACTTTTATTCTGAAGGTGCCGCCATTGGTGACATCAATGGTGATGGCAAGCCGGACGTGGTGGCCGGGCCGTTCTGGTGGGAGGGGCCGGCATTTGAGAAAAAGCACGCCTACTACGAGCCGAAGATTTTCAGCATCAACGGCTACTCGGACAACTTCTTCGCCTATGTGCATGACTTCAACGCGGACCAGAAGAACGACATTCTCATCCTGGGATTTCCGGGCAAGGAGGCGCGGTTGTACCTGAACCCCGGCGTGCATGATGACAAGCCCTGGCCGATGCACATCGTGGCGGATGTGGTGGACAATGAGTCGCCCGTCTTCACCGACATCACGGGGGACGACAAACCGGAGATCGTGTGCAGCACGGGGGGCAAGTTTGGGTGGTTCGCGCCGAACTGGGAGAAGCCGACGGAAAAGTGGCCCTTCGTGGCGGTGACGGAGGATGTGAAGGTCGCCAAATTCACCCATGGCCTCGGCGTTGGCGATGTGGATGGAGACGGACACATGGACCTGTTAGAGGCCCGTCATTGGTGGCGCTGTCCTTTTGGAAAAGGGCAGGTCAAGCCGGGACCATGGGAGCAGCACAGCTTCGCGGCGGGCATTGGCGGCGGCGCTCAGATGTTTGCGTATGACTTTGATGGTGACGGGCGCAATGACATCTTCACCAGCCTCGCGGCGCATCGCTATGGCGTGGCCGTGTTTTTGAACCGCTCGTCTGTGAGCCATCTCAGCGGAAACAATACCTACACGGGAACGACAGTGGTCGTAGGCTCAACGCTTCAGACCTCTGGTGCTCCGGCGGCGGCGCCAGCCAATCCGGGCCCCAATTGGCAGCGCGTCATGCTGGCCAGCGAGCAGCCTCAGGACAACGACTACGGCATCGTCTTCTCCCAGCCGCACGCCGCGTATCTGGCGGACATCGACGGCGACGGCATCCAGGACATCGTCACGGGGAAGCGCTACTGGGCGCACAACGGCCATGATCCCGATGAGCGCGGCCACCGTGTCATTTACTGGTATCAGACCAAGCGTGATGGGAAGGGCGGCGTGGATTTCGTCCCGCATCTGGTCGATGCCGAAAGCGGCGTGGGTGTGGATGTGCAGGTGGGCGATGTGAACGGCGACAAGCTGCCTGACATCGTGGTGGGGAACAAAGCGGGGGTGTTCATCCTCACGCAGGAGAGGAAGGATACCACGGCGGATCTGACGGCGAAGAAAATGTATGGTCCTGCGTTGAAGCCACAGAAGGAGTATGCGCATGGCATGCGCGTCAGCGGGGAGCGCCTGCGTCCCTCAGGCAGTCTTTCGCGTCCCGCGGAAGACCGTCTTAAGGCAGACGCAAACACACCGGCTGGCGAGAGCGATAGAACGGCATCCGGCGGGACTCCGGATGCAGCACGCGAGACGCGTGCGCTCCCTCACGCGCTGGACATCATGCAACTCCCCGGCGGGTTCAAGGCGGAGCTGATCGCGGCGGAGCCGGACCTTGTGCAGCCGATTGCGTTCACGTTTGATGAACGGGGACGCATCTGGGTGGTGGAGGGAAACAGCTACCCGAAGCCACGTGAGGTGGGTGCCGGCCAGGACCGCATCAAGATTCTTGAAGACAAGGACGGCGATGGCGTGTTTGAGACGAAGAAGATTTTTTGCGAGGGGCTGAACTTGGTAAGCGGGATTGAGCTGGGTTTCGGCGGGGTGTGGGTGGGCGCGGCGCCGTATTTGATGTTCATCCCGGACAAGGATCATGATGACAAACCAGACCCCATTGAGGGCGAAATGGCGAACCAAGTTCCTGGCCTGAACTTTCCAGCCAAAATTCTCCTCGATGGCTGGGGCAGCCAGGACACGCATGAGACGCTGAACAGTTTTATTTGGGGACCCGACGGCTGGCTGTACGGATGCCATGGAGTCTTCACGCACAGCAAGGTCGGAAAGCCGGGCACGCCGGATGATCAGCGCAAACCCATCAATGCCGGCATCTGGCGTTACCACCCCGTGCGGCATGAGTTTGAGATCTTTGCCGAGGGCACCAGCAATCCCTGGGGGCTGGACTACGACCAGTACGGCGAGTTCTTCGTTACCGCCTGCGTCATCCCGCATCTCTACCACATTGTGCCAGGCGGACGTTATCAGCGGCAGGCGGGTCAGCACTTCAATCCGTACACGTATGATGACATCAAGACCATCGCCGACCACGCCCACTATGCGGGCAGTGCGCGTCCTGATGTCGCTTTCGATAAAACGACGGGTGCAGGCATCGTGAATGACGACACGAATGCGCTTGGTGGCGGTCATGCGCATTGCGGTCTCGCCATTTATCAGAGCAGCCTTTTTCCGCCGACATATCGGAATCAGCTTATCTTTGGCAACCTGCATGGGCATCGGCTGGTGACGAACTACACGGACCCGCATGCGAGCACCTATGTGGGCAAGCACGGCAGTGACTTCATGCGCGCCAACGACATGCACTTCATTCCCGTGACGCAGAAGGTGGGGCCGGATGGCGCGCTGTATGTCAGTGACTGGAGCGATGAGCAGATCTGCCACCGGGGGAGCAATGCGGTGGAGAACTGGGACCGGAGCAATGGGCGGATTTATCGCGTGAGCTATGCAGGCTGGAAGCCGTGGAAGGGAGATCTGGCGAAGGAGAGTGACAAGGCGCTGGCGAAGCTCGCGGTGCAGACGGAGAACGAGTGGGAGTCGCGGATGGCGAGGAGGGTGCTGATGGAGAAAATCATAATAATTCCAAATTCTCGAAAAAAGCTCATCTCTCTACTCTCGATCTTTGAAAATAATGAGGACTCTGGATGGCATTTAAAGACTGAAACATGGCTAAAGCAGGACTGGCTGGGATCTCTGCTCATGCCAGACGTTCACCTCCAAAATCTTAATTTTGATGCCAAACATAATGAGCGCCTAGTGGCTCAGCGCCTGCGTTCTGCAGCTTCTCAGCCTGACTTTTTGAATACAGATCTTCGCGTTTTGAATGATGTAGTTCAGAAACATCCTTCCCCAATCGTTCGCCGCGAAATCGCCTCGGCGCTTCAGCGGCTGCCGCAGGATAAGCGTAAAGACCTCGCCACCGCCCTCCTAAAACACGGCGAGGACAAAGACGACCCGATGATCCCGTTGCTGATCTGGTATGGCATCGAGCCGCTTGTCGGCGCTGATCCGATGGTGGGGCTGGAGCTCGCGCGGGTGTCGAAGCTGCCGAACGTGACGGAGTTTATTTATCGCCGCCTATCTTCGGATGATGCGGGGCGGGCTTCGATGCTTTCGGAGCTGACGAAGGAGCCGGATGCGGCCAAGCGTGAGACGACGCTGGCGATGATTCTGAGCAGTGCGCGTGGTGCGGGCAAGCTGGCGATGCCGCAGGATTGGGCGACGATTGCGACGAAGCTCAAGGCGGGTGGTGAAGGAATCGCCGGACCGGCTAAAGCCGGGACTACGGAACAGCTGGTGACCGAACTCAGCGCTTTGTTTGGCGATGCGGAGGCGCTGCAAAATTTCCGCGAGCGCCTGGCACTTGCCAGCGCGCCGGTCAATGAGCGCGAGAAGGCGCTTGGCGTTCTCATTCAGACGGGTGATGGGGGCACGGCGAAGCTCCTGCAGCAGATCCTCACGCAGGACGCTCCGGCTTCGCTGAGGAGGAAGGCGATTCAGGCGCTGGCCTCGCTCAAAGATGCGGGAACGCCGCAGGTGCTGGGGGCGTTGCTGCCGAAGCTGTCTGCGAATGAGCTGCCCGATGCGGTGAACACGCTCGCTTCGACGAAAGAGGGCTCCAAGGTGCTGCTGCAGGCGGTGGAGGCCAAGACGGTGCCACCCACGGCGCTTTCGCCTTTCCTTGTGCGTCAGCTCACGGCCTTTGACGATGCGGAGATCAATGAGCTGATCAAATCTGCCTGGGGCGATGTGAACGCGCCGAAGGCGGATCTGGGCGAGAGGACGAAGAAGTATCGCGAACTGCTCACGCCTGCGGCTTTGGCCAAGGGGGATCTGGCGAAGGGCAAGATGCTTTTCACCATGACCTGCGGTCAGTGTCACAAGCTTTTTGGCGAAGGGCAGAACGTGGGGCCGGACATCACGGGAAGCAATCGCGCGGACTTGAACTACCTGCTCGAAAACGTGCTGGATCCGAATGCGGTGATCGGCAAGGCCTACCAGCTCAACCTCTTCACCATGAAGGATGGTCGTGTCATGAGTGGTGTCATCAAGGAGGAAAGTCCTGCGGCGGTGAAGATCGCGATGATGGGCGGGGTGGAGTTTACGCTGCCGCAGCCGGACATCGCCAAGCGTGAGGTGTCGAAGCTGAGCACGATGCCGGAGGGGTTGTTTGATGCGCTCAAACCGGAGCAGGTCATTGATCTGGTGAAGTATCTGCAAAGCGGGGCTGCCGGAGCGGCGAAAGCTGGGACGAAAGTGCCTGGAGCGATCGAAGGCGAGGGGCTCAAGGTTCTGGCGAAGACGGGTGGCAATGCCAAGCCGCAGGGCATGGGTGGCTTTGGTGGTGATTGGAGCGGGGCTTCGCAGCTCTGGTGGACGGGTGGCAAGCCGGGGCAGAAGCTGACGCTGGCGCTGCCGGTGCAGGAGAAGGGCAAATACACGCTGAAAGCGGCGCTCACCCTGGCGAAGGACTACGGCATCATCGACGTGGCGCTGGATGGCAAACCCGTGGCCACGGCTTGGGACGGTTTCAATGGACCCAAAGTCATTCACAGTGATGAACTCGACTGGGGCACGCATGAGTTCAGCGCCGGGGAGCATCAGCTCACCCTCACGATCACTGGCAAGCATGCGGATGCGGTGCCGGGATACATGGTGGGGCTGGATTATGTGAGGTTGGAGAAGAAGTAGCCCGTGCTTGCACAGGCGGCATTTTTTGAGCACACTTGGCCGCATGAACATCAATCTCAGTCCTGCGCTGGATAGTTTTGTCACTCGCGGAGTGCGGGATGGCTTGTTTGCCAGCGCGGATGCGGCGATTGAAGAAGGGCTGCAACTTCTTGCCAGGCAAACCCAGCTTAAACAATCCTTCACCGCTGCGAGCGAGGACGAATTGCTGGGAAAACTTGATGCAGGGATTGCGTCTCTCGATGCAGGCCAGGGCATTCCAGCCTCCCAGGCTTTTGCGATGCTGCGCAATCAAAGCCGTTGATTCATGGCTGAGGCGATCATTTCTCCGGAAGCGCTCCAGGACATGGGAGGCATCCGCAGTTACATCGCCATGGACAATCCAGAAGCGGCGTAGCGTGTCGTGAGGCTTTTGAAGCCTCGGCTGCTTTATTGGCGACACAGCCGGAACTTGGGCCGTGCAAACCCCGCCTGCGTGGACTGCGTCTTTGGGTGGTCACAGAGTTTCCCACTTATCTGATGTTTTATCGTCTGCGTGAAGGGCAAGTTGAAATCGTACGTGTTCTTCATGGTGCGCGCGATTTGAAGTCACTTTTGGAATAACCACGAGACATATCCACTTCAACGCACGCATGCGGATGCGGTGCCGGGATTCGTGGTGGGGCTGGATTATGTGAGGTTGGAGAACAAGTGATCGTTCGACATAGCGGCTGACCAGCTTACGCTTCAGTTCCATGGAAGCGGTTGGCGATATTTTGTCTGCCTTGATTCAGGTTTTCTGCCTCTTGATTGAGTTCTTGGCGGAGGCGACTGTCTGGTTTCTGCAACTTCTGTTCTTTGTGGTGGAGAACATCGTCTGCGGTGTGCTCTGGCTTTGCCGCTGTTCGAAGTTTGCTGGGCCGCGGAGAATAAAGAGGCTGTCTGAAGAGACACGCTTTGTCATCCACAGCTGCCTGCATACTACTCTGGCGCTCGGCCTGGTAGGTGGGATCGTCTATTTCGCCTGGTTTCGGAAACCGGCTACGGTGCCCGAACCAGCACGGGCACCCGAACCGACGAAAATGGAAAAAACCTTGCGAGTGATCGAGAAAGCCAAACAGCTCAAAGAAACGCTCCTGCCGCCGAAACCCCAGCCATGAAGGACCTGCAATCCACGAAAGCCATGTGGCTCAAGGGCTGGCTGTTTCTGCTCATTGGGCTGATGTCAGCGGCCATCTTGCTGGTGGAGAACTGGAGCTGGCGTACGGCGCTGCTGCTGGCGCTGTGCGTGTGGGGATTCTGCCGGGCGTATTACTTCGCGTTCTACGTGATCGAGCGCTGGGTGGATCCGCAGTTCAAGTTCAGCGGGCTGGGGCATTTTCTGGCGTACCTGCTGCGGCGCCGGGACTGAGGCATGAGAAATTAGTTTGCAAGGTCGAAGCGGTTTTCATTTAATCCGGCCTGCAAAGGTATTGCCACCCACCATGAAAACGAAACTTACTTGGATTGTGCTGCTCGTCGGCAGCTTGTTTGCCCTTCAGAACCTGTTTGCTACCGCCTCCAAAAGCAATGTGGGCACGGTGGTGAAAGTGGACGGGCTCAAGTTTAAGGAGAAGGCGTCTTCGTTTGCCGGCAAGCCTCTCATCGTGGAGTTCTGGGCCACCTGGTGTCCGCCTTGCCGCGCCAGCATTCCGCATCTCAATGAAGTTTACAAAAAGTACCAGGCCAAGGGCCTCGAGATCATTGGCGTCACGAAGGAAGACCGCCCAACAGTGAGTGCATTCCTCAAAGAGGTGCCCATCAACTACCACGTGGCCTTTGATTCCAATGGCAAATTCAGCAAGCCCTTTGGCATCAAGGGCATCCCTCACGCCATGATCCTCGACAAGGAGGGCAAGGTTGTATGGGAAGGCCATCCCATGAGTCTGCCAGAAAGCGAACTGGACAAGGTCTTGAAGTAGCTCCTGCTGCGGTCACGCTTTGGCGAGTGCTTCGTCAAAGCGTGCGATCAAATCTGCCGTGTCTTCCAAGCCAGCGGAGACGCGGAGGAGCCAGCGGCTGACGCCGCAGGACTCGGCCCAGTCGAGTTCTTCGTAGTGCGCGAGCAACGTGTACGGGCAGGCGAGGGTGAAGTTGGTGCCGAGGCTTGGGCCTTTGGAGACGCGCAGGGCGTCGAAGACCTTGGGGCTGGTCTGCTCGGGGTTTTTGAGCGTGAAGGAGAAGAGGCAACCGTAGCCGCCGTTTTCGCGGCGGATGAATTCGTAACCGCGTCCGCCTTCGCTGCTGGCGTGCCAGACGCGGTTCACTTTGGGGTGGCTGCGCAGATGATCGGTGAGGGCCTGCGCGTTGTGGCTCATTTTGGCGGCGCGCTGTGAGAAATCGCGGCTGTTGAGTTCCAGGGCCACGGCATCGCCGCGCCAGAGTTCGTGATCGGCATGGGCCGTCAGGAAGGCGGAGAAGGCCGCGTGATGCGGTGAGTTGCGGTTGAGAACGACGCTGCCGGCGAGGACATCGCCTACGCCGGAGAAGCTCTTGGTGAGGCTTGTTGTCACGACATCGGCCACGCGGTGGGCATTCACATGCGCGACGGTGGAGATGGTATCGTCGATGATGATCGGGACGCCGGGTTGTGCGGCAGCACGGATCGCGAGAAGGCGTTCGAAATCGACGCAGCGGAGCAGGGGATTGCTCGGGGCTTCGCAGAAGATGCCCGCGATTGGCTCGCTTTGCAGCAGGGCGCTGAGGTCATCGTATTCGCTGTCCTTGATGAGCGGCATGAAATGCACGCCGGTACCGAAGAACTGCTGGAGCTTCAGCACATCCACATAGGGGAAGTCGAGCTGCACGGTTTTGCGGCCGGGGAAAAGCTGGGTCAGCATGCGATGCACCGCAAAATTGGCCGCCATGCCGGAGGGGAAGAGGAAGACGTCTTCGGGCTGCTGGCCGGCGAGTTGCGCGATGCGTTCGCGGATGGTGCGGTTGGCGGCTTTGCCTTCTTCCTCGCTGGCGGTGCTCTGGCGTTCTCCCAAGGCATCGCAGGCCTGGCGGGTGCTGACGCATTCGCCACAGAAGCGCCAAAACTTGCGGGCCTGCACGTAGCTGTCTGCCGGAAACACGGCGACGCCGAGGTTATGCGCCGTCCATTCGACTGCGCGGCCGGTACCGATGAACTTCACGCAGCGCTCCGCATGCACGACCCGTGGAAACACGAGGCAGCGCTCGCCAGCAGCGGCGAATTCTTTTTCGGCGGCAGCAAACAGCCGGGAGATGGCCGGCGGGCAGCAGAAGCGCGGGTAGCCGGACTTGAACTTTGAAACCACATTCTGGTCCCCTTCTTCATAGCCGATCACGTGCTCCCACAGCGGCAGGCACACGGACACGCCGAGGTCGTGGTCAGGGATCGCCTTGCCGAGGTCTTCGGCATTGCATAGAGGGTGGGTAAACAGGTCGGTCATTTGGGGGAGGGCATTTTTCTTCACACAATGGTGTGAAGCAACGAGAATACGGGACGGCTTGAGAAGCAGCCGCTGCAACCACCATTTTTAGGCAAGAATGACGGCAGTCACTTCTTCTTCAGCGCCGCATCAATGTCCTTCCACAGGTCTTCCACGTGTTCGATGCCTACGGAGAAGCGGACGAGGCCGTCGGTGACGCCGGCGGCTTCGCGGGCGTCTTTGGGGATGGAGGCGTGGGTCATGCTGGCGGGATGGGCGACGAGGCTTTCGATGCCGCCTAGGCTTTCCGCCTGGGTGAAGAGGCGCAGGCGGCGGATGAAGGCGAGGGTGTCGGCGTAGCTGAGGCCGAAATCGGCGAGGAGCATGCCGCCGCCGGCGGTCATCTGCTTTTTGGCCAGCTTGTGCTGCGGGTGGCTCTTCAGGAAGGGGTATTTGACGCTCTTGACGCCTTTGCGCCCTTCCAGACGCTGGGCCAGTTCGAGGGCGTTGGAGCAGTGGCGCTCCATGCGGATGGCCTCGGTTTTGGCGCCGCGGGAGATGAGCCAGGTGTCGAAGGGGCTGGGCTGCAGGCCGATGGCTTTCTGCGCGAAGATCATTTTTTCCTGCCACTCGTCGGAATTGGTGCAGACGGCACCGCCGAGGGCATCGCTGTGACCATTGGTGTACTTGGTGGTGCTGAGGAGGGAAAGATCGGCACCAAGATCCAGCGGCTGCTGCAGCAGGCTGGAGGCAAAGGTGTTGTCCATGGCGACAATGCTGCCCGCCTTGTGCGCGGCTTCGCTGATGGTCTTGATGTCCAAGATTTTCAGCAGCGGATTGGTGGGTGATTCCAGCCATACCAGCGCGGGCTTGAGCCGTGTGATGAGATCGTAGTTCTCCGGATTGGCGAGGTTGGCGTATTTGATTTTGACGCCGAAACGCTTCAGCACCTTTTCGAAGATGCGGTAGGTGCAGCCGTAGATCTGCTGCTCGGAGAGGATGGTGTCGCCGGTCTTGAGGGAAAACAGGATGGCGGAGATGGCGCTGAGGCCGCTGGCGAAGGCGGTGCAGTGCTTCGCGTTCTCCAGGCTGGCGAGCGTGGTCTGGAGGTTGCGGAAGTTCGGATTGCCTGAGCGGGTGTAGTCAAAGCCGTTGGGATTCCCGGTCTCAAACGTCGATGTCATGTAGATCGGCGGGATCACGGCGCCGGTCTCGCTGCGGTAGTCCTGGCCCACGTGAATGGCACGCGTTTCGAAGCGTGCGTCGGCGGGGATGGTTGGGTCGTCCTTCATGAGGTGATGTGTGACATGCAGAATTAGCTTTGCAAGGCCCCTGCGCGCATGCTTTATGAGTTAAACCTGTTCTTTCATGCCTGACTCCACCGCCCCTCGAAAATTCCGTCGCGTTCTGCTCAAACTCAGCGGTGAAGCGCTGAGAGAGCCGGGCAGCCATGACAATATTTCCCCGCCCATCGTCGAAGACATGGCGGCGCAGATCAAAGCAGCGCATCAAACCGGCCTCGAAATCGCCCTCGTCGTGGGTGGTGGCAACTTCTGGCGCGGTGTGACCGCAAGCAACAAGGGCATGGAGCGCGCCACAGCCGACTACATGGGCATGCTGGCCACGGTGATGAATTCGCTCGCGGTGCAAAGCATGCTGGAAGCGATGGACGTGCCGACGCGCGTTCAAAGCGCCATCAAGATGGACAACGTGGCCGAGCCCTTCATCCGCCGCAAAGCGATGCGCCATCTGGAGCTGGGCCGCGTGGTCATCTTCGCCGCCGGCACGGGCAATCCGTTTTTCTCCACCGACACGACCGCTGCGCTGCGTGCCAGCGAGATCAATGCCGAGATCGTGCTCAAGGCCACGAAGGTGGATGGCATCTACGATTCCGATCCCAACAAAAACCCGGACGCCGTCAAATTCGACCGCGTCAGCTTTCACGAGTGCCTGACACGCCAGCTCAAGGTGATGGACTCGACCGCTTTCTCCCTGTGCATGGAGAACAACATGCCCATCGGCGTTTTCAGCATGAACGAACCTGACAACATCCGCCGCGCGCTCATCGGCGAATACATCGGTACGATGGTCGATGCGAAAGGCTGATCAAACTTCCAACCCGATACTGATATGGACCCTGAATTGACGATGATGGAGGCCGAAGAGGCCATGACGAAGGCGGTGGAGCACGCCATCCATGAATTTGCCACCGTGCGCACGGGCAAGGCCTCGCCGACGCTCGTGGAAAACATGGACATTCATGTGATGAGCTACGGCAGCCACATGAAGCTGAAGCAGCTGGCCATGATCACCACACCGGATGCCCGGCTGATCCGCATCGAGCCCTTTGATTCCTCCACGCTGCAGGACATTGACCGCGCGATCCGCGAGTCACGCCTCGGCCTGAACGGCAGCATTGAAGGCAAGGTGATCCGCCTGCCGATTCCCTCTCTTTCCACGGAACGCCGCGAGCAGATGGTGAAGATGTGCAAGACCCTCGGCGAGGACGCCCGTGTGCGGGTGCGCTCCGCCCGCCGCGATGCGCTCGAAACCATCAAGAAAGGCGAGAAAGACGGCTTTATCACCGAAGATGACCTCCACCGCATGGAAAAGGAAATTCAGGTGATGACCGACAAGAAGATCGCTGAGATCGACCAGCACGTGGTGTCGAAAGAGAAAGAGATCATGACGGTTTGAGCCGAACTCGTTTCTGATGTTTCCCGCGCGCGACTACCTCGACCTCACCCACACGAAGCACGGCATCCTGTTTCCGGATGACTCGCCCGTGTGGACGGCGTTGACGCGGATTGAATCCTATCTGGACTTTCGTTTGCAGCGCGAAATCCGCGTCCAGGTGCCACCCGGGGCGTTCATTGGCGAGGATGTGTTCATTGATGAAGGCACGACCATCGAGCCCGGGGCGGTGATCAAAGGTCCGGCATGGATCGGGCGCAACTGCCAGCTCCGTGCGGGCTGCTACATCCGTGAGAATGTGATCATCGGCGACGGCTGCGTGCTCGGGAACTCCTGCGAGTTCAAGAACTGCGTGGTCTTCGACGGCTGTGAGATCCCGCATTACAACTACGTGGGCGACTCGATCCTCGGCCACAAGGCGCATCTGGGCGCTGGCGTGATCCTTTCCAATGTGCGGCTGGACCGGCTGGAGGTCACTGTGAGGACCGACACGGATGTCATTCCCACCGGTCTGCGAAAATTTGGCGCGGTTGTGGGCGACTATGCCGAGATCGGCTGCAATAGCGTGATCAGTCCCGGCAGCATCATCGGCCGCCGCAGCATCGTCTATCCGCTGTCGCATTTCAGCGGTGTGCTGGAGGCCGATCTCATGCTGAAGACGCGGCAGACGCAGCAGGTGGTCAAGCGTCGGCGGTAGGAGAGAATGAATACAATTCGGGTCGCGGGAGTCAGAGCAACATCCCACTCTTATGAAATCGTCTTTTCGCCCGCTCTTCGCCGTTTCAGCCATTTTGTCGTTGGCGAGCTGTGACAAACCCATGCCGCCTGCGGCAGCGGCCCCCGTCACGGCAGAAACAGACAACCAGCTCGCTGAGGCGCGAGATGCCTTGCAGCGTCAGGCATTGGAGATCGAAACCAAGACGGCCTTGATGGACAAGCAGCTGGCAGAGATGGCGCAGTCGCTCAAGGAGCGTGACAACGCCGAACTGCGTGACTCGTTGGACGCTCTGAAGCGGCAGAATGACGAGCTGCGTGTGCAAGCGGATGCTGCGCGGCAGCAGAGCAATGCCATCACCCAGCGCATCGTCGTCACGCCCCAGCCAAATGTGGTGCCGCAGCCCATGGCGCTGCCCGATTACTCGTTGTTCTATGACCGTCTGGCGCCTTTTGGCCGCTGGTTTGAGGTGAATGGCTACGGTTACTGCTGGCGGCCCACCATCACCGTGGCGGGCTGGCGTCCCTATGTGGATGGCTGCTGGGTCTGGTCATCGCTTGGCTGGGCCTGGCAGTCGAACGAGCCCTTTGGCTGGGCTACCTATCACTACGGGCGCTGGGTGAATCTGGCGCGTTACGGCTGGATCTGGGTGCCGGGTAGCGAGTGGGCTCCGGCGTGGGTCGCGTGGCGTCAAAGCCGGGATTGCGTGGGCTGGGCGCCACTGCCGCCGGAGACAGGCGTGTTCAGCGGTGCGTATCGCGACTGTGACTCACGCTACGGCCTCGGCCCCACCAGCTACACCTTCATCAACACGAACCAGTTTGTGAGCCCGACCTACATCAACATCTATGCGCCCGTGACGCGGCAGACCACGATCTTCCAGCACAGCGTGAACGTGACGCAGATCGTGCCCAGCCACAGCCAGCGGCATGCGTTTGTCCATCAAGGAGGACCACCCCGCTCCCAGATGGAGCAGGCCTGTGGCCGGCCGGTGCCCCAGCGGCAGGTGCAAACCATGCACGCCGACCAGATGCCGACGCGCCCGCAGCATCATGGGCGGAGAGACGCGGATGCTCCTGTGGCCATGGTGGAACTTCCCGCCGTGGGTCCCGGTGGCCACATGAGGCGCCCTGAAATCAAAGAGCACATCCAAAAGCCGGTTTTGATGGGTGGATTTGAAGGCGTGCCGCAGCAGGCTGCCAGGGAGATTCGTGAGAACATCGCCCAAGAGAAAGAAACGGCCGTGGTGCAACAACAACCGCCCCCGATGCGCGGGCACATGCAGCATGGCCCTGGCCGGCGTCCGGTTGAGCCACCGACGGTCGTCAATGCACCGCCCGCAGTGCCGAACGCTCTGCCACCGGAAACTGTGAGACCTGCCAGCGCTTCTGAAACCCCAAGGGTGGCTCCAGCTCCAGCGCCAGTGGAAACGGCGACGGTGCAACAGCAGCCGGAGCAGGGAAGCATGCCACAAGGATCGCGTAGGCATTCACCTGAAGGACGGCCTGCGACGAACACACCTGCTCAGGAAACCGGGCGTCCCGCTGTCGCGGTAGAGCCGGGCGCAGACGCGGCGAGGGAGCCCAGGCACCATGGCCAGCCCGGGATGAGAGCACCACAGGCACCGAATGTGCCGCCTGAGAGCAAGGTGGTGGAGAACAGCCCTCCTGCTGCCGCATCATCCACACCCGCCGTGATGCCTGCTGTGGTGGAGAACAAGGCCCCGGAGCCTTCGGCTGCTCCAGTGGTGCCTGTTGTTGAGCCAGAACGGACCGCTGCACCAGCCGTCATGCCGCAGCCGCCTGCCGAACCCAGTGTTTCGCCGCAACCCGTGGCCGCCGAGGTGGAAAGAACGCGAATGCATGCTGGCCGGGAACAGGCCCAAGCCGCCGCCATGGAGCAGCGCCAGCAGCAGGAGATGCAAGACCGTGCCATGGCAGAGAAAAGGGCGGCTGAACAAGCCGCCGCGAATGCCGAAGCGGAAAAGAGCCGCATGCAGGCCGCCGCTGCGCAGCAGGAGGCGCAGGCGGCCCAGCAGCAGCGCATGGCTGCCGACCAAGCCGCCGAGACTGAAAAAGCACGCC
>NZ_JBAQCR010000346.1:0-66787 GCF_049294395.1 Prosthecobacter sp.
GAGCTGCTGGATGTCGTTCATGCCGAAGCCTTGGCCGAAAACGCCATTCATACCGCTGCCATTGGCCAAGGAGCCCATGTTGTGGATGTAGCTGTAGCCGAAGCTCACTGCGGCAGGACCGAAGTCATGCGAGATCGCAGCACCCAGTTGAAGGCGCTGGAAGGAGTTGGTGTTTTTGATCGCGGGAACAGCAGTGGCAATGTTAGGGGAGAAGCTGTCATGGTCACCTGCGAGGGAGCCGTAGTTGACGTCCCAGAGGAGGGAGGTGCTGCCAGCGCCGTCTTCGGAAGCGCCGCCCACAAGGAGAAGCTCGCCGTTGTGGCCGGCACGGACCCAATGCTGACCGTAGTTGATGCCACGCCAGACGTAGTTGGAGTCGTAACCGATGGAGGCGGTGATGCCGAGGTCATCGTTCACCGGAGCGGGAGCGATTGGGTTTTTAGGAGCAGGAGCGGATGGTCCGGCCACAACGGGAGTGGCGGCCAGTGCCAAGAACCCCAGCGTTTTCAGCAATGCGTTCAATTTCATAGTCTGATTAGTTTGGTATTAGGTTGGTTGGTTGAGGTCGGACACTCGCATGGGATGGATCAAAGCATGTGCTTTAACCCAAAGTACGTGAGCCGTTCAGCCCCAAAACTAGCAGGGGCCGTAACACGTGAAAAGCAATTTTTGCAATTATGGAACAAATTTTTGCATCCTTAATTGCTGCCTTAATTATATGATTGATCTTTGTAAAGCAGCCTTCATGCCAAAATCGGTGAAATATTGGCATTGAACGGATTGCAGAAGATGGCTAACCCTTGTCATGACTCGTCTGCTGATTTTTACTTTGCTCATAGTGTGGTCATTGCCATTGCATTCCAGTGAGCCGTTTCCCCTCATTCATTTGCGAGTCCGGGTGCATTTAATGCGGTCCATTACGAATCCAAGGTTGCAAACGACACTTAAGGAAAATGAAACGCGTGCCCTTTTTGATGAAGTGAACGACATCTGGGCCCAGGCTGGCATTCGATTCGAACTGGAGGCGATTGACAACCTGCAAGCACTCAATCTCGCCCCTAAAAGGTGGTACATCAAGGATCGAGACTGGGTCAAAAAAGCGATTCCAACGGATCTGTTCAGTCCCACCGCCATTGACGTTTGTTTTGTGAAGGACATGGGTCCCAACGGCTTTTTTTACGGCGAGCCGGTGGTGGTCTGCGAAAATCCTGAATTTCACAAGGTTTCTGGCGGCTCAGGCAACCCCGTGGCCCGCGTGACGGCCCATGAACTCGGTCACGTTTTGTTCCTGCAGCATCGGCAGGAGCGCACCAATTTGATGGCGTCGGGAAAGAATGGCGTTTCTCTGAACCCGCAGGAGATCAAGGATGCTAGAAAACGGGCGCTGGAGATTGTTGGGCAGTTGTCTCAGCCTTGAGGCTCAAGCGTTTCTCGCAGGACGCTGCCCAGAGCTTGGATCTGTGCGGCAGTGTGCAAGGCGCTGACGGTGATGCGCAGTCTGGCGCTGCCGCGGGCGACGGTAGGATAGCGGATGCAGGGAATGAGGAAGCCAGCCTCACGCAGGCGAGCACTGACTTCCAGAGCCCGTGACGCTTCACCCAGAATGACCGGCAGAATGGCTGCCGGGCCGGGCGGTGAAGTGACGCCGATTTCAGACAGCAGGGCTTGGGTTTGCGCTGCATGGCTGAGGACATGGGACCTCAAGGCATCGCCACTCTCACCGCGAATCAGTTTCAAAATGGAGCTCAGCGCATGGGCCAAATGAACGGGAGGGGCGGTGGAGTAGATGAAGCTGCGTGCACGGTTAATCAGCAGGTCAATGACCTGGCGTGAGGCCGCTAGATAGCCACCGCTGAGGCCGAAGGCCTTGCTCAGGGTGCCCAGATGCAGATCCACCTGCTGATCCACGCCGAGTGCGGCGGCGAGCCCCCGCCCCTGCGGGCCCAAAACACCCACGGCATGGGCTTCGTCCACCAGCAGCCAGGCACCGTATCTGGCCTTAAGTTCTGCAATCTCCCGCAGCGGGGCGGCATCGCCATCCATGCTGAAAATCGACTCTGTAACGACGAGCACGCGCCCTTTGGCCGTTTGCAGCAGGCGTTCGAGTTTTTCGAGGTGATTGTGGGGAAAGACACGGATCGTTGCTCCGCTCAAACGCGCTGCATCGACGAGACTGGCATGGCAGAGTTTGTCGAGGATGATCGTGTCGCCTGCACCCATGAGCGCCGGAATCGTCCCCAGTGCCACGGCAAAGCCACTGCTGAAGGTCAGCGCGGCGGCTGTACCTTTGAAATCCGCCAAGGCTTCCTCCAGCTCGGCATGCGCACGATGGGTGCCGCACACCAGACGTGAAGCACCGGAGCCACCGCCGTATTTGACGATGCCTTCGGCAAGCGTCTGCTTCATCTCAATGGAGTGCGCCAGGCCGAGGTAGTCGTTGGAAGAAAAATTAATCCACTCGCGGCCATCGGCGCGCACGGTGACTCCGTTCAGCTCATCGAGTGGGCGCAGCTCGCGCCAGAGTCCCTGCGTACGCAGCTCATCCAGCTGAGCAGTGATGTCCCATGGGTCGGTGCGTTCCTGCATGCGTCACTCCTTCAGCCGGCGTTCCACCACGTCGTCTTTTGCCACACCGAGGGTCAGTGCCTTCTCATAGTGCCTGCGCGCCAGCTCGATGGCAGGCGGTCGGCGCTCCAGAAGCATCAGGGCCATGTTGAAATGAGCGATGCCGTAATCCGGCTTCAGTTCGATCGCGCGCTGCAGTTCTGCTTCGGCCGCATCCGTCCAGCCCAGGCCTTTGGCGGCGATGGCCAGGTAATTATGAGCGCGCGCATCCTCGGGCTCTTCGTGAATGGCCCGGGTGAAGCAGGAAATGGCACGGTAGGTGTCTCCCTGCTTTTGCAGCAGCAGCCCCAGGGCCGTCCACGTTTGCGCGAGCTGCGGATTGAGCTGCACGGATTTTTCAAAGCATTCGATGGCTTGCTTGGTGTTTCCTGCCTGCTGCTCCACGGCACCCAGATTGGCCCAGATGAGGGCATTGCCATCGTCGAGCTCCAGCATTTCTTGGTAGGCCTTGCGGGCTGCGGGCCAGTCCTGCTTGCCGAAGGCTGCTGCTGCACGTTCACCCAACACCTTGGTGAAAGGGGGCAGCATGCCGGTTTTATCCATCTTGGCCGGGTTGATCGGTGCAGCCTCCTGGGCATGGCTGACCGTGGCCAGAACCAGCAGCGCGGAGATTTTCAGGGGATTCGAACACAACATGGCAGTGACTATGCGCTGAAATTGGCGCAGGAAAACATCTTGCGTACGGAGCGTGAGAGGGAATGTTCGCCCGAACAGCCTTAATTTATCCATGTTCACCGACACTGACTCCCGCCTCACGGCCCGCCAGCAGGAACTCCTCGAGTACCTGCGCAGCTACCAGCGCACGAACGGTGTGATGCCCTCCACGCGTGACATCCAGCGCCACTTCGGCTTTTCCAGCCAGACCGCCGCGATGAGCCATCTGCGTGCGCTGGAAAAAAAAGGTGTCATCCAGCGTCATGCGCACAAAGCGCGTGCCGTCGTTTTTCCGGAAGATCTCGACCGCGCTGAAATCGTCGATATTCCGGTGTTCGGCCAGATTCCCGCCGGCATGGCCGCAGCTGACATGGTGCAGCATGCCGACCGCTGCATCTCTGTGGATGTGAACACCCTCGGCATTCCACGCTCGGCGAAAAGCTTCGCCCTGAAAGTGCGTGGCGAATCCATGATCGGCGCTCTCATCGGCGATGGCGACCTCGTCATTCTCGAAATTCGCGAACCGCGCCCAAAAGACATCGTCGCCGCACTCATCGATGGTGAGAGCACCTTGAAGCGCTACGTGGTCAAAGATTCTCAGCCCTACCTTCAGGCTGAGAATCCCGAATTTCCTGATCTTCTGCCGGCACGTGAACTTCTCATCCAAGGCGTCATGATCGGGCTCATCCGGCATGTGCGTCAGGGCTGACCCTGATCAGCCGACGTAGCGCTCGCGCAGGTGTTTGATGTGCCACTTGGCATCGGTTGGTTTGCCCGTCGCCTGCGTGATGATCTCCTGGGGCAGCAGGGCGGCACCTTTGCTGTGCACGTTTTCCCGCAGCCAGTGCAGCAGCGGCGCGTAGTCGCATTTTTCCAAGGAGGCTGCGATCTTCCGATTCTTTTTCGCAGAAGCGAAAAGCTGGGCGGCATTGAGGTTCCCCAGGGTGTAGGTGGCGAAATAACCCAGTCCGCCCATGCTCCAGTGAATGTCCTGCAGGCAGCCGTGACGGTCGTCCGGAGGTGTCATGCCAAAGAGTTCGCGATACTCCTCGTTCCACACCTTTGGCACGTCCTGGACGGCAAGCTCGCCCTTCACGAGGCGGCGCTCGATGCCGAAGCGCAGGAGGATGTGGAGATCATACGTGGCTTCGTCAGCCTCCACGCGGATGAAGCTGAACTCGCTGCGCAGCATCTCCTTCATGAAGGCATCGAGTTTTACTTTGCGCAGGTGCGGGAAGAGCTCCTGCGCGCGGGGCAGCCACTTGGCCCAGAAGGTGCGGCTGCGGCCCACGTGATTTTCCCACAGACGGCTTTGTGATTCGTGGATGCCTAGTGAGGCAGCGCTGCCGCTCGGCAGGCCGTAGTCCAGACCCGGCAGCCCCTGCTCATACAATCCGTGACCGGCTTCGTGCATCACGCCGAAGAGCGAGGACAGGAAATCCTTGTCGTCATAGCGCGTCGTCAGCCGAACGTCGCCGGGGCCAAGGGTGGTGCAGAAGGGATGTGCTGTCGTGTCGATGCGACCCGCCTCGAAATCAAACCCCAGGCTTTGTGCGATTTCGCGGTTCAGAATCTGCTGCTTTTCGATCGGATAACGACCTTTGAGCGTGCCCGGCTTCACCTTGGCAGATTTGGCCACGGCCTCGCGGGCGATTTCGGCGAGTTGCGGGCGCAACTTGGCAAACAGCGCGGCCACTTCGCGTGTTTTCGCACCACGCTCGTAGAGATCCAGCAGCGCATCGTAAGGCTCATCTTCGTAGCCAAACAGATCTGCCTTTTTGCGTGCGATGCCCAGCACCTTCTCTAGATGGGGGGCAAACATGGAGAAGTTGGATTTCCCCCGTGCTTCCACCCATGCCGCCTTGGCATGCGCGCAGACCTCGCTTTCCTCCTCCACGAGTTTTTGCGGCAGCTTCGTCGCACGGTCGATGTCGCGGCGCAGTCCGCGCACGTTTGCTGCGTGGGTTGGATTTTCCTGCGTCTCTGCTTCAGCGCGCTCCAGTAGCTTCAGCGTTTTCTTTGAGGTCAGCAGACTGTGCGCTTTTCCTGTCAGATAGGACAACTGCCGCGCCCGGTGCTCCAGAGCATGCGCTGGCATGTAAGTTTCCTGGTCCCAGCCCAGCACCGCTTCGGTGGAAGTGAGCAGGGCGATTTCAGAAACAACTTCGCGGAGAGATTGGTAGGCGGTCATGTGTGAATGAACTGACAGTGACCGAAGTCATCTTCAAGCACGATTCACGAGTTCCTGTTGTGAAGCTCGGCGCGAATCCATGTCGGTTCGCGGCGAAGGTCGAGAATCGCAAACACCTGCGTTTCGCCAGCTGTTTCTCGGTAGTAGATGCCGAAAGGAAACTTCTCAGAAAGCATCCGATGAAAACCAAAGTGGAGACCATGAATACCGCTGAGCGCCGTCAGCCGCTCGAGGTCTTCGACAATGCGCCGGAGAAAGTAATCTCCAACCCCCTGCTCGATTTCATCATAGAAGTCACGTGCGGCTTCGATGTCTTCCGCCGCTTCCTCCAGGACGATGACTCTCTTCATGACCGGGGCAGGCCAAGTCGTCCTTTGAGTTCTTCAAGCGTGAGAAACTTTCCCTGACCTGCCTCAACCTTGGCCAGACGTTTGGATAGAACATCTCCGTGCCAGGAGGGCGACGACACGTCTTCGGGCGATTTCAGCAATGAGCCCCATATCACCTCCATGGCTTGGAAGCGCTCTGCTACGGTCATGTGCTCGATGTCGGATTCGACGAACATGAGTTCAAGTTTATCTTCTTCCCTCACTGTCGCAAGCCTCTCTTCAAGCCGCCACTGGATGCCACGTAGTCTTGAATTCGATCAGCGACCGGATTTCTTCCACGCCCTGCATCTTGTCAGCGAACCAGTCGATGGGTTCATCGGACTTCATCAGGCGCACACGTTTCACACTTTCCGCTGCGCCGAGTTTCAGAGTCTTGCGGTCTGCAGCGTTCACTGCGCCGCTCAGTGCGCGGAGGTGTTCATGGGTGGCAAAGGTGGGCAGCATTTCGCTGCGCTGGCCGGTGAGCAGGTTCACCACGCCGCCGGGAAGATCGCTGGTGGCCATCATTTCTCCCAGCAGAATGCTTGGATGAGGCTGGGTGCTGCTGGCCAGTGCTACGACACAGTTGCCACTTGTGATGGCGGGCAGGATCAAGGAAACCAAGGCCAGCAGGGGTGAGTCATCAGGGGCAATGACGCCAATGATTCCCATCGGTTCCGACACGGTGAAATTGAAATGAGCGGACGCGACGGGGTTCACGCTGCCGAGGATCTGTTCGTATTTGTCCGTCCAGCCGGCGTAGTGCACCACGCGCTCGATGCTGGCCGCAACTTCACGCGAGGAGTCTGCTTTTGAAGCGCCGCCCAATGCCACCGCTTCGGCCAGTTCAGCAGCGCGTGATTCCATCATCTCTGCGAGGCGGTATAAAATCTGCCCACGGTTGAAGGCCGAGCGTTTGGCCCAGCCGGGGCCCACTTTGGCTGCTGCTTCCACGGCATTGCGCAGGTCCTTGCGTGTGCATTGCGGGATGTTGGCAAAGAACGCACCGGAGGCGTCATGCAGTGCCGTCACGCGTCCGCTCTCGCTGCGGATGAAGGCTCCGCCAACGTAGCATTTGGGGGTTTTGTTGATGTGGAGGCGGGGAGACATAAGCAACGAATTGGGACAGGATTAACAGAATTTCAGGATCACAGGATTGGGTATGGATGATTCGGAAGTATTCAGGTGGAGTGTGATGGTTTGGGGAAATCCTGGAATTCTGTCATCTTGTAAATCCTGTCAAAAAGGTACCGCATCAATCCACGCGTAAATAATCCAGCATCCCCTGCTTCCCACCCTCACGCCCAAATCCGCTCTCTTTATATCCTCCAAAAGGACTCGTCGGATCAAACTTGTTGTAAGTGTTGGCCCAAACGACGCCGGCTTTGAGGAGGGTGCTCATCTTGAGGATGCGGCTGCCTTTGTCGGTCCAGACGCCGGCGCTGAGGCCGTAGGGCGTGTTGTTGGCTTTTTCGACGGCTTCCTCAGGTGTGCGGAAGGTGAGGATGCTCAGCACGGGGCCGAAGATTTCTTCGCGGGCGATGCGGTGGCTCATGCTGACGTTGGTAAAGATCGTCGGGCGGAAGAAGAAGCCTTTGGCGGGAAGCTTGCAGCCGTTGTCGTACTTCTCCGCGCCTTCAGCGACACCGCTTTGGACGAGTTCGGTGATTTTGCTGAGCTGCTCGCGGCTGTTGATGGCGCCGAGGTCGGTGTTCTTGTCCATCGGATCACCCACGCGCAGCACCGCAATGCGGCGCTTCAGTTTGGCGAGCACGGTATCGGCAATGCTTTCTTGGACGAGCAGGCGTGAGCCAGCGCAGCAGACATGGCCTTGATTGAAGAAGATGCCGTTCACGATGCCCTCCACGGCCTGATCCAGCGGCGCATCATCGAAGACGATGTTCGCAGCCTTGCCGCCGAGTTCGAGCGTGAGCTTCTTGTCCGTGCCTGCGAGGCTGCGCATGATGCTCTTGCCCACTTCGGTACTGCCGGTGAAGGCCACCTTCGCTGTCAGCGGGTGGCTGATCACCGCCGCGCCCGTTTCTGCCGCGCCACTGACGATGTTCACCACGCCGTTTGGCAGGCCTGCCTCCTGGCAGATTTCGCCAAACTTCAGCGCGGTGATGCTGGTGGTCTCGGCCGGTTTCAGCACCACGCAATTTCCTGCGGCGAGCGCGGGAGCGATCTTCCACGCGAGCATGAGCAGCGGAAAATTCCACGGGATCACCTGTCCCACCACTCCATGCGGCGCCACTTGTCTGCCCGGCGCGATATGCTCCAGCTTGTCGGCCCAGCCTGCATGATAAAAGAAATGCGCTGCCGCCATTGGGACATCGAAATCACGCGATTCTTTGATGGGCTTCCCACCATCCAGGGTCTCCGCGATGGCAAACTCACGTGCATGATCCTGGAGCAGTCGTGCGATGCGATAGAGGTATTTGCCGCGCTCCTTTCCCGGCATTTTGCCCCACACGTTAGTGAATGCCTTCTGCGCTGCTTTGCAGGCGGCATCGACATCCGCAGCATCCGCCATCGCGATGTCCGCAATCTTCGTTTCATGTGCCGGATTGATGGTTGCGAAGTATTTTCCCGCATGCGGCGGAACGAAGGACCCGTTGATGAACAAGTCGTAGTGCGGCTTCAATTTCGGGTCCGCTGTCTCAGGAGCTGGATCAAACTCCCACAGATCGCCGAAGACGAGTTCACGGGCGGGATTGGCCTTGGTTCGGGCAGGCGATTTTGGCATGGCGCTAGTGAAGGAGATCAGGAATGAGAGCGAAAGCTATGACGTTCGAGATGAGAGTGGCCTGGAGGTAGGTGATCAACGCAACCTGAAAACGCATGGACAGAGAGAGCTTCATGGAGCGAAAGCGCCATAATCTTACTCCAACCGCGAGAAGAATGAATCCGAGCTGGAGCAACCCCGGAAGTCCAATGCGGGGGCTCGCGTAAAAAACAGCGCATGGAATCGCCAAAAAACCAAAAAGGGTGAAAAAGGGTTTCGAGAGGTTGAAAGAGGAGAGAAACAAAAAAATCATGGCCTTAATATCCTTCGGTGGCCTCGCTGAAATTCCACGGGGCCTGATAGGCGCCGGTGCGTTCTTTTTCGAGCTGGCGCACGAGGTCGTTGAGCAATGCGGAGGCACCGAAGCGGTAGCGGCGGTTGTTGAGCCATTCATCGCCGAGGGTTTCTTTGACGGCGATGAGGAAGTGCAGCGCCTGCTTGGCGGTGCGGATGCCGCCGGCGGGTTTCATGGCGATGGGGATGCCGGTGGCGAGGAAGTGGTCGCGGATGGCCTCCAGCATGACCTGGTTGTTGCCGAGCGTGGCATTGGAAGAAGTTTTGCCCGTGCTGGTCTTGATGAAGTCACCAGGACGGATCACGCGCATGGCCAGGAAACTGGCGGCGCGAATGTTATCAAAAGTTTCGAGCTCGCTGACTTCGAGAATGACCTTGAGCGTGGACTGGCCGCAGGCTTCGACCACAGCGGAGATCTCATCCTGCATGCGGCCGAATTCACCGCTGAGAAAAGCACCGCGATTGATGACCATGTCGATTTCATCGGCCCCATCGTTCACGGCGGCGGTGACTTCCGCGAGGCGGGTTTTGAGCGGAGCCTGGCCGCTCGGGAAGGCGGTGGCGACGGAGGCAATTTTCACCGAGGTGCCGCCGACATGCTTTTTCGCGTGCTTCACCATCGCGGGATACACGCAGACGGCGGCCGTGGGTGGAATGTCGCCCACGTCATGCGGTCGCAGCGCCTTCTGGCACAGTGAGGCCACTTTGCCGGGCGTGTCCTTGCCTTCGAGCGTGGTCAGATCGACCATAGACACAGCGAGGCGCAGGCCGAAGACCTTCGAATTCTTCTTGAGACTGCGTGTGGTGAATTTCGCCACACGCTCTTCAATGCCGACTTGATCGACGGTGCCGATCTCATCGAAGAGACGGCGGAGGCTGGTGGGCGCTTTGGCGGCTGGCATGGAACTCATTTACATGTGAGACCGTGTTGCTGACAATGACAGAATCTGTGCTCGCAGATTCTCCGGCCCGCGTATGCTTGGGTACCATGAGCAATATGATCCCTCTAGTGTATGATTCGCCGATTTTTCGCATGGCCTGTCAGCAGTTTGATCTGGTGGCCGACTTTTTGGACATTCCTGAAAATGCCCGTGACCGCCTGAAAATGCCCAAGCGCGCCGTGAGCGTGGCCATGCCCGTGCGGCGTGACGATGGCAGCACCACCGTATTCATGGGCTACCGCGTGCAGCATCATCTTACACTTGGGCCCACCAAGGGCGGTGTGCGTTTTCACCCGGATGTGACACTGGGAGAAGTGGGTGCCCTGGCCATGTGGATGAGCTGGAAATGTGCGCTCACCGGCCTGCCATATGGTGGTGCCAAGGGCGGTGTGACCTGCGATCCACGGGCGCTTTCGCTCAATGAACTGGAGCGTGTGACACGTCGCTACACGCAGGAGCTGATCCCGTTCATCGGCCCGCAGATCGACATTCCTGCACCGGACATGGGCACGAACGAGCAGACCATGGCCTGGATGATGGACACCTATTCACTGCAAAGCGGCCACTGCGTGCCGGCGGTGGTGACGGGCAAGCCGGTGGGTTTGGGCGGCTCGCTGGGACGCAAGGAATCGACAGGTCGCGGCGTGGCCTATTTGATTTCTCGCGCCATGGATACCGTGGGCATCACAGCCCAGGGCGCGACGGCGGTGGTGCAAGGCTACGGCAACGTCGGTGCCGTGGCGGCAGCGTCCTTGAACCGCATGGGACTCAAGGTCATCGCTGTGAGCGATGCGTTTGGTGGTTTGCACAATGCGAACGGCATTGATCTGGCCAAGCTCGACGAACACGTGGCGAAAACGCGCAGCATCGTTGGCTTTGAAGGCGCGGACGCGATCACCAACGAGCAACTGCTGGTCACGCCCTGCGATGTGCTGGTTCCCGCCGCAATGGAGCGCCAGATTACCGGTGAAAATGCCGCGAAAATCCAGTGCCGCATCCTCGCTGAAGGCGCGAACGGCCCGACCACGCCCGAGGCAGATGCCATCATCGCCCAACGTCCTGAAATCTTCGTGATTCCCGACATTCTCTGCAATGCCGGCGGCGTGATCGTCTCCTACTTCGAATGGGTGCAGGATTTACAGAGCTTCTTCTGGGACGAGGGCGAAGTGATGAGCAAACTCTACCGCATCCTTGAGCAGGCCTTCGTGCAGGCTTTGAATTTCAGCCGCAAACGCAATGTCAGCATGCGCTTCGCCGCTCTGAGCCTGGGCATCCAGCGCGTGCATGAGGCGAAGCAGATGCGCGGGTTGTTCCCATGATGTGGAATGGGCCGCCAGCCGGTCTCACGATCACTGCATAATCTCTGTCGGGCATTCCGGCAGGGATGACAGGAACGCCCGTCCATACGGCTTGGTAAGGATGCGGTTGTCGAGGATGGCGCAGATGCCTTTGTCGGTGGCAGTACGGATGAGGCGGCCGACACCTTGGCGGAGTTTGAGGATGGCCTCGGGCACGCTGTATTCGGTGAAGGGATTGAGTCCCTGTGCTTCGAGGTGCTCGATGCGCGAGGCGGTCAGCGGATGGTCAGGCACCGCAAAGGGCAGGCGGGTGATGATGACGTTGCTCAAGGCTTCGCCGGGCACATCGACACCGGTCCAGAAGCTGTCGGTGCCGCAGAGCACGCTGTGGGTGTCGTTCTTGAATTCGGCGAGCATCTGATGCCGTGGCATGCCACGGCCTTGCACCAGCAGCCGCCAGCCGCGTTTTTCACAGTGGGCTTCGAGATTGCCGGCCAGCGAGGTCATCTGGCTGTAGCTGGTGAAGAGGATGAAGGCGCGGCCGCTGCTGAGGTCGATGAAATGGGTGATCCAGTGCTCCAGCCGGTCGAGGTAACCGGGTTCCGAGGGCTGCGGCATCTTTTTGAGCAGATAGAGCTTCATCTGCTTTTTGAAATCGAAGGGGCTCTCAATGCATGCCGCACGGGCATCCTCAGCGCCGACGCGATTGCGGAAGTAGTTCAATTCCGTGTCATCGCCAATGCCCAGCGTGGCACTGGTGAAGACGCAGGCCTTGTGGCTGGCGAAGAAGATCTGTCGCAGACGTGGCGCGACATCGACGGGCGCGGTGTGAAAAGAAACGATGCGGTTTTCGTGGCTGGTGCGCTCAACCCAATGAACATGGTCTTCGTTTTCCTGATCAAGGAAGGCTTTGATGCCGACACGAATGGCAGTGAGGCGTTTGGAAAGATCGAGGAGTTCGAGTTTCGTGCCTTCACGATCAACGGCATCGCCTGCTTTCTGGGCACGCAGTGCGAGGCGTTGTAGCGGCAGGCTGAGTGTGTCTTCAATCAGGCCTGCTTCGCGCACGCGGAATTCCCGGCCCATGGCGTTGAATTTGCACGCGGCCTCAGCGGCACGGAAAAAGGTGTCCACGCTGTCCAGCGTCTGAAGCACTTCTCGCACGCCGTCTTTGTCGCCCACGAGTTGGAAGAAGCCTTTGCGGCTCTTCGGATTGTGCAGGCGGCCCAGCTCGAATTTGATGTTCGATTCGCTGATGTGCAGGCCGAAGGCGCGCGCGGCCACGTTCTCGATGGTGTGGGCCTCGTCGAGAATGACGAAGTCACGCGGGAAGAGGAAATTGCAGTCCTCGGTGCTGGTTTCATCGGCGGAGGCCAGCAGCGTGAAGAAGAGCGTGTGATTCAGCACCACGACGTCCGCCTGCTCCATGCGACGGCGCACGTCCTGATACCAGCAGCGGCTGCCGGGCGGGCAGCGACGGGGGGTGCAGGCATGCGGCTCGCTGCACACGAGCGACCACACGCGTGCGCTTGGCGTGAAGTCGAGATCACTCAGCGTGCCGTCCTCGGTTTCGGCCACCCAGTCGAGCAGCATCTTCAATTCGCTGGCTTCGGAGGTGGAGAAGAGATCGCCAGACTCATTGAGCGCTCGCTTGAGACGCGTGGGGCAGATGTAGTTGCCACGGCCTTTGAGAATCTCCGCATGGAAATCGCCGATGAGCTGTTTCACGATGGGAATGTCCTTCGTGATGAGCTGCTCCTGCAGATTGATCGTATGGGTGCAGATGATGGCCTTGCGCTTCTGCTCCAGGGCAAACGTGACGGCGGGAACAAGGTAGGCGAGAGACTTGCCGACACCCGTTGCAGCTTCGCACACAAAGGCGTGATTGCCGTCCAGCGCCGCACCGACCAGCTCCGCCATGCGCTGCTGTTGCGGTCGATATTCAAACTGCGGCGACTCGGACATCTTGCCCTGATCCGAGAACGCGTAGTGCATGCGCGGCGCCAGTGGCGGTCGCGAGATGCGGCCTGTCATTCCTTCTTCGTGATCTTCGGCGACGTGAAACATGCGGGGGAGGGTGATAGCAGAGAGCGCAGCCTTCAGGGCAACGGAGTTTTTGAGCAAGGGGTCATTTTTCGCGCTCGAACCACACGACATGCAGCCCGAGCTTTTCCGCCAGCTGACGACCCACCTGCGGTCCCAGGACCAGCAGAGCCGTGGCAAAGCCATCAGCTTGGGCTGCGCTGGGGTGAATGACACTGACCGAGGCGAGCTTGTGCTCAATGGGGCGACCCGTGCGCGGATCCAGAATGTGCGCGTAGTCTTTCCCATCCGCAGAGAAATGCTGCCGATAGACACCGCTGGTGGCGATGGATTGATCTTTAAGCCGGAGCGTCTGTGCAGATTCTCCGGGCGGTGCCGCAGGTGTTTGGATACCGACGCGCCATTCACCGCGTGCGAGGACTTCACCTCCGATTTCGAGGAGGAAATGGGTGATGCCTTTGGATTCCAAATGCTGCGCGAGGTGATCCATGGCCCAGCCTTCTGCGACGGCGCTGACATTGATGCGCAGTTCCGGAATGTCTTTGCGCAGGGCTGGGGGATCGTGTCGGGTGTGCAGATGCTGCCAGCCGCATTGGGCTTTGGCACCCGCGATTTCGGCCTCAGTGGGTGCGATGTCGCGTCTGCCTCTGGCACCGAAGCCCCACAGATCGATGAGCGGAGCTAGAGTGATGTCCAGCGCGTGATCGGTGTCGTTGCCAATTTGCTGCGCGAGCTCCACGACTTCCACGAGTTCAGCCGGCACCGCGATCCAGCCCGTGCTGGTGGAGGAATTGAACTGCGAAAGAGCGGAGTCAGGCTGCCAGTGGCTGAGGATGGACTCCCAGACATCGAGCTGCTGCTGTATCTCTTTTTGAGAGATGATGCCAGCCCCACCATCCACTCGCAGGCTCCACGTCGTGCCCATGGTGCGACCGCCGAGAGTGACAGGCTGGGCATCACGAGAGCAGCCGCTGAGAAGCAGGAGCAAAAGAGCAAAACGCATGATGAGAGAAAGTGGCGAGGCCTGCCGTTTCAGCCAGCACGATGAATCAAGCCCCCCTTTCCCGCCGCCGCGCCCTTCAAACGCTGTTTTGCTCCTCTGCTGCCCTGGCGTTGAATGTGCGGCCGGACCGGGCTGCTGCTGAGATCGCCAGGGAGGGCCTGCATCTGCTCATGATCGGCGACTTTGGAACTGGCGGTGTGGACCAGATCAAGGTGGCGGGAGCCATGCAGAAATTCGTGAGCGACAATGGCGTGAAGACCGAGGGGCTGCTGATGCTGGGAGATAATTTCTACGGCCCTGTGAAGGAGGGGTTCAGCGTGGATTCGCCGCGCTGGCAGAAGGACATCGAGAAGATGTACCCGGCCAGCATTTTTCCCGGCCCCATGTGGAGCGTGCTGGGAAATCACGACTACCATGACAACCCGGGCGGTGAAAAGGTGCAGCTGGCCTATGCGGCGCAGCCTGGAGTGCGCTGGAAGATGCCGGCGAAGTGGTACCGCTTTGATCTCGGACCCGTGACCAAGCCGCTGGTGACGTTCATCTGCCTGGACACCAATTTTCCCGCCATTTCGGGCGGCGAGAACAAGAAGACGAAGAAACCACGCGGCTCACTGACCGCGGCGGAGGAAAAGGAGCAGCTCGCCTGGCTCAAGGCGGAGCTGGAGAAACCGCGTGCGCCATTCACCATCGTCATCGGCCACCACCCGCTTTACTCAAACGGCGATCATGGCGACACGAAACAGCTGATCGCGCAGTGGGAGCCGCTGTTTCAGAAGCATCAGGTTCACGCCTATCTGTGCGGCCACGATCATGACCTGCAGCATCTGGAGATGAAGGGCCTGTTCACCACGCATCTGCTCTCAGGCGGTGGCGGCGCAAAAACGCGTAAACTCGATGGCAAGCATGAGGTGCCGTTTGGCAAGGACGTGCATGGCTTCACGCATCTGCAGGTCACGTCGAAGGCGCTGACCTTCACGCATCACTCGGCGGATGGCGGAGTCCTGCACACCGTGACGAAGCTGCCGGATGGCAGCTTCAAAATCGGCTGATCACTTGTAGCCGGTGACCATCGCGCAGGGCACTGTTTTGCGCTTGCCCTCCTCCGTCTGGTGAATGGCCACCATGTACATGCCGGTTTTCTTCGGCTTGTAGAAAAGCACAAAGCCCCAGCCGTCGAGCACAGGCAGGATGTCCCCGGAGGGTTTGCCTTCGAGGTCGAGCACAGCGCCGGTGACGTGGACTCCGGAATGTTTCGGCACTGCAATGCAGAAACAGTACTCATTGCCCTTGAAGAGCTGCATGCGGGTGGCCTTGCCGAGCTTGGGTTCGAGCACGTAGGTCCTGACCTCGGCGCGGATGTTGTAGCCTTCCGCCTCCTGATCATAGGCCAGGGCGCTGGCGGCTTTCTCGGCGTCTTCATTGTCACCCGCATGCAGCCAGGCCGCAGGGGTGAGCAGCATCAAGATGCAGAGGGCAAGGAAAGCGAAGGGGGATGGGGCGGCTGGGGTGCGCATGACACGAAGGGGCGGAGAAATTTTACTCTCACATGCGAACATAGCCGTTGCATCAGGAAAATCCCAAGTTTCTGTTCCGCTGTTCGTGCCTTTTCTGGTTTTACGAATATTCACCCCCCCTTTAATCCCCCTCATTCATGGCTTCTGTAGTCTTTTACATGGAGGACGGCACTACGCTCGTTCATAAGTTGGAAAGTGATGTTGCCACCATCGGCAGACATCCTGAAAACGATGTCGTGCTCACCTGTCCTTCCTCCTCGGGGCGGCATGCCATCATCAAGGCGTCAGAAAAGGGTGTTTTTGTACAGGATCTGGGCTCCAGCAATGGCACCCGCGTCAATGGCGCTGAGATCGAGGAGGCGCTGCTCAAGGACGGCGACCGCGTGGGCTTCGGGGATGTGCAGGCTGTTTTCTACGCCGGGGATGCGCCCGCAGTTCTGGAGGAGAAGCCGCTGGCCACGCCGCGCTTCTCCAAGTCGCTGCCACCGCCGGCTCCCGTCGGTGCTGATCCATCAACCCCGGCGGCCAGGCCGTCGCCTGCCCCTGCTGGGCGCCCTCTCAGCCCCGTGAGGCGTGCTTATGCCAAGCCTTCCGCAGGCAGTTATCCGGACACCACCGAGAGCGGCTGCATGACCGGGATCATTGTCACGGGCATGTTCGTCATAGCTTTTGTCGTGGGACTGGCCATGCGCCACTCGAAAGAGATGGATGGCAACCTCCTGGAAGACCTGAAGGACAAGGTTTTTGGCTCCATGCCCAAAATCAAAATCGAGCGCAAGGAAGAATAGAGGTCTTCACAAAGACCGCCGGTAGCCATCACACCGGTTGTGCCAGCCGGACAGCCAGCGTTGTTCTTTGCGTTCCGCCGGAGCATTTGCCACCCGGCGGCTGAGCACGCGCTTGGCGGCTTCGGCAAACTGTACATTCCAGGCAGTGTAACTGCTGGGCGTTGCTCCCATGGCCTGCAAAACTTGGAGCAGCCCCCAGCCTTGGCCCTTGTAGCGTTCCGTCGCTTTGGTGCCCTCGCCCTTGAAATTCACGTAATCGATCAGGCAAAACGTGCCTTCTGGTGTTGTTTTCAGGGAATCAAAGGCCATTTTGACCCAGGCGCGCTCTCTGGCCGAAGCTTCCGCCAGCATCTTGGGCAGCGCAGCTTCCATGCGGGTTATGATGAATTCCGTCTGCTGCCTGACCGTGCGGCTGAGCAGCGCCCGCAGTTCCTGCTGCCGTTCACCATTCCGGTCTGCCTCAAAGGCGGCCTTGCTCGGCCAAGGGCAGGCACTCCGCGCCCAGGCAGGCGTGACAATGCCATGAGCCTCTAGAAAAGCCAGCAGCGGTGGGAAACTTTCTGCAAATGGACCGCTGCGTCCCTGCGGGTACCAGATGAAGTGCCCGATGCCTAAGGAGGCGAAATCCTCCCCCCCATTCCAACTGGTCAGCCCCGCCACCGTGCCGCCGCATTCGTTTTGCCAGATCCGCCTGCCGACGCGGTCCATTTGCGCTGAGGATAAACGCGTTCCGGTGCCTCCGCTGGAGGGCGGAACCTCAGCACAACCCTCCAAACTGCTCAAAACCAGCGCCAAAAGGCTGAAATATTTGATGAATCGCATGGCTTTCATATTTTAGAAATCTTAAATGATGCTGTGCAATCGAAGTGGTTTTTGTAACAATAGGTTCTTAACCCATCTTCCCTATCGACTGATTTCATTAAGTTTGATTCACTGATTTTTCACCCTTATTCTCTCGACCCTTTAGTTCTTTCTGCGCGTCCGGCATGCCATATCTGGCTTTCAACCTTAATGATGGAAATGAGTTCGTCTTCGACATCCTCGAGGAACGGCTGTCCATCGGACGTGAAGCCAGCAATAACATTGTCATCGACAACACGTTCATTTCCAGCTTTCACGCGGAATTTATCCGCCAGCCGGATGGCAGCTACGAAATCGTCGATTTAAAGTCATCCAACGGCACCTTCGTCAATGGCAGGCGCGTGGAACGTTTTCGCGTCAAAGGGGGGGATCGCATCATGTTCGGCCAGCTGGAAAGCCGCTTTCGAGAACGGGCACCCAAGGGGCTGGCATCGGACGGCGGTTCCAAATCCGTTTCCGTCGCCAAGGGGCAGCCAAGTCGTGAGGATGGGAAAAAAGGCGACACCGAAAGCATCCCGGCGCGGGACAAGGATGACCTGCCAAAATCCACCCCTGAAACCGGCAAGATTGAAGTCACCAAGCCGGTCGTGCAGCGGGCCCAGACCGATGCACCGCGCCCGCCCGGCGGCAGTGCACCGCCTCCTGCGCTGATTCCCAAGCCGTCCGCTTTCATTCCTCCAGCGCCTTCCAAACAGGCGGTCGAATCGGAAAAACTCCGCCAGCCGCGCGATTCTGTGCCTGCAGACAATGAAGTGGAGCAGAAACGGCGTGACGAGATCCGTTCACTGGATGCCACACTTGAGGTTCGGCGCAAGGAACTGAGCCAGACGCAGGCCGAGATCACCGGATTCAAAGGCGAACTCGAAAAACTGCGTGGCCAGGTCCAGAACGCCCGGGCCGATGTGGAGAACGCGAAGACGGACGCTGGCAAGCTTGATGCCAAACGCCGTGATCTGAGCAACCTTGAGAGCAAGCTCGAATCCACCCGCACCCTCGTCACCAAGTCCGAGGAGGACCTGGGCACCGCGCAGAAGAGCCTGCAGGCCCTGCACGCAGAGGCTGACAAGCAGCGTAAAGATCGTGAAGCTGCGATAGCCAAACTCACGGCCGAAGAAGCGGCTGCGAAGGAAAAGGTGGCCGCCATCAACCAGCTTCTGGCCACGGCACAAAAATCTGAAGCGGATCTGAAATCGCAGCGCAGTGGAGAGCTTCAGGCGCTCGATGCCCAGCTTGCGGCCAAAGCAACTGAGCTTGCGAAGGCCCAGGCGGATCTCTCCCTGGTGCTGGGAAATCTCACCGCGCAGCAGGCTGTGCTGGGCAAAACCGCCGAAGAAGCCCAATCCCGGGAGAGCACACTGGCCAAACTGGCCGCTGACGAGGCCGCGACTGCGCAGAAGCTGGCAGCTTTACAGCAGCAGGCAGCCGCTGCGGATGCCGAGGTGAAGCGCCTCACCGCGCTGCAGACAGACGCGCAGAAATCCGAGGCCGAGCAGCGCACAAAACGCAGTGCCGAACTTCAAGACCTCGACAGTCAGCTGGCAGGCCGGCGTGTCGATCTGGAGAAGACCCAGACGGAACTGGCGAAAGTGCAGGGGGATCTTGCGAGCCGAAGCGATGCTCTGGAAAAGACCGCGGCGGAGGCGTCGGCGCGTGAAGCCACCGTCGCCAAACTCATCACGGATGAAGCTGCCAGAGCCAAAAAACTTGGCGAACTTCAGGAACAGGTCAGCAGTGCCGAGGCGGTGGTGCAGCGCCTTGTCTCCTTGCAGGCGGACACTCATAAGTCCGAAGCGGAGCAGCAAATCAAACGCAGTGGAGAACTGCAGAGACTCGATCAGCAATTAGAGACGAAGAGCACTGAACTCAAGAAGACACTGGCCGATCTGGCGAAAGCACAAAGTGATCTCACTGCGCAGCAAGGCGCTCTCAAGCAGACCACGGAAGATGCGAAAGCACGCGAAGCCGCCGTCGCCAAACTCACCACCGATGAAGCTGCCGCCGCGCAGAAGCTCGCCGGGTTGCAAAAGCAGATCAGCGATGCCGATGCGGAGGTGAAGCGTCTAACTGCTTTGCAGGCTGATGCGCAGAAGTCCGAAGCCGAACAGCTCACGAAACGCAGCGCTGATTTGCAGGACCTCGACAAGCAGCTCGACCTGCGCCGCGCGGATTTGGCGAAGCTCGATGCCGAGCGGGAGACCCGGCAGAACGAAATCGAGGCCGTCAACGCGTCTCTGGCAAAAGCTCAGGAGCAGGTGCAGCATGCACAGAGCCAGATCGCGCAGCTGGGCGGCGAAGAAAAGGCCATCACCGCACGCGTTGGCGAATTGCGCGGCAACGAAGAACGACTCAATGCCCTGACCCAGACCTTGGGCCAGATGGAAAACCAGCGCGGCGCGCTCGATGCCGCCATTGCCGCCCTGCTTGGCAGGCAGCAGTCCCATGAGGCCGATGCGAGCACCGCCGAGCAACGCATGAAGGCCCTGCGTGCCGAGCTGATCGAACTGGAGCAGCAGCACGTCGCCGCCGAGCAGCAGCTTGCAGCGCTGCATACGCAGAAGTCAGAGGCTGAAACCGCTTTCGCCACTCAGGAAAAGGAAGCCCTGGCGAAATTCGCGGACATTGACCGGCAGGCCAAGGACACGCGCAAGCTGGACGAGGCCGAACGGTTGGAGGCTGAGAAGCGCCAGGCGGATCTCGAAGCGCAGATCGCAGAGCGTGGGACGCGTCTTGCCGAGGTACAGGCCCAGGTGAAAGAACTCGAAGACAAGGCTGCGGATCTCACCAACAAGCTGGATGATCTTGCCTCGACCGATTCGAAACTCAAAGACGCAACCGACGCGCTGAAGGCCGTCGAATCGCACAAAGCCGAGGTCCTGGCTGCGGTGGCCGCCTTGGTCAAAGACCGGGATGAACGCACTCGCGAGCTTCTCGCCGCCACCGAGCATGGCCGTGCGCAAACGCTGCTGACACAAACTCTCACCCAGCGCCGCGAGACACTGGAAAAAGAGGTTCATCTCATCGAGGAGCAGCAGACTGAACTTTCCCAGGCCATGGGCAGGCTGCGCGAGCAGGTGAGGGTGGTTGAAGCCGAGCTCAAGGAGCGCGAGGCCTCCCTCGCCGCCGCCGAGCAGCGCACCAAAAATCTCGAAGAACTCGCCGCCACCGCTGATCAGCAGTTCAAAACCTTGCAGGCCGAGCACAAGAAGGTCACGGAACAGCTTTCGCTGGCCAAAACGGATCTTGAGCAGTCGGTTGCCGCTGCGATTGAAAAGAAGAAAGACGCTGCCACCGCCGCCGCCGCCGCCGAGAAAAGCTCTCAGCAGCAGCTCATGCTGGTGGAAAAAATCAGCGGCCTGGAGGCCGTCATCGCCACGCTCACGACGACTCACGCCAGCACGCAGCAGAAACTCTCCGCCGCCGAGTCGGACCACCAGAATCTGCAGGACCGCCTGACCGCGCGGCAGAAGGAAATCGCCGGGGCTGAGGCCCGTGTGGCCGAACTCACGCAGCAGACCGCAGGTCTCGATGATCGTTTGAAGGAGCTGGCTGCCGCAAACAAGCAGAACGCCGAACTGAACAGCGCCATCACCGCTGCCACGCAGGAGCGTGACAAGCTGCTGGCTGAAACACAGCGTCTGACCAAGGAGCGCGCCGAGCTTGAGTCGGTGCTGCCAGACTTGCGCGGCAATGTGACGCAAACCCGCGCCGAAGCGGACAATCTGAAGGCCGAGCTCGCGGGCCTGATCAAGGACCGTGACGCCGCTGCGGCGACGCTGAAGGAATCGCTGGCTCAGCGCATGGCCTCCGAGACCGCCGTCGAAGCTCTGCGCGTCGAATCGATCAATCTCGACAAAATTCTGAGCGACAAGCGCAGCAATCTCGAAGCCGAGACCAAGGCAAAACTCGCGGAGGCGAACGCAGCAGAAACGCGCCTCAAGGGTGTGGAAGAGCGCATTGCCATTGCTGAAAAGCGGCTGGCCGAACTGGCGGAGGTGGATGCACGCCTCGCCACGGCCACCAAGACTCTCAGAGATACCGAAGCACAGCGGCAGGCGGAGGAGAAGGTGCTGGTGGAACTTTCCCGCAATCAGGACAGGCTGAAGAAGGAGTGCGCCACGCTTGATGCGTCCCTGAAGACCGAGAATGCGAAGCTTGTGGAGCTGACCAAGGCCGTCAAAACCAGTGAGACCAAAGCTTTGGAGGCTGAAAAACGCACGGACAAAGCCGTTGCCGCGCAGCAGGCGGCCGAACACAAGCGCATCGAAGCCGAAGCCGCTGCCGATAAGGCGCGTGCGGAGGAAAGGAACCTGCGGAAACAGATTCCTGCGCTGACCACTGAGCTGGCGGGTATCCAGGCGCTGCTGGTCACGGTGACGAAGGAACGCGAGGAGGCTTCGCAGTTTGTCACCCGCCTGAACGTCACCACCGACGGCCAGAACAAGAAGCTGGCCGAACTGCAGCAGCAGGTCACCCAGCTGGAAGAGGCGCACAAAGTTCGCGAAGAGCGCGTGATGAAAGCTCAGGCGGAGGTGGACAAGGAGTCCGCACGTCTGAAGGCGGCTCAGGACCAGTCCCGTGCGGCCGAGGCGCAGCTCAGTGAACTGGAAAAAGAAGTCAAAGACGCCAAGTTGAAGGCGGATGCGGCGAAGAAAGATGCCGCCGCGATCGAGGGCGAACTGCGCCAGCGCCTTGACCGCGTGCAGAACCTTAAAGCTGACGAGGAACGCCTGCTCAAAGTCATCGAGACGCAGAAGTCGGAGCTCGCAGAGGTGGACATGACCCACAAGGAACTGCACACCAAGATCGAGGCACGGAAGAACGAGCTGGGCGAATTCATCAACGTCGGTGGCAAAATTCTGGGTCTTGGCCAGGCGCTGGCAGGGCTGGAATCACGGCAGACGGAGATCAACAAATCTCTGCGCAAGGCCTCAGAGGAAGATCTGGCGATCCAGGTCAAACTAAACGCTGCACAGGAAGCTCTGAACCGTGAAGCCGCACGTGCCGAGCAGGTGCGCAAGGATCGCGAGGCTGCCGATGCCGAATTCAAGAAATTCAGTGCTGATATTCAAAAACAGGCGGCGGCTCTGCAAAACTACGAATTGGAGCAGAAGAAGCGCATCGCCGAGCTGGAAAAACGCATCACCGACCTGGGCGCCACGCAGCAGCGAGCCATTGGGCAAATCGACGAAACCAAGGCCGAACTGGTCCGGCTGGAAGGCAAAAAGCAGGAGTTCGCTCAGGCTGAGGCCCAGCTCAAGCACTGGCAGGACATCGAAAAACGCCTGCGCGGCCAGCTCGTCGAGCTGGAGGAGAAACACGAGATCATGCGCCGGGGCCTGCCCACCGAAGAGAGCACGGTGGTCATGTTTGCCAACGACATCATCAAGCGCATCGACCTCATTGACGCCCTGGTGGCCCGCTACGCCGGGACAAACGGCAGCGACGTGCCGCAGCAGCTTGTTACCCTGCGTGCTTCCTTTGAGGATATTTTGCACCAGCACGGGGTGACCGAATTTGACGTGCCGAACGGCACCGAAGTCGATATTGATCTGCGCAAACGCATTGCCGTCGTGGATTCGCTCCCAGGCAAGTCCAAACCCCGGGTCACCGAAAGCTGCCGCTCCGGCTTTATCTTCTCGCGTGGGGAGGGACACGAGATTATCCTGCGCAAAGTGGAGGTCCGGACCTCCAGCCAGTAGCCCCCTCCGGAAAATTTTCTCACACACATTGTTATGGCTGAATACGTTGGAATCGACCTTGGCACCACCCTCTCGGGGCTGGCCTACCTGAAACCTGATGGCAACCCAGAAATCGTGCCCAACGCTGACGGCGAGCGACTGACGCACTCCGTGGTGTTCTTCGATTCGCATGAGGACGTGAAGCTCGTGGGCAGCGCCGCACGTGACGGTGGTGAACCCGACCGCACCATCTTCCAGATCAAACGCTACATGGACGACCCGGAGCATCTCGTGGAGATCGATGGCAAGAAATGGACGCCGGCGGAAATTTCCGCGCTGATCCTTTCCAAGCTGAAGCGTGACTGTTCCAAGATTTGCGGTGACATCAACGAGGTCGTCATCACCGTGCCGGCAAACTTCAACGAACTGGCCCGCAAGAGCACCATCGCCGCCGCTGAAATGGCAGGCATGAAGGTGAAGCGTCTGGTGAACGAGCCGACGGCGGCGGCGGTTTACTACGCCCACTCCCAGGGCGTTAAGGGTCGCATCCTGGTGTTTGACCTTGGTGGCGGCACGCTGGACACGACGATCCTCGATGTCGAAGGCGACAACATCAAGATCCTCACCTCCGAGGGCGCGCGCCATCTCGGCGGCAGCAACTTTGACGACATCCTGCTCGAAGCCTACGCCGAGCAGTACAAGAAGCAGACCGGCGCGGCGCTCTACAGCGATGAACGCCACCGCCGCCGCGTGCTGCAGGCCACGGAGGACGCGAAAAAGATGCTCTCGAAGCTCCAGCGCGTGAACGACACCGTGGCCAATGACCAGAACAGCGGCATCGCCCGCATTGACCTGAGCCGCGATCATTTTGAAAAGCTGATCCGCCACATGCTCACCCGCACGGTTTTCCTTGTCGAGCAGGCGCTGGATTCCGCGAAGCTGAAGACCACCGACATCGACCATGTGGTGCTCGTCGGCGGCTCGACGCGCATTCCGAAGGTGAAGTCCATGCTGGAGAAGATGTTCGGCAAGACGCCCAAATCCTGCGGCAACGTGGATGAGTGCGTGGCGCTTGGCGCCGCCTTGTTCGCTAAAAAATCGGCGCGCATCCAGGAAGTCTGCAATGCGAGCTACGGCACGCTGGCCATGGTTTACAACGCGAAGACGAAGGAGGAGAAGCTGATGAACTCCATCGTGATTCCCAAGAACACGCCGATTCCCTGCTCTCGCACCCAGGTGTATCAGACCTCCGAGGACAACGAGCGCGTCATCGAAGTGGACATCACCCAGGGCGAGGATGAAGACGCGAAGTTCGTCGATGTCATCGGCCGCCTCACTCTGGACGTGCCGCCGAACCGCCCGAAAGGCTGCGAAGTGGCCGTGACCTTCAGCTACGATGAAAATCAGCGCGTGCGCGCCCTGGTGGTGGACAAGCAGTCCGGCCGCAGCAAGGAAGTCGCCGTTACCTACAAGGGCGCAGGCGTGCTCTCAGAGGAAGAATTGAAGCGCCGCAGCCAGCATCTTCGCGCCATGCGTATTGAGTAAACAACTGAAGGAACCAACATCATGTTCAAGATCCTCAAATCGCTTTCCAAATCTCTCGGTGGCTCCAAACCCGCCGCTGAACCCAAATCCACCGCCAAGGAGGGCAGCCTGCTCGACAAGGTCAACAAAGCGGCTCCCGTCGCCGCCAAGGTGGAACCTTCCAAAAGTCCCGAAGAACTCTGCGGCATCACGCCCAAGATGCCCAAGGACGAGATCAAGGCCCAGCTGAAAATGCTGTTTCGCCGCTACAACCGCAGCGCGTCCAGTCTGGATGCCAAACTGCGCGGCGAGGCGGACCAGATGCTGGATGCCATCGTGCAGATGCGTGAGAAGCACTTTGGCGAGATTTGATTCTGCCGCACCCGGCCGGGATGGAATGACGGCATGAAACTGGACCGACTCATCGCCGGGTATGAGGCCATGGGCCGGCAGGCCGCGCATCTTGCCATCGCCGCGCGACGCGTGCGGGTGAATGGAGTGTATGTGACGGACGGCCACCATCCGGTGGATCGCTTCACTTTGGTGGAGCTGGATGATGCAGTCATTCAGGCGTCGGAACGGGCGCTGTATCTCATGCTGCACAAGCCGGTCGGCATTCTCAGTGCCACGAAGGACGATCAGCACCCCACCGTGATCGATTTGATCGACGATCCCGACAAACACACCCTGCACATCGCCGGGAGGCTGGATCGCAGCACCTCCGGCCTCGTCCTGCTGACAAACGATGGCCGCTGGTCCAAACGACTGATGACAGCCGAGGAAAAGGTGCCGAAAGTTTACCTCGTCGAAACTCTCGATCCCATAGCCCCGGATGCCGTGGAAGCCTTCGCACGCGGCTTTTACTTCCACACCGAAGACATCACGACACTGCCGGCGGAACTTGTCCTTTTAGGCGGGAATCAAGCCCGGCTGACGCTGCACGAAGGGCGCTATCATCAGGTGAAACGCATGTTCCACCGTGTCGGGAATCGTGTCATCAACCTGCATCGCGAGAGCATTGGTGCCCTGAGCCTTCCAGCCGATCTGCCGCCGGGAGCATGGCGGGCGCTGACCTCGCAGGAGGTTCTGACGGCAGCCGGTGATGATTAAATCCAAAGCGCAGTCAGATTTCTGGTGGTTGTTTGTTTTTCAAAAAATCCAGCTTTCGCAGATGAATTTCACCCCTTAATCTCTACCCCTTGTGATCCCCCCACGCATGTATCTTAGCATTTGGTTTGGCATCATGTTGGCAGGCCAGTCGGGCTGTACAACACAAAAGGCTGCAAAGCCGGACAAACTCGCCATTGAAGAGGCGCGCAAAGCGCTGCCGCTCGCCGAAGAGAAGCCAAAGGAAAACCCGCTGGTGAAGCGGCTGAACAATCCTTCCACCATGCCCGTGGTGCCGCCTGCGGGCGTGCGCCTCTCGTATTCCTCCGTCAAAATCGAGCAGAAGACGCTCGCGATGACTTTTGATGACGGCCCGCATCCGAGCCTGACCCCGAAACTGCTCGACATCCTCAAGGAGCGGAACATCAAGTGCACGTTCTTCCTCATTGGTGCGCAGGTGAAGATGTATCCCGCCATTGTGCGCCGCATCATCGAAGAAGGCCATGAGATTGGCAATCATACCTGGACGCATTGCAGCCTCACCAGCCGCTCGGATGAGCAGATCCGCAGTGAGCTGAAAAAGTCCGAAGACGCCGTCTTCGAAGTGGCCGGGGTGCGTCCGCATCTGGTGCGCCCGCCTTATGGAGCCATCAATACCCGCATCAAAAACCTGATGTTCACCGAGTTTGGCTACTCCACCATCATGTGGTCGGTCGATCCGCAGGACTGGCGCCGTCCGGGTGTGGCCGCTGTGACCAGCCGCCTCGTCAATGGTGCGCATCCGGGAGCCATCATGCTCTCGCATGACATCCATCCGCCCACCATCACCGCCATGCCGGCGATGTTCGACCAGCTGCTGGCCAAGGGTTATCAATTCGTCACCGTCAGCCAGCTCCTGAACATGGAGAAGGCCTCGATGCCCGTTGGTGTGATCATCCGTCCCGCCGAAGCCATCGGCGACAAAGATCCCAAGCCGCTGCCTGAGAAGAAGCCGAAGGCTTGAGGGCAGGCTGCAAGGCATGCCTGCCTTGTGCGCTGAAAAAAAGAAAGCGCCCCGGGCGGAGCCGGGACGCTTTCAGACCCGCCTGTGCCGTCCGAATACAAAGGGCTCACGTATCCCATGAGACCAGGTGGGAACCCGCGTGATGAAGCTCTGTCTTCCAGTGAAGGCATGACATGTCACTTCAGCGCGTAGCCCCCGCAGTTGATGAATCGGGCCGGGCCACAAAGCTCGAAAACGAACACCGCAGGAAATTTTTCAAAGAGCAGGCCACAGCATAAAGCCGGACCAGGATGCGCAAAGGGTATCCTGAGATGAGCGCATGATCAAGGACGGTGTCGCTTGTCTTCTTCGGAGAAATCCATGCATGGCATGCGTTTGTTTCCTCCTACATTCATGACGCGTTTTTTCCTTTTCCTCCTGCTTTGCTCCACCACCGAGGCAGCCACCATTCAGCGCATCTGGCTGAGCTTTCAGCGGGCCGAACCGACTCACATCACCGTGAACTGGGAGACCGCGCAGCCCGGAGACTCGGAGGTGTCCTTTGGGATCAGCTCCGCACTGGCCGGCAAGGTGGCCAAAGCAGAGCAGGTCACCTTGCATCACATCGAGATTCCGATTCCCGAGAAGGACGTGACGTATCACTACCAGGTGCGTTCAGGCGCGGAGACATCCGCAGTTCACACGTTCAAAGGCATGCCGTCCAAAGAACTGCGCATCGCCGTGGTGGGGGACTGGGGTTTTGCGCAGCCAGATCTCGCCGCATTAATCAAAGATGACGTGCATGTGCTGATGACAGCGGGCGACAATGTCGGCAGCCTGCATCAAAAGGGCCGCGAGGGAACGAAGGCCTTCAGCACTCTGATCGATTCGCAGCCCGAGCTCTTTCGCAGCACTCCCTTCATGCCGGTGCTCGGCAATCATGATCGCGAAATCCGTTCGCGTGGCCCCAAGCCACCTCCCGAAGCCGTCTATGACGTGGACGCCACCGCATATCGTGAATTCTTCGCGCTGCCCGGCAACGAATGGAACTGGACGCTCGCGTTTCCTGACTTCGATGCGCGCTTCATCGCGCTCGACCTTGAGCACATCCAGGACATGGGCACCACGTGGCAGACGGGGCATCCCTTCGACGCTGCATCTGAACAGCTCGCATGGTATCGCCAGCAGATGCAGCCGCCGCACGCAGGCCACACGATCACCCTCCAAAACGAACGCAGCGCCACCATGCGCGGCCAGTTGAAAGGCGAATGGGGTCGGCTCTTTCAGCAGGGCTCCGCCGTCATCACCGGCTTTGGCTATTTCGCGGAGCGAGCCATGGTTGATGGCTTCCCCTATTACAACACCGCGCTCAAAGGAGATGGAGATCGCTACCCGGACCCAAAGTCCGCCTTCTTCGCCAGCGAACACAGCTACATCCTGCTCACCTTCAAACCAAAGTCGCCGATGAAGATCGAAATCAAGAGTCTCGCAGGGCAGGTGCTGGATCAGCAGAGCTATCCGGCAAGGTAGTACATGGTTGAGTATTTCGGTGGTAACATAACACCCGGATTTGCCCGGATGGGTCGTGAATGCGATGTCTGGCAGCGTTCTTTTTCTACATCCAACCATGAAACACACGCTCCTGCTTCTCTCTCTGTTCGCTGTGCATGCCGTCGCTCAGGACAAGGCCCTGCTCGATCTCGCTCTCGAACCGCCCGTGGTTAACACGCAGCCTGGGCCCGAGTATGACGCAGATAAGCGGCCGGGAAACATGATCATCGGCATCGACCGCACGCCGAAAGGCCGCCTGTGGGCCGCCTGGGTCGGCAACGGTGATTCACCGAATGGCTTCTTCATGCTCGCGACGAGTGAGGACGATGGCAAATCGTGGTCCAAGCCGCGTGTGGTGATTGATCCTCAGGACGGCGAACTCAATAGCGCGAAGTACGAGCGCCGCGCACTGGTGGGCAATCTCTGGACCGATCCCCTGGGCCGCCTGTGGTGCTTCTTCGATCAAAGCCTCGGCTACTTCGACGGCCGCTGTGGCGACTGGTACATCCGCTGCGATGATCCTGATGCCGCAGAGCCCACATGGACGGCCCCCGTACGTTTTGCCGATGGCTGCACCCTGAACAAGCCCACCGTGCTGACCAATGGCGACTGGCTCCTGCCCGTCTCACTCTGGACTCGTGACCGCATGCACGGCCCCGGCGTGGACAAGGAAGCGCACAAAGATCTCGATGTCATCCGCATGGCCAATGTCTTCGCCTCCACCGACCAGGGCAAGACTTGGACCCGTCGCGGCGGCGTGGCCTTTCCACGTACCGACTTCGATGAACACATGATCGTCGAACGCAAAGACGGCAGCCTCTGGATGCTCGCCCGCACCAAGGACGGCATCAGCGAAAGCACCTCCGCCGACAAAGGCGCGACCTGGAGCGAGCCGCAGCCCTCCGCCATTCAAAACCCCAGCGCCCGCTTCTTCATCCGCCGCCTTGCCTCAGGGAAGCTCATCCTCGTCAAGAACGGCCCCGTCACCACACGCCTGCCACGTCGCTCCAACCTGAAAGCCTTCCTCTCCGACGATGACGGCAAGACCTGGGGCAAAGGCTTCCTCATCGATGATCGCGCCGAAGTCTCCTACCCCGATGGCTTCCAGGCACCGAATGGCGACATCCACATCCTTTATGACTGGAACCGCCACACCGATGCCGAGATCCTGCATGTGAAGTTCACCGAAGAGGCCATGCAGAAGCAGGCAGAAATCGGCAAACTCACGATGGACCCCGAGGAGATCAAACGCCGCGCCACTGTCGGCAAGACCATCGTCAACAAAGCGCTCGCTCCCAAGCTGCCGAAGTCCATCACGCCAGATCCCACCTGGGCTGCGCAAGCTATTGAAGACGCGAAGCAGGACTTCAAGAGCATCCCGTATGACGGCATCACCCCCAACAAGATGGTCTGCGATACCACGCTGCGCGAGTTGCCGGATGGCTCATGGATTCTCTTCATCCTCGCCGGTGGCGACACCGAACCCAGCCCGCTGAACTACACCGGCGTCACTCGCAGCACGGATCTGGGCAAGACATGGACACCGCTGGAGCGTTTCGATGTCGGCTTCCCGCGTGAAGGCAAAACCATCGGCCAGGGCCCCACAGAGCTCATGATCCTCGGCCAGCGCAGCACGCTCTTCTTCTCCACGCACTCCAAGCACTGGGCCAATGACTGGCGCTCCTGGTACCTCACCAGCGACGACTCCTTCAAGACCTGGAGCAAGCCCATTGAAGTCCCCGGTCGTCTCAAAGAGCGCACCTTCATCCGCAAGCACATCGTCTGCAAAGACGGTCGCATCATGCTCCCCTTCCAGCACTACATCGGCCCTGACGACCAGCAGGATCGTGCGCCGCTTGATCGCGACTTCACCAATCCGCGCAACGGCGTCCTCATCAGCAGCGACGGTGGCAAAACTTGGAGTGAGCACGGCAACATCCGCCTCACCCCCAACAGCCGCTACTTCGGCTGGGCCGAGAACGATCTCTTCGAGCATCCCGACGGCCGCATCACCATGGTCATCCGTGGCGATGGTCTCGGCGGCATGCTTTACAAAGCGGAAAGCAAAGACGGCGGCAAAACCTGGCCCAAGTTTGCCTCCATCACCCAGATCCCCAATCCCGGCAGCAAAACCACGCTCTACAATCTCGGCGGGGATCGCGTGGCCATCCTGCACAATCCCAACAGTAAGCACCGCAGCCCCATGGCCCTGTGGATCAGCTTTGACGGCATGAAGACATGGCCCTACCAGCGCATCCTCCAGCAGGAATCCGTCGATGGCCCCAAAGGCCGCATGAACTATCCCGATGGCTTCGTCAGCAAGGACGGCCAGTGGCTCCACTTCGCCTTTGATGACAACCGCCACCGTGCCGTGCATTACAGCGCCAAGCTGCCCCGGTGAAGTAATCACTTCATCACCATCGGCTGCCCCGTGCATTCGAGCACGCTGTGCCAGAGCTCCTGCGTGGGATCGACCTTGCGTCGCCCGTGGATGACGAGTTCCAGCGGCAGATGCACGAAGGAATTGTGCCAGCGGCCCACCAGCATGTTGGTCTTGCCCGCCATGGCGGCATGCACCGCGTTTTGGGCCAGGCGTGAGCAGTACACGTTGTCCTGCGCATTGGCCGGGACACTGCGCACGATGTAGCTCGGATCGATGTATTTGAGATTCACCTCGGTCTTGCGCTCTTTGAAGAAGGCATTGATGCGATCCTTCAAAAAGGGGCCAATGTCGCCATAGCGCTTGTTGCCGCTCGCATCGGTGTCATCGCCGGTTTGCATGAGGTGCTGCCCAGCACCCTCCGCCACCACGATCACAGCGCTGCCGCGCTTGATCAGCCGCTGGCGCAAAAACTCCAGAAAGCCTCCGTCGCCGTCGAGTTCAAAATGAACCTCGGGTATCAGCACAAAATCCACGTTGCTGCCCGCCAGCGCGGCATAGCACGCGATAAAGCCGGAATCACGCCCCATGAGCTTGACCAAACCGACGCCATTCACCGCGCCGGTGGCCTCGACATAGGCGCACTTCACCGCCTGCACGGCGGCATCGAAGGCGGTTTCAAAGCCGAAGCTCTTGTCGAGGAAACTGATGTCATTGTCGATGGTCTTGGGAATGCCGACGACCGCCTTTTTCAATCCGCGCCGTTCGATTTCCTTCACGATCTGCGCCGCACCGCGCAGCGTGCCATCACCGCCGATCACGAAAAGAATATCGACCTTCATGTCCTCCAGCGTGTCCACCATCTCGCCAATGTCCTGCTTCCCGCGCGAGCTGCCCAGCAGGGTGCCGCCAAAGTGGTGCGCCTGCTCCACGGACGAAGGTTTCAGCAGCAGCGGTGTGTGGCCGAAACGCTGTACCAGCCCCTCATAGCCGTAGCGGAAGCCATACACGCGTGCGACTCCGTACTGCTGATGGCAGCGGTTCACGATGCCGCGGATGATGTCGTTTAAGCCCGGGCAAAGACCGCCGCAGGTCACGATGCCGACCGTGGTCTTGGCCGGGTCAAAATAGATCATCTCCCGTGGCCCCGCCTCTTCGTAGCTCGGCTTTGACACATCACGTCCGTCTTCGAGCAGATGGCTGTGGTACAGAATGCGGTCCACCGCGTCCGTTTTGTAGGGTGCCTCCACTCCGCCGATTCGGTGCAGGGGCGAATGAATCAAACAGGGGCCGAGCGTGGGGATGCTCGTGTCGGAAGGGGCTGGGGTCATGGCAGGTTGGTGAAGAGTAAAGCAGGAGAAGTGCCATTCTCCCGCTCCTCGTAGCACCTGCCAGCCACAATTGACCTTCCGCTAACTGTACATGTCAGTTGCAAAAACACGCATCCCCTCCTGCTTCCAGCCATGAACACCGCCTTTCCCGACAACTTGCGCCTGCAACTCCGCCAAACCGGCGTGATTGCCGTTTTGATGATCGACCGTGTGGAGGATGCCGTGCCGCTGGCGCAGGCCTTGCTGGCGGGCGGCGTGAATGGCATCGAGCTCACCCTGCGCACCGATGCGGCGCTCGAATCGCTGCGGCGCATCCGCGCCGAAGTGCCCGAGATGACCGTCGGCGTGGGCACCATCCTCACACCGAAGCAGGCAAACGAGGCCAAGGAGGCTGGTGCAAGCTTCGGCGTGGCTCCCGGTATGAATCCACGCGTCGTTGCCGAGGCGATTCGCATCGGCCTGCCGTTCGCACCCGGTGTTTGCACACCCACAGACATTGAGATCGCCGTCGAAGCCGGATGCCGGGTGCTGAAATTTTTCCCTTCGGAGCCCAGCGGTGGTTTGATCTTCCTGCGCAGCATCATGGCGCCGTTCATGCATCTCGGCGTACAGTTCATTCCCCTGGGGGGAGTGGGAGCTGGCAATGCTGCGCACTACCTGCGCGAACCCGCAGTGCTGGCTCTTGGCGGCTCATGGCTGGCACCGAAGGAAATTGTAGCCAGAGGCGGATGGGATGTCATCACCGCGCTGGCGCGTGAGGCCACGGACATCGTCAAGCAAGTCCGTCCATGAGCCGCGTCGTCACTTTTGGCGAAATCATGCTGCGCCTTGCCACGCCGGGCTTCGCACGTTTTCAGCAGGCCATGCCGGGCAGTCTGAATGCCAGCTTTGCCGGAGCGGAGGCCAGCATCGCCGCTTCGCTGGCCTACCTCGGTGTTGATGCAGCCTTTGTCACCGCCCTGCCCACGAATGCCATCGCAGATGCTTGTGTCGCGGATTTGCGAAGCCTTGGCGTTGAAACGAGGCACATCCTCCGCACGCACGAAGGCCGCCTCGGAACCTACTTCCTTGAGCACGGCGCCAATCAACGCGGCGGCAACGTCATTTACGACCGCGATGGCTCCGCAGTGGCCATCACACCAGCCTCCGCGTATGATTGGGACGCCATCTTCTCCGGCTGCGAATGGTTCGTGATCTCGGGCATCACACCTGCCATCTCACGCAACGCCTCCGAGGTTGCGCTCGTCGCTGTGCAGGAAGCCACACGTCGTAAAATCAAAGTCGTGTGCGACATGAACTACCGCACCAAGCTCTGGCACTGGGATCCGCCGCTCGCAGTCCGCGATCTCGCCACACGCACCATGAAATCGGTCCTGCCATTCGTAGACGTCTTCGTCGGTGGCATCAGCGATGCCACTGCCATGCTCGGCATGGATTACAATGGTGATCTGCATGCTTTGGCAAAGCAGATCATCACCCAGTTTCCCAACCTCACCCACGCCGCTTTCACCCTGCGGGATGGCAGCACCTCCGCCGCGCAGTGCTTCAGCGGTGCGCTCTATGAGGCTGCGACAGACACACTGCACGCCGCACCGCGCTACACAATCACCCAGATCATCGACCGCCTCGGCGCTGGAGATGCTTTCACCGCCGGTCTCCTCTTCTCCTTCCTTCAAAACTCCCCTCCTGCCGTCGCCATATCCTTCGCCACCGCCGCCGGCTGCCTCGCCCATTCCATCGAAGGCGACTACAACTACAGTACCCGCACCGAAATCGAGAACCTCATGCAGGGCGACGGCGGCGGACGCGTCAGCCGTTAATTTTTCTTTTTATCATTTATGTCCAACCCCGTCACAATCGCTCCTCCAACCACCCCCGACCGCTGGTCCCTCGAATCTTGGTTCTCGGCCTTCGGCGCTCCCGATTACACCGACTTCAAAGCCGCGCTCGTGCGCGATGTTGAGGAACTCAAGACACAAGCCGCCGCGCTGGGCATTGACACCATCGAGATGGCCCGCGTCATCAATGCGCTCGAATCCTTGAGTGATCGCCTCGGCCACCTCTCCGCCTATCTTGGCTGCCTGTCCGCAGATGACGCGAACAACGAAGCCGTGAAGGCCGATGAAGCATGGATCTCCACGCTCGAAGCCGAAAGCACCAAGCTCATGGCTTCACTGCGCTCAGCCTTGGCTGCGTTGACGGATGATTCATTCGAGGTGTTGCTCGCCGACCCTTCCTTGAAAAACGCCGAGCACGCGGTGAAGCGCATGCGCCACGAAGGCCAGCACCAGATGAAGTCGGAAATGGAAGCCTTGGCCGCTGACCTCAATGTGAACGGCCTCCATGCCTGGGGCCGCCTCTACGACACCCTCACCGGCAAGATGGAATTCGAAATGACCTTCCCCGATGGGCACAAGGAAATCGTGCCGATGTCCCGCCGTCGCGCGCTGATGTCCGAGCCCGACCGTAAGCTGCGCGAGGCTGCCTTCAACGATGGGCAGAAGCCGTTCAATGATCATGCCGTCACACTCGCCGCCGGTCTGAACGGCATCGCCGGTACCCGTCTCAGTCTTTATGGACGCCGCGGTCTGCCCCACTTCCTCGACTCACCTTTGTTTGATGGCGCGATGAGCCGCAAGTCGCTCGATGCCATGCTGGAGGCCATCCACACACACATTGATCTGCCACGCCGCGCCCTGCGCAAAGCCGCAAAACTCCAAGGCACCTCCGCGCTGCATTACTTCGACCTCGAAGCACCGCAGATCGCCGCACCAGATGAAAAAGAACTCACCTGGGATGAAGCGTGCGCCACGGTGGATCAGGCCTTCACCTCAGCCTATCCAAAGCTCGGTGACTACTTCCGCGAGATGCTCTCCCAGCGCTGGATCGAAGCTCAGCCACGTGCTGGCAAGCGCCCCGGCGCTTTCTGCACCGGCTCCCAGCTCAAACACGAGGAGCGCGTGTACATGACCTTCCACCGCACCGTGCATGACATGGTCACCCTTGCGCATGAAGTCGGCCATGCCTGGCACTCCTGCGTGCTGCGCCCGGCACGTTCGTTCGCAGCCGGCTATCCAATGACGCTCGCAGAAACCGCCTCTAACTTCGGCGAGATGATCCTGCTCAACGGTCTCATGACCAATCCTGGCATCACCGAGGCTACGAAGGCCTACCTTCTTGATCAGGAGATGCTTCGTGCGCACGCCTACCTCATCAACATCCCGATGCGCTACGAATTCGAGAAGGCCTTCTACACGGAACGTGCCAGTGGCGAGGTGAGCGTGAGCCGCCTCAGCGGGCTCATGAACGAAGCCCAGCAGAAGCTCTATGGCGATACCCTCATCGAGGGCGGAACCGATCCCATGTTCTGGGCTTCCAAGATGCACTTCTTCATCAGCGGCATCTCCTTCTACAACTTTCCCTACGTCTTCGGCTACCTGCTGAGCCAGGCCTTGTTCGCACGCTTCAAAGCCGAAGGCGCGGCCTTCCTGCCACGCTACGAGGCCTTCCTCTCCATGACCGGCAGCGCGACTTGCGAAGAGGTGGTGAAGCAAAGCCTCGGCGAAGACATTACCCAGCCCGAATTCTGGGCCACGGCCCTGAAAGCTATCGAACCGACGCTGACGGCTTATGAAGCACTGAAGTGAGCGCAAGACGCATGCGTGGCCGGCGTTTCAGCGGCCACCATGCGCCTCATCCTCGCCTTCCTGCTGTTCGCTGTCACGGCCTCCGCCGCCGACAAGCCGAATGTCCTTTTCATCGCCATTGATGATCTCAACCATTGGGTCGGCTACCTTGGCCGCAACAAGCAGTCGATCACGCCCAACATTGACAAGCTCGCCGCCCGTGGCGTGCGCTTCACGCACAGCTACTGCGCCGCGCCCGTATGCAATCCCTCCCGCGCCGCGCTCATGAGCGGCATGCGTCCAGGGAGGACGGGCATTTATGATAACAACGAGGACTGGCGCCCCGCCATTCAGGAAGACAAGACCCTCACCCACGCCTTCCGCCAGGGTGGCTACTTCGTTTGCGGTGCTGGCAAAATTTACCACGAAAGCTACAAGCGCCTCGAAGACTGGGATGATTACATGAAAAACGAAGGTGGCATGCCCAAGGTGCCGAAAGGCCAGAGCGATGGCGTGGGCGGCATCAAATTTGCCCCGCTCGACTGCAAGGACGAAGACCTCAACGACTGGCGCATCGTGGACTACTGCATCGATCAGCTCGGCAAGCCTCAGGACAAACCCTTCTTCCTCGCCTGCGGCATTCACAAGCCGCACATGCCCTGGAACGTGCCGAAGAAGTACTACGACATGCATCCGCAGGATAAGATCCAACTGCCGCCTTACAAGCAGGACGATCTGGCCGATGTGCCACCCGCAGGCATCAAGATGGCCAAGCCCGATGGCGATCACGCTGAAATGGTCAAAAGCGGCCGGTGGAAGGAAGCGATCCAAGGCTACCTCGCCGCCGCCAGCTACACCGACATGCTCATCGGCCGTCTCATGGAGGCCTATGACAAAAGCCCGCACAAGGCGAACACCGCCATCGTTTTCTGGGGCGATCACGGCTGGCACCTCGGCGAGAAAGACCACTGGCGCAAATTCGCCCTCTGGGAGGAAGCCACCCGCGCCCCGCTCATCTTGGTCGTCCCCGGCCTGACCAAGCCCGACAGCATCTGCGAGCGCACCGTCGATTTCACCTCCGTCTTCCCCACCCTCACCGACCTGTGCGGCTTGGCCACACCCGCGCATGTGGAGGGCAAAAGCATCAGGCCGCTCCTTGCCGACCCGGCCTCCGCCTGGGAAACACCCGCCGTGACCACCTACGGCCTGAACAACCACACCGTGCGCACCGAAGGCTGGCGCTACATTCATTACGCCAATGGCGATGAAGAACTCTACAACGAGTCCACGGACCCCTACGAATGGACCAACCTCGCCCAAGATCCGCAATACGCCGGCACCAAGGCCGAGCTGGCCAAACACCTGCCCACCACCAACAATCCCGTGGCCGGTGCCGAAAAGTCTGCGGAAAAGAAGGCAAAAAAGCTGCTCAAAAAAGCCAAGGGCAAGGACTGAGCGGCGTTTGTCTGTCCTTTATGAAAGCATTCACGCGCACGCTTTTCATCACGCTAGGGTTGGTCATCAATGCGAACGCCAGCGAGGCCTCGCAGCAGATCGACGCCCTCCTCGCGAAGGACTGGCAGCAGCACAAGCTCACCGCGAATCCTCCCGCGAGTGACGAAACACTCGTCCGCCGCCTCTACCTCGACATCATCGGCCGCATCCCGACCCTTCAAGAGTCCCAAGCCTTCCGCACCAGCACCAACAAAGACAAGCGCGCCAGGCTCATCGACCAGCTTCTTGCCAGCGACGGCTACAATCAGCGCATGTTCCACTTTTGGGCGGACCTGCTGCGCGTGCAGACACGTGCGAACAGCGGGCAGGGGGAAATGACCTCGAAGCCCTACCTCGAGCATGTGAAGAGGCGCATCCGCGAAAACATGCCCTATGACGCCTTCGTGCGCGAGCTCCTCACGGCGCAGGGCAAGGTCTGGGACAATCCCGCCATTGGCTACTACATGCGCGACATCGGCATGCCGCTGGACAACCTCGCCAACACCACCCGCGTCTTCCTCGGCACCCGCATCGAGTGCGCGCAGTGCCACAACCACCCTTTCGACAAATGGACGCAGATGCAGTTCTACCAGATGGCGGCGTTCACTTATCCCCTGGAAACAAACTTCACGGGAATCACCCAGCAGAAAGGCGCAATTGAATTGATGGTGCAGGCGAGAAAGAAGCCCGAACTCGAGCCCTCTACGCGCAACATGGGCCGTGTGTTTGAAAACCTCGGCGACTTCGTCCGCTACAGCAAAGTGCAGGCCCTTCCCACCCGCCTGCTCAAGCTCCCGCACGACTACCAATACCCTGACGCCAAGCCCAAGGACGTCATCTCCCCGGCCACCATGTTGGGCAAATCCGTGAAGTGCGAGCCCATCGGCGAAACGACCAAAGCTTTCGCAGACTGGATGACCTCTCCCGAGAACCCTCGCTTCACCACCGTGATCGCCAATCGCCTCTGGAAGAAAGTCTTCGGTGTCGGCTTGATCGAGCCTGTCGATGAAATCCTCGACAGCACCGTGGCATCAAATCCCGCGCTCATGAAACATCTGGAGCAGTTCATGCGCGACTGCCGCTACGATGTGAAGGCCTATCAGCGTGCGCTGTACAATACACAGGCCTACCAAAACGAAGTCTCACGCGCAGAACTCCTGCCCGGAGAAATCTGCCACTTCACCGGCCCGTTGCTCCGCCGCATGAGCGCCGAGCAGATCTACGACTCCTTCGTCACGCTCATTCACCCCACGCCGGACTTGCCGCGCAGGCAGGGAATCGACAGCGAGATGGCGCAAAAAATCGTCTATCGCGGCAAGCTCAGCGACGCCCTCGATCTCCTCACCTCGCAGGAAATCTTCGACGGCGCCGCCAAGGCCTCCGAAGGCTACGAACGCATCGCCGCACGTTCCAAGGTGCTGCGGGATCAATACACCGCCGCGCAGAAGGCCAAGGACAAGCCCTTGCTCGAAAAGCTCAATCTCGAAATCCGCTCGCTGGAGTTCACTGCCCGCACCGGCATTCACGACTACGTTGTCGTCCCCGCCGTGGCCCGCCTTTACACTCAAAAGGCCGGCAAGCCCGCTCCGCCGCCCATTCCCGTAAAAGCTCCCACGCTCGAAGACCTCAAAAAAGCCGGCCAAAATCGCGCCTACATCGACGTGCCCGGCTACGACATTGATCAAGCCATCCCGCGCGAGGAAGCAGCCGCCGAACAGGCGCGCGAAGCTCTCTTCCGCGACGAGATCAAACGCCTCGGCATCACCGACACGGACGCCTACCTCAAGTCACGCCGCGCCCAGGCCCGCGAATGGCCCCGCGCCGCCGATCTCGAATCTCCCGCCCCCCGCGGTCACTACCTGCGCGAATTCGGCCAGAGCGATCGCGACATCATCGACAATGCCAACTCGGACGCCAGCATGCCCCAGGCTCTCGTCCTGATGAACAGCGAACTGTTCCAAAGCATCCTCAAGCCGCACACTCAGCTCAAGCTCAACCTCGCTGCCGCGAAATATCCTGATGAACAGCTCGCCGCTGCATACAAGACCCTTCTCTCACGCTCGCCCACGGCTGCAGAGAAGTCCGCCTGGGCCGAAGCAGTGCAGTCAGGCCTGAACATCGAGGACCTCGTCTTTGCGCTGATCAATACGCAGCAGTTCATCTTTGTGCGTTGAGGGGAAAACTCTGTTGATAACTCCACGCCGCACCCTTCGTGATAGTGGGCCCATGAAACCTGCCCCCGTTTCCCGCCGTCATTTCCTGCACGCCGCCCTTGCTGGTGGCGCGGTCAGCCAAAGTCCGCTCATCGCGGCTGACGCGGCTCCAAAAGCAGGCATGTTCTCCGAACCCGCTCACGAGATCCCCCTGGCGCAGGATGCCGATGTCATCGTCTGCGGTGCCGGACCCGCAGGCGTCACAGCAGCCATCACCGCCGCACGCGCGGGCGCAAAGGTCCGCCTGTTTGAATGGCGTGGCTGCCTCGGCGGCATCTGGACGGCGGGCCTCCTGGGATACTTCCTCGATTTCAACAAACCCGGCTTTGCCAAAGAGCTGCGCGACAAGCTCGATGCACGCGGCGCACGCGCGAACTCCACCAGCACCAGCCGCTTCTGCTACGACCCCGAAGCCCTGAAACTCCTGCTCGAAGAGCTCTGCGTCGAAGCCGGCGTGAAATTCCAATATCACACCAAAGTCTGTGCTGCGTTCCGCGAAGGCAAGCGCCTCACCACCATCGTTACCGAATCCAAATCGGGTCGCCAGGCATGGAAAGCCCCCGTCTTCATCGATACCACAGGCGATGGCGATCTCGGCTTCCAAGCAGGCTGCGCCTTCGAAATTGGCGAAGCCGCCGAGTGTCCCTGCCAGCCCCTTTCTCTCAATGCCCTGCTCGTCGTCAAAGACGTCGAGCAACTTCGCGAGTTCGTGCGCTTCGGCCAGCCAAAGCCCGGCGAAAACACCGACGGTGAAAAGAAAAAGCGCATCAAGGACGCCATCGTCAGCACCGGCCATTTCCCATCTTACGCCGGAGCCACCCTCTGGCACGTCAGTGGAAACCTCGTTTTTGCCATGATGAATCAGGAATTCGGCATCAAGCCCTGGGACGCCGCCGAGATCACCGCCGCCACCGTGCGCGCTCGAGCGGAAATGAACCTCATGGTCAATGGCCTGCGCGGCCTCGGTGGCCCGTGGGAGGGCATTCAAATCGTCGCCACCGCCGAGCAAATCGGCGTGCGTGACGGCCGCCGCATCGTCGGACGTTACGTCGTGAACAAGGAAGACCTCATCAAAGGCGCGCGCTACGATGACGCCGTCGTGCGCGCCACCTTCGGCGTGGACATCCATGCCACAACTGCTGACCACAATCAGAAAGCAGCGACGCATGCCACCGGCATCAAGGTCAAGCCCTACGACATCCCGTTGCGCGCCTTGATCGCGCAAGATGTCGATGGACTCATGATGGCCGGTCGCTGCATCAGTGGTGATTTCATCGCGCATGCGAGCTATCGCGTGACCGGCAATGCCGTCGGCATGGGCGAAGGTGCCGGCGTCATCGCCGCACTCGCCGCCACCTCCAAGCGCATGCCACACGAAATCCCGTGGAGCGAGGGCGAGGCCAGGCTGAAGGAGATGGGGCAGCGCGTTTAAATCACTGCAATGACCGTATGCTCGGTCCGTCAACCCACTTGGGCGGGATCATGATCTGACGCGGCACTGCGGGCACTCCATGCTCGTGCTGCGAAAGCTGCGTCACGATCAAATCGACCGCCGCTGCTGCGAGATGTTCGCGTTGCTGGTAAATGCCCGCAAACTCCTGCATCTTGGGCGTCCAGTCATGCGCCACAAAACCGATGTCCTGCGGCACGCGCAGCCCCAGCCTCCGCAGCCAGTTGGGCACATGCGTGTCGAAGGTGATCAGCGCATCCGGCTCATATTCACGCATCCATTTGGCAAATGCGTCGAATCCTTTGCTGATGTCATTGCTCGGAAACAGCAGCAGCGGCACTCGGTCCCCAGGCGGCAGGCTTTGCTGCCAGTGAAACAAGCCGCCACTGTAGCCAAACTGCGAGCGGTTCACGATCCACTTGGTCACCGCCACGCCGATGCGTTTGTAACCTCGCGCGCTGAGTTGATCCGCTGCCATGTGAATGCCCAGCGTCATGTTTCCCGCGCACATGTGCAGCGCCGGGCTGCTCATCGCATTGCCAAAGGTCACCGCAGCAAAGGGGGAGAAGTCCATTTTGCTGCACGGCAGTTGCATGCTCTGCGGCGATACGATCACACCTTCGATTCCCCGAGCGTGCAGGATCTTCTGCAGCCTCTTGGGCGTGAGCCCGTCCTTGCCCAGCCAGAACTCCTCCACGGCGTAGCCATGGCCATGCGCACGGCTGCGGATGTCATCGATCGGCACGTATTGGTACGAAGGGCCCAGCAAACCATCCTGCGGCACATCCTCACGGATCACCGCGATCACCGCCCGCACACGCTGCTGCTTCTTGCCGCGCACCACCTGCATCATGCGCGCCAGGTGCGGGTCGGGCTGGTAGTTCAGCCGCTTCGCCTCCTTCAGTACCAGCTCACGCTTCTCGGCGGAAACCTTGGGCGCTCCGCGCAGCACGCGGGACACGGTCATCAATGAAAAGCCGGTCGCACGGGCGATGTCCTTGAGCGTGGGCGCGGTGGTGACTGGCATGGCTTTGGAAGGCGTAGATCGAGACAACCTCAGAGCTCCGGGAAGGTACGGCGCTCAATGCTAAAGATCTGCCAGCGTCGCCGTCAGCAGCTTCCAGAACTTCTGCGTGGAGGAGATGCTGGCGCACTCTTTCTCCGAATGCGCCTCATGGATGTTCGGTCCAAAGGAAATCATGTCGAGATCTGGATAGGCCATGCTGATGACGCCGCACTCCAGTCCGGCATGGCAGGCGCCCACCTTGACCTCATGGCCAAAGAGCTCGCGGTAGATCGTCTTCATCTTTTCCAGGATGGGTGATTCAGCACTTGGGCTCCAGCCGGGGTATGGATCGCCAGACCTTAGCTCCGCACCGATGAGTTCAAAAGGCGCACGAAAAGCACGGGCCACGTCGAGCTTGCTCGATTCCACCGAGCTGCGCTGCAGACTGCCCCACTCTGCCTTTCCTCCACCGAGCGCGATGGTGGAAAAATTCGAAGACGCCTCCACCAGCCCTGGGACCACCGGGCTCATGCGATACACCCCGTTCACCACTGCCTGCATCGCCAGCACCAGGGATTTCTGATGCTCTACACCCATGATCCCCACCTCGCCGCCATCCGCTTCCATGGGTGTCGCGGCAATGCTCAGCCCGGGTTCGATCAGGCGAAATTCTTCACGGATCCCAGCAGCTTCGCGCTCGAAGTTTTCTGCAAATCGGACCTCGTCCAAAATCACCACCTGCGCCACGCATTGCGCCGGTATGGCATTGCGCGCACTCCCGCCACGCATCGTGGAAAGGGCCACAACATCTTCGCCACAGGCGCTGAGAAGACGTGCCATGAGTTTGATCGCATTCGCACGTCCTTCGTGGATCTGCAGACCCGAGTGCCCCCCTCGCAGTCCGGTGATCTGGATGGCGGCCATGGGGCCGGCCGAATCATGAGCCACTTCGGTGTATTCAAAACAGCCGGTCGTGTCAATGCCGCCTGCGCAGCCAATGGTGAAAGTGTCGTCCTCTTCAGAGTCGAGATTCAGCATCGTCTTGCCCGTCAGCAGACCGGGCTCCAGACCCAGGGCCCCACCCATGCCCTGCTCCTCATCCAGGGTGAAGAGCGCCTCAATCGGCGGATGCGACAAATCTTTCGCAGAAAGCACCGCGAGGATCGCCGCCACACCGAGGCCATTGTCCGCGCCCAGTGTGGTGCCGCGTGCGCGCACCCAGTCACCATCCACCCACATGTCGATTCCCTGCTGGTCGAAGTCAAATTTCAGTCCGTCCGCAGCCTTGTGCACCATGTCCAGATGCGCCTGCATGATCACCGGAGGGCGGCCTTGCCGGTCCGCCGAGGCTGGCTTTTTGACGATCACATTGCCGGCTCTGTCGAGCTGCGCCGTTAGTCCATGACGCGTGGCGAATCCCAGCACGAATCCCACGACCCGCTCCTCACGCTTGGAAGGCCGCGGCACGGCGTTGAGATCGGCAAAGCAGTTCCAGAGTGCCTGGGGTTCGAGGGAGCGGAGGTCAGAAGAGGACATGGAGGGAATTCGATTCGGGGATGATTCAGGCTGCGGTGGGAGGGTGACACTTCAAGCGGCTTCGGTGGCGAAAAGCGTGCCGTGTTATCATAACACTTTATCAACCCGATCCGCAATGAAAGCCTGCCCGGCCCCACGTTTGATAAGCCAATGATTTTCCGCCAACTCTGCTTTCTCCTTTACCTCATCACCGCCTGTTCCGGTGCCGCCTTACCCTTCGGCGAGCGCCACGAAACATGGCAGGGCATACCCGGGCTGGAGCGCACCGCCAAAGGTCGTGTTTTTTGTTCTTGGTTCACCGGTGGTCCCAAGGAGCCGTCTCCCGAGAATAGCGTCCTGCTTTGCTACAGCGATGATCAGGCAAAGACCTTTTCCAAACCGCAGGTCATGGCCGGGCCCAAAAACGGCACACGCTGCTTTGATCCCACCCTGTGGATCGATCCCAAAGGCCGCCTTTGGTACGTCTTCAATCGTGGCAACAAGGACACCGCCGTGCATGACGTCCACGCACGCATCTGCGACGATCCCGATGTCACCCCACCCGTCTTCGGTGCCGAGTTCCGCGTGGGCTACGAAGGCCCTTATGCCTTCCGCATGAACAAGCCCACGGTGATTTCCACCGGTGAATGGATCATGCCCGTCACGCATGCCACCGAGCCGGTGCACGACTGGTTTGCAGGGCCGAAACAACTGCAAGGCGTCGGCATCTCCACGGATGAGGGAAAGACATGGAAACTTCACGGTGCCCTCAAAGCCCCCGAGTGGGCGCTGGAGTGCATGATCACTGAACTGAAGGATGGCCGCCTCTGGCTGCTCACCCGCACGGGCGGTGGCTTCCTGTGGGAAAGCCACTCGTCAGACAAAGGCCGCACCTGGACCGAGGCCAAAGCCAGCACCATTCCAAATCCCGGCTCTCGCTTCTTCATCCGCCGCCTCGCATCCGGCAATCTCCTGCTTGTGAATCATCACGGCTTCACTGGCAGGACACGCAGCCACCTCACCGCCCAGATCTCCACCGACGACGGGCAGACCTGGAACGAAGGCCTTCTGCTGGATGAGCGCAAAGGCGTTTCCTACCCCGATGGCGTGCAGGATCGCGAGGGTCTCATCTGGATCACGTATGACCGCGACCGCCAGGGCGAAGGCGAGATCCTCCTCGCGAAGTTCCGTGAGGAAGATGTCCTCGCCGGTAAAAATGCATCTGGCGCGGTGAGCCTGAAACAGACGATCAGCAAGCTGGAGAAGCCCCAAGTGGTGCCCGCGAAATGGGATCCGGCGCTGGCCGGAGACATTGTCATGCAGCGCCTCGTGAACACCTCCTCGCCACGCGTGAAGGGCGCGCATGATGCCGAGTTTGTCTGTGTCGGGGAGCGCGCCTACATTGTGACCGAAGCCAATGACGTGAGGGCAGGGGAGAGCGCAGGCTGGCCGGAAATTTACGCGACCCTCTCCATCGTGAATCTCAAGACGCTTGCTCTGGAAAAAGTGATCGACTTTGCCAGGGGCGAACAGCGCTTTGAGAACGAAACTCTGCCGGTGGGCGCATGCTTCGTGCCGCGTATCCTGCAGAAGGATGCGATCACTCTGCGCTGCTACTTCACCAGTGAAGATCCGGGCAAGCGGCAGTCGCAGATGTGGTATCGCGATTTTGATCTGAAGTCCGGCGACTTCTTGCCCACCATCCACAAGGCAAAGCTGAAGACGGCTGCGGGCACTTTTGACTTCCAGCCCCAGTATTTTCATGCCGATGCAGCGGCGCAGGGGTTTGCCAAGAAGGCCTTGGACTCCTCCTTCTTCATCTTTGATTCGTTCAAGCAGTTCGACGGCAAGACCTACGTCGCCCTGAACAACTTCAGCGGCAAACAGAACGCTCTCGCTCGGGTGCATGAAGATCTGAAGACCTTTGAGGTGCTCGGGCACTACAATGAGCCGCAGTCGGAAGCCTTGAGCGAATCTGCCGTGAACCGTCTGCCTGACGGCACTTGGATGGCCATCTGCCGCAACGACAAGGGAAACTACCATTTCTCGACTAGTGCCGATGGCAAAACATGGAGCGTGGGCGAGCCGCTGCACATCGTGCCGAATGGCGCGAACTCGAAACCCACCTTCGACAAGTTTGGCGGCGTCTACTACCTCGGCTGGCAGGAGTCCACACGCATCCAGGGCGTGAGCCGCAGCGTCTTCAATGTGGACGTCTCGCGCGATGGCAAAACGTGGGAGCGCAAATACCGCTTCGAGACGCCGCGGTCCTTTCAATATCCGACCTTTCATGAGCACGACGGGGTGATCTGGCTCGTCGTGACACAGGGCGACAAAGACGCGAGCCGCAAGGAGCGCATCATGTTCGGCAAACTCGAAGACGTGGGGCAGTTCGAGCCACAGGCTGGGCAAAAGCGCATCGTCTGGCCTGCGCCACCCCCGGAGGAAGCTGCGGTGATGAAGGTGGGTGTGAAGCTCTTCACGGACCGTGACTACGTGATTGAAGCCTTCTTTGAGCAGCTCAGCGGCCTGCCGTTTTTGCGCACAAGCATCGAGAAGGTTGACGCGGAGGTCACCAAGCCGGGCACGCTTTACGCGCTCACACCATCGCCTCGACCGCATGCTGCGAGCCAGGAAGCAGCACTCGCCAGCGCCGGGTTCACGAAGGTGGAAGCACCCGAGGTGCAGCTTTTCCCCGGAGAGATCAATCGCGTGAGCCTTTATCGCAAAGAGGTCAAGGCGGGTGAACAACTGCACTTCAAAAAACTGGTGCTGCTGATCAGCGGCACGGGCGCTGCACTGCGCGAAATCCATCCTTGATCAACTCCACATCCTATTGGTATCACCGAACATGACCCGCTTTCTCAACTGGTTTAATAATCTCTACCCCGTGTGGCTTGTGAGCCTCGCGACGCTCGCGTTTTTCTTTCCGCAGACCATGCTGTGGTTCGACAAGCCGTGGATCTTCTGGTCGCTCGCGGCCTCCATGCTAGGCATGGGGCTCACATTGAGCCTGGATGACTTCAAGGCCATCGCACGCATGCCCGGCAGCGTGGCGCTTGGCTTCGTCGCGCAGTACACGATCATGCCGCTCACCGGCTGGCTGGTTGCTACACTGCTGAAACTTGAGCCCGGACTCGCGGTGGGCATCATCCTTGTGGCCAGCTGTCCCGGCGGCATGGCCTCCAACATGATCAGCTATCTTGCCCGGGCGAATGTGGCGCTTTCTGTGGTGCTCACCCTCGCATCCACCCTGCTCGCCTTCTTTTTCACCCCCATGTGGACCAGCACGCTGGCCGGAAAATATGTGCCGGTGGATGCCTGGGGCCTGTGCCTGTCAGCATTGCAGCTCACAGTCGCTCCCGTCGTTTTGGGTGTTCTCATTCGCTGGAAACTGCCGCGCACTGCCGATCAAATCGGTGCCTGCGGTCCCACCGTCGCCGTCCTCGCTTTTACCCTGGTGAGCGGTGGCATCGTGGCCGCCAGTGCCGACGCCGTTGCCTCACACTTTGGCCGTCTGGCTCTCGCTGCATTTCTGCTCCACGTCATGGGCTTTGTTGTCGGCTACCTCATCCCCAAAGTGCTGCGGTATCCTGAATCTGTCGCTCGCACGGTGAGCATCGAGGTGGGCATGCAAAACGGCGGCATGGCAGCCGCGCTCGCCCGTGAACATTTTCCCTTGTTGCCACTCGCTGCTGCAGCCGCCGTCTTCAGCGGTGTGATGCAAAACATCGTCGGCGGCCTCATGGCCGCCTGGTGGAAGCGCCGCACGCCGGATGCCTGATCATGAGCCGACGCGACATCTATTACTGGAAATGCGACCGCCCTGCGGCGTTTCACGGCACGCAGATTCGCGGCGCGGCGGATGCTGAGATCGAGCAGCAGCTTGGCGAGGCTTTGCAGCGGCACTTTGTGACGCAGGTCGTTGAGCTGAGCACAGGAATCGGTCAGGGCAACCACCTTACCTGGGATGCCAGGGTGGCCGGACAAGCGATGTTCCTGCGTGTCGAAAACGGCCCTGAAAAGGACGGCCAGCTCGCCGTGGAGTCGGCATTGTTGGCGAGAGTGCGTGAGGCAGGAGTAATGACGCCTCGGGTGTATGCCTGCGATGCTTCGCGCTCCCGTGTCCCATTCGCCTGGCAGGCCATGGAGCGCATCTTTGACCCTGATCTCAATCACTGGTTCAAGCAGGGCCGCATTGATGTGCCACGCATCGCCTTCGGCATCGGCGAGGCAGTGGCGAAATGGCAGACGATCAAGCTGCCGGGCTTTGGAATCCTGGATGAGTCGATGTGTGGCTATCACGCCACCTACGCCGACTACTTTCATCTTCGCCTTGATCAGCATCTGACCTTCCTCGTGACCCGAGGCTTCCTCACGCAATCTCAGAGCGACGAAATCCGCGGCGAGATCGAAAATCATCAGTCGCTCCTCCAACTCGACACCGGCTGCTTCGTTCACAAAGACCTCGCCCTCTGGAACATCCTCGGCAGCGAAAGTGAGATCTCGGCCTTCATCGACTTTGACGACGCCATCAGCGGCGATCCCATGGACGATCTCTCGCTCCTCGCCTGCTTCCATGACGATGCGTTTCTACGCCGGGCCTTTGAGGGTTATCAAAGCATCCGTGCCTTCCCTCCCGATTATCTGCGCCGTTTCTGGCTGCATCTGCTGCGCAACATGATCGTCAAATCCGTGATCCGCGTGGGTGCGGGCTACTTTGACCGTGACGATGGCTTTTTCCTCATCTCATCCGGCACCTCCGGCCAGTCGCTGCGCGAATTCACCCATTCACGTCTCGGCCTCGCACTGCAGGGCTTGCGCAACTCCAGCAGCATCGACATTCTTCGACCATGAAAACTCACATCGGCACCTTTCTTTCCATCGGCTCACCTGCGGTCACTGAACTTGCCGCCGAGTGCGGCTTCGACTGGGTTTTGATCGACTTGGAACACGGCTGCGAATCCGAAGCCGCGCTCCCAGATCAACTGCGCGCACTGCGTGGCAGCGACACCCTCGCCATCGTGCGTGTGAGCGCCCCGCATCCAGATCTGATCGCCCGCGTCCTTGATTGGGGGGCGCAAGGAATCATGATCCCGCATGTAAACACAGTCGCGGAAGCGCGGCACTGTGTGGACGCGGCTTATTATCCCCCACAGGGCCATCGCGGCGTGTCACGCACCGTGCGCGCCTATGGCTATGGCATGCGTCTTCCAGACGGCGACATGCCCAAACCCATCATCCTCGCCCAGATCGAAACCGCCGAGGCCGTGGGGAATGCAGCTCAAATCGCCGCCGTGGAGGGCATCGATGCGCTCTTCATCGGTCCCGCCGATTTGTCCTTCGATCTCAAGGCACAGCAGTCACCCCGCAGCTACGACGACTGTGTAAACAGCATCGTCCAAGCCGCCAATGACCACGGCAAAGGCTGCGGCATTCTCGTGCGGCATGCGGATGACAAGGAGAAGCTCAAAGCCTTGGGCTTCACCTGGATTGCCATGGATTCGGACCTCTCGCTGGTGCGCGAGGGCTTCAAACGGAACCTCGCCACGGCGCGGGCATGGTGAAAAAGTCTGACTTTTTCCTGTTCAAAGGCGTTTCCCCTATAATCTCGCCTCCCCCATGAACGCATCCCCCCAAATCAAATCCAAAATCGTCGAACTGTGCGAAACCCTCGTGGCCGACACCGACGTGAAAAATGCCCGCGAAAAAGCGGAAGCCTTCCTCGCCAATGAGGAAGCCGTGTCGCTCTACCGCGAGATGGCCACGCTCGGCCGCGCCCTGCATCAGAAGCAGCACAACGGCGAAGAGCCCAGTGGAGAAGAAATTTCCCGCTTCACCGATCTGCAGGATCAGTGCGATGCAAACACCGCCATCCTCAGCTTCATCGAAGCCCAGGACGTTCTGCGCGGCATTGCCGAAGTGGTGACGAGCTTCGTCGGCAAAAGCCTCGAGCGTGGTGCCGTGCCTGCCGAATCCGAAGTGTTCTCCAAAGGTTGTGGCGAAGGCTGCGGCTGCCACTAATCACCGAAGGGTATGAAAGCGTTCGCTCTGATCGCCGCGCTGCTGTTTTGCGCCTCGTCCGTCGCGGGCGAGGCCAAAACGGTGAAGCTGCTTACCATTGGCAACAGCTTCTCCGCCAACGCCACCCATTACCTTGGTGATCTTGCAAAAGCAGGAGGTCACACACTCATCCATCAGCCTCTGGTCATCGGCGGTGCCTCATTTCAGGTGCACGCCGAGAAAGCGCAGAAGCATGAAGCAGACCCGAAGGACAAAGCGGGTCTCTACACCAGCGGTCGTGGTCTGAAGGAAAACCTCGAGCTGCAAAAGTGGGACTACGTCACCATCCAGCAGGCCAGCATCAAGAGCCACGACCTCGCCACCTATCAGCCTTACGCAGGCTGGCTGCGCGACTACATCACCAAACACGCGCCGCAGGCAAAGCTGCTGGTGCATGAAACCTGGGAATACCGCAAAGACGATCCACGTTTCTCCAAGCCGGGTGATCTCAAGTCACAGGACGAAATGTACATAGGCCTGCGCGCCGCCTATGACAAAATCGCCGCCGAATTCGGGGCCGGCATCATCCCTACCGGTGACGCTTTCCATCTCGCGGACACCGATCCGAGTTGGGCTTATCAAACCGACACCACCTTTGATTCCAAGACCGCCAAGCAGCCCCAATTGCCGAATCAGACACACTCTCTGCACGTCGGCTGGCGCTGGGCCAAGCCCAAAAACGGTGGTAAAATCGCACTCGGCATGGACGGCCATCATGCCAGCATGGCTGGCGAATACCTCGGTGCCTGCGTCTGGTACGAGGTACTGTTTGGCGAGAGCGCCGTGGGCAACACCTTCATGCCCAAGGCACTGGATCCGACGGACGCCCGTTATTTACAGGAGACCGCGCATCGCGCCGTGATCGAGCGGACAAAATGATGTCCAAAATGAGAGCGGCGTGTTCTTATGAGAGCCATGACTCGCCTCGTCTCGCTTCTCTTTGCACTCAGTTTCTCAGCCCACGCCGCTACGGAGGCGGATGTCATTGTCTATGGAGCCACCCCAGGCGGCTTCTGTGCAGCCATCGCCGCCGCGCGTGAAGGAGCCTCTGTCATCCTTCTGGAACCCACCGCGCATGTCGGCGGCGTAAACACCGGCGGCCTGTGCTTCAGCGACTCCAATCAAACGGTGCGCACCACGGTGCTCGGCCTCTTCGAAGAATGGCATACACGCATCGAAAAAGACTACCAGATGCGCAGTGTTGCACTGCCTTACACCGTAAGTGACAAAGATCACAAACCCTGGACCTACGAGCCCCATGTGGCGGCCAAGATCACGCAGCAGATGCTGGATGAAGCCGGAGTGAAGGTGCTGACAAAGCGGGTTTTGCAATCAGTGGCAAAGGAAGGCAAACACATCACTAAACTGGTCACGACTGACGGCGACTTCGCCGCCAAGGTCTTCGTGGATGGCACCTATGAAGGAGATTTGATGGCTGCCGCCGGAGTGAGCTGGACGATCGGCCGCGAAGGGCGCCAGGAGTTCGGCGAATCTCTGGCTGGAAAGCAATATTCGAAGGCAAAGCTCCCAATCTCCGGTCTCGATGCCGCTGGCAAGCCCTTGCCTCTGATCACCACTACTGATGTAGGCCCAGACGAAGCCGGCGACAAGAATGTGATGGTGTACAGCTTCCGCCTGTGCGTCACGAAAGATGCCGCAAACCGCGTGCCGTTTCCAAAGCCTTCACATTATGACCCCGCACGCTTTGAAGTCGTGCGGCGCTACTTTGCGCAGGAAAAGAGACCGCATCTGCTGTGGGATTTGTATCCGCTGCCGGGCAACAAATTTGATGCAAACAACGGCATCGGGAAGCAATTCTCCATGGGGCTCGTGGGTGCCTGCAATGGCTGGAGCGAAGCGGATGAGGCCGGACGCGCGAAAATCTGGGAGGCGCACAAGCAGTACACGCTGGAGATGCATCACTTCCTCAGCACCGATCCTGCCGTGCCAGAGCAACTGCGGCAGCAGATGGCGGAGATTGGTCTCTGTCGTGATGAATTCGCTGCTTATGACCACTGGTCGCCGCAGCTTTATGTGCGCGAGGGGCGGCGCATGATCGGCGAATATGTCGTGTCGCAGAAAGACATCATGGACGAGCCGAAGAAGGACGATGCCATCATCGTCTCATCCTTTCCAATCGATTCACACGATTGCCAGCGAGTGGGGACGAAAGACATGGTCTTGGATGAAGGGACCATCATGCCGGTGCGCATGGGGGGGCGGCGGCATGGGTATCCGTATCACATTCCCTATCGCGCCATCACGCCAAAGGTTGCCGAATGTGACAATTTGCTGGTGCCCGTTGCGCTGTCTTGCACGCATGTGGGCATTTCCTCGATCCGCGTGGAGCCCACGTGGATGATTCTAGGCCAGAGCGCAGGCATTGCCGCCGCCGTGAGTGCGAAGCAAAATATCGCCGTTCAGAAGCTGACATACCCCGCGCTGCGTGAGAGACTGCTGGCGCAGAAGCAGGTGCTCGAATTGCCCGTGCTGCCGGATGTTCCACCCGAAGCCAAGGGGGTGATGAACGTCGATCCGAAAAGTCTGCCCGGCATTGTGCTCGATGACTCGCAGGCTGAACTCAAAGGCCAGTGGAGCCGCTCTTCCGGCTTCAAGCCGCATATCGGTACCGGCTATCTCCATGACGACAAACGCGCCGACGGCCAGTGCATCGCCATCTTACGCTGCAAAGCACCCAAGACAGGACGCTACGAACTACGCATGGCCTATTCACCTCATGAAACGCGAGCGACAAAGGTGCCGGTGACGATTCAAAACGACGGGCGCAAGACTGATATAATTGTTGATCAAACACGGCCTCTGGCTGCAGGAGAAGCATTTCGAACGATCGGCAGCGTGCAGCTTGATAGCGGCGTTGAAACCGTCATCACTGTCAGCAATAGCGGCACTGAAGGGTTCGTGATACTGGATGCACTGCAACTTATCGAGTCGAACAACTGAAGCACCCACCATGAAGACATTTTTCTTTGCTTGCCTGATCTGCGTCACCCACCTCAACGCGGCGGATATCGTGGTGTATGGAGGAGTGCCCTGTGGCATTGCGGCATCCATCGTGGCGGCGCGTGAAGGGGCCAAGGTGGTGCTCATTGAGCCGACGAAGCATGTCGGCGGTCTGAGCACGAGCGGCATCAACACCTCCGAGAGCGAGCACATGTTGAAATGGACCATCGGTGGGATTGCGGATGAATTTTATCGCCGCCTTGGTGCCCACTATCAGACCAGTGGACCGGAGTATTTCTTTGAGTCCAGTGTCGCTGAGAAAACCTATCTCGACATGCTGCGCGAGGCGGGGGTGGAGGTGCGTTTTGGCGCGTCGGTGGATAAAGTGGAAAAAGATGGCGCGCGCATCACTGCGGTCACCCTTACGGATGGTTCCAAGCTTCAGGCGAAAGTCTTCATCGACGCAGGTTACGAAGGCGATCTCATGGCGCGTGCGGGTGTCAAATACGCCGTCGGTCGCGAGGCGAAGGCGGAGTTTGGCGAGGAGGCTGCGGGCGTCCGTTTTGACAAGACAGCGCGCCAAGCCCGGACGGTGGACGAGATTGGAACGTTGCTGCCTGGCATCAGTGCGTGGGCCAAAGATTTGCATGAAGGCGATGCTCATCGTGCACCGATGAACTACAATTTTCGCCTGACGGTGGCAAAGGATCCCAAGCTGCAGGTGCCCATCCCCGCGCCGAAGCATTACGACGAAAAGCGTTACGCACTGCTGGCCGGTTGGTTCCGCGATCAGACCCAGCAAAAGAAGCCGGTGAAGCTTGCGGACATCATTGACCTCTACGGACGCCGTAATGGCAAGTTCGAAATGAACAACAAGCAGTCCGCCATCTACTCCCTGGGACACTTTGGCGGGCAGTTTGACTGGCCTGATGCCACGTACGAAGAGCGTACCCGCATTTACCAGGACCACATGGATTACACGCTCGGTCTGCTGCATTTCCTTGCCGCCGATGCCGCAGTGCCTGCGAGCATGCAGGAGGAGATGAAGGCGCTGGGCCTGCACAAGGATGAGTTCACTGACAACGGCCACCTGCCCTATCAGCTCTATGTGCGCGAGGCACGCAGGATGCGCGGCGAATATGTCGTGACGCAGCAGGATGTGCAGGTAGACCGTCGCAAATCGGACAGCATCGGCATGAGCAGCCATTTCATCGACTGCCATCACGTTCAGCGTGTGGCTTTGAATGAAAACGAGTTCGTCAATGAGGGGCGCATCTGGCGCATGGGCTATGCTTATCAGATTCCCTATCGGGCGCTGACGCCGAAAGCCGCCGAATGCACCAACCTGCTGGTGCCCGGCGCTGCCAGCTTCACCCATGTGGCCTTTTGCACGCTGCGGTTGGAGAGCGTGTGGATGATCACTGGTCACGCCGCAGGCATTGCCGCTGCGCTGGCAGTGAAGGACGATGTCGCTGTGCAGAAGGTGCCGTTGGCCCCACTGCAGGACAAGCTGCGCGCCCAGAAGCAGGTGGTCGATTTCATTCCCGGACTGCCGGAGAAGTGCGAGCATCTCAACGGCCCGCCGGAATTTTAACGTTCAATTCAGCTTCAGTGCCTCCCAACCATGCCTACCCGCCGTCATTTCATCGCCTCTGTCACCGCCGCGCTTGGTGGTTCTGTTTTTGCCGCCAACGGCAAGCCGAAGACCCTTCTTTTGCAGTCTGCCTGGGATACAGTGAACATTGGTGACATCGGTCACACGCCGGGAACGCTTCGTGTCATCGAAGAGCACCTGCCGGAGGTGAAGGTGGTGCTGTGGGCGATGAAATTGGACGAGCGCGTCACCGCGATGCTCAAGACGCGCTTTCCCAAGGTGGAGATCCTGCAGGGAAGCCTGACGGGCAAAGGTGAAAAGGATGAGGCATTGCGGCAGGCAATTGCCGGATGTGACCTTTTCATTCGCAATTCTGGCATGGGTCAGGACATCAGCTTCATGCAGTTTTGTCAGAAGGCAGGCAAACCCTACGGACTGTTTGGGCAGTCGTATTTTGCCAGCATGGTGGAGGGTAAAGGCGCGGAGGAACGTATCGCCTTGCTGAATGCGGCTTCGTTCATCTACACGCGTGAAACCAAAACGTTGAGTATCCTCAAGAACGCAGGCATCAAAACACCTGTGCTTGAGTTTGGCCCGGATGGCTGCCTCGGCATTGATGTTCGCGATGATGAGCGCGGATTGGCGACCATGAAAAAGCTCGGGCTGGAAGAGCGGAAGTTCATCACCCTGCAACTGCGCACCAACACCGCCAAACTGCCCGGCGTGGATGACACCCGGACCCCGAAGCTCAATCCGCTGCATCCCACCGCCGAACAGATCGCTGATGATGAGCGTCGTGCGGCAAAGTATCGGGAACTGGTGACGATGTGGGTCAAAAAGACCGGGCATAAAGTGCTCATCGCCCCCGAGGTAAAGAAGGAGATGGAGCACAACAAGCGCCTCATTCACGATCAGCTGCCGCCGGAGATCCAGAAGCATGTGGTGAACCTGGAGTACTTCTGGAACGCGGATGAAGCCGCCTCCATTTTTGCGCGGGCCCACACCATCGTCTGCCACGAGCCGCATTCGCCGATCATCGCCCTGGCCAATGGTACGCCGGTCATCCACACTTACTCCGAGTTCCATTCGCCGAAGTGCTGGATGTTCAAGGATATCGGTCTTGGAGAGTGGCTGCTGGAAATGGACGAAACACCGGCGGAAAAGATGGCGGAGACGCTTTTCACCATTGATGCCGATTACCCTGCGGCCCAGGCCAAAGTAAAGAAAGCCATGGCTTATGTGCATGATTGCTTCGGTAAATCGATGCAGCATGTGAAGGGTATCCTCGAAAAGGCATGATGATTTGACGGCAAAAAGAAAGGGCTGGGTCTCGTTTTCACACGCCATGTCTTCGATTTCTCGCCGCGCCTTCCTCCATCACAGCTCCCTTTGCCTCGCAGGTTTCGGGGGTGGCAGACTTTTCGCAGCCGATGCTGCGGCTGCCCCCTTGCTGCGTGCCGGCCTGATGACAGATCTGCATTACGCCGACAAGGAACCGACGAAAACGAGATTCTACCGCGAGGCGCTGGCGAAGCTGGATGAGGCCGTGGAAGTGATGAACCGCGAAAAACCGGCATTGGTGATCGAGTTGGGTGATTTCATCGATCAGGCGGATTCGGTGGAGCGTGAAATTGAATGGCTGAAGACGATGGAGTCGCATTTCATGAAGCTCTCGATGCCCAGGCACTACGTGTTGGGAAATCACTGCGTCGGCACTTTGACGAAGCAGGAGTTTGCCGCTCACACCAAGGCACCGGGAGGGCATGCCTCTTTCGAAGAGAAGGGTGTGACGTTTTTGATTCTCGACGCCTGCTTCCGTGAGGATGGCACGCCGTATGAACGGAAGAACTTCAACTGGCAGGATGCCAACCTTCCCAATGCGGAGCTGGCATGGCTGGAGGCTTCGCTGACCAAGGCAGGCGGTCCGGTGATTGTATTCGCCCATCAACGGCTCGACATGGACAAAGCGCATGCCGTGCGCAACGCCGCCGAGGTGCGTGCGCTGCTGGAGAAGTCGGGCAAAGTACTCGCTGTGTTCCAGGGCCACTCGCACAAGAACGACTATCAGCAGATCGCCGGCATCCACTACACCACGCTCGTCGCGATGGTGGAAGGCAGCGGTTTGGAAAACAACGGCTACTCGATGCTCGACATCATGGCTGATGGCTCGCTGCGCTTGAATGGCTTCCGCAGGCAGGTAAACCGCACTTTGAACCACGCATGAAACTACTTCTTTTTTCTCTGACACTCGCAAGCTCCGCTCTGGCGGTGGAGCCCGGATTTGAGTCTCTCTTCGACGGTAAATCACTCGATGGCTGGAAGCATGGTGGCAACTGGGAGGTCGTGAACGGTGAGATCGCTCGGGTGAAGAAGGGCGGGCCGCTGACCTATGAAAAGGCGAAGGTGCCGGATGATTTCGAGCTGCGCTTTGACTGGAAGGTGGCGAAAGGCTGCAACAGCGGTGTGTATTACCGGCCGGGTCAATATGAGTATCAGCTGCTCGACAACGCCAACAGTCCCTACGGCGAGAATCCGCGGCAAAGCGCGGGCTCACTGTTCTTCTGCATGGCCCCGACCAAGGATGTGGTGCGGCCCTTTGAGCAGTGGAATGAGGCGCGCGTCATCTGCAAGGGCAGCGTCATTCAGCACTGGTTGAACGGAGAGAAAGTGGTCGATTTCGACTATGCTGATCCTCGCTGGAAAGACGCCGTCAAACTGGTGAGCTATCGCGGCACCGACCTGACCAAACGCGGCGGCAATCTCTGGCTGCAGGATCATGGCGCCGATGTGTGGTTCAAGAATCTTCGCTGGCGTGCGATTCCACCTGATGAGCCGCTGGTGAGTGAGAACCTAAAGCCCATGCCCGTGCCGAAAGCTGCATTGAAAAAAGAAGAGGCGCGCATCCAGGAACTGCTAAATCCCAAACCCAAGCCCGCAAGAAAATCTGCATGGCGGCACCAGGAGCTAAAGCGCTTCAAGGCCGAGGAGGCGCATCAGGGCGTGGCGGTAGATGGCATCCATTTTTATGCGATCACAAACGCGGCCATCGGCAAGTATCGCAAAGACAACGGCGAACGCGTTGGCGACTGGAAAGAAGCGAAGGATGGGCGCATCAAGCATCTGAACGCAGGGCTCGTGCTTGATGGAAACCTCTACTGTGCCCATTCGAACTACCCCGCGATGCCGATGACGAGCTCCGTGGAGATTTGGGATCCACAGACGATGCAGCATTTGGAGTCCATTGACCTGACGGACGCCAACGGCTCGCTGACCTGGGTGGACCGTCGCGATGGAGTTTGGTACGCCTGCTTTGCGCAGTATGCGAAGACTGGTGATCCTGCGAAGACTCGGATCGTGATGTTTGATGCTCAGTGGAAGAAGCTCGGAGAACTGAAATTTCCGAGCGAAGTGGTGGCTAAGTTTGGCAAGAACAGCAGTTCTGGCGGCAGCTTTGGTCCTGCCGGGCATCTCTTCATCACCGGTCATGATGCGCAGGAGCTGTATGTGCTCGATCTCCCGGCCAAGGGTGACGTGTTGCTCTGGCAGAGCGCGATACCGATCAGCGCCCACGGCCAGGCCTTCGCCTGGGATCGCGGTGAAGCCGGAGTGCTGTATTCCATCGACCGGAAGACCTCTGAGGTGATTGTCTCACGAATTTCGAAGTCCTGATTTCACCGCCAATCGTAGGATGGGTTTTCCCGACAAACTCTCATCCACACGATCATGAAACAAAAAGCATCCGCTCAATGGCAGGGGTCCCTCAAAGAAGGAACCGGCACTCTCAGCACCGGCTCTGGTGCGCTCACTGACAAACCCTACTCCTTCAAGACTCGATTCGAAGGCGAGCAGGGGACGAATCCTGAAGAGCTCATTGGTGCGGCCCATGCGGGCTGCTTCTCGATGGCTTTCTCCATGATTCTGGGCGGTGCCGGATTTACCCCCGACAAGATCGACACCAGTGCCACCATTACGCTGGAGCCGAAAGACGGTGGCTTCGCCATCACGGCCAGTCATCTCGATGTGACCGCTGTCATCGCTGGCATCGACGATGCTACTTTCCAAGACCTCGCGGGCAAGGCTAAGGCGGGGTGTCCCGTCTCGAAGCTGCTGAATGCGACGATCACGATGGACGCGAAGCTGGCGTGACCCAGGCTGTGCATGAAGAAGATTTGCCAAGTCCGGTGTCTTTGTGACACCGGACTTGGTCAGCTTTGCTGCAAGACGGCTTTCGTGCCCGGTTCCCAAGTCAGCCCCCAGTCACGGATGGACTTCATGACGGGCCGGAGGGAATTGCCTTTCTCAGTGAGTTCGTAGGCCATGCGCTTGCCGCCGTCAGAGGCGGGGATCTGGCGCACAATGCCGGCTTCGAGCAGACGTTCGAGGCGGTCGCTGAGGATGTTGGTGGGGATGCCTTCGGGGGAGCTGACGAAGTCTTTGAAGCGGCTGCGGCCAAGCATGAGATCGCGGATGACGAGCAGCGTCCAGCGGTCACCAAACAGGTCGAGTGCACAGGACACAGGGCAGGGGGAGCGGCGTGAGGATGGCGGTGGCGCCTTGATCGGGCGTTTGGATGCTTTGGCCTTGGGCATGGGGGACTATGATTCCAATCACTTGTGTTTCAAAAGTAAAAAACTTGCATAATGCAAGTAATACGCAATTTTGCCCGCATGAGCACCAGCACTGATCCTCAACTCGCCCCGCCGGGCGCCGGTCTGCCCACCATTGAACTCTGGGTGGCCCGGATGATGTTCGCGCGGACATGCCGTCGGGGCAGCCGCGAAGCCTTTGTTGCCAAGTTCAAGGAAGAACGTGCGGCGATCCGTGCACTGGTGGATTCCTGTCCAGCGGAGCAGCGGGGCGAGCGAGTGCTCATCAAGCGTTTGCGCGGTCTGGAGGACAGCAGCCGCAACTGGTCTGTGTGGATGACGCTGGAGCATCTGCGCATCATTCACATCGGTCTCATCCGGGTCATCAACGCACTCACTCATGGAAAGGTGCCGCCTGGCAAGGCAAGCACCGCAGCAGTCAAGCCGAGCGCCGTAGTGACAGCGGATGTCGAGGAGGGTTATGAGCGTTCCTGTGACAGTGTTATTGCCGCTATCACCGAGGCGCAGGATTTAAAGACTCAGCAGCGCTTTGAGCATCCGTGGTTCGGTTCACTGGATGCTTTCGGCTGGGCGGCGATGGCGGGCACACATATGGGAGTTCATCGCGCGCAGATTCAAAGCATCCTGCTAGGATTGGGCCGATGAAGCAGCCTCTCTCGCTCACGACAGACCCTATTCCCCGGCTCATCTGGCGCATCGCGTTGTCGATGAGTGTCGGCATGTTTTTCAACACGATGTTCAACGTGGTGGACACGCTCTGCGCGGGCTGGCTGGGCACAGAGTCGCTGGCGGCGCTTTCGCTGTCGTTTCCGCTGTACTTTGTTGTGTTTGCCATGGGCAGCGGCATCAGCCAGGGCACCACGGCTCTGCTGGCGAATGCGCTGGGCGCGGGGCACGTGGCGGAGGCACGCAGGGTGTTTGCGCAGTCGCTGGTGTTTGCCACCACGGCGGGTGTCCTGCTCTCCATCGTGGGCTGGCTGGTGGCCCCGGGGTTGTTTCGGCTGCTCGGTGCCGAGGGCAGTTATTTGAGCACGGTGCTGGATTACATGCACGTGATCCTCGCCGGCGGGGTGTTCTTTTTGCTGCCGATGATCCTGAACTCAGCGCTGTCTGCGCAGGGCACCACCTGGGTGTATCGGAATTTTCTCATCGTCGGCTTCGTGGCGAACATCGTGCTCAATCCGGTGCTGATGTGGGGGTGGACGGGGTTGCCCGCACTGGGCGTGGCCGGCATCGCGCTGGCCACGGTCCTCGTTCAGATGGGTGGCGGGCTCTTTCTGTGGTCGCATGTCAGCAGGGCGCACTATTGCCGCGATCTGCGGCGGGATGATTTCAAGCCTGATCTGCAGGTGCTGCGGCGGATTGCAGGACAGGCGATTCCAGCGGCGCTTAACATGCTCACCATTTCTCTGGGTGTATTCGTTATCACATGGTTTGTGAAACACTTCGGCAAGGAAGCCGTGGCGGCCACGGGCATTGCCACACGTGTGGAGCAGATTGTGCTCATGCCGGCCATCGGCCTGAATTCCGCGGTGCTGAGCATCGTGGGGCAGAACCACGGCGCAGGACTCCCACACCGCGTGCGCGAGGCCTGGGTGACGAATGTGAAAATCGGCGCGGGGTTGATGCTGCTCGGCGGCCTGCTCGTGTGGCTCTTGCGTGATCCTGCCATGAAGATGTTCAGCCAGGATCCGATCGTGATCGGGCATGGTCGGAACTACTTGCTCAGCTCATCGCTCACTCTTGCGGCCTATCCGATTTTGTTTGTCACGGTCTTTGCCATGCAGGGCATCAAACAGCCAGCCTATGGTCTGTGGATGGGCATCTACCGGCAGTTCGCCGCACCCGTGGTGGTGTTTCACACCCTGGCCTTCACGCTTGGCTGGGGGCTGTGGGGCGTGTGGTGGGGCATCTGCATCGTCACCTGGAGCGCCGCCCTTTTCGCGCTCGGCTGGGGCTGGCGGAAGTTTTGAAGCATTTCTGTCGCTGGAGAAGAGCAGCGCCTGATTGACAAATTCGCGGCACCAGCGACGCATCCGTCATGTCTGCCAAACCTGATCCCGCTACGCTGCCTTGCAGTCCACTCGATGAAACCGCCGGGTTGAAGTATTTCCCGCGCATGCTGGGCAAGATTCGTCTGCATGCCGCTGGCAAGCTATGGGAGGATTTGCATGCGAATCTGGGCCAAGGCAGCGACGGCAGCTGCGTCGGATTCCTGCATGTGAACTATGACGATCTCAAAGCCCGTGTGCTGGAAGGTGGGACGGACGAAGAGATTTTGCACTGGTGCCAGGTGCACGGTCGCCCGCTGAATGACACCGACAAGCTCGTCTGGAACTACTACATTCTGAAACTCGGCATCAATGATCACATCACAGACATATTGGCAAAACGAAAAGCCGATGGCGGTCTGGGTGATCGTGATGACATCCAGACCATCACGAAATATATCGATGTGGATGAGGGAAGGCTGCCTTGAATGAGTGAAGAGGCATCACCGCCGGTTTCATTCTGGCAGAGCGTGCGGCAGTCGTTGCGCGGTGCGGAGCAGCATGATTACACCGCGCTGCCGTTGAACCGTGCGGTCATCCTGCTCGCGGTGCCCATGGTGCTGGAGATGGTCATGGAGTCGCTGTTCGCCGTGGCGGATGTTTTCTGGGTTTCTCATCTCGGAAAGGAGGCCGTCGCCGTCGTGGGTCTCACGGAGTCGGTCATGACGCTCATCTATGCGGTGGCGATTGGCATATCGATTGCCGCCACGGCGATTATATCGCGCCGCATAGGTGAAAAAGAGCCGGAACTCGCAGCACAGGCGGCGGGACAGATCGTGCTTTTAGGTGTGCTGATAGCGACGGGACTGGGCATCGTGCTCGGGTATTTCGCCCCGGATATTCTGCGGCTGATGGGTGCGGGTGAAGAGATCGTGACGCTGGGTTCCGGTTTTGCCCGCATGATGCTGGGTGGCAATGCCACGGTATTTTTGATCTTCCTCATCAACGCCATCTTTCGTGGTGCGGGTGATGCCGTGATCGCCATGCGGACTTTGTGGCTGGCAAATGCGCTGAACATCGTGCTGGGGCCATGCTTCATTTTCGGCTGGTGGATTTTTCCCGAACTGGGAGTCACGGGTGCGGCGGTGGCGACGAACATTGGTCGCGGCATTGGCGTGCTGTATCAGCTCTGGCATCTCGCGGGGCATCACAGCCGCGTGAAAGTGCGCTGGCAGCATTTCAAACCGGAGAGGGAGGTGATCTCTGCGGTGCTGAGCAAGTCCGGCAGCGGCATCATTCAGCTTCTCATCAGCACCACGAGCTGGGTGGGGCTGTTCAAAATTCTCGCACTCTTTGGCAGTGCGGCGCTGGCGGGTTATACGATAGCGATTCGCATTGTGGTCTTTGCGCTGATGCCCGCATGGGGTTTGGCAAATGCCGGGGCCACGTTGGTGGGGCAAAACCTCGGCGCAAAGAAGCCGGAGCGCGCGGAGGCGGCGGTCAAAATCGCCATGAAATTCGACATCATCGTTTTGAGCATCGTGGGCATCAGCTTCGTTCTGCTTGCACATCCATTGATCCGTCTTTTCACTGCGGATCCCGAAGTGGTGGCGTTCGGCACTCAGGCGCTATGGATCGTGAGCCTCGCCTTCCCGCTCTATGCGGCAGGCATGTGCTTTGAATCCGCCTTCAACGGTTCTGGTGACACTTGGACACCAGCCCGGCTGAATTTCATCTGCCTGTGGCTGGGGCAGATTCCCATTGCATGGGGGCTGGCAAAATCATGCGGCTTTGGGCCTGTGGGCGCGTTCATCTCGGTCCCCATCTCCTACTCACTGCTTGCCATTTTTAGCGGGTTGCTTTTCAAACGTGGCCGGTGGAAAACACATAAGGTTTGAATCCAGCCCTCTCTCGTCATCTCATGAAATTTCTCTTTCTCGGTCTGATCTCGATTGTTTGCGTGACTGCATCTGCCGCCGAACTCCAAAGCACCGGCGCAGGCATCGAAATTTCCGCCGGTAGCCTCGGCAGCTTCACGCTGACCTATCCTGAGTTTGATCCGGTGCACAAACAGATCGAGGTGAAAGCGACCGGGACAAACGCGACGGTGCGCTATGAAGGCGGGGCGGAGTGTGCAGTTTCCATCAGCAAGGATGAGATCGACCTCTCATTTAAAGGTGTGCCAGCAGATGTGAAGTCATGGAAAATGTCCGTCCTTATTGACATCGGTTTCGCCAAGGGCGGCGAATGGAAGATTGCAGACAAGGACGGCAAGTTTCCGGCGGAAAAGTCTTCGCCACCGCATTTAGCGAGCCTGAACAGCACGAGCTTCATGCTGAAAAATGCTCAGGGGCAGTGCCTGAGCTTCAACACGCCGGATTATGCGTTCCAGCAACTCACCGACAACCGCGAATGGAACTGGGCGATTTATAATTGGTACTTCATGGTGCCGTACAATCCGGACCAGCCGACGGCGAAAATTCGCATCACATCAGATCTTGCTGCCGTCGCAAAGTTGATTGATCCCTTTGGTCAGAGCCTCAAAGATTCGTTCCCGAACAAACTCAAAAGCCTGGAAGATCTGAAGGCTGATGTGGAGGCGGACAAGAGTTACTACGCAAGCATCGAAACGCCAAAGCTGGACCGTTTCGGCGGCCAGTCCGGCAGTGGTGAGGCGCTGGGCCTGAAGAAGACGGGCTTCTTTCATGTGGAGCAGAAGCAGGGCAAATCGTGGCTGGTTGATCCTGATGGACACGCATTCTTCCACCTCGGCATCTGCGGCTTCGCACCGAGTGATGACTACACCTACGTTACAGGTCGTGAAGGCATCTACGAGTGGCTGCCAAAGGCGGAGGGCGAGTTTGACAGTGCCTTCCGGCCCGGGGATGGGCAGGCACATTTCTCCTTCTATCTCGCGAACGTGATCCGCAAGTTCGGCGCTCCCTATGACTATGAAACGCATGCCACACGCATGATCGAACGGGTGCGCAAGTGGGGCTTCAACTCCATCGGCGCGTTCAGTCCCACACCCGAGAAGGCGCATGTGAAGGCCGATTTCCCGTATGTGACAAGCCTGCCGATCAATGCCTGGGAAGGCGTGCCGCGCATCCCCGGCGTGCATGAAGTGTGGGATCCGTATGATGCTGCAACCGCACAAAAGATCGCCGAAAATCTCGCGCGCGAGCTGCCTGCGCGTGCGAATGATCCGCTGCTCATCGGCTATTTCATCGTGAATGAGCCGCGTTACGATGAAATCTCACGCGTCGTTCCTTCTCTCACGGGTAAAGAGGCCTGCAAGCGGCGCCTGGTGGCGGTGCTGAAGGACAAGTACCATTCCATCAATGTCTTCAACACCGCATGGCAGCTTAATGCGGCTTCCTTTGATGAGTTGATCGATGTAGGGCTCGCAGTGACCACGGACGCGGCCAAAGCTGACATGAAAGATTACGTGGGGGCCTTCATGGAAACCTACTTTGCACAGATCGAAAAACTGTTCCGCCAGCATGACACCAATCACATGCTAATCGGCAGCCGTTTGCAGCCTGTGACGATCAACGACGAGCAGCTCTGCCGCATCATGGGCAGGCATCTCGATGTGGTGTCCTACAATTACTACACCATGGGAGTGGATACGGCGGCGTTGAAGCGTTTCCACGAATGGACCGGCAACAAGCCGATGATGCTCAGCGAGTTCTTCTGGGCTTCGCCTAAGGACAGCGGGCTGGTGGGCGGGCGTGAAGTCAGCAGCCAGCAGGAGCGGGGGCTGGCCTATCGCAACTATGTCGAGCAGAGCGCCTCCCTGGGGTTTGTCATTGGCATTGAGTGGTTCACCCTCATTGATCAGGCCACGACGGGGCGCTGGTTCAGCAAGTACAATGGAGAGAGCTACAACACCGGCCTCGTCAGCGTGGCAGATCGTCCTTGGAAGGACATGCTGGCCGAGATGATGAAGACCAACCACACCATCTATGATCTCCTTCTGGGCAAGCGCCCGCCGTTCGTCTGGGATGATCCCCGTTTCCGCGTCGAGACAAAATAAGGCGGCTAGATCAAGGATGGTCATCCAGGTGCCAAGGATGCGCATCTGGTGCGAGTTGTGACTTGTGCTGGTGAAATGCAAGTCTCTTGGCTAAGATGTGGTTTATGCCATCCAAATCCAAAATCGTTCAGCTCGTGGCCAGCGGTGACCTGCGCCTTTCTGCCAATCAAACGTGCTGGCCAGCCCAGGCAGCCATGGAGGAGGCGCTGGGTGCCGCATTGAAGGCAGAGGGCTGGGAGGTCAAGCGTGCGCATGCGCTGGACACATCCAAGAAGCACGGTTTCATCGACTCGCAGCGGATGGGCATTGAGGTGTTTCGCGGCATCGATCCCGAGGCACCGCTGATCGTGGCGGAGGCAGTATGGCAGTATTCGCATCATGTGCTGGCGGGTTTGACCACACATCGCGGCCCGATTTTGACGGTGGCAAACTGGAGCGGCCAGTGGCCCGGGCTGGTGGGCATGCTGAATCTGAATGGCTCGCTTACGAAAGCCGGTGTGAAATACTCCACGCTCTGGAGCGAGGACTTCACCGACTCTTTTTTCAAGACCAAGCTCAAGCAGTGGCTCAAGTCCGGCAGCATCACCCACGATCTCAGCCATGTGCAGAAACTGGAGAAGGTGAAGGTTCCGGCCAAAGCGGCGGCATTGGGCAAGGAACTGGCTGCTACTTTGCGCGCAGACAAAGCCATCATGGGCATCTTTGATGAAGGCTGCATGGGCATGTTCAATGCCATCATTCCCGATCACGCGCTGCATGCATGTGGCGTGTTCAAGGAGCGCCTCAGCCAGTCCGCGCTCTATCATGAAGCCATGCAGGTCAGCGATTCGGACGCACTGGCCATCCACACCTGGGTGGTGAAGCACGGCATGACCTTCCAGCTCGGCGACAATCACGCCACGCAGCTCACACGCGATCAGGTGCGGCTGCAGTGCAAAATGTACGCTGCGGCTTTGCGCATCGCGGATGACTTCGGTTGCGATGCCATCGGCATCCAGTATCAGCAGGGCCTGAAGGATCTGCTGCCTGCGAGTGATCTCGTGGAAGGCATGCTGAACAATTCGGACCGTCCGCCGGTGAAATCGCGTGACCGCAAACGCACCCTGCTGGAAGGCCAGCCGCTGCTGCATTTTAATGAGGTCGATGAATGCGCCGGACTCGACGGCATGCTCACGCAGCGGGTGCATCGTGCCCTGCAGCAGCCGGTTGAGACGACACTGCATGACGTGCGCTGGGGCGAAAAGTACGAGAAGGACTACGTCTGGGTCTTCCTCATCAGTGGCGCGGCACCTCCTGCGCATTTTGCCGAAGGCTGGAAGAGCGCCGAAGGCTTCCGCCAGCCGCCGATGTACTTCCCGAGCGGCGGCTCCACACTTCGTGGTATTTCCAAGCCGGGCGAGATTGTCTGGTCGCGCATCTACGTGCAGGATGAAGCGCTGCACATGGACATTGGCCGTGGTGGTGTGGTCGATCTTCCGCGTGAAGAAACCGAGCGCCGCTGGCAGCTTACTACGCCGCAGTGGCCGATCATGAGCGCGGTGACCTATGGCGTGAGCCGCGACCAGCTCATGGCCAAGCATCAGGCCAACCATGTCCAGGTCGCCTATGCCAATGACGCGAAGGCAGCGGACGACTGCATGTTTGCCAAGGCGGCGATGGCCCGCGCCTTGGGCATGCAGGTGAATGTGTGCGGCACTCTGTCGCGTTGATTGTTTTTCCCAACCATGAAGCTCCTCCACCCCCTCCTGCTTGCCTGCTTCTGCAGCCACGCTTTTGCCGCTGACGGCCTCACGCCGCTCAAGTACAACAATCCCGGCCTCGTGGTCGATCTCGGTGTGGGTTTGTGGGCGTGGCCGCTGCCGATGGACTTTGATGGCGATGGCGATCTCGACCTCGTCGTGAACTGCCCCGACAAGCCCTACAACGGTGTTTATTGCTTCGAGAACGCCAGCGGCGACACGTCGAAAAACAAGATGCCGGTTTTCAAAGCAGCCAAACGCATCAGCGCGGGGAAGTCGAATGTGCAGGTGAGCTACGTGGATGGTCAGCCACGGGTGCTTTCGCCCGGCAAAGAGTATCCCGACTTCCTCAAAACCGGTCTGGAGCATGAGCAGAAGCTGCCCGTCGACGCAAAGGTCCATCCCAACAAAATCCGCGCCGACATGTGGCGCATGGTGGATTTCGATGGTGACGGCAACAACGATCTCATCGTCGGTGTCGGCGACTGGACCGAGTACGGCTGGGACAACGCCTACAACGAAAACGGCCGTTGGATGAACGGCCCGCTGCGCGGTTACGTGTATGTGCTGC
>NZ_JBAQCR010000347.1:0-2385 GCF_049294395.1 Prosthecobacter sp.
TGCGAGCACCACCTTGCAGCAAACCATCTACCGCGTGCCTGAACTCGACATGCTCGACTGGCTGCTGAAAACCTCCCGTGATGATGCCGCTGTCATCCATCATCTGGAAGAAGCCGTGGCGGCCGGAAAGGCCAGCGTCGTCTCCAGCACGACTCTCTCGATGGCATCCCGCGCTTCTGCTGAAGCGCAGATCGGCACCGAACACTGGTTGACCACGGAGATAGATCAAAACTTCGATTTGCTATACATGACACCCGTCTCTTTTAAGCCATCACTGCAAGGGACACGCTTGTCAGCGAAGGTGGTTGGATGCAGCGCCAAGTTCACCAGCACCTACGCACCACGTGCCCCGCTGGCCGTGAAGTGGCCCACCTCCTGGCTGCGGGTGCGGGATGAAAATAACAAGAATAGCAAAGCCCTTCACGGCTGGATGGACTGGAACGATCAATTTGAAGATCAGATTCAGGGAGACATTTTGTTCTGCAATGCGGCTCCGCATCTCGTGGCGATGATGCCCGCCGCAGATCAAGTTTGGGGCACCGATCGTCAGGGGCGCTGGCTGGATGTGACCGTGATGCAGCAGCCGGGCTGGACCGCCACTCCCTCTCCGGCAGACATCGTTGAATTTGTCAGAGGATCAGAACCTGACAAACTTCCACGCCGCTTGTTCATCGGCATCGCTCTCGACGCAAATGCCGCGCATGCCCTGCTCGCCACGCGCAAACCCGGGCAGGATGAAGCCCCGCTTCTCCGCGAGCTGCTGGCCCGCGCCAGAGACGGCAAGGCCCGCGTGATGACCTGCGCACTGGCCGCGCATGATCCCAACCGCCGAACGCAGACCAGCGCACGCATTCATGCCTACCCCACGGAAATGCCCAGCATCCCCTCGGCCTGGAACGAGATTCCCGTCGGCACCCAGTTGGAGATGGATGGCGACACTGTGGCCCTCACCCAGCACCTCGCTCCGCCCGGGCGCACCGAGTGGAAACTCGCGCGCGACATGCCGGAGGCCATCATGTGGGAGCCGCGTTTTCGAGCCATGTCCATGATCACCTCGGCTTTCGCTTTCACCACACCCGGCACCCATCTGCTGACAGCGGCGGATGTTCCTGTGGTGATGGTCGGCGCTGATCTTCCGGCGCATGAGACCCTCCTCTTCTTCAGCCACCTCGACGCCAGCACCGATCCATCTGCGATCAAAGGAACCGACTTTGAAATCGACACCCTGATCTTTGAAATCTCAGCCCAGGATGCAGCCGCTTGGGAGGAACTGAAGCCCGATGATTTTGAAAACTTCTCCCAGCAGCAGCTCAAAAGCGGCCGCGCCAGGCTTCAGTCCCACAGCCTGCTGCGCACCCGGCCCTCGTCACTCTATAAGCTGTCAGTCATGGAGGAGTACCTCACCGCCACCGAATTTGATCCTCCCATACCTGATGCCCCCTTCCGTATGCGGCCCACTGCCTTGCAAATGCTTCCCGTCGGGCTGCAATTTGAAGGCGACTTGACGGTAGACTCCGACGGCAATGTCAGCCTCAAGGTCAAGCTCCAGAACTCCTTGGCCAGGCCCGCCGAGCCCGGCTTGGAAGAAACCCTCCGCATCTCTGCCGACAGCAAAGCGCCCTATCCCGGCGCGAAGCACGAGTTGGAAGAATGGACGGACACCCTTCACCTCACTCCCGGCCTGTTCCATCACCTCCGCCCGCCCGCCGCCGTTGACGGTGCCCAAACCACACGCAGCGTCTGGGTACGCGTTCGGCCGGCCAAATGAGGCTGGCCGCAAAGAGTTCAAAACAAGCGGCTCCTTCCGACTGATCCCTTTTTCCTTTTTTGTGCCTCTTTTCGGCCATCTCATCGCACCCCATCCTGCCACTTTCCCCTCGCCATCCCTGATTCCCCGCTCTATCTCGATCCGTGGAAGACACCGATTACAAAGTACGACTCGAGATTTTTGAAGGCCCGCTGGACCTGTTGCTTTACCTCATCAAGAAGGAGGAGATCGACATTTACAACGTGTCGCTGGAGCGCATCACGCGGCAGTACCTGGATTACATCGACACCTTCAAGGCCCTGAACATCGAGCTCGCCAGCGAGTTCATCGTCATGGCGGCCAATTTGATGTACATCAAAAGCCGCGAGCTTCTGCCACAGGCCGTGCAGCCGCCGGAGGAGGATGCGGAGGAGAATGACCCGCGCTGGGAGCTGATCCGTCAGCTCATGGAGTACAAGAAGTTCAAGGAAGTTGCCCATTTCCTCGGCGCGCAGGAGGTGAAGGGAGATGAATTGTTCGTCACCACTCCCGAACTCCCTGACCTTGAGGCCCCGGTGGAGACCATCGGCCAGGTGGGCATCTTTGACCTGATCCGCGCCTTCCAGCGCATCCTGAAG
>NZ_JBAQCR010000348.1:0-10174 GCF_049294395.1 Prosthecobacter sp.
ACTTTCACGCAGGCAAAGCCGCCCGCCAGGCTGGCAAACCGTGCAGGATCACCGATGGCCGCATGTCCGGCAAATCACGCCGCGAATGGTATGAAGGCTGGAACTTTCAAGACGCTTATCTGCGCGGCCAGCCCGACCCCGAGCTGGTCACTCAAAACGAAAACTTCTTCGCGGATCTCCGCGCTGAATTGAGAGGAGCCAGGGCATGAACCTCACGCACGGAGAAGAGAAGAAAGAGCGGCGGCAGCGCCTCATGCTCGGACTCGCGATTCTGGCTGCCACGCGTGTACCTGACAGGCGCTACACCCTGGATGAAATCGCCGCCTACTGCGGCTGCCCACGCAGCACCATTTCAATGATCGAATGGGATGCCATCAAGAAGCTCAAAAGGCGTGCCCGCAGCTGGAAATTCCAACAGCTCAGAGAGGAAGTGCAGCCATGAGCCTCCCCACCCAACTCATCATCGCAGACGTGCTAGAGAGGACGCCCCTGACCATGCTGGGGAATCTTCCGTGCCCCTTCTGTGGCGGGATCAACCTCTCCAATATCCGCGCTAAAAAGGGTTCCAAGACCTCGTGGATTGAATGCGAAACCTGCGGAGCTACAGGCCCGCAGTCCGCCCGTGCTGTCACAGAAGCACACTGGAACAAGCGTGCTTTCGGTCCCGAGATCTTCATCCGTCCCGCTGACCTCGATCGAATCATGAAAATCGTGGAGGCATCCAAGTCATGAGCCCAAGCCAGCGCAAAGCCTACTTTGCCCGCCTGTGGCCGGATGCCTGCAAAGCCCAGGGCTGGAACCCCAAGGATGAAGAGCGCCGCCGTGATGTGACGCATGCCGCCACAGGGCAGGAGAGCACCAGCAAGCTCACCCAAAAGCAGATCACCCTCTTGTTTAACAAGCTGGCCTGGCTGGCAGATCCTCACAACTTCGAGAAAGCCTTTGCCGATGCGAATCCTGAGATCGCCCTGGCCAATGACCAGCGCGGCAACGTCATCTGGCGCATTGAGAAAGCAGCCGATGAAAAGGGGTTCAATTCGGTGTACCTCGACAAGGCAGCAGAGCACAAATGCCGCGTCCACAACGTCAGGAGCTGGCGTGATTTCCCCCTGAAGGAGCTGATCAACTTCAGCAAGACCATTGCCGCCCGCCAAGGCAATAAAAAGCCCGTGCAGGAAGCCTGCACGGGCGGGGTAGCTGAGGATAACATCCCGTTTTGAGCCTACGCTGCCAACGGCAGCGCCTGAGCAGCTGATGCGCGCTTCCAGCGCCGCCGAATGATCAGCTCGCCAAAGGTGGCATCAGGCCGCGTGCGCCTGTTCACGGCCCCGGAATTGGTCACCACCGGGCGGATGTCATGCCCCCGGAACAAGGCGCGGTTTTCAGGCGTATCATTCACCGTGACAAGCCAGTCTCCCTGCAGGCCTGCCACGGCCTGGGCAAAGCCCTCCATGCGCTCCTGATCCCAGGCCGCGTAGGTGTCCACTTCACCCACCGTGTAAGGAGGATCGCAGAACCAGAACGTACCCGGGGAGTCGTAATTCTTGAACAGGCGCTCGTAGGAGATGTTTTCCACGGCCACCTTGTCCAGGCGGGCGTTCAAAGCCCTCAGCTTGTCCAGCACAGCAGCGCGGCTGGGCTGGGCATGCGACCTGCAGACAGCGAAGGAATTGCCGGTGCCGCCAAAGCTCAGCCGGTTGCGCAGCAGGTATCTGGCAGCCTGCTGCAGGCCGGTTAGACCAGGCTGGGCAATCAGCGCCTCCACGAAGATCGTGTGAGGGCGTATCAGGGGCAGCAGCTGCGTGAGTAGCCTGGTTTTACCGCCAGGCCAGCGGAGGGGTGGTTTGGTTGTCATGGCACAGCCACCGACACGGCAAACTTGCCACCGTTCAAACCCCGTGCACAGTCTTTGCACGCCCCCGGCAAGCGCCTTGCCGGAAGCCCTGCCAATGCTCAAACCTCTGTCAAAATCCCCGTTTAAGCCTCGGATCTGCTCAAACCAGTGCTGGAACGCTAGAATGCCCTGGAACCCTTGATTTCCGGCCTATCCCGCCGATTCCCGCCTTTTCCCGGCTCGCTCAAACCCCCTGTCAGATCCCGCTTTCTGAAGCTGAAGCTCAAGTTCACACCGAAAGCCGAGCTCGATCACGACTAAGGCCAGACCTGTCTACGGAACAAGCATGCAGTCACTGGCTCCCGAAGAACGCGACAGCGTCGTGGAGTGCGGTGGCAGAGATGCACGGCGCAAGCCTGCATCGGCGACACCGCTTTTCGTCAGCCGGACGCGCGGTCTCAGGCCCCTCATCCTCCTTCACCAGCTCGAAAGCGGCGTCGCGCCCAGGCTTGCCGCCGCACTCCAAGACGCTTCGCGCCATCGCCTCCATTTGTCCTGCTCCGCGCCTCTGGCTCACCTTCTTTCGCGATGCCCTGAAATTAAAAAATGCGTTCATTTTGACCAACGTATCGTTCTCAGGCATTCATTGTTCCCCACCTTTTTCGACTCTCAATGCGCATCCTGCACCTCACCCCCGGCACCGGCAATTTCCACTGCGGAAGCTGCCTGCGTGACCATGCGCTGATCAAGGCCCTGCGCGTGCGCGGCCATGACGCGCTCATGGCGCCGCTGTACCTGCCGCTGGTCACGGACCGTGAGTTTGGCTCGCAGGAGCTGCCCGTGCAGATCGGCGGCATCTCGTTGTTTTTGCAGCAGAAGTTCACCTGGTTTCACAAGCTGCCGCGCTTCTTCCACAACTGGATCAACAAGCCCGACTTCCTCCGCAGAGCCTCCAAGCGCATGGGCATGACCAGCGCCAAGGTGCTCGGAGAAATGACCCTCGGCGCGCTCCTCGGCGCCGAAGGCCGCCAGTGGGGCGAATGGCACAAGCTCCTCGAATGGATCCGCGGCCATGGGAAGTTTGATGTCATCTCCCTGTCCAACAGCCTGCTTACCGGTCTGGCGCCCGCATTGGAAAAAGAACTGGGCATTCCCGTCGTCTGCTCGCTCCAGGGAGAAGACAGCTTCCTGGACACCCTGCCGGAACCCTACCGCGCCCAGTGCTGGGAGGCCATGCAGCGGAATGCACGAAGCGTTCGCACCTTCATCGCCCCCAGCCGCTACTACGCCGACCTGATGCGCGAGCGCCTGGATGCAAGCGCCGCACAGATGAAAGTGATGCCCAATGGCATCGACACCACCGCCTTCACCACCTCTTCTCCCGACCCGAACTGGCCCACGATCGGTTACTTTGCCCGCATGATTCACGGCAAGGGTCTCACCACCCTCGTCGATGCCTTCATCGATCTGGCCAAACGCGGCACCGTGCCACGCGTGAAGCTGCGCATCGGCGGAGCCAAGACACCCATCGACGAAAAATATGTGGCCGGCCTCCAGCGCAAGATCAAGGCAGCCGGGCTGGAAAAACGCGTGGAGTGGCACCCCAATGTCAGCTTCAAAGACAAGGTGCATTTCTTCCACGACCTCACCGTCTTCAGCGTTCCCGCCACCTACGGCGAAGCCTTCGGGCTGTACGTCATTGAGGCCGCCTCCAGCGGTGTCCCCGTGGTGCAGCCCGACCATGGCGCCTTCCCCGAACTCATCGCCGCCACCGAAGGCGGCGTGCTCTGCAAGCCCGATGACGCCAAGGCGCTGGCCGATGCCCTCGAAGCCCTGCTCAACGACGATGAGCAGCGCGAAAAGCTCTCCAAAAACGGAATTTCCCGCGTCCGCCAGGAATTCAGTGCCACCCGCATGGCCGAGCGCTTCGAAGCAATGCTGCAGGAAGCCGTGGCCACAACCCAAGCCGTGCGTTGACCCTGCCCTTCTCCGCTCCAATGTTCGTCCGCCCATGACTTCCATCACCTTTGGCGAGGCCGTCCGGCGCTCGATTCAAAAAGACCCCCGCTACCACCCGGCCGCCTATGAACTGGTGCGCGATGCGCTGCACATGGCCGCCAAAAAATTCCGCGATGAGAACGCCGAAGACCAGCACGTCAGTGGTCAGGAACTGCTCGCAGGTTTCCGCGACTATGTGATCCAGGAATACGGCCCCATGTCCACCATCATCCTCGACCAATGGGGCCTCCGTCGCGGCGAAGATGTGGGCAACATCGTCTACAATCTGATCGACTGCGGCTACTTCGGCAAAAATGACGGAGACAGTCTCGAAGACTTCTCTGGCGGCTACGACTTCGAGCTCGCCTTTACCACCCCTTTCCTCCCTGCCTCGCTGCGTGAAGAGCGCGAGAAAAAATCCTCATGAAAAAAGTTCTCGCCCGTGCTGCGTCTGCCAAAGCAACCGCTCTTTCCGTCCCCTCCCTGGATGCCAGCGTTACCACATTGCCCAATGGCCTGGAGGTCATCGTCCGGGAAGACCATGCTCACCCGCTCGTCAGCGTGCAGGTGTGGATCAAGGCGGGCAGCATGCATGAGGAGCAGCACACCGGCGCAGGCATCGCGCATTGCGTGGAGCACATGCTTTTCAAAGGCACGGAGAAGCGCAACCCGGCGCAGATTTCCCAGGGCATTCAGGCACTGGGCGGCTACGTCAACGCCTACACTTCCTTCAACCGCACGGTGTACTGGATCGACGGCCTCGCCGAGCACGCGGACGGCTATCTCGACATCCTCGCGGACATGATCCGTCATTCGAAATTCGATGCCGATGAACTCACACGCGAAAAAGAAGTCATCCGCCGTGAGATGGCCATGGATAACGACGACCCCGGCAGCACGATCCAGCATCTGATGCAGGCCACCGCCTTCCGCCAGCATCCGCTCCGCCACCCCATCATCGGTCATCGCGAAGTCTTCGATCAGATCACCCGTGCCGATGTGCACGGCTTCGTGCAGCGTCACTACGTGCCCAACAATGCCTTCATCGTCATCGCTGGGGATGTCGATACCGCCGCTGTGCTGGAAACGGTGCGCAGCTTCTTTGGCGACTGGCAGCGCCGTGCTTTTGATCCCGTGCTGCTGCCCGCCGAACCGCCCCAGCATGGCAGCCGCTCCGCCGCCAAAAACTTCACCACCGAGCTCACGCGCATCGCCCTCGGCTGGCAGATCCCCGGAGAAAACCATGCGGACAAACCAGCGCTCGATGTACTGGCCTTCCTGCTGGGATCCGGCCGCAGCTCACGCCTCTATCAGGAACTGCGCGAGAAACGCAGCCTCGCCCATTACGTCTGGGCCGGTGCCTGGTGCGCACCGGAAGTGGGCCTCTTCAGTGTCGAGGCCGAATGCAATCCCGCCGATGCTGACAAGCTGAAGAAGGGCATGCTCGAAGTCATTGCCACCCTGAAAAAAACAGGACCGGGCCGCGCCGAGCTCCAGAAGGCCGTTTGCGCCACGCTCAGCGGCCAGATGCGCACGCTGAGCACCGTCAAAGGCCAGGCAGGCAGTCTTGGCAACGGCTGGCTGCTCTCCGGCTCGCTCGACTACCAGCGTCAGTTCCTCAACGCCATCTCCGCACTCACGCCGGATGTCATCCGCGATGCCGCTCGCCGCTACCTGACCCCGGAAGCGATGAGCACCGTGGTCGTGGGCGATGATGTCGAGGCTGACACCAAGGCCAAATCCACCGCCGACTCTGCACGGCCAGACATCCAGCGCTTCAAACTCAAAAACGGCCTCATCCTTCTTGTGGGAGAGAATCCACGCCTGCCTCTCATCAGCGTGCGCACCAACTTCCTCGCCGGTGTTTTGGCCGAAACCGACCTCTCCGCCGGCGTGACGCAGATCTCCGCGCAGATGCTGCTCAAAGGCACCAAGAAACGTGCTGCGGAGGAGATCGCCTCCGAACTCGAAAATCGCGGCGGCAGCCTCATCTGCTCTGCGGACGCGCACCGCTACATGATCGGTGCAGATGTCATGCGAGGCGATGAAGCCGACGCGCTCGACCTCGTGGCCGATCTCATCCTCAATCCTGCCCTGCCCCAGGCCCAGTTGGCCGAGGTGAAAAAGCGCCAGATCGCCAACATCCTCGAAGAGAAGGAAGACCCGCTCACCGTCGCCATGCGCAAAGCACGGCGTGAGATCTTTGCCGGCCAGCCCTTTCACCGCACCGCACTCGGCACCGAGCAATCTGTGGCCGCTCTCAAGCTCACCGACTGCCGCGCCATGCTGCATGCCAGCTTTGCCACCGGCAACGGCGTCATCTCCGTCTTTGGCGATGTGAAGGCCTCTGTGATCAAAGCGCAGGTGGAAAAAGCCTTCGCCAAACTGCCACGCGGCAACCGCCAGATCGCCATGGGCCGTGAGTACCATGCCAGCGCCAAACCCGCCGCCTGGACCGAACATCTCGACAAAGAGCAGGCCGTCATCGTCGTCGGCTTCCGCACCGTCGGCCTTGAAGATCGTGACGTGCATGCGCTCAATCTCATTGATGAAGCCTGCAGCGACATGGGCAGCCGTTTGTTCAACCGCATCCGCGAAGAGCTCGGCCTCGCCTACTATGTCGGCGCACAAAACTTCGCCGCCATGGGGGCGGGTGCGTTCTATTTCTACGTCGGCACGGATCCCAAGAAAGTGAAGCTCGCCGAGAAGGAGCTCATGGCGCAGATCAATGACCTCGCTGACAACGGCCTGCATGCCGATGAGATTGACCGCGCACGCGTCACGTGGCGTTCCTCCTGGCTGCGTGCCCAGCAGGGCAACACCGGCATGGCGGACGTCTGCGCATGGAATGAAATCAACGGCCTCGGCTGGGATCATTTCCAGAAGCTCCCCGGCATCATGGCCGACATCAGTTCCAAGGAGATTCAGCGCGTCGCAGCGAAGTACTTCGGCGAGAAGAAAGCCTTCATCGTGCGCGTGCTGCCAAAGTAGCACAAGCCTCCGGCTTGTGCGCCTGTCAGCGCATTTCATTCACATCCGCTGCATCGTGTGTGAGCCATGGCCCTCTGCCAGCGCTCACGCCAATTTCCACCGCAGATGAAGGGTCATGCCCGCCCTTGGAAATTAATTTTAATTTTCTGAATCTCCCCGCCAAACTTGGCCCGACGGCTGCTCTATCAGTCACTCAGTTGGGGCGCAAGCTTCACAAATATTTCTCGGGTTCGCCTGAGGAAACACACAACGAGCTGGGGAGTCGCTTCATGGTTGGGACTCCTTGGTCACCTAAAGGCCCGGAAGGATTTTGGTTGGGTCCTTCCGGGCCGAGTTGTTTTCAGACACCGGGTGGGAGGAGGATTAGCAGTCCCCCACTGATTGGCTGCCTTCAAATTCCTTTTGTGACGCGGTCCCATACTTTCTGACCGGGAATTTGTTTAATCAGCAGAAAATGCGCAGGTCTGGCCCGCTGGCTGCTCTATCAAACACTCAGTTGGGGCGCAAGCTTCACAAACATTTCTCGGGTTCGCCTGAGGAAACACACAACGAGCTGGAGAGTCACTTCATGGTTGGGACTCTCTGGTCACCTAAAGGCCCGGGAGAATTTTGGTTGGGTTCTCCCGGGCCGAGTTGTTTTCAGGCGGCGGCAAGACCGCCGCCGCCGAGAGATCCGATTTTGACCATTGCAAATCAGGCCCTTCGTGGCTCATTCCCCTCCCTACCAACCCACTATGAAATCAATCGCACCGACTCTTGCCGCTCTCGTCATCACGTTTGCTGGTCTGACCGGAACAACCTCTGCCCAAACCGTGAGTGACGCCAAACCAGTGAAAATCGTGATGGAGACCTCCAAAGGCACCATCGAACTCGAACTCGACGCCGCCAAGGCCCCCATCTCTGTCGCTAATTTTGTGAAGTATGTGAAGAAAGGCTTCTATGACGGCCTGATCTTCCACCGCGTGATCCCTGACTTCATGGTGCAGGGCGGCGGCTTCACCCCCGACATGCAGCAGAAGGAGCCGGACGGCCAGATCGAGAACGAAGCCAAGAACGGCCTCAAGAACGTCAAAGGCACCCTGGCCATGGCCCGCACGCCCAACCCACACAGCGCCAGCTCGCAGTTCTTCATCAACCTGAAGGACAACAGCTTCCTCGACTATCCTGGTCAGGATGGCTGGGGCTACTGCGTGTTCGGCAAGGTGAGCAAAGGCATGGAAGTCGTTGATGCCATGGCCGCCGTCGCCACCGGTCGCAAAGGCCCCCACGGTGACGTTCCAGTGGAACCAATCATCATCAAGAGCGCCAAGATCGCTGAGTAATCAGCGTCAGCTCTTCACCGCCAAACTTCAATGCCAGCCGGGAAACCGGCTGGCATTTTTCTTTTAGCACGATGGATACTCCTGCTGCAAACAGGCAGGCAGATTCTCTGAAGTACGACTGACACTCCTGTCTGTCGGCCAGCGCCTTCGCACGCTCCCCTCTCCTACGTCCCCCCCCCAAACCGACTGAACAGCCCGGAGGCGCACTCGAACAACTCGTGAACTTTGGCCCATGTCGGAGCGCTGATCAACGGGCAGGAGCGCCCATCGTACTATCACATGAACTTCTTCACGCGGTCATGCACGTCAGATTCGAGCCGCCTCACGTAGTTCGTGGCGTACTCGACCGGACACATCTTGTCGTCCTTCGTCAGCGGCGTCAGATCCATCGCAAAAGTTAAGAGGCTGGTCTTGTCCGTGGTGTGGGAGTCAAAGTAGGTCGCGTTGGCATGGCGCAGGCCTTCTTCGGCCAGGTCATAGCGTTTGCCGCCGCTGATCTGCGAATCAAACACCCCGAGCAGCGGGCGCAGCATGTGCGGGTGCTTGTCCACCCAGAGCATCTCTTTGTCCTCCGCGAGGAGCCAGTCGAGCTTGCGCCAGACTTCGCAGCCATAGACTTTCTCAGGGCGCATTTCCGGCGGCAGCTCGCGGATGGCTTCGAGGCAGCGCAGAAAGGTGGCCACATGCGTGTCATGCCTGTCACAGGGATTGTGAAGATAGAGAAACTTCGGCTGGGCATGCTCCAAGACGAATTTCAAATCCTCCACAGCTGGCGCGTGCCTCGGCTTTTTGATGTCATCACTCGGATAGCCGAGCTGCACCATGAAGCTGTACTCGCCCACGTAGGCCGCCTTGCGCTGCTCAATGAGGCGCACCTTCTGCATCTCCTCATCCGTGTAGGATTCATACGGGCCTTTGCGCGGGCTGCCCGCACCATCGGTGACCACCACGCCGCCGAACCACTGGGATTTGTGATGGAAACACTCGGTGATGCCATGATACGCGGCAATTTCCAAGTCGTCCTGATGGGAAACGATGCCCAAGTGCGTCACACGGCGCAGCGCGGTCCACGGTTCAGTTTCGTCAGGAATGTAAAGGTCGTGTTTAGGATGTCGAAATTGCACAGGAATGTGACCATGCACTGCATCGACAGGAGTGCAAAGAGCATTACTGGCCTCGTGCCTAACGTCTGGACAAAGGCCCCTGCCACGCCATGATCGCCGCTCAATTCAACCAACCCAGCCGCCCTTTCTCATGAGCTTCATTTCCCAAATTTCCGAAGACCTCAAAAATGCCATGCGTGCCAAGGACACCGTGGCCCTCAACGTCATCCGCAATCTGAAGTCCGCCCTCAAGTACGCCGCCATTGAAAAACTCGGCGCGGATGGTGAACTCGGCGACACCGATGCCCTGGCCGTGGTGCGCAAGGAGATCAAAAAACTGCAGGATTCCGTGGATGGCGCCGAGAAAGCCGGCCGCCCGGAAGCGGTGGAAGCCGCCAAGGCCGAAATCGCCGTGCTGGAAAAATACCTCCCTGCCGCCATGAGCACAGAAGAACTGGGCAAGCTCGTCGAAACCGTCATCGCCGAACTTGGCGCCACCTCCAAGAAGGACATGGGCGGCGTGATGAAGGCGCTGCAGGAACGCGTTGCAGGCCGCGCCGACAGCAAGTCGATTTCCACCGAAGTCGCCAAACGTCTCGCTTAAACCGGTGACTGCCCCGCCGCGCACCGTTTCAATGATTCACCGGCCTTCATGACCTCCGCCATCATCGTTGCCGCAGGCAGCAGCCGGCGCATGGGCTTCAACAAGCTCCTGGCGCCTCTGTCCGGCGTGCCTGTGCTCAGGCGCACCTTGGATGCATTTCAGGCCTGCGATATCATTGATGAAATCCTCGTGGTCACCAGCGAGGCCCTGCGCCCGGAGATCGAAGCCTGGCGCTCCAGCGGTCTCGGCAAAATCACCCAGATCATCATCGGCGGTGCTGAACGCCATCTCTCCGTGCATGCCGGTCTGCAGGCCTTGGATC